>NZ_CATKQE010000060.1:0-337339 GCF_949767845.1 Pseudomonas sp. IT-232MI5
AATGGTGATCACCGAGCCGTTGCTCAGGGTCACGGTGACTGGCGTGCCGGCCGGATTGGTCAGCGTGGCGGTGTAAACAATCGAACCACCCTCAGCCACGGAACCGGTTGCGCTCAGCGACAGGTTGGTGGTGTCGGCAACATCGGTAACGCTGGTCGATACCGGGGTCTTGTCGGCGACCAGATCTTCGTAATTACCACCCGAAACGCCAGTGATCGAATTCGTCAGCGGTGCGTTGCCGGTCAACGCGTCATTTGGCGCGGTGGTGGTCACGCTGCCGGTGGTTTTACCGACTTCAATGGTGATGCTCTGACCGTTGGCCAGGGTTACCACGACAGGCGAACCGGTCACCGGGGCGCCAACGGTGGCGGTGTAGGTGACGGTGCCACCTTCAGCAACCGAGGTATCAGCCGTCAGTTTCACGGTCGAGGTATCGATAGTGTCGGTCACTTCGGTCACGGCCGGGACAGTGCTCGGCAGCAGATTCTCGAAGTTGCCGCCAGTCGCATCCTTGATGGTGACTTCGACTTTGCCTGCGTCTTTATAGACATCATCGGCCGGCGCCGGAACGGTCACGGTGCCAGTGGTTTTGCCCGCGTCGATGGTGATCACCGAGCCGTTGCTCAGGGTCACGGTTACCGGCGTGCCGGCCGGATTGGTCAGCGTGGCGGTGTAAACAATCGAACCACCTTCCGCCACGGTGCCGGTGGCCGTCAGCGACAGGTTGGTGTTGTCGATCGAGTCGGTAATGGTGGTGGTCGCTGGCGTCGTGTTCGGCACCAGGTTTTCGAAATTGCCGCCGGTAGCGCCGGTGATAGTGGTGCTGACGGTGCTGCCATTGTTGTAAACGTCGTTGGCCGCGGTCGGCACGTTGACGCTGCCGGTGGTTTTGCCGGCGTCAATGGTGATGGTCGAACCGTTCGACAGGGTGATCGTCACCGGAGTTTGCGCTGCGTTGGTCAGCGTCGCGGTGTAGGTGATCTGGCCGCCTTCGACGACGGTGCCGGTAGCGGTGAGGCTCACGCTGGTGGTGTCGACCGAGTCGGTAACCGTGGTGGTGGCTGGCGTGGTGTTTGGCACCAGGTTTTCAAAGTTGCCGCCGCTGGCGCCAGTAATGGTGGTGCTGACAGTGCCGCCATTGTTGTAGACGTCATTGGCCGCCGTCGGCACGTTGACGGTGCCGGTGGTCTGGCCAGCCTCAATGGTGATGGTCGAACCGTTCGACAGGGTGACGGTCACCGGGGTTTGCGCCGGGTTGGTCAGGGTCGCGGTGTAGGTGATCTGGCCGCCTTCGACCACTGTGCCGGTGGCAGTCAGGGTCAGGTTGGTGGTGTCGATCGAGTCGGTGATGGTGGTCACCGCTGGCGTCGGGTTCGGCACCAGGTTTTCGAAGTTGCCGCCAGTCGCACCGGTGATGGTGGTGGTGACGGTGCTGCCGTTGTTATAGACGTCGTTGGCCGGGGTCGGCACGTTGACGGTGCCGGTGGTCTGGCCGGCGCCGATGGTGATGGTCGAGCCGTTCGACAGGGTGACGGTCACCGGGGTTTGCGCCGGGTTGGTCAGGGTCGCGGTGTACGTGATCTGCCCGCCTTCGGTGACACTCGGCCCGGCCGTCAGGGTGACGGTGGTGGTGTCGATGGTGTCGGTGACCTGGGTCGTGGCCGGAGTGGTCGGCGGGGTCACGGTGATGCCATTGCCGCCGGTGGTGCCGGTGACGGTCACGTCGATCTGGGTCGGGTCGTTATAAACGGTGTCGTTCGGCGCCAGTGGCACGTTGACGGTGCCGGTGGTTGCACCGGCCGGAATCACGATCACCGCGCCGTTGGACAGGGTGATGGTCAAGTCGGTCAGCGGCGCCTGGGTCAGGGTCGCGGTGTACACCAGCACACCGCCGGCTTCGGTGATGGACGGCGTGGCGCTGAGGCTCAGGGTCGAATCACGCAGGGCGTTGGTGGTGGTATCGGTGGTCTGGCCGCCGGTAATGTTTTGCGCAGCTTGACCGGCAGCGTTGATGCCTGCGGTCGGGAAGCCAATGGTCGGGTCAACGCGGCCAGCGGTGGCATCGAGCATCACGAAGCTGTGACCGCCACCGGCAGCACCGCCCGTGCCTGCGGCGCTTGGGCCGGCAGCAGTAGCGTCCAGCGCGGTGGTCGGGTCGACACCGGCGGCGATGGCTTGCTGCAGTTCGGCTACCGACGGCGCTGCCTGCGCGGTGGCTTCGGCCAAATCAGTGCTGGAGTCGGGCGCGTTGGCGCTCCACTGAGTTTCACGGCCCAGATCAAGGGTGCGGCCATCGGCCAATTCAAGCGACACGGCGCCGGAGAGGCCGGTGTCGATCTGGTCGCCGACAAACAGACGATCGCCTTCAACGAGTACGCGACGCACGCCCTCTGGGGACACCACGAATACCTGACCGACAATGCTTTTGACGATGGCAACAACACTGCTCATTGAAGACTCTCCGGGTGTCACGTTCAGTTGACTTCCATGGACCTGACGGCATGGGCGCCGATTCAGTCTGGACGTACTTTAAAAATTTGCGAAACAAGTTTGACGCGTCTTTTCGTCAATAATTTGGCTAGATTCTTTCGCTATTAACTTTATGCCAAACTATTGACCTTCTGGGTGCCATCCTAAACAATCGCCCCACTAATGTCACATTGATATTTCCGCGGCGACCTGTCCTTCAGCGTGTGATCCAGTTCCTGTTTTGAACTTTCCGACATACGGTCAATCTGGTTGCCATCATCCGACGCAGCGCCACGTTTTGCTGTGATTCAAGACAAGAAGTTCTGGGAAATTCCTATCATGCGTTCGCCCCTGCTTTTCGCCGTACCCTTCGCCCTCGCCGCCTCTTTTGTACAAGCACAATCCTTACCAGAAGCCATGCAGCAGGCACTGGATGTCCATCCGGAAATCCAGGCAGGGGTCAACAGTCGTTTGGCTGCGGATTATCAGTTAAGAGCGGCAAAAGGTGGATACCTGCCGAAGGTCGATCTGCTCGGCGGTTATGGCCGTGAGGGTACCGACAGCGTCACCACCCGCGCCAATTCCGGTAACCACTACGAAACCCTGAATCGTAGCGAGTCAAGTTTACGTCTCTCGCAAATGGTCTTTGACGGTTTTGCGACGTCCAGCGAGGTCGGGCGTCAACAAGCCACCGTCAACTCCCGCGCTTACTCGTTGCTCGGTACTTCCGAGCGCACCGCGCTGACCGTCGCCCAGGTCTACCTGGATGTGCTGACCCGGCGCGAATTCGTGCGTCTGGCCGAGGACAACCTCAAGAGCCACCAGCGCATCTACGACCAGATCCAGTTGCGCACCCAGCGTGGCGTCGGCAGCGGTGCCGACCTCGATCAGGCCGAAGCGCGAATGGCCCAGGCCCGCAACAACCTGATCACCGAGCAGACCAACCTCGCCGACTCGGAAACCAACTTCCTCAGCGCCGTCGGCCAGATGCCCGATCAGCTCGAGCGTCCGGCGCCGTTCATGGCGATGATGCCGGCCAACCTCAATGAAGCCCGCCAGCAGATGCTGGAAAACAGCCCGATCCTGCGTTCGGCCGAGTCCGACATCGCCGCCGCCGAGAAGCAATACGAAACCGCCAAGTCGACCTTCTACCCACGTTTCGACGCCGAACTGGGTCGCACCGCCGACAACGATCTCGACGGCCAGAACGGTCACAACAACGAATGGCAAGCCATGCTGCGCATGCGCTTCAACCTCTATTCCGGTGGCAGCAACAAGGCCGATCTGGAATCCAAGTCGTACCTGTCGAACCAGGCTTTGGATATTCGCAACAACGCCCTGCGTCAGTTGAACGAAGAGCTGGGCCTGGCCTGGAACGCCTTGAACAACGCTAACGCGCAGGTGCCGATCGCGCAGCAATACGTCGATCACAGCACCTCGGTGCGCACCGCCTACCAGCGTCAGTTCAGCCTCGGTGAACGAACTCTGCTTGATTTGCTCGACAGCGAAAACGAGTTGTTCACCGCTTCGCGGCGTCTGGCTGAAATCAAAAACATTCAGTTATTTACTCAGTACCGAATCAAGGCGACCATGGGCGAGTTGCTCAGAAGCCAGGGAGTGGTCGCACCGTTGGCATCCGTTGTGCAAAACGACGTCAAGCCCAAGGTCCAGCTGCCTGGGATGAATTGAGTTATCCCTTTTCAACTGTCAAAGAGTGTCGAGCGTGGAATCAGAAGTCAGTCGAGTTCAACTCAGTCATGATCCACGCGCGCTGCACGACGATCCGTTACTGGACGGTCTGCTCGCCCTTTGCATGCTGCACCAGAAGCCCGCCAGCGCGGCGATGCTGACCACCGGACTGCCGCTGCCCAAACAACGCCTGAGTGTCGAGTTGCTGCCCCGCGCGGCAGCTCGCGCCGGCCTGCAAGGTCGGGTATTGCAGCGCAAACTGGAAGAAATTCCGGCGATCGCCATGCCGGCCTTGCTGCTGCTCAAGGATGGCCGCAGCGCTGTCCTGCTCGGCTGGCAGGGTGACAATGAAGCCCGGGTGCTGCTCAGCGAAACCGACGGCGGCGAGTCGATTGTCAGCCGTGAATTGCTGACCGACGATTACACCGGCAAAGTCTTCTTCGCCCAGCCGCAACACAAATTCGACGTCAACCACGGCACGCTGATTCCGCGTGCGCGCTCGTGGTTCCGCGACACCCTCAAGCGTTCGCGCTGGCTGTACGCCGATGCGATTGCCGCGAGTTTCCTGATCAACATCATCGCCATGGCCGCGCCGCTGTTCGTGATGAACGTCTACGATCGCGTGGTGCCGAACCAGGCCGAAGCGACCCTGTGGGTTCTGGCGTTGGGCATCACCGGCGCCTACATCTTTGACCTGATCCTCAAGAGTCTGCGCGCCCTGTGCCTGGATCTGGCCGGGAAGAAAACCGACCTGATCATCTCCGCGACGCTGTTCGAGCGCATCGTCGGCATGGCGATGAAATACCGTCCGGCGCGAGTCGGCAGCTTCGCGCAGAACATCCACGAATTTCAGAGCCTGCGCGACTTCCTCGCCTCGCTGACCCTGACCAGCCTGATCGACCTGCCGTTCACCATCCTGATCTTCATCGTCATCGCCATTCTCGGCGGGCATCTGGTGTGGATTCCGGTGCTGGCGTTCCCGATTGCCCTGCTGATCGGCTACGCCTTGCAGAAGCCGCTGGTGGCGACCATGGAGCGCACCATGGCCCTTGGCGCCGAGCGCCAGTCGAGCCTGATCGAAACCCTCGCCGGTCTCGACGCGGTGAAGGTCAATAACGCGGAGAGCGAACGCCAGTACCAGTGGGAACAGACCATCGGCACCCTCAGCCGCCTCGAGCTGCGGGTGAAAATGCTCTCCGGCCTGGCGATGAACATCACCCTGCTGATCCAGCAACTGGCCGGGGTGATCATGATCGTCTTCGGCGTGTACCAGATCATCGCCGGCAACCTGAGCATGGGCGGTCTGATTGCCTGCTACATGCTCAGCGGTCGCGCACTGAGCCCGTTGGCCTCGCTGTCGGGTCTGTTGACCCGTTATCAGCAAGCCCGCGTGACCATGACCTCGGTCGACCAGATGATGGAGTTGCCGCAAGAGCGCAATTTTGAAGAGCGCCCGCTGAGCCGCAAGGTTTTGCAAGGCGCGATCGAGTGCCGCCAGCTCAGCTTCACTTACCCGGAACAACAGAACCCGGCGCTGAAGAACATCAATCTGGTGATTCGTCCCGGCGAGAAGATCGGCATCATCGGCCGCAGCGGCTCGGGCAAGAGTTCGCTGGCGAAATTGCTGGTCGGCCTGTATCAGCCGGACGACGGCGCGCTGCTGGTCGACGGTGTGGATATCCGTCAGATCGACGTCAGCGAACTGCGCTACAACATTGGCTACGTGCCGCAAGACATCCAACTGCTGGCCGGCACCCTGCGTGACAACCTCGTCTCCGGCGCCCGTTATGTAGAAGACGAGCTCGTCCTGCAAGCCGCCGAACTGGCCGGCGTCCACGAATTCGCCCGTCTGCATCCACAAGGTTACGAGCTGCAAGTCGGCGAGCGCGGGCAGAACCTCTCCGGTGGTCAACGGCAGAACGTCGCACTGGCCAGGGCGCTGTTGCTCAATCCGCCGATCCTGCTGATGGACGAGCCGACCAGTGCGATGGACAACACCGGTGAAGAACGCCTCAAGCAACGCCTCGCCGCGGTGATTGAAAACAAGACTGTGGTGCTGGTGACGCACCGGGCTTCACTGTTGTCGCTGGTCGATCGTCTGCTGGTGATCGACCGTGGACAAATTCTCGCCGATGGCCCGAAAGCCGCCGTGATGGAAGCGTTGAAGAAGGGGCAGATCAGTGTTGCTTAAGTCGGGTTTCAAGGATTCGATCCGTCGCTACTTCAAAGGCTCGGCATCACTGCAGGGCCAGCCACTGCCGGAGGTCAACAAAGCGCTGATCGAGGACGCCCCGCGCGTCGTGCGCCTGACCATCTGGGCGATCATCGGCTTCTTTATCTTTCTGCTGCTGTGGGCCAACTTCGCCGTGATCGACGAAGTGACCAAGGGCGACGGCAAAGCGATTCCGTCGTCGAAGATCCAGAAAATCCAGAACCTTGAGGGCGGGATCATCTCCGAACTGTTCGTCAAGGAAGGCCAGATTGTCGAAGCCGGTGCACCGCTGATTCGTCTCGACGACACGCGATTTGCGTCGAACGTCGGTGAAACCGAAGCCGATCGCTTGTCGATGCTGCTGCGCGTAGAACGCCTCAGCGCCGAGGTCGATGACCGTCCGCTGAATTTCCCCGAGGACGTGCTCAAAGCCGTGCCCGGTCAGGCCAAGAGTGAAGAGTCGCTGTACATCAGCCGCCGTCAGCAGTTGCACGACGAGATCGGTGGTTTGCAGGAGCAGTTGATTCAGCGTCAGCAAGAGCTGCGCGAATTCGCCTCCAAGCAAGCGCAGTATCGTCAGCAGCTCGGTTTGCAGCGCCAGGAAATCAACATGTCCGAGCCGCTGGTGGCGCAGGGCGCGGTGTCCCCGGTGGAGGTCTTGCGTCTGAAGCGTGCCGAGGTGGAAACCCGTGGTCAGCTGGATGCAACGACGCTGGCCATTCCCCGTGCCGAATCGGCGATCAAGGAAGTTCAGCGCAAGATCGACGAGACGCGCGGCAAGTTCCGCAGCGAAGCGCTGACCCAACTCAACGAAGCACGCACCGACCTGAACAAGGCCAGCGCGACCGGCAAGGCACTGGAGGACCGCGTCAGCCGCACGCTGGTGACATCGCCGGTGCGCGGCATCGTCAACAAGTTGCTGGTCAACACCATCGGCGGCGTGATCCAGCCGGGCAGCGACATGGTCGAAATCGTACCGCTAGACGACACACTACTGGTCGAAGCCAAGATCCGCCCGCAAGACATTGCCTTCCTGCATCCGGGGCAGGAAGCGATCGTCAAGTTTACCGCCTACGACTACACCATTTACGGTGGGTTGAAGGCCAAGCTTGAGCAGATCGGTGCCGACACCATTACCGACGAAGACAAGAAAACCACGTACTACATCATCAAGGTGCGTACTGAGCGCAGCCACTTGGGTACCGATGAAAAGCCGTTGCTGATCATCCCGGGGATGGTCGCGTCGGTGGACATCATTACCGGCAAGAAGTCGGTGTTGAGTTATCTGCTCAAACCGATCATCCGTGCGCGGGCAGAGGCGTTGCACGAGCGCTAGATCTTCAGCGCTGCTGACGGCCTCTTCGCGAGCAGGCTCACTCCTACAGTAACCGCATTTCTCCAGAGGAATGCGATCCCTGTAGGAGTGAGCCTGCTCGCGATAGCGGCAGCCCAAACACCACATCTCTGTCAGGAAGTGACAAAAACCGTCACTCACCACTCAGTCCATTCCGCACCAATCGCCATATCGTTATTCATTAACGGTATTTAATTTCCGATTCTTATAGCTATAAAGTCATCCCCCTGCGTACCTGCCGACCAATCGGCGCGCCGCACGACCTGAACCAACACGCAATCCAGCGTGAGTGTCTGATCGACGAGCGCGCCCGTGAGCGCGCCGTGCGTGGGAGATGGAAAGATGTCCGCAGCTACTGCTTCCCCAAGCGCCGCGACCGCCGCGCCGCAATCCTTTGAAATCCGCCCGTTCAGCGGTGCCGTCGGCGCCGAGATCATTGGCCTTGACCTCAGCCGGCCGATCAATGATCAGGACTTTGCGCGCATTCATCGCGCGCACCTGGATCACCACGTCGTGGTGTTCCGCGACCAGCAAATCACCCCGCAGCAACAGATCGACTTCAGCCGCCGCTTCGGCGTGTTGCAGATCCATGTGCTCAAGCAGTTCCTGCTGGCCAACCACCCGGAAATCCTCATCGTTTCCAACATCGTCGAAAACGGCCAGAACATCGGCCTCGGCGATGCCGGCAAGTTCTGGCACTCCGACCTCTCTTATAAAGAGCTGCCGAGCCTCGGTTCGATGCTCCACGCGCAGGAGTTGCCGTCCGAGGGTGGCGACACCCTGTTCGCCGATATGCACAAAGCCTGGGACAGCTTGCCCGAGGCCTTGCGCAAAGCTGTTGAAGGTCGTTCGGCCGCGCATTCCTACACCGCCCGCTACAGCGAAACCAAATTCGAAGGCAACTGGCGCCCGACCTTGACCCCGGAGCAACTGGCTCAGGTCGCCGAAGTGGTGCATCCGGTGGTGCGTACGCACCCGGAGAACGGACGCAAGGCGCTGTTCGTCAGCGAAGGTTTCACCACGCGCATCGTCGGCCTGCCGGAAGACGAGAGCCAGCAACTGCTGAGCGAGCTCTATGCCCACAGCGTGCTGCCGCAAAACATCTACCGCCATCAGTGGCAGCCCCACGACCTGGTGTTCTGGGATAACCGTTCGCTGATCCATCTCGCCGCCGGCTGCCCCGCGCACCTGCGCCGCAAGCTGTATCGCACGACCATTCAGGGCGACGCGCCTTTCTGATTCGCCGGAGATTGATCAAAAAATGAACGCTCCCTTGCCAGGCCACGCGGCCAGCAACCCGATCGCCCGCAGCGACGCGTTGCTGGCGGTCGATCATGTCAGCCTCGAATACCGCACGCCGCAACGCGTGGTGCGTGCCACCCACCAAGTCAGTTTTGAAATTGATCCGGCCGATCGCTACGTGCTGCTCGGCCCGTCCGGTTGCGGCAAATCCACGTTGCTGAAGGCGGTCGCCGGGTTCATTCAACCGTGCGAAGGCGAGATCCGTCTGCAAGGCCAGCGCGTCGACGCGCCGGGGCCGGACCGCATCGTAGTGTTTCAGGAATTCGATCAACTGCCGCCGTGGAAAACCGTCAAACAGAACGTGATGTTTCCGCTGCTTGCATCACGCACCCTGAAGAAAAAAGAAGCCGAAGAGCGTGCGCTGCACTATCTGGAAAAGGTCGGCCTCGCGGCGTTCGCCGATGCTTATCCGCACACTTTGTCCGGCGGCATGAAGGCGCGCGTGGCGATTGCCCGGGCGCTGGCGATGCAGCCGAAAATCCTCTTGATGGACGAACCGTTCGCCGCACTCGATGCGCTGACCCGCCGCAAGATGCAGGAAGAGTTGCTGCTGCTCTGGGAAGAGGTGCGCTTCACTCTGCTGTTCGTCACCCACTCGATTGAAGAGGCGCTGGTGGTCGGTAATCGCATCCTGCTGCTGTCGCCGCATCCCGGCCGAGTGCGCGCCGAAGTGCACAGCCATCAATACGATCTGCACAGCCTCGGTGGCGTGGCGTTTCAGGAATCGGCGCGGCGCATTCATCGTTTGTTGTTCGATGAAGGCCAGTCGCCGGAAACCGAGCGTGACCACGACTTCAATGACATTCGCATTGCCTATTGAGCGGCCAGGAGGATTACCCGATGAGCCATTCATCATCTGTGCGTGAAGAGTTTGAAATTGTTCTGGAGCCGCTGACTGAAGTGCCGGTCGAGCGGGAGTTGTCGCTCGGCACGCGGCTGTGGCAACAGGGCTGGCTGCGTAAAGGCCTGATCCTGATTGTGCTCGCAGTCGTGTGGGAAGTGGTCGCGCGGATTCAGAACAACGACCTGATGCTGCCGAGTTTCTTGCAGACCAGCCATGCGTTGTTCGACGGGCTGCTCAGTGGTGAGTTATTGGCCAAGGTGTGGATATCGCTGGTGGTGCTGATCAAGGGTTATCTGATCGGCATCGTTTTGGCATTTGCCCTGACCACCCTTGCGGTGTCGACGCAATTGGGCCGTGATCTGCTGAGCACGATGACCTCGATGTTCAATCCGCTGCCGGCGATTGCCCTGTTGCCGTTGGCGCTGCTGTGGTTTGGCCTGGGGCAGAACAGTCTGATTTTCGTGCTGGTGCATTCGGTGTTGTGGGCGTTGGCGCTGAACACCTATGCCGGGTTCCTCGGGGTTTCCGAAACCCTGCGCATGGCGGGTCGCAACTATGGTCTGAAGGGTTTGCGACTGGTGCTGTTCATCCTGATCCCGGCGGCGCTGCCGTCGATTCTGGCGGGGCTGAAGATTGGCTGGGCGTTTGCCTGGCGCACGTTGATTGCCGCTGAATTGGTTTTTGGTGCGACCAGTGGCAAGGGCGGGCTGGGTTGGTACATCTTTCAGAATCGTAATGAGCTGTATACCGACAAGGTGTTTGCGGGGTTGGCGGTGGTGATTCTGATCGGCTTGCTGGTGGAGAATCTGGTGTTCGATACGCTGGAGCGGGTGACTGTTAAGCGTTGGGGGATGCAGCGGTAATTTCTGGCGTGACGGCTGGCCCCTTCGCTGGCAAGCCAGCTCCCACAGGTTTTTTGGTGTTTTCAGATGTTGTGAACGCCTCAACCACTGTGGGAGCTGGCTTGCCAGCGATGGCGTCCTGTCCGGCGCCTCCATACCTAAAGGATGTTTGCTAGCATTGCGCCCAGATCAATCCAGATCAGCCAAGAGTGCTCAGCATGCAACTCCCGGACATGAACCTTCTGGTCGCCCTCGACGCCTTGCTCGATGAGGGCAGTGTGGTCGGCGCCGCGCGGCGGATGAACCTCAGCCCGGCCGCCATGAGCCGAACCCTGACGCGGATCCGCGAAGCGATCGGTGATCCGATCCTCGTGCGTGCTGGACGTGGCTTGGTGCCAACCCCCAAAGCGCTGGAGTTGCGCGAGCAGGTGCGCGATGTGGTCGAGCAGGCCGCGCTGCTGTTCCGCTCGGCCGACTCGGTGGAACTGGGCACGCTGCGCCGGCGCTTCAGCATCCGCGCCAATGACTTCTTCATCGGCGTCTACGGCGGCAAGCTGTTCGACACCCTCGATCAACTGGCGCCGCACTGTGAGTTGCGCTTCGTCCCGGAAGGCGATGGCGACGATGAAGCCCTGCGTGAAGGGCGCATCGATTTGAGCGTCAGTAATACCCGCCCTGTCACTCCTGAAGTCAAAGTGCAGAATCTGTTTTCGACGCACTTCGTGGGACTGGTGCGAGAAGATCATCCATTGCTCGACGGTGAAATCACCGCCGAGCGCTATGCCGGGTTTTCCCACATCAGCATGTCGCGCCGCGGCATCGCTCGCGGCCCGATTGATACCGCGCTGAATGCGCTGGGTCTGGAGCGGCGCGTCGCGGTGATCGCGCCGAGTTTCCATGCGGCGATGTTTGCGTTGCCTGATTCCGACCTGATCCTGCCGGTTCCCAAAGAAGCTCTGCTGAGTGTGCGCCGGCTCGGTTTGAAACTGCGCTCATTCGACCTGCCAATCCCGTTGCCGACGTTGATGCTGACTCAAGCCTGGCACCCTCGATTCGACAAGGACCCCGCGCACCGCTGGCTGCGCGAAACCCTCAAGGCCTGTTGCGACGAAACCTGGCTGGCTGCACAACCCTAAAGATCAAGAGATCGCAGCCTTCGGCAGCTCCTACATTGGAATGCATATCCCTGTAGGAGCTGCCGAAGGCTGCGATCTTTTGCTTTTAATGATTGTGTCTGGCGCACTTATAACCTGCCAATAAGTCAATTTTCGTCATTGCCAAGCCCGACTAAGATGCTCCGGTATTTTTCCCTCCGGAGTGTGTATTCATGACATCCCTGTCGGCTGCGGTGCCCATCGCTGCGGCCAGCCCGGCGACGGCGGCCGCGCCACCGGTGTTCGGGGCGCGGATCATCATTGGCCTGGTCGGCGTGCTGCTGGCGGTGCTGGTGTCGGGCCTCAACGAGATGGTCACCAAGGTGGCCCTGGCCGACATCCGTGGCGGGTTGCACATCGGTTACGACGAAGGCACCTGGCTGGTCGCCAGCTACACCGCCACCTCGGTCGCGGCCATGGCCTTCGCGCCGTGGTGTTCGGTGACCTTCTCGCTGCGCCGCTTCACCCTTTGCGCGATCGGTCTGTTCACCTTGCTTGGCGTGCTGTGCCCGTTTGCACCGAACTACGAAAGTCTGCTGCTGATGCGCACTTTGCAGGGGCTGGCCGGCGGTGCGCTGCCACCGATGCTGATGACCGTCGCCCTGCGCTTTTTGCCGGCGAATATCAAACTCTACGGTCTGGCCGGCTACGCACTGACGGCGACATTCGGCCCCGGCCTCGGCACGCCGCTGGCCGGGTTGTGGACTGAATACGTCGGCTGGCAGTGGACGTTCTGGCAAATCATCGTGCCTAGTCTGATCGCCATGACGATGGTCGCATGGGGCATCCCGCAGGACCCGCTGCGTTTGGAGCGCCTCAAGTCGTTCAACTGGAAAGGCCTGCTGCTGGGTTTTCCAGCGATCTGCATGCTGGTGATCGGTTTGCTGCAAGGTAATCGGCTGGACTGGTTCGAGTCGAGCCTGATCTGCGGATTGCTCGGCGCCGGTTCGCTGCTGCTGGTGGCGTTTCTGATCAACGAGTGGTCGCAGCCGATTCCGTTTTTCAAATTGCAGATGCTCGGTATCCGCAACCTGTCGTTCGCCTTGATGACCTTGGCCGGTGTGCTGATAGTTCTGCAGGCGGTGGTGTTGATTCCGTCGAGTTATCTGGCGCAGGTGCAGGGTTATCGCCCGGCGCAGACCGCACCGATCATGCTGATCGCCGCTTTGCCGCAACTGATTGCGCTGCCGTTGGTGGCAGCGTTGTGCAACCTGCGCTGGGTCGATTGCCGCTGGGTGCTTGGCATGGGTTTGAGCATGTTGACGCTGTCCTGCCTGGGCGGATCGCTGCTGACTTCAGAATGGATTCGCGACAATTTCTACGTCCTGCAATGGCTGCAGATCTTCGGTCAGCCGATGTCGGTGTTGCCGCTGTTGATGTTGTCCACCGGCAGTATCCAGCCGCAGGACGGGCCGTTCGCCTCCGCGTGGTTCAACACGGTGAAAGGCTTGGCGGCCGTGGTCGCTACCGGGGTGATCGAAGCGCTGACCACCGCGCGCCTGCATTTCCATTCGACCATGCTGGTCGACAGCCTCGGCAATTCGCCGCTGGCCGACCGCAGCGATCCGGGCCTCGCCCATCGCCTGCACGAACAGGCCGTGGTGCTGACTTCTTCCGATCTCTATGTGTGCATGGCCGGCGTCGCGGTGGCGTTGATCCTGCTGATTTTCTGGCTGCCGACGCGGATCTTTCCGCCGCGCGCGCCGACCTGATCGCTGTACTGAAACAGAAGGTTTTTATGACGACTCAAGCAAAGCAAAAACTCGCGGTGGCCATCGCCGCCGCACTGGCGGTCGGCGTGCTGGTTTACCTGGCGCTGCCCGGCGTGTTTGGCAAACGTACTCAGCAAAACACCAACGACGCCTTTGTCTCCGCCGACTACACCCTGGTGGTGCCGCGTGTCGCCGGTTTCATCAAGGAAGTGCTGGTGGAAGACAACCAGCAAGTGAAGGCCGGTCAGTTGCTGGCGCTGATCGATGATCGCGATTTGCGCGCTTCAGCCGAGGCGGCGGATGCGCAAACCCTGGTCGCGCGGGCACAGTTGCAGAATGCCAAAGCGACGCTGGAGCGCCAGACTTCGGTAATTGCTCAGGCGCAAGCTGCGGTGGTCTCAGCCAAGGCTGAAATGGCTTTCGCTCAACAGGAATTGAATCGCTACAACCATCTCGCCGGCGTCGGCGCCGGTACTGTGCAAAACGCGCAACAGGCGCGCACGCGCATCGATCAGGCCACGGCTCATCTCGACACCGCCACGGCGAAGCTGGCGGCAGAGCGCAAGCAAGTCGACATCCTCACCGCTCAACGTGACGCCGCCGAAGGCAGTCTGAAACACGCGCAAGCGGCACTGGAAATCGCCAGTTTCGAACTTTCCTACACGCGCATCACCGCGCCGCAGGATGGCATGATCGGCGAGCGCGCCGTGCGCGTCGGCGCCTATGTGACGCCGGGCAGCAAGCTGCTCGCGGTTGTGCCGTTGCAGCGGGCTTATGTCGTGGCGAATTTTCAGGAGACGCAACTGACGGATGTGCAGCCGGGGCAAGAGGTGCAGGTGCGCGTCGACAGCCTTGGTGGTGAAGCCTTGAGCGGTCGCGTGGAAAGTATTGCGCCAGCCACAGGCGTGACCTTTGCGGCGGTGAAACCGGATAACGCCACGGGTAATTTCACCAAGGTGGTGCAGCGGATTCCGGTGAAGATCATGCTGGAACCGGGTCAGCCGCTCGCCGAGCGGTTGCGCGTGGGGATGTCGGTGGAGGCGAGTATTGATACGCGCAGTTCAGAGAAATCCGTGCGTGAGGTGACCCAGCGATGATGGGTGGTAATTCAACTGGCCTCATCGCTGGCAAGCCAGCTCCCACAGGTTCCGTCGGTGGGGCTGAACAATTTGGACAACCTGCACAATCCCTGTGGGAGCTGGCTTGCCAGCGATGGGGTCAGTGGCAGCCACTCATTTTCAGCGCCTTGGTGACAGCAAGCCTCACCGCCTGCACCGTCGGCCCAGACTTCCAGAAACCCGAAGCCACACAAATCGCCGACTGGACTAAGCCGGCCAAGTCAGCCCCCAGCCAAGCTGTCAGCGAACCCCTCAACGAACGATGGTGGGAGGTCTTCCACGACGCGCAACTCTCCGCACTCACTCAGCGTGCGGTGCAGAGCAACCTCGACCTGCAACTGGCCAGCAGCCGTCTGCAGCAAAGCCGCGCCGCCCGCCAGGTGATCACCGCTGACCGTTATCCGAGCACCGCCGCCACGGGCAGTTACGCGCGCAAACGCAACAGCAGCGAGGGCCTGAACGACCCGTCCGGACACAACGGCGATTCCGCCTTCAACCTGTGGGACGCCGGTTTCTCCGCCTCATGGGAACTGGATTTCTGGGGCCGCGTACGTCGCGAAACCGAAGCCGCCGATGCAAACCTCGAAGTCGCCGAAAACGACCGTCGCGGGGTGTTATTGGCCGTGCTCGCTGACACGGCGCAAAACTACATTCAGCTGCGCGGTGTACAAAACACCCGCGCCGTCACCGAGCAGAACCTCGACGTCGCCCGCCATAGCCTGAAGCTCTCGCAACTGCGTCTGGCCGACGGTGTGGCGACTGACCTCGACGTCGCCGAAGCCGCCGCGCAAGTCGCCGCGATCGAATCGCGATTGCCGGCGCTGGAGCAACGTCAATCGCAGTTGATCAACGCGATCAGCCTGCTGATGGGCGAACCGCCACAGGCATTGGCTAAGGAGTTATCCACAGACGCCGCCGTGCCGCAGTCGCCGCTGCAAGTCGCCATCGGTCTGCCGTCACAACTTGCCGAACGCCGCCCGGACATCCGTCAGGCCGAAGCGCGCCTGCATGCTGCTACCGCCAATATCGGTGTAGCCAAAGGCGACTTCTATCCGCGCATCACCCTGTCGGGCAACCTCGGCTCGCAAGCCATGCAACTCAGCGACTTTGGCTCGTGGGGTTCACGCGCCTTCGGCATCGGCCCGCAATTCAGTCTGCCGCTGTTCGATGGCGGACGCCTGCGCGGCATGCTGCAACTGCGCGAAGCGCAACAACAGGAAGCGGCGATCGGCTACCAGCAAACCGTGCTGCGTGCCTGGCATGAAATCGACGATCAACTGACCGTCTACAACGCCAGCCAGCGCCGCCGCGACAGCCTCGCCGAAGCCGTCCGCCAGAACCAGATCGCCCTGCGCACCGCGCAACAGCAATACGTCGAAGGTGTGGTCGATTTCGTCAACGTCCTCACCGTGCAAAGCGCGCTGCTGGCAACGCAGGAACAGTGGGTGGAGAGTTCCACCGGCGTTTCGCTGGCGATGGTCGGGTTGTACAAGGCGTTGGGCGGGGGATGGCAGTCGGTTTACCCGGAAGGGCAAATGGCGGCTATGACGCCGGGCGTCGTGAAAGCACAAACCGACATCGACGGTTCTGCCGTGGCTGACCTAAAGTGATGGGCAGGTTGGCGCGTCATACTCTCGTGGCGCTGCGGCGCGGCAAGAGGCAGCAATGGCGGCGAACAGAGTCACGCCAATGGGCGACACGCAAGATCCGTTTGCCGCGCCCGACTCCTGGTTCGGCAGCTTGCGCTGGGTGCGCTGGATAAAAAATCACTGGCTATGGCCGATCCTGGCGCTGGCCGCATTCGTGCGTTTTTATGATCTGACCGCGGCAGCGATCTGGGGCGATGAAGGTTCCAGTCTGCTGCTGGGGCGCTATTCGCTGAGTGAAATTTGGCAGCACGCGGCATTCGATGTGCATCCGCCGCTGTACTTCATGCTGCTGCATGGCTGGGTCGAATTGTTCGGGGACGGCATTCTGGCGGTCCGCTCTCTCAGTGCGCTGGCCGGCATTGCGGCGGTGGGGCTGGGCGTGTGGCTGGTGGATCGCCTGGCCACCCGTCGCGCAGCGTTCATCGCCGGTGTGTTGCTGGCGCTGTTGCCGACCGCGGTGCGCTACAGCCAGGAAGTGCGCATGTACGCGCTGCTCGGGGCGCTGCTGCTCGCCGCGAGCCTGGCGCTGGTCTACTGGATCCGCCGCCCGCAACGCCAGCGCTATCTGGTGTATTACCTGCTGCTGATGAGCGCGGCGCTCTACACCCACTATTTCGCCGTGCTCGCGGCGCTGTGTCACTGGCTTTATCTGATCGCGATCCGCGTACAGCGTGGTTACCGGTTCCGGCACATCCAGCGCTGGAACTGGTGGCTGGCGAACCTGACCATCGTTACTTTGTATCTGCCTTGGCTGCCCAACCTGCTTGATTTGACGCAGCACATGCAGCAGCTTGAGGCCGGTGGCGATGTCGGTTGGGAGCCTGCCGTTACGTTGAGTTCGCTGCCGTCGATGATCTGGTCATGGTTGATTCAGGATGACGGTGAAAGTTTGCCGTGGCTGATTTTCGCGGCGTTGCCGCTGGCGATGCTGGGGCTGGCAGTCATCGCGGTGATGCGCGATCGCAGTGTGTCGCGCTGCAGTGTTCTGCTGGCGCTGTACACCGGGCTGCCGCTATTGCTGGTGTATCTGGTGTCGTTCATTACGCCGGTATTCATTGAGCGTTATCTGACGGCGTATGCCCTTGGCTTGCCGATGCTGACGGCGTTGGCCATCGACCGTTTGTACAGCCGCGTGCGGATGTTGGCATTGGCAGTGCTGGTGTCGCTGATCGCCGTGGAACTGGTCGGCGTAAACAACAACGCCACGGTCGACACGCATGATCAACTCGACACGGTCGTGAAGTACGTCAACCAGCATTTCCTTCCCGGTGACCGCATCGTCACCAGCGACATGCTCTGGTATCTGAGCTACGTCTACTACGATCGCACCGGGGCGCAGGTGCGCCTCTTCACTCCACCGAACGCCGATGGCCAATCGACGCGGCCAAATGAGTACGGGTTCGGCACGCTGGTAACGAGTGATGTCTATCTGAACAGCCTGACCGAGCTGCCAGCCGGAGGCCGGGTCTGGCTGGTCGGAACCGTCGATGAGCCACAAGAGTTCTCACCGCTACCTGCGACCTGGCAGACCAGCGCTGAAGTCCACGCGGGCGGGATGCAAGCACGCTTGTTCGTGCCCAAACCTTCGGGTGAATAGGCGGGTCAGGATTTCCCCGACAAATCCGCCATGCCCTTGAGCAATTCGATCGGCAACGGAAAGACAATCGTCGAACTCTTGTCCCCGGCAATCGAACTCAAGGTCTGCATATAGCGCAACTGCATTGCGCCAGGCTGGCGACCGAGCATTTCCGCTGCCTGCATGAGTTTTTCCGAGGCTTGCAGTTCGCCTTCGGCGTGAATCACCTTGGCCCGCCGTTCGCGCTCGGCTTCCGCCTGTTTGGCGATGGCGCGGACCATCGATTCGTTGAGGTCGACATGTTTGATCTCGACGTTGGCGACCTTGATGCCCCAGGCATCGGTCTGCGCGTCGAGTACCTGCTGGATGTCGATGTTCAACTGCTCGCGTTCGGCCAACAGTTCATCCAGTTCATGCTTGCCAAGCACGGCGCGCAGGGTGGTTTGCGCCAGTTGGCTGGTGGCAGAAAGATAATCCTCAACCTGAATAATCGCCTTCTGCGGATCGAGCACGCGGAAATACAGCACGGCGTTGACCTTGACCGAGACGTTGTCGCGGGTGATCACGTCCTGCGGCGGCACATCGAGCACCACGGTGCGCAGGTCGACCCGGACCATTTGCTGGACCACCGGGATCAGCAGGATCAGGCCTGGGCCTTTGACCTGCCAAAAGCGGCCGAGTTGGAACACCACGCCGCGTTCGTATTCGCGCAGGATGCGAAACGTCGAGCCGGCGAGGGCAATGACCAGTAACAGCAGCGCAACAAAACCGATTTGCAGACCCATGATCACTCTCCGAGTGGCGCCGCGTCAGTCGCGGCCACTTGCAGCAACAATCCCTTGCGCGCCACCACGCGCACTGATTGCCCGGTGTGCAGCGGTGTCGCGCTGAGCACTTGCCAGCGCTCACCTTGCAGTTGCACCCAGCCATTACGGGCATCGCCCGGTTGCACCGTAGTGATCGCGGTGACACTGCCGAGCAGGCCGGCATCGCCACTGACCGCGTGGCGGGGGCGGGTTTTCAGGGCGCGAATCAGCAGCGCAATCAACAAGAGAGCGCTGATCAGACCAAGGCCGATCATCATCGGCACCGGCAACTCGGCGTTGCTCAGAATCAGCGCGCCGATCACGAACATGATGATGCCGCCCAGCCCGATCACTCCGTAATTGGGCAGCGCCGCTTCGGCGATCAGAAAGACGATGCCCAAGGTAATCAGCCACAAACCGGCCGGACTCATCGGCGGCAACGGGGTGTCAGCGGCGAGGGCTGAGCCGCTGATCAGCAGGAGCAAGGCAAGCGCACAACATCGGCTGTTCACGTGACCCTCCGCGAGCGTCATGGCTGGTTCTTACAGTCTAGTTGAGGGTTGCGCTGGTTGAATTTTGATCAATGTGCGGATGTGTCCAGTGGGCGGAATTCTCTGCGCCAACCCCTCGCCGAACTAGACTCAAAGACACGGCAACCACCGTTCAGCGCAACACCGAGGTGCATCATGCGCATGGCAAGAAAAGTACAGAGCAGCCTGAACCGGGCGCACTGCGAATACGACATCGTCGCCCACCGACACTCGTCCAGCAGCCTGGAAACCGCACGAGTCGCCGGGGTGCCCGCCGAGCGCGTGGCCAAATCGATCATCCTCGACGACCACCACGGGCACTACCTGATGGCCGTGCTGCCGGCCAGTCGTCATCTGGACCTGAGCAAGGTACGCACCAGCGGCGAATGGCAACTGACCCGCGAAAGCAATCTGGCGCACATCTTCGACGACTGCGAACGCGGCGCGGTACCGCCGCTGGGTGGCTCTTATGGCCTGGACATGGTCATCGACCCGTTGCTGACGCGGCAAAAGGATATTTATCTGGAGGCGGGCAACCACAATTACCTGCTGCACATGAGCATGCCGGAGTTTCTGAAAATGGTGCCGCATGCCGAGGTGCGGGAGTTGAGTGATTAAGTTTTGTGGTGCCGGCACTGACGCCTTCGCGAGCAGGCTCGCTCCCACAGGTTGATCGCATTCCCCTGTGGGAGCGAGCCTGCTCGCGAGTAATCTTCCAAACAGCCCATTTTTTGAAGGAGTTGATCAATGGAAAGCCCAACACACAACCTCCCATCGCTATTCAAACAACTCGGCCTCCCCGACGAACCGGTCGACATCGACAAATTCATCGCCACCCATTCCCCGCTCAAACCCGACTTGCATTTGGCTGATGCGTTTTTCTGGACGAAGAGCCAAGCGGAGTTTTTGCGTGACGAGATTCTGGATGACGCCGATTGGGCGGAGGTGGTGGATCAGTTGAATGTGATGTTGCGCAAGGGGAGAGCGGGGTAATCGCTACGTTGGAAAAGGCCAGGCCCGTGCTGTATGAACCAGCGCCATAATCCAGATCACATCCTGATCTGACTGGTAGACAAGACGGTAGCTGGGATGGGGAATTAATTCGCGAGTGCCAGCAATGATGCCGACCGGGCCAATCTTGGGGTTCTGGGATAGGCGCGAAGCCGCTTCGGTGAAGCGGCGATCCATGTCGAGCGCTGCGCCTGGATTTTTTGCGTGAAGGTAGTCCCAGATTTTTTCGCGATCCTGTACGGCATTTTTACTCCAGATAATCTTCATCCTTGATTTTCTACCTGCCTGCGCCTGGCGGCGAATTGTGCTTCAACTTCCTCGTTGGACACACCTTCACCGGCTGCCATCGATTCTCTTGCAAGGTCGACTTTTCGTTGCAGGAAGGCTTCGTACTCTCGGGCTTCCTGTTGTATGCGAACAAACTGACGCATCATTTCTCGCATGATCTGCGAAGCAGGGCGATGGGAGGCCTCTGCCTCCGCCATGAACTGCTCACGCAGCTCTGGTTCAAGCTTCATTGTAAAAACGGCTTGTTTTGACATCTGCAGATTCCTTCAAGGTTCTCGGTACTGACGAGGTATATACATCGTCATCACATGAATTAGAAAGCTTCAGTTTGTGCGAGCGACCAGTGGAGCAATTTGTTTCAAAACTTGACTGAAATTCCCCTCCAATGCGATATTGATAGTTAGCAAACTAACAGTGTGCATTTCCTCGTGCCGAACGAACTCGACGCTCTCCAGATGAACATCAGCAGTGCCATGGTGGTGGCCGCCAGGCATTGGCGGAAGATCTGCCAGACCACGCTGGTCAACTACGGAATCTCCGAAGCCTGCGCCGTGCCGCTGTTGATGATCGGCCGTTTGGGCGAGGGCGTGCGCCAAGTGCAAGTGGCGCAGGCGGCCGGGATGGAGAGTCCGTCGCTGGTGCGTCTGCTCGATCAGTTGTGCCATTCCGGCTACGTCTGCCGGACCGAAGATGCCCAGGATCGCCGCGCCAAGTGCCTGAGCCTGACCGACACCGGTCGTGAACTGGTGCAAGCGGTCGAGATCGAACTGGTGCGCTTGCGTCATGAGGTGCTCGAAGGCATCGAGCAAAGCGATCTGGAAGCTACGCTTCGGGTACTCAGAGCTTTTGAGTCGGCCCATCCGCCTGTGGTGATCAATTCTTGAACGGTTTTTTCTCTGGCATTCCGCCGGCCCGCGACTGGTTCTACGGGGTGCGGACTTTCGCAGCGTCGATGATCGCGCTGTACATCGCCTTGCTCATGCAAATGCCGCGTCCGTATTGGGCGATGGCCACGGTGTATATCGTCTCCAGCCCGTTTCTCGGGCCGACCAGTTCCAAGGCCTTGTACCGCGCCATCGGGACTTTTCTCGGTGCCGCGGCGGCGGTTTTTTTCGTGCCGATGTTCGTGCAGAGCCCGTATGTACTGGTGGTGGTCATCGCGCTGTGGACGGGCATTTTGCTGTTCCTGTCCCTGCAACTGCGCACGGCCAACAACTACGCATTGATGCTCGCCGGTTACACCCTGCCGCTGATCGCCTTGCCGGTGGTGGATAACCCGCTGGCGGTGTGGGACGTAGCAGAGGCGCGCACCGAAGAGATTTTCCTCGGCATCGCCGTTGCCGCCGTGGTCGGCGCGATGTTCTGGCCGCGTCGACTGGCGCCGGTGTTCAACGATGCCGTGAGCAAGTGGTTCGCCGACGCAACGACCTATAGCCTGAAATTCCTCAGCCGCGACGTGCAGCCCGAAGAAGTCACTGCGCTGCGCATGGCCATGGTTGCCAACTTCAACAGTCTCGAATTGATGATCGGCCAGTTGCCCCACGAAGGCGCACTACCGCAAACCGTGCGCAACACCAAAGAACTGCGCGGGCGGATGATTCATCTGTTGCCAGTGATCGATGCGCTGGAAGATTCGCTCTACGCCCTAGAGCGGCGCACGCCGGAACTGGTGGAAAAGTTCGCACCGCTGCTGGCCGCAACCCGCGAATGGCTCGCTCATCAAGACGCCGATCTCGACCGCTGGCAAGCGCTGAAAGATCAGCTCGAAGCCCTGCAACCGAGCGTCGAAGCACTGCAAGACCGCAAACAACTGCTGTTCTCCAACTCGATTTATCGCCTCGGCGAATTCATCGATTTATGGCAGGACTGCCGCAGTCTGCAGGACGCGATTCTCTGCGAGCGCCAGGACAGCTGGCGCGCGGTCTACCGTCACTGGCGCCTCGGTCGTCTGACGCCGTTCATTGATCGTGGGCTGATGCTCTACTCGGCGGCCTCGACCGTTCTGGCGATCATCACCGCCTCGGTGCTGTGGATTCTGCTCGGCTGGCCGGACGGCGGCAGCGCGGTGATTCTCGCCGCGGTGGCCTGTAGCTTCTTCGCCTCGATGGACGACCCGGCACCGCAGATTTACCGGTTCTTTTTCTGGACCGGCATGTCGGTGTTGTTCGCCAGCCTTTATCTGTTTTTGATTCTGCCCAACCTGCATGATTTCCCGATGCTGGTGCTGGCGTTTTCCATCCCGTTCATCTGCGTCGGCACATTGACTGTACAGCCGCGGTTTTTCCTCGGCATGCTGCTGACGCTGGTCAACACCTCCTCGTTCATCAGTATTCAGGGCGCTTACGACGCGGACTTTTTTGCCTTCGTGAACTCCAACCTGGCGGGTCCGTTAGGGCTGTTGTTCGCGTTTATCTGGACGCTGGTGGCGCGTCCGTTCGGCGCCGAACTGGCGGCCAAACGCCTGACCCGCTTCAGCTGGAAAGACATCGTCCGCATGACCGAGCCGGCCAACCTTGCCGAACACCGCAAATTGGGCGTGCAGTTGCTTGATCGACTGATGCAGCACCTGCCGCGTCTGGCCCTCACCGGCCAAGACACCGGCATCGCCATGCGCGAAGTGCGTGTCGGCCTGAACCTGCTCGATTTGCTCGCCTACACCCCACGGGTGACCGGCGCGCCGAACGCGCTGTTGCAGCAAGTGGTCAGTGAAGTCGGCGAGTATTTCCGCGCCTGCCTCAAGGCCGGCGAACGCTTGCCGGCGCCGGCCCCGTTGCTGATGACCTTGGATCGTACCCGCCGCGCGCTCAATGGCCACGGCGACGATGAAACCCGCCTGAACCTGTTGCACGCCTTGAGCGGTTTGCGTCTGGCGTTGTTGCCCGGCGTCGAATTCGTCTCCAGTGCCGACTCCGAAGAACCGCTGCCTGATGGAGCGCCCCTATGATCGGTGATCTGGATATCAGCGGCATTTTCCTGCCGACCCTGCTGGTGTTGATGGGCATCACTTATGTGCTGTTTTTGCTGGTGCATGCCGTGCTTACGCGCGTGCACTTTTACCGTCTGGTCTGGCACCGGGCATTGTTCAACGTGGCCCTCTATGCCGTGCTTCTGTACGGCGTGGACTCACTCAGTCGATACCTGATGACATGAAAAAACCGTTTTTGACCATCGGTCGCGTGGTACTGACCCTGCTGATCGTGACTTTTGCCGTTGTCCTCGTCTGGCGCATGGTGATGTATTACATGTTTGCGCCATGGACCCGTGACGGCCACATTCGCGCCGACATCATCCAGATCGCCCCGGACGTCTCCGGGTTGATCCAACAGGTTGAAGTGAAAGACAACCAGTTGATCAAGCGCGGCCAGGTGCTGTTCAGCATCGACCAAGACCGTTTCAAACTGGCCCTGCGTCAGGCCAAGGCGGCCGTCGCTGATCGCGAAGAAACCCTCGCTCAAGCCCAGCGCGAAGCCAAGCGTAACCGTGGCCTCGGTAACCTGGTGCCGGCCGAGCAACTGGAAGAAAGCCAGTCGAAGGTCGCCCGCGCGCAATCGGCACTGGCCGAAGCCATGGTCACTGTGGACAGTGCGCAGCTCAACCTCGACCGCTCGGTAATCCGCAGCCCGGTGGACGGCTACGTCAACGACCGCGCGCCGCGTCCGCAGGAATTCGTCACCGCCGGGCGTCCGGTGTTGTCGGTGGTCGATAGCAATTCGTTCCACATCGACGGCTATTTCGAAGAGACCAAACTCGACGGCATTCATGTCGGCCAGTCGGTGGATATTCGCGTAATCGGCGACCGCGCCAAACTGCGCGGGCATGTTGAAAGCATCGTCGCCGGTATCGAAGACCGCGACCGCAGCAGCGGCAGCAACTTGCTGCCGAACGTTAACCCGGCATTCAGCTGGGTGCGGCTGGCGCAGCGGATTCCGGTGCGGATTGCCTTTGACGATGTACCGGAAGATTTCCGCATGATCGCCGGGCGTACCGCCACCGTTTCGATCATCGACGATCAGCCACGCGACGACCGCAAGCAGGAGCCCGTGCAATGAACCGGGCGCTGATGATCGCCGGGTTGGGCGTGATGCTCTCGGCCTGTCAGATGGTCGGGCCGGACTATCAGGTGCCGGAGGATGCGGCGGTTCAGCGCAAGGATTTTCAGGGCGAACTGGCGGTTGCCGGAAAACCGGTGGTCTCGGCGCCGGTGCCGGCGGATTGGTGGCGTCTTTATAAGGATGCGCGGCTGGATCAACTGGTGCAGCAGGCCATGGCCTCCAACACCGATTTGCGCGTCGCGGCGGCGAACCTGCAACGGGCTCGAGCTCAGGTCGATGAGGCCGAAGCAGCGGGCGGCTGGAGCGCAGGTGTGAAGATGGGCGCGCAGCGTTTGCAAGAGTCTGGTCAGGCATTCTTGCTGCCGGAAAAAGTCCCGGTCGATAACGTCGGCGACATCGGCATCAGTGCTTCTTATCAGTTCGATTTGTGGGGCACTTTGCAGCGAGGCATCGAAGGCGCGAAGGCTAATGCCGACGCGACCCAAGCCGCGGCAGACACGGCGCGGATCACCTTGGTGGCGGACGTGGTTCGTGCTTACACCCAAGTCTGCGCGGCCAATGAAGAGCGCGAAATCGCTCAGCATTCTCTCGACCTGCAATCGCAAAGCACCACGCTGATCCAGCGACTGCGTGACGCCGGACGTGGCGACGAAACCCAGGTCACCCGCTCGCAAACTCAATTCAAATCCCTGCGCGCCGACCTGCCGCGCTATGAAGCGGCGCGTCAGGCCGGGTTGTTCCGTCTGTCGATGCTGCTGGCAAAACCGGTCGATCAATTGCCGGCCGGTACCGCGACCTGCGCCGAGTTGCCGAAAATCGCCCAATTGGTGCCAGTCGGCGATGGCGCTGCGCTGCTCAAGCGTCGCCCGGACATTCGTCAGGCCGAACGTCGTCTGGCCGCTTCGACCGCCGGGATCGGCGTCGCCACTGGCGAGTTGTATCCGGACATCAGTATCGGCGCGACCATCGGCACTGTTGGTCTCATCGATGACTTGGGTGATCCGTCGACCAACCGCTGGGGCTTTGGCCCGTCGCTGAGCTGGAAAGTGCCGACCAACGGCGCTCGTGCGCGAATCCGCGAGGCAGAAGCGGCGACCCAAGGCGCCTTGGCGCACTTCGACGGCGTGGTGCTCAACGCCATTCGCGAAACCCAGACCGGTCTGGCCCAATACAGCGCCCTGTTGCAGCGCCGCGATGCGCTGGCCGATGCCGAGCAATCGGCGAAACTCGCAGCGGACCAGACCCACCGCTTCTTCCAGGCCGGTCGCGAGTCGTTCCTCGCTGATCTACAAGCAACGCGCACCTACACCGATGTCACCGCGCAACTGGCCGCCGCCAACACCCAGGTTGCGATGAGCCAGATCGATTTGTTCCTCGCCTTGGGCGGCGGCTGGGAAAGCGGACGAACGCACGCTGCAAGCCCCAGCAAACCCTGAGGCCGTTGCTATGCTTTGAAGTGTTGAAGGGGCGCCCCGTGCAAAGCGCCCCTTCAGCGCACATTGCTAGCGCTGGTCTAGGGGAAACCAATAATGAAAAACCCTTACGCTCTCGGCTTCTGGTGCGCCCTGGTAGCGTTGGTGCTGCTCTCGGCCACTTATTTCTACGGCATCATGCTGGCCCACCAGATCGACAAGGCCATGGTTTTCCTCGACAGCGCCGTCGCGCTGATTGCGGTCATGGCAATTGTGGTCGTGGCTTGGGCCTCGGTTCAGGTGCAGCGGGTCAAGAAACGCCAGCTCGAACAGGGCAAGACCCTGGTGCTGATCTGGGATACCAAAGTCGCCCTGCGCCGGGTCGAAACCGTGTTCGACCGGTATTTCTGGGGCAGTTACTGGCAACCGGGGCGCACCTTCGCCGAAGTCATGGGCGAACTCACCGGCACGCCGCTGGAAAAAAGTCTCGAAGCGTTGAAAAAGCAGTGTCTGGAACTCGACAAGCAGATTGATGGCGAGGGCTGGCACTGGCTCAACAATGCCCGGGAATTGTCCGATGTCGCTACAGCCATGGCCCGCGAGCGTTATCAACTGGATTTCTGCGATCCGCGCGCGGACGGGCCGGGCGGGGCGGTGATCGATCGGGATTTTGAAGTGCTGGTGTACACCTGGACCGCCCGGCTGAAAAGCTTTGATCATCAACTGGATGAGATTGAGGTTCAGTATTCCTGAACAGCGAAAGATCGCAGCCTGCGGCAGCTCCTACATTGGAACGCGTTTCTCTGTAGGAGCTGCCGCAGGCTGCGATCTTTTTGCTTTCCCGAGTGTCCATAGACACTCTTTAACCTTTAAACATTGGGCCAGCTCACGCGCCCGGTGCTAATCTCCACCGCTGAATTCAGCGCAGTCGAGCCGCGACCCGGTCACGGGTTCAGGGAAGACGACCACACTCACAGCCACGGAAATCGATCAGGTCATTCATGAATAAATCAGCAGGCGTGCTTCTCGGAATTGTTGTTGCCATCGGCGCGATCAGTGCAGGCGGGGCCTGGTACACCGGGACCAAGATCGAAGGCGTGCTGAACAACGCCGTCACCAACGCCAACCAAGAGCTGCAAACCGCGATGGCCGGCTCCAACGGCACCGCGTCGCTGGAACTGGTGTCGCTGGAGCGCCACACCTTCACCAGCACCGCGCACTACCGCCTCAAAGGTGAAGGCGAGATGTTCGGTGATGCGCCGGTCGAACTGCTGTTCGTCGACCACATCGAACATGGCCCGCTGCCATTCTCGCGTCTGGTTTCGCTGAAATGGCTGCCGGTGATGGCCACCAGCAACTACGAGCTGGAAAAAAGTCCGGCCACCGAGAAGTGGTTCGCCGCCACCAAAGGCGCCGCGCCGCTCAAAGGCGTGACCAGCCTCGGCTACGACGAATCCACTACCAGCACCCTCGACCTGCTGCCGTTCGAAACCGCACTGGATGAGCAGTCGAGCCTGAAGTTCTCCGGCCTGACCATGAACATCTCCGCCAACGCCAAAGCGCAGAAGGTCAAGGCGGACGGCTACATGGACAACCTGAAACTGGTTACGGTGGCTGAAGATCAGGCGCCGGTGCAGGTCGAACTCAACGGTCTGACCCTGGCCAGCAACCTCGCCAAGAGCAGCTACGGCTACTACACCGGGGAAAACACCCTGGTGCTGACCAACAGCAAAACCACCTTCGGCACCAAGCAATCGGTGCTCGGCGTGAAGAACTTCGAAATGAAGAACCTCACCGAAGAAAACGGCAGCAATGCGTCCGGCCGTGCGGACTATAAGGTTGGCGAAGTCAGCCTCAATGACAAGAAAATCGGCTCGGCCAATATGGCCATGAGCCTGAAAAACCTCGACATCCCGTCGACCATGTCGCTGATGCAGATTTACCAGACCAAATTGCAGCCTTACGAAAAAGCCGCCGCTGAAGCCGCCGCCGCTGGCCTGCCGGCACCTGAGCTGAACCTGACCGAAGCTGAAAGCGCGCAAGTCAAAGCCGATCTGCAAAAACTGCTGGCTGCCGGCCCACAGTTTGCGCTGGAAAACCTCTCGTTCAATACCGCCAACGGTGAGAGCAAGGCCAATCTGGTGATCGACCTGACCAAGCCGCAATCGATGGATCTGCCGCCGGATCAGTTGGGCAAACAACTGATCGCGTTGCTCGACCTGAATATCCAGGTGTCCAAGCCAATGCTGGTCGATCTGCTCAGCGTGCAGGCGCAACTCGACGGTCAGACCGATGCCAAAGCCATCGTCGATCAATCCAAGGAAGCGGCCGACATGTTCGCCGGCATGGCCGTCGGTTCGCAGTTGGCCGTCGTCGACGGCACCAACGTCGTGACCAAGCTGCATTACGCCGCCAATCAGGTCGAATTCAACGGCCAGAAGATGACCGTCGAGCAGTTCGTCGGCTTCCTGATGAGCAAGTTCGCAGGCGTCACGCAAGTGCAGTAATTCTGCGTTCTTAATAGCAACGCCCGGCCTCTGTATCGCACAGACGCCGGGCGTTTTGCTGTCTGGCGTTCGGGTTTTTGGCGTTTCCGGAGCACGATTCTGAACAATTATTGTGTTCCGGATACTGGTCCGCACTTGCGTGCAAGACTGCCTGACTAAGCTTGGCCGTTGCATGTGCATGGGCGGCCACCGTTACGAAAGGGCAAGGAGGGCATTGCGACCCGGCTGGCCATGTAAGGATGCTGACGAATGCCGCGTATTGATGTTCCTGTATTACATCGTGGTTTACGCCCTTTGTTTCGAGTCGCGCTGTGCAGCCAGTTGCTCTGGCCGGCGCTGGCGTTTGCCGACACACCCTACGATCAGATGGTGCGCGACGCCCGTGCCGGGCAAACCACGCCGGCGCTGACGGTTTTGCGTCAGGTGCCGCCCGGCCAGTCGACCACCGGGCAGATCAGCGATCACCTGCAAATCGCCAGTTGGGCCGGACTCGACGCCGAAGTGGTGCAGGTCTATGAAACCCAGGGCCGCGACCGCGTGCTGCCGGTTCAGGCGCTGACCGCCACTGCGCGTGCCTACCGCAACCTCAAGCGCTGGGATCAAGCCACTCAGGTCTACAACAAGGCTCTGGCGCTGGAACCGGATAACGCCGATCTGCAACTGGGCCTGGCCCTGACTCAGGCTGATGCCGGTAAGCCCGACGAAGCGGTGACCCGCGCCAAAGCGCTGGTAGCGGCCAAACCTGATGATCCTTCCCGCCGTCTGGCGCTGGGCTACGCGTTGACCCGCGCCGGCAAACAGTACGACGCCCTGTTCGAATACGATCAAGCCTTCAAACGCGCCGGCAACAAACCGGACGTCGCTCGTGAATACGTGGTTGCCCTGCAAAAGGCGCGTCTGCCGGAGCCAGCGCTGCGTCTGGCCAATCAACGTCCGGGTCTGATTGATCCGCTCACGTTGCGTCGCCTCGAAGGCGATCTGGCCGCCGAGCGCGTGCGCCTCGCCGAACTTGCTACGCGCAGCGAAAAAGAACGCTACGTCATCGCCGATCGCGCGCTGGCCGACTACGACAAGCTGATCGCTACCTGGACGCCGGACGCCAGCGCTCAGGATGACGTGACCCGCTGGCGCATCGACCGCATGGGTGCGCTCAAGGCCCGGGTACGCACGGCAGACGTCATCACTGAGTACCAGAAGCTGCAAGCCGAAGGCGTGAAGATTCCGACTTACGCCCTGCGCTGGGTGGCGGCGTCGTATCTGGATCAGCGTGAACCGGAAATCGCCACGGGCTTGTATCGCCAAGTGCTTTCGGCGCCGGACGCCGATGTCGGTGATCGCCTCGAAGACAGCACCGCGCTGTACTACGCGTTGTTGGAAAGCGACCGCGCCGATGAAGCGCGCAAAGTCGCCGAGGACGCCGCCAAGTCTCAGCGTCCGCGTGTCGAACTCAAAGGTTTGCCCATCGGCAACCCCAACCATGAATGGATGGACGCCCAGCAGTTGGCTGCGCAGGCCGGGACCTATGGTTCCGATTTGCCCCACAGCGAAAAACGCTTGCAGACGCTGGTCGATCAGGCCCCCGGCAATGTCGGCTTGCGTCTGGCCCAGGCCGACCTGTATCTGGCGCGGCAATGGCCGCGCCGTGCAGAACTCCAGCTCAAGGAAACCGAGAGCATGGTGCCGCGCGGCATGGGCCTGGAAGTCGCGCAGGCGCGCACGGCGATGACGCTGCAGGAATGGCGGCAGATGGATGCGCTGACCGATGACGTGGTCGCGCGTTTTCCTGATAACCGTCAGGTCCAGCGAGCAGCGCGCGAGCGCGAAGTGCATGACATGTCCGAACTGCGCGTCGAAGCCTACGGCGGCAAGGCCAATGGTGGCGGCAGCGGCGATGCCGGAGCCGTCAGCGGTAGCCGCGATTTCGGCATCCAGACTACCCTGTACAGCCCGCCGATCAATGAAGACTGGCGAGTGTTCGCCGGGGCCGGTTATGCCACCGGCGACTTCGCCGAAGGCACCGGGCACCACCGCTTCCAGCGCGTTGGCCTGGAGCGGCGCACCCGCGACATGACCCTTGAAGCGGAAGTCTCCAACCACTCTTACGGGTTCGGCGACAAACAGGGCGTGCGTCTGGCGATCGCCCGCGACATCAATGACCACTGGCAGTACGGCGGCAGCCTCGAATACCTGTCGGCCGAGACGCCATTGCGCGCGCTCAACAGCGACATCAAGGCCAATGGCGGCAGCGGTTTCATCCGCTGGCGCGCCAATGAAAGTCGCGAGTGGCGTCTGTCGGTCAGTCCATCGCACTTCAGTGACGGCAACAACCGCGTCGAAGCCTTGCTTACCGGCCGTGAGGGCGTCTACAGCGCGCCGAACGTGCAGGTCGATGCAGGACTGGAAGTCGGCACCAGCCACAACTCCAAGTCCGATGACGTGCCGTACTTCAACCCCAAATCCGATTTCAGCGTGATGCCGCTGGTCAACGTCAATCACGTGCTCTACCACCGCTACGAAACGGCCTGGAGCCAACAATTCCAGGCCGGCGCGGGGACGTACAGCCAGCGTGAGCACGGCACCGGCGGCATGGCTTTGCTCGGTTACGGCCAGCGCTATGCCTGGAACGATGTATTCGAGGTGGGCGGTTTGCTCAGTGTGATCAACCGGCCCTACGACGGGGATCGGGAGACCGATCTGCGTCTGCTCGTCGACCTCACTTTCCGCTTCTAGAAGAGTTTGAAGATGCCTTTGATTTCGCGTTTCATCCTTCTGCTGGGAGCGCTGCTGATCAGCGCCTGCGCCCAGCAAGCTCCGGCCTTCGCGCCGCCGTCCGAGCGTCCGCTGGCGGCCAGCGAAAAACCGTGGCCGAAAAACCACGTGCTCGGCATCGCCTATCACGATGTTGAAGACCGTGATCCCGATCAGGCGGTGGTCGCGGTGCGCACCGAGCGCATGATCGAACAGCTCGCCTGGCTGCGTGAGAACGGCTACAAACCGGTCACCGTCGACCAGATCATGGCTGCGCGCAAGGGCGGCCCGGAGCTGCCGGCGAAAGCGATTCTGCTCAGCTTCGACGACGGTTATTCGAGCTTCTATACCCGCGTGCTGCCGGTGCTGCGCGCCTACAACTGGCACGCCTTGCTGGCCCCGGTCGGCGTCTGGATCGACACGCCGCTCAATCAACCGGTGGATTTTGCTGGCGCCCCGCGTGCGCGTTCCGACTTCCTGACCTGGGATCAGGTGCGTGAAATCTCGCAATCGGGTCTGGTGGAAATCGCCGCGCACACCGACGCCAACCACAAAGGGATTCTGGCCAATCCGCAAGGCAACATGCAGCCTGCCGCGGCGACCCGGCGCTACGATCCAGTGACCAAACGCTATGAATCCGAGGCCGATTTTCAGGCTCGGATTCGTGTCGACGTAAACAATATCTCGGAAAAAATCCGCAAGGTCACCGGCAAGAAACCACGCGTCTGGGTCTGGCCGTATGGCGCGGCGGACGGCACATCGCTGACGGTGGTCGGCGAGGAGGGCTACGAAATGGCCCTGACCCTCGACGACGGTCTCGATGCCCTCGACAACCTGATGAGCAGCCCGCGCTTCCTGGTTTCCTCCGATCCCGATGGCGAGGTTTTCTCCAATAGCATCGTCGACGTGCAGTCGGATTTCGTCATGCGTGTGGTGCACGTTGATCTGGACAACGTCTACGACCCCGACCCGGCGCAACAGGACATCAACCTCGGCAAACTGGTGCAGCGCATGGCCGACATGGGCGCCAACACGGTGTTCCTGCAAGCCTTTGCCGATCCGCAGGGCGATGGTCTGGTGCACTCGCTGTACTTCCCCAACCGTCACTTGCCGGTACGTGCCGACATTTTCGACCGCGTTGCCTGGCAGCTGCGCACTCGCGCCAATGTGAAGGTGTTTGCGTGGATGCCGGTGCTGAGTTTCGGCCTCGATTCGAAACTGCCACGTGTCACCCGCTGGGACCCGAAAACCGGTACAACCGCTGTCGATCCGGATCAGTACACACGCCTTTCGCCGTTCGATCCCGAGGTGCGGCGGATTATCGGTGAAATATACGAGGACGTGGCGCGCCTGACCTCGGTCGACGGCATCCTCTATCACGACGATGCGCTGCTTTCGGATTTCGAAGACGCCAGCCCTGAAGCCTTGAAAGCATACGCTGCCCAAGGTTTGCCCGGCTCGATTGCTGCGTTGCGCGATGACCCGGCAGCGATGCAGCGCTGGACGCGGTTCAAGAGCAGATACCTCATCGATTTCACCAACGAGTTGACCGCCAAAGTCCGCGCCATCCGTGGCCCGCAGGTTATGACCGCGCGCAATATTTTCGCCGAGCCGATGCTCAATCCCGAGAGCGAAGCCTGGTACGCACAGAACCTCGACGACTTCCTGCAAACCTACGACTGGACCGCACCGATGGCCATGCCGCTCATGGAAAAACAGACCCAGGCCGAGTCCGGCCCGTGGCTGGAAACCTTGGTGCAAACCGTCAGCAAGCGCCCCGGAGCCCTGAACCGCACGGTGTTCGAATTGCAGGCCCGCGACTGGACGAAAAAGGATCAGGCCGATATCGACGGCGCGCATCTGGCGGACTGGATGAGCCGCCTCAAGCGCCAAGGCGCGACCAGTTTCGGCTACTACCCGGACAACTTCCTCGACAACCTGCCGGACCTGAAAACCGTAAGGCCTGCGCTCTCCAACAAATGGAATCCATAACATGCTGGATAGACTGTTAGCCCTGCTTGTTCTGGCGCTCGTCCTCGGCGTGCCGCTGGGCCTGATCTTCCTGGTGACCGGGCAGTTCCTGATGGACTTCGTGTTCTTCTACCCGCTGTTCATGTCCGGGTTGTGGATTGCCGGCGGCCTGTATTTCTGGCTGCACTGGGAGCGCCACTGGCCGTGGCAGGACGACACGCTACCGCCGCCACTGGAAGGCGAGCCGCTGATCTCGATTCTGATCCCTTGCTACAACGAAGGTGACAACGCCGCCGACACCATCCACGCGGCGCTGGCCCAGCACTACCCGAACATCGAAGTCATCGCGATCAACGACGGCTCCAAGGACAACACCGCCGAAGTGCTGGATGCGCTGGCCAAGGAAGATCCACGTTTGCGCGTGCTGCATCTGGCGGAAAACCAGGGCAAAGCCGTCGCATTGCGCATGGGTGCCATCGCGGCGCGCAGTGAATATCTGGTGTGCATCGACGGTGACGCACTGCTGGCGCCGAACACCGCGGCGTATCTGGTTGCACCGATGCTGGATAACGCACGCCTCGGCGCAGTGACCGGCAACCCACGGATTCGTACGCGTTCGACGCTGGTCGGGCGGGTGCAGGTCGGCGAGTTCTCCTCGATCATCGGGCTCATTAAACGCACGCAACGGGTGTTCGGGCGGATCTTTACCGTCTCCGGCGTAATCGTCGCGTTCCGCCGTAGCGCGCTGAACCGCGTCGGTTACTGGAGCCCGGACATGATCACTGAAGACATCGACATCAGCTGGAAGCTGCAACTCGATCACTGGAGCATCTTCTACGAGCCGCGCGCGCTGTGCTGGATCCTGATGCCGGAAACCCTCGGTGGTTTGTGGAAGCAGCGTTTGCGCTGGGCGCAGGGCGGCGCCGAAGTGCTGTTCAAAAACATCCGTGGCATTTGGCAGTACCGCCATCGTTATCTGTGGCCGCTGCTGTTTGAATACTGCCTGTCGACCGGTTGGGCATTCACCTTTTTGCTGTCGGTAATTTTCTGGGGCGTCGGCAAGTTCGTGGTCATGCCGGAGGCCATCGCGGTGGATCACTTGATGCCACCGGCGTTCACCGGGCTGTTGCTGGCGTTCGTCTGTCTGGTGCAGTTCGCCGTCAGCATCATCATCGACCGTCGCTACGAGCCAGGTTTGGGCAAGACCATGTTCTGGGTGGTCTGGTACCCGATCGCGTTCTGGTTTGTCAGTTTGCTGACGACGCTGGTCAGCTTCCCGAAAGTGCTGTTCGGCCAACATCAGAAACGCGCGCGTTGGGTCAGTCCTGATCGGGGCATCAAACCGATCGGCGACGACGAAGAGGAGGTCATCAAATGAAAATCATCCGGACCCGCCAACGGCCTTTTCTGGTCGTGGTCGATGTGGTGCTTACCGTAGTGGCGTGGGTGGGGCTGTTGTTCTTGCTGATCCGTGGGTTATGGCCATTGATTGAAACCTATGCGGGTGGGCCTCGCATCGATCACTCGGCGTTCGACGCGCTGGGCACCCTGCAGATTTATCTGTGGATTGCCTTGGTCAACGCGGTGATTCTGATTTCCTGGGCGCGTTATCAGCAGCGCAAAAGTCGCAGTTTTGCCCAGCGCCGCTTGCCGTCGCCGGTGATCGACGATGAAGGCTTGAGCAAGAGTTTCAAGCTTTGCGATGACCGCTTGCAGAAACTGCGCACGCCCGGGGTGATGACCATTCACAACGATCAGGAAGGCGACATCAGCCATGTGGTGACGCATTTCTGGCCGGTGCAGCAGGAAGAATTGCCACCGCCGCTGGCACCGCTGGAGCATCCACGGGTGATCTTTCTGCATGCCGAGGATGACGATAATCGCGAACCCCTTACCCGGCTTTGATCGTTCCCACGCTCTGCGTGGGAATGCCTCTTGGGACGCTCCGCGTCCAGTGACGCGGAGCGTCACGGGCTGCATTCCCACGCAGGAGCGTGGGAACGATCAATCGGCCGCTAATCGCGGATCAGTTCCCAAGCCTCTTCCATTGGCAGAGGTTGCTTCATGCGCTCGGCCAGCAGCGCCATCGCCCGTTCCTTCTCGCAAGCCACAGCGGCGACCAGAACACCGTTTCTACCGAACAGGCCAATGAACGGCGGTTGTTCGGGCTCGCCAAGAAACTGCACTTCATCCCAATGTTCGGCGTGGCCGAGGTAGTCGTAGTTCTTGCCGAAGTGCCAAGTCCAGAAGAACGGCACGTTGAGGTAATGTTCGTCGCCACCGAGCATGTTGGCAGCGGCGATTCGTGCGTGTTGCTGAGCCAGGCGCCAGTGCTCGATGCGTTGCGGCTGGCCGTGGAGCGGGAAGGTGGCGATGTCGCCGATCGCCCACAGGCCTTCGGTGACACGCATGCCGTCATCGACGCGCAATGACTGATCTTTTTCTTTCGGCAATGACCCAAAGGCTTTGGTCGCCGGGTGCACGCCGACCCCGGCCAGCACCAGATCCGCCGAAAGACGCAGGCCATTGTCCAGCAATACTGTCTCGACTTTGCCATCGCCGATGATTTCGGTGGCTGCGTGCTCGGTAATGAATTTCACGCCGTTCTGTTCGTGCAGCGTGCGGATCGCCTTGCCCACAGCCTCACCGAACTGGGCAGCGAAAGGAATTGCGTGCCGAGCCAGCACCGTGACGTCGAGACCGTATTGGCGCAGGGCCGAGGCGCATTCGAGGGCGATGAAGCTGTCGCCGATGATCACTGCACGTTGTTCCGGTCTGGCAGTGTTCATGATCCGTTCTGCCTGAGCTTTTGAGCGCAGCACGAATACCTGTGGAAGATCTGCGCCGGGTAAATCCAGCGGATTGGGCTCGCCGCCAGTGGCGAGCACCGCCGCGTCGTAACGCAGCGACTGGCCGTCTTCGAGGTGAAGGGATTTGGCCGAGGCATTGATTGAGCTGATTTCACCTCGTTGGCGTTCAATGCGCTGCTCTTTATAGAAGTCATCTTCACGCAACGGCGGTATTTCTCGCGGGGGCATGTCCCCGGCGAGGACAAATTTGCTCAGCACCGTACGGTCGTAACCCGCCTCCGGCTCGCGATCGATCATCACGATACGGCCACCGAAACCCTTCTCCCGCAACGCCGCCGCGCATGCCGTACCTGCTGCGCCGGCGCCGACAATCACAAACGTACGCGAATCATCCGCCGGAGGCGTATGCGGGTCGGGCAACGGTTGATCGTCGACCCAAACCTCTTCGCCACGCAGCTCCAGTGGATATCGCTTGAGGCTGTCGAGGGCCGGTGGCTCGCATAACGCGCCATCCTCCGCCCGAAACGCAGCCTTGTGCCACGGGCAGATAAGGCGTCCGTGACACAACGCTCCGTCAGCCAGCGGCGCGCTGGCATGTGGGCATTCGCCCTGAAACGCACGTAACTGGCCGTTCGCGCGCAACAGCACAATCTTGCAGTCGCCGATTTCAACTTGCAGGCCACGGTCTTCAGGGACATCGGCGAAACGGGCGACGCGGTGCAGGGACATGTTCGACTTCCTCGCAGGCATTTCTCTTGTGAGTTTGCGTCGTAGTGCGAGGTTCAGCCATTTGCCACTGCCACGGCACGAACGGTACAGCTATAGTTTGCAAGCCGACGACGGCCCCACTGCACAAGGTGCTCCCGGAATGACCCGATTGACCTCTCTCAACCCCTGGCTGGCGGCCCTTGCTGTCACCCTTTGCGTGCAGTTTCCGGCGCAGGCCCAGGAGCGTTTCACCCTGAACATCCCGGGTGTTTCCGATAACCGCCTGTTCACCTCGGCAGCGGCCAGCGATGCGCCCGGTTGCGGCGGCAAGAACCAGTCGCCGGCGCTGAGCTGGAACGCAGGACCTGCCGGCACCCAGAGTTACGCGATCGTCATGCACGATCCGGACGGCCAGAAAGGCCTGGGCGTCGATCACTGGATTCATTACGGCATCAAAGCCACCACGCACCAGATTGCAGCGGGTGTCGGCGCCAAATCCGCGTTCGAAGGTGTCGGCGGCACCAACAGCAAGGGCAACACCCATTACATGGGGCCGTGCCCGCCAGTGGGCGACAGCGCGCACCATTACATTATCCAGATATACGCGCTGGATCTGGCCCCGGACGCCTTGCCGGCCGGTTTGACTCGCGCCGAACTGATGGAAAAAATCAAAGGCCATGTGCTGCGTAACAGCAGTGCGGTGCGGCGTTATCACCGCTGAAAATATTTTTAGCGGCGTTTAACCCGAACTGAAAGGGCTGCCCGTCTCAGTGGATGAATGCTCAATTTCATCCCGAGGTCAGCCCCCATGTCTCTTCCTTTTTTGCGTCCTGTTGCGGTTGCTGTGCTGCTGGTACTCGCCGGTTGCGGTGCTTCGTCCACGCCCGATAACGCTGCTGTGCCAGCGCCGGCGCAGCCTGAAGTTCTGGTTCAACAGGAAGCCGTGATGGCTGACAGCTCAATGGCCAAACGCGCGCTGTACAGGATGCCCAATGCGGGCAGCGCGCCGATGCCGTTGAGTGAAAGTTATCCACAGAGCTATCGCGACGAGCAGCGCGAGCAGTATCAGACGTTGGCTGATAACCCGATCCACAGCGTCGCCGAGACGCCGGTTTCGACTTTCAGTGCCGACGTCGATACGGGCGCTTATGCCAACGTCCGCCGCTTGCTCAATCAGGGCCGACTGCCGCCGGAAGGCGCGGTGAGGCTGGAGGAACTGGTCAATTACTTCCCCTACGACTACGCGCTGCCCAGTGATGGCTCGCCCTTCGGCGTGACCACCGAACTGGCCGCTTCACCGTGGAACCCGCACACCCGCTTGCTGCGCATCGGCATCAAGGCCTCCGACCGAGCCGTGGCGGAACTGGCCCCGGCCAATCTGGTATTTCTGGTCGACGTGTCCGGCTCGATGGATCGCCGCGAAGGCCTGCCGATGGTCAAAAGCACGCTGAAATTGTTGGTCGATCAGCTGCGCGATCAAGATCGCGTGTCTTTGGTGGTGTATGCCGGCGAATCGAGAGTGGTGCTGGAGCCTACTTCCGGACGGGAGAAAGCGAAAATTCGTACAGCCATTGAACAATTGACTGCCGGCGGTTCGACCGCTGGTGCTTCCGGTATCGAATTGGCCTACCAAATGGCACAGCAAGCTTTCATCCCCAAAGGCATCAACCGCATCCTCTTGGCCACCGATGGCGACTTCAATGTCGGCGTCAGCGACTTCGACAGCCTCAAGCAAATGGCTGTGGATAAACGCCAAAGCGGAATTTCGCTGACGACCCTGGGTTTTGGTGTGGATAACTACAATGAGCACTTGATGGAACAACTGGCCGACGCCGGAGACGGTAACTACGCCTACATTGATAATCTGCGCGAGGCGCGCAAAGTGCTGGTGGATCAGTTGAGTTCGACCCTCGCCGTGGTGGCGCAAAACGTCAAACTGCAGGTGGAATTCAACCCGGCACAGGTCAGTGAATATCGACTGCTCGGCTACGAAAACCGTGCGTTGAAGCGTGAGGATTTCAGCAATGACAAAGTCGATGCCGGCGAAATCGGCGCAGGACACACGGTGACCGCGCTGTACGAAATTGTTCCGGCGGGCGAGCAGGGCTGGCTGGAGCCGCTGCGTTACGGCAAATCCGACGCTGTTGTTTCGGCAAAGAGCGGAGAATTAGCAATGCTGCGTGTGCGTTATCAGCGTGCCGAAGGTGGGAAAAGTCTGCTGATCGAACGGCCCATCGCCAATCAGGTTGCAACTGCCAGCGAGGATCTGCGTTTTGCCGCCGCCGTGGCCGCGTTCTCCCAGCAACTCAAGGACGGCCGTTATACCGGCGACTTCAGCCTGAAGGACACCGAGGCATTGGCCCGTGGCGCTCGCGGCGATGATCGCTTCGGTCTGCGCAACGAGTTCGTGCAACTGGTCGAATTGGCGCAAAGTCTGCGCACATCGAGCGCTTCGAACGCGCTGGCCACTGAACGACGGATTGAATAAGTGAGTCGTCTGAAAGGCTTCATCAGCCAGCTGTTTGCCTCGGCAGACAGCTCAACCGCCAGCAGCGATGAATCGCTGCTGGCGCGTTATCGCGAGGGCGACGGCGCGGCGTTCGAGATCTTGTACGCGCGCCATCGCCAAGGCTTGTACCGGTTTCTGCTTGGATTGAGCAGCAAACCGGAGCTGGCCGACGAGGTATTTCAGGAAACCTGGTTGAGCCTGATCCGCAGCAATAGTCAGCCACAAGGCCGGGCGACATTTCGTACATGGCTGTTCCAGATTGCCCGCAATCGCTTGATCGATCACTGGCGTAAACACGGCGCCCGACAACCGCTGCACGACAGCTATGACGAGCAAAATCACGCGGTCAGCGATGAGGCGAATGATCCCGAACAACTGTTCACTCTCAGCCGCGACAGCCAACGCCTGGACAGCGCCCTGCAAACCCTGCCCGCCGACCAGCGCGAAGTGTTCCTGCTGCGCGCCCACGGCGACCTCGACCTGGCACAAATCGCCAGCCTCACCGAAGCACCGCTGGAAACCGTTAAAAGCCGTTTGCGCTACGCCCAGCAAAAACTGCGTCGGCTGCTGGCCGAGGAGGTACTGACATGACTGACGCCCGCCAGACACCCGAAGATCCGCTGATCAAGCATGTACGCGAACAGCACAATGCCGAACCGCCAGCGCACATTGATGCGTTGATCCTCAACGCTGCGCAGCGTCAAACCCCGGCGCCGAAACCAACCGTGTGGCAACGCTGGCTGGATGTCTGCCGCAAACCACGTTGGCAAGTCGCATTCGCCAGTCTTGTTGGCGTCGCCCTGATGTTGTCACTGGTCCAGCGCGCCCCCGAGCCGCAAGCGCAATTCGACTTCGCCCCCGCCCCTAGGCTTGCTGTACCCATGACTGAAACGGACTCAGCGCAACTGCACCGACTGTCCGCCCCGGCCGGCGCCATGCCTGCACCTGTGCCGATGATGGAAATGGCCGCGCCGATGCAAGATCAAGCGATCAGCGCCGATGAAACCAAACTCAGCAAACGCGCCACCGCCCCGGCCAATGGCCTCGACGCACAACTGCGCGAAGTCCTGCGCCTGCGCGAAGCCGGCCAGTCACAAGCCGCCGACAGCCTCTTCAACAACCTGCACAAACGCTACCCGAACGCCGATCTCGACGCCCGACTCGAACAGTTGCAGAAAAAATGACCGCCTGATCCCCCAGCCATTTGGCATTACCCTGCAAAAACGCGCACTATCGGGCTATTGCCAATGCGCTGGAGGACAACGTGGCAGCAAAAATTGACCGCATCGCCCAACTCCTCAACTGCCCGGACAAGGGTGAAGAGATGCGGCGCGCGATTACTGAGGCACGTAAGGAATTTCTGCTTAACCAGTCGCAAGAAGATGTCGTTGATGAAGACGACGTTTTTGAGGAGGTTGAGGAGGAAGACGACGACGATGAGGATTACGATGAGTTTGATTGGACGACGGAGTGACGTCGTTCCAGCCCTTTTGCATCGCTCACAAAAAAGCCCCGGACCATCACAGTCCGGGGCTTTCTCGTTTAAATCAATGGCGCACCAGGCGGGATTCGAACCCACGACCCCTGCCTTCGGAGGGCAGTACTCTATCCAGCTGAGCTACTGGTGCAGCGGGCGACATCATACCTAGGTCGGCTCGGGGCGTCCATGCTGGGTTTTGGCACGGATTGTCAGTGCGCGTGTCGGCGCAAATCGCTGCATTCCATAAAGCGGTAACGTCCTGCAAAACCCTCGCTTGGCGCTTTCACGGGACTGATCTATGGTTCTGTTGCCGCGAGGGCTTTTGGCTCGTTGATCTGAAAAATTCCACAAACGCGGCGTTTTTGTTCTTTTTTTCGAACGACCTATTGTCCTTTAACCCCTTTGATCCTACGATCCGTTTGAGATTTCAAACGCTCGTTGACCGGGCGTTGAAGCGCCGGTGTTTCGAATCGTGCACTGTCGATGCGCCACACCCGGTCACTGATTTCCCTGACGGCAGCCTTGCGAGGCGCCTTTCTACAATCATAATTTGCTCCGCGCAGGCCGCGGTGCTGTTAAGGAAAGCCGACATGCAGCTTAAAGACACCCTGTTGTTCCGCCAGCAAGCCTTCATTGATGGCGCTTGGGTCGATGCGGACAACGGTCAGACGATCAAGGTTAATAACCCGGCCACCGGCGAAATCCTCGGTACCGTGCCGAAAATGGGCGCTGCCGAAACCCGCCGTGCCATTGAAGCCGCTGACAAGGCGCTGCCGGCCTGGCGTGCCCTGACCGCCAAAGAGCGTGCCGGCAAGCTGCGTCGCTGGTTCGAGCTGATGATCGAGAACCAGGACGACCTCGCGCGCCTGATGACCCTCGAACAGGGCAAGCCGCTGGCCGAAGCCAAGGGCGAAATCGTTTACGCCGCTTCGTTCATCGAGTGGTTCGCCGAGGAAGCCAAGCGCATCTACGGTGACGTGATTCCGGGCCACCAGCCAGACAAGCGCCTGATCGTGATCAAGCAGCCAATCGGCGTGACCGCCGCGATCACTCCGTGGAACTTCCCGGCGGCGATGATCACCCGCAAGGCCGGTCCAGCGCTGGCTGCCGGTTGCACCATGGTGCTCAAGCCTGCTTCGCAAACTCCATTCTCCGCATTCGCCCTGGCCGAACTGGCTCAGCGCGCGGGCATTCCTGCGGGCGTGTTCAGCGTAGTGTCCGGCAGCGCTGGCGATATCGGCAGCGAGCTGACCAGCAACCCGATCGTGCGCAAGCTGTCCTTCACCGGTTCGACCGAAATCGGTCGTCAACTGATGTCGGAATGTGCCAAGGACATCAAGAAAGTCTCGCTGGAACTGGGCGGCAACGCGCCGTTCATCGTGTTCGACGACGCGGATCTGGATAAGGCCGTCGAAGGCGCGATCATTTCCAAGTACCGCAACAACGGCCAGACCTGCGTCTGCGCCAACCGTCTGTACATTCAGGATTCGGTCTACGACGCGTTCGCCGAGAAGCTGAAAGTGGCTGTGGCGAAACTGAAGATCGGCAACGGTCTGGAAGACGGCACCACCACTGGCCCACTGATCGACGAAAAAGCCGTGGCCAAGGTGCAAGAGCACATCGCTGACGCCGTGGCCAAAGGTGCCACCGTGCTGGCTGGCGGCAAGGCGATGGAAGGCAACTTCTTCGAGCCGACCATCCTCACCAACGTGCCGAAAAACGCCGCTGTGGCCAAGGAAGAAACCTTCGGCCCGCTGGCGCCGCTGTTCCGCTTCAAAGATGAAGCCGAAGTGATCGCGATGTCCAACGACACCGAGTTCGGTCTGGCCTCGTACTTCTATGCTCGCGATCTGGGCCGTGTGTTCCGCGTCGCTGAAGCGCTGGAATACGGCATGGTCGGCGTCAACACCGGGCTGATCTCCAACGAAGTCGCGCCGTTCGGCGGCATCAAGGCCTCGGGCCTGGGCCGTGAAGGCTCCAAGTACGGCATCGAAGATTACCTGGAAATCAAATACCTCTGCCTGGGCATCTAAGCTCGGACAAGGATCGCTGCAAACGCAAAGGGCACGAGAGCGCTGTCCCTTTGCGTGGTTTCAAACCGGAATTTTCTCTGCGGCCAGGAACGCCGTGGCAGTCGATCATCGCATGCTGCCACCGTCGATTTCTCCCGCTTAATCCTTGAACCACGCCGCCCGATGAGCGGCGAATGAGGACTGTAATGAGCAAGACTAACGCTGAACTGATGGCCCGTCGTACCGCAGCTGTTCCACGTGGTGTTGGCCAGATTCACCCGATCTTCGCTGAGTCCGCGAAGAACGCTACCGTGACTGACGTTGAAGGTCGTGAGTTCATCGACTTCGCTGGCGGCATCGCGGTACTGAACACCGGCCACGTACACCCGAAAATCATCGCCGCCGTGACCGAACAGCTGAACAAGCTGACTCACACTTGCTTCCAGGTACTGGCTTACGAGCCGTACGTTGAGCTGTGCGAAAAAATCAACGCCAAGGTGCCAGGTGATTTCGCCAAGAAAACCCTGCTGGTCACCACCGGTTCCGAAGCCGTGGAAAACGCCGTAAAAATCGCCCGTGCCGCCACTGGTCGCGCTGGCGTGATCGCTTTCACCGGCGCTTACCACGGTCGCACCATGATGACCCTGGGCCTGACCGGTAAAGTCGTGCCGTACTCGGCCGGCATGGGCCTGATGCCTGGCGGCATCTTCCGCGCGCTGTACCCGAACGAACTGCACGGCGTGAGCATCGACGACTCGATCGCTTCCATCGAGCGCATCTTCAAGAACGACGCTGAGCCGAAAGACATCGCCGCGATCATTATCGAACCTGTTCAGGGTGAAGGTGGTTTCTACGTCGCGCCGAAAGAATTCATGAAGCGCCTGCGCGCCCTGTGCGACCAGCACGGCATTCTGCTGATCGCTGACGAAGTACAAACCGGCGCTGGCCGTACCGGTACGTTCTTCGCCATGGAACAGATGGGTGTTGCTGCCGACCTGACCACGTTCGCCAAATCCATCGCTGGCGGCTTCCCGCTGGCCGGTGTTTGCGGCAAGGCCGAATACATGGACGCCATCGCGCCAGGCGGCCTGGGCGGCACCTACGCTGGTAGCCCGATCGCTTGCGCCGCGGCCCTGGCCGTAATGGAAGTGTTCGAAGAAGAGCAACTGCTGGACCGCTGCAAGGCTGTCGGCGAGCGTCTGGTCACTGGCCTGAAAGCTATCCAGGCCAAGTACCCGGTCATCGGCGAAGTTCGTGCGCTGGGCGCGATGATCGCGGTCGAGTTGTTCGAAAACGGCGACAGCCACAAGCCGAACGCTGCTGCTGTAGCGTCGGTGGTGGCCAAGGCGCGCGACAAGGGCCTGATCCTGCTGTCCTGCGGCACCTACGGCAACGTTCTGCGCGTCCTCGTACCGCTGACTTCGCCGGACGAGCAACTGGACAAAGGTCTGGCGATCATCGAAGAGTGCTTCTCGGAGCTGTAAGCCTCGCACTCTGTGATCGGATAGACAAAAAAACCCGCTTCGGCGGGTTTTTTTTCGCCCCGTGAACATATCAATTGCTTTTGCGCTGTATCGAAAGGCCAGCATTGGCTAAGGTTCAGGCATTGCAAGGGAGAGCGCGCATGACTGCCGTTGATTTACCCGCCGTACCCCGAGTGCTGATTGCCGAGGCCGATCCGTGGTCCCGGGACCTGCTCAAACAAGTGCTTCTGAACGTGCGTTGCGATGCGCGGATAGACTTGTGCGCCGACGGGCAGCAAGCCCTGTCATTGCTCAGTGAAGTGCCGTATGACCTGGCGATCGTCGATTGGGAGTTGCCCGGCATCGACGGTTTGAGCGTGCTGCGCAGCGTGCGTCAGCGCAAACGCAACCCACCGTTGCCGTTCATCCTGATGAGCAGCCGCAACGACAGCGCCAGTGTGCGTGAAGCGATTCCGTTGGCGCCCACGGCCTACCTGACCAAACCACTGAACATGGAAAGCCTGACCGAGCGTTTGCAGGGTTTACTGCTGAATGCCGGTGAAGAAGTGTTCTGTGAGGTGCCGGCATTGGCACCGGGCATGACCTTGTCGATATTCCTTGAACGCCGCCGCGAGCAGGCCGACGGCGCGCCGTTGATGACCGATGTGCAGGTGGCGGTAAAGCGCAGCCTCAATCCCAATGGCCTCGATCTGAAACTGTTGGAAGATGAGATCAAAACCGACCCACAAATCACTGCAGTGCTGATCGCTGCGGCCAACAGCGCGGCGCAGCACCACGGTGCCCCGGTTCAAACGCTCGCTCAAGCCCTGCATCGCCTGGGCACCGGGCAGAGCATGAACCTGATTCTGGGGCTGGCACTCAAGCGCAGCGCCAAGCTCAGCGATCCTTGTCTGGCGGACTACGCCGAGCGTTACTGGGGCTTGTCGCTGCACACCGCTGAATACGCGCGCACCCTGGCACGCTTACTCGATCTCGATCAGGAGCGCTGTTACTGCGCGGGTATGCTCCATCGCCTGGGTGATCTGGCGTTGCTGCGTTGTCTGCAGGAGTGGCAGCAGGCCGGCGGTGCGCTGGATGAGTGGGAGGAGGTCGGCGAGGCGCTGGCGGAGTTTGGCGCGGCTTATGGTTCGGCGTTGCGCACCCGCTGGCGATTGCCGCTGGAGCTGCGTGAGCTGATTGCGTCGGTGTACCAGCTCGGCGGCGGGGTGTATTCCCGTGAGGCGCTGGTGATGAACATGGCGGCGCAGATGGCCCGCTTGACCGAGCATGAGGGCGTTGAGGAGTTGGCGAAGAGCCGCACGGCGCGGTTGCTCAAGATCGGGCTGCCGGAGTTGATGCGGATGCGCAAATAACCTGACTTACGCAAACCCCGCAATGGATCTCTGTGTAGCTGAGATACGGGTCAGGCAGAAATGATGCGGTTCTTGCCCTGTCGCTTGGCCTCATACATCGCCGCATCCGCGCGGGCGAACAGGCTGTCGAGGTTTTCGTCTTCCCCGGTAAGGCTGGTCAGCCCCTGGCTCACGGTGATGCCGAACGTCTGGCCGTCATGGCTGAAGCTCAAACGCTGAATCTCCTGCTGCAGCCGCTCGGCCACCTGCATGGCCATGTCCGGCGCACAACCGGGAAACACTGCGGCAAACTCTTCGCCGCCAATCCGCCCGAACAGATCGCCCCGGCGCAACGAGCCGCGTCCGCACTCGGCAATCCGCTGCAGAACATTATCGCCCTCCGGGTGGCCGTAGGTGTCATTGATCATTTTGAAATCATCGATATCCAGCAGCAGAAAGGCCATTTGTGCGCCCTGCACCTTCGCTACTTCGAACTCGCGATTGGCGCACTCGAAGAAGTGCCGGCGATTGCTGCTTTGGGTCAGCACGTCGGTGGTCGCCAGACGGTGCAACTCGGTTTCCATCTGCTTCTTGTCGGTGATGTCTTCGGCGATGCCGACGATGATCACCGGTTGCCCCGGCTCGTCCTGACGGTTGATGAAGCACTTATCGCTGAGCCAGCGCACCTGGCCGTCGGCGGCGATGATCCGGTATTCGCGATCTTCCACCGCGCCTCTGTGCAGGACTTCGGCGAGGCTGCGTTCGGCGTATTCCAGATCGTCGGGGTAGATGCTGTCGCGCCATTGGTTGTAGTCGGCGAGGAGGAGGCCGGCGGAGCGGCCGAAAATCCGTTCATAGGCGGGGCTGACATACAGCACCTGCCGGGTTTCCCAGTTGAAGGCCCAGAGCACAGCGTTGACGCTGACCAATAAGGAGCTGAACAGCTGTTCGCGTTCGCTCAAACGGGCGACTTCGCCTTGGGCATGCATCAACGCCATTAGCGTTTGTGCGGCCTCGGGCCACTTCGGTAAGGATGAGTCTTTTTGATTGTTATTGACCATCGGCACAGATCTCAAAGGCGTGCCGCAATTCGACAACGGCCACAGTACAGCCCGCCGGGATGGCGAAGTGTCTTTGAGATAGGCGATTTTTAGCGAAGTTCCGAAGGGTGCACCCGGGAGCCGGGTGCACCGATCAACGGTCTCAGGCGGCTGCAGGGCGCAGCGAGTAGGTTTTCAACTGGTCGGCGAATTCACGCAGGGACTGGATACCGCTGGCCTCGGCCTCGTGAATCCACTCTTTGATGGCGGCGAGCATGTCGTGGCCATTTGCGCTGGTCTTGACCCAGATCTGCTGCAGGGCCAAGCGTTTCTCGTAAATTACCTTCAGCGCCTGGCTGTGCTCGAGCATGGTCTGGATGCGCAAGTGATGACGATCTTCCAGCAGGCTGGTTTCCCGCGACAGCAGACGCTTGGCGCGGTGGAACTGGTGGCGCACCGAATGATCGACCTTGGCCAGCTCTTGCTTGACCAGCGGGCCGATCACCAATTTGCGGTACTGGGCCATGATCTGGAAGCGGTTGTTGAGGATGGCCATGGCGGTGTCCATGTCCAGATTGCCCTTGCCTTCGACGCGGTGGGCGATCGGCGCCACGCGCTGAACCTTGGCCAGACGCAGGAAGCTGAAGACTTTGATCCACGCCCAACCGAGGTCGAACTCCCACTTCTTCACCGACAGCTTGGCCGAGTTAGGGTAGGTGTGATGGTTGTTATGCAGTTCTTCGCCGCCGATCAGGATGCCCCACGGCACCAGATTGGTGGCTGCGTCGCGGCATTCGAAGTTGCGATAGCCGACCGCATGGCCCAGACCGTTGATCACGCCGGCGGCCCACACCGGGATCCACATCATCTGGATCGCCCAGATGGTGATGCCGATGGTGCCGAACAGCAGCAGGTCGATGACGCCCATGATCGCCACGCCCAACAGCGGGTAGCGGCTGTAGACGTTGCGCTCGATCCAGTCTTCGGGGCAGTTCTTGCCGTAGATGCGCAGGGTTTCCGGGTTTTGCGCTTCGGCGCGATACAGCTCGGCGCCGGTGCGCAGCACGGTGGAAAGGCCTTTGATGACCGGGCTGTGCGGGTCGTCTTCGGTTTCACACTTGGCGTGATGTTTACGGTGGATGGCGGTCCACTCGCGGGTGTTCTGCGCCGTGGTCAGCCACAACCAGAAACGGAAAAAGTGCTTCAGGCCAGCATTCAGCTCCAGCGAGCGATGGGCCGAGTAGCGGTGCAGATAGACCGTGACGGCGACAATTGTCACGTGGGTCATCAGCAGGGTGACTGCGACCAGAGACCAGGCCGACAAGCCAAGAAAACCTTCGTACCACATAGGCTATAGGGCCCTCGATAAAGATAAAAACAGCCGTTGCATTATCACCAAGCACACAGATAAAACCAGTCGCCCTTTCAGATAAGAGTCGCTGGATGTTTCTTGACCTATAATTCCAACCTTTTTGTAGGGACATGGACAGTCGAATGCCTGCCACTTACCGCGATGCTTTGCGTGCAGCGCTGCTTTATCTCGTGCTTGCTGCTGTCTGGCTGCAGGGCACTGATCATTTATTAAACAATTTCTTCGATAACTCCGTCGATCTTGCCCGATGGCAACTGATCAACGGTTACGTCTTCGCGGCGTTCAGCGCCGGGCTGATTTTCCTGGCGCGGGCGCGATTGTGCGAGTTTCTCGGAATAGGTGCGCGTTTGCGCGAACGCCACGCCGACCGCGAACGCCTGCGTCAAGCGGCGGCGGTCTTCGATTGCACCCGCGAAGGGGTGCTGGTGACCAACCATCAGGGGCTGATCGTGCACGTCAATCGTGCGTTCATCGAGATCACCGGTTATCAGCGTGAAGAAGTCCTCGGGCAGCAGCCGAGCCTGTTCAAGTCGGGCCATCATCCGCCGGGATTTTATCAGGCGATGTTTGCCACTCTGGAATCGCAGGGCGAATGGAGCGGCGAAATCTGGAACCGCCGAAAAAGCGGCGAGATTTATCCACAGTGGCAGACCATTCGGGTCATTCACGATGATCAGGGCCGGCGCAGCCATTACGTCGCGGTGTTTTCAGACATTAGTGCGATCAAGGATTCCGAGCATGAGCTCAAACACCTCGCGCACCACGATCCGCTGACTGATCTGCCCAATCGGCTGCTGTTCAGCGATCGCGCTGAACAGGCACTGGCCTCGGCGCAAAACCACAAGCGCGGTTGTGCACTGCTGATGCTTGATCTCGATCACTTCAAAATGATCAACGACAGCCTCGGCCATAACATCGGCGATCGCTTGCTCAAGGCCGTGGCAGCGCGCTTGCAGGCGCTGTTCGGCCCCGGCATTACGCTGGCGCGTCTCGGTGGTGATGAGTTCGCCGTACTGGCGGAAAGTTGTCCACAGCCGGTGCAGGCAGCAGCGCTGGCGCAACGGATTCTCGATGCACTGAAGGAGCCGTTCAGCATTGATGGCAATCAGTTGTTCATCAACGGCAGCCTCGGCATCAGCCTGTTCCCCAGTGACGCGTTGAGCGCCGAACAACTGTTGCGCAATGCCGACGCGGCGTTGTTCAAGGCCAAGAGCAGCGGGCGCAACGGGTACGCCTTGTACACCGAAGAACTCACCGCCCACGCCCAGCAACGGGTGGAAATCGCTTTCGAACTGCGCCGGGCGCTGGAGCAACGGGAATTGCGGGTGTTCTACCAGCCTGTACATGACTTGAAGACCAGTCGCTTGATCGGTGTTGAAGCCTTGGTGCGTTGGCAGCATCCGCAGCGCGGTCTGGTGTCGCCGGCGGAATTCATCCCGATTGCCGAGCGCACCGGGCTGATTGCCGAAATCGACGCGTGGGTGATGCAGCAGGCGTGTCGGCAGATGTGCCAGTGGCAACAGGCTGGAATCGTACTGTCATTTGTCGCGGTGAATGTGTCGTCGCGTTTGTTCGCCCGGCGTGAGCTTTATCAACAGGTCGCGCAGGTCCTGCATGACACCGGGCTGGATCCGGCGTATCTGGAGCTTGAAGTCACTGAAAGCGCGGTAATGGACGATCCGGAGGTGGCGCTGGAGCAGATGCATCGTTTGCGTGAATTGGGTATTCGTCTGGCCATCGATGATTTTGGTACCGGGTATTCATCGCTTTTGCGGCTCAAGCGCTTGCCGGTGCAGAAGCTGAAAATCGATCAGGGTTTTGTTGCCGGCTTGCCTTGGGACGAGGATGACGCAGCGATCGTGCGGGTGATCATCGCGCTGGCCCGGAGCATGGGCATGCAGGTGCATGCCGAGGGTATCGAGCAGGTTGAGCAGGCGGCGTTTTTGCTGGAGCAGGAATGTGATCTGGGGCAGGGGTATTGGTTTGGGCGGCCGGTTCAAGCGCAGGAGATTGATTGGGCAAGAACATCGGTGATTGGTTAAAAGATCAAAAGATCGTCCGATCGCGGCCCGAGCCTTCGGCAGCTCCTGCACCGATCCCTGTAGGAGCTGCCGAAGGCTGCGATCTTTTGCTCCCCCAACGCGCAAACCCTTGCCGTGCCACATAATGTTTTCTGGTTATATAAACATTCTTAAATAGTCTTTTTAAGAATATCCGCGCCTCTCTTATATTGCTTCCACGCCGAACGCAGTGCCGCCCACTGCCAGGCAAATCCCATTCAAAGGAGCAGCACCATGAGCGCATCCCTTCGCAGCGTTGACGGTCAGGACGAAAGCACCATTTTGCGTGAAATCCAGAGCGCCCTGCGCGATCTGCGTTTCGGCGCGGTGGAGATCACTGTGCACAACGCGCAAGTCGTACAGATCGAACGCAAAGAGAAATTCCGTTTGCAGCAACCGGGTAAACAACCGGGCTGAGTTGAAGATCAAAAGATCGCAGCCTGCGGCAGCTCCTACAGGGGGCTGTGTGTAGGAGCTGCCGAAGGCTGCGATCTTTAGCCGGCACACCCGATTCCAGATATTCATAAGAAAAAGCCACCACCCAGAATTCCAGGAGCTTTCACCATGTCGTCGATTCGCCGTTACGCTTTGGCCGCCCTGGCCAGTGCTGTGTTTGCCGGTTCCGCGGTTGCCAAGGATTACGAACTGCTCAATGTGTCGTATGACCCGACGCGCGAGCTGTATCAGGACTACAACGCTGAATTCATCAAGTTCTGGCAGAAAGACCACGCTGGCGACACGGTGAAAATCCAGCAATCCCACGGCGGTTCGGGCAAACAGGGCCGTGCGGTGATCGACGGTCTGCGCGCTGACGTCGTGACCCTGGCCCTGGCCGGCGACATTGATGAAATCGCCAAACTCGGCAAGACCCTGCCTGCCGACTGGCAGAAGCGTCTGCCGGAAGCGAGCACGCCGTACACCTCGACCATCGTCTTCCTGGTGCGCAAGGGCAACCCGAAAGGCATCAAGGACTGGGGCGATCTGGTCAAGAACGACGTCTCGGTAATCACCCCTAATCCAAAAACCTCTGGCGGCGCACGCTGGAACTTCCTCGCCGCATGGGCCTACGGCCTGAAAGCCAACGGCGGTGACGAGGCCAAAGCCAAAGAATATGTGCAGACCCTGTTCAAGCACGTGCCGATCCTCGACACCGGTGCGCGCGGTTCGACCATCACCTTCGTCAACAACGGTCAGGGTGACGTGTTGCTGGCCTGGGAAAACGAAGCATTCCTGGCGCTGAAAGAAGATGGCGGCGCCGACAAGTTCGACATCGTCGTGCCTTCGCTGTCGATCCTCGCCGAGCCGCCAGTGGCCGTGGTCGACAAGAACGCCGAGAAGAAAGGCAACGAGCAGATCGCCGAAGCCTATCTGAAGCACCTGTACAGCCCGGCCGGTCAGGAAATTGCCGCGAAGAACTTCTACCGTCCACGTGACAAGGACGTAGCTGCCAAGTACGCCCAGCAGTTCCCGAAACTGGACCTGGTGACCATCGACAAGGACTTCGGCGGCTGGAAAACCGCACAGCCGAAATTCTTCAACGACGGTGGCGTGTTCGACCAGATTTATCAGGCGCAGTAAGTTTTCATAGCCATAAACAAGCCCCGGATTTACCTTCGGGGCTTCGCGCGTTTTTTAACCAAGGACTTTTATGTCGCGTCGTATCTCCCCCGTCATACCCGGCTTCGGGCTGACGCTGGGCTACACCTTGGTGTACCTCAGCCTGATTGTGCTTATCCCGCTGGCGGCGATGTTCGTCCACGCCGCGCAACTTACCTGGGATCAGTTCTGGACGATCATTTCCGCACCACGGGTGCTGGCCGCGTTGAAGCTGAGCTTCGGCACCGCGCTGTGTGCGGCGATCATCAACGGCATCATCGGCACGCTGCTGGCCTGGGTGCTGGTGCGCTACACCTTCCCGGGGCGCAAGGTGATCGACGCGATGATCGATCTGCCGTTCGCCCTGCCGACAGCGGTGGCCGGTATTGCGCTGACTGCGTTGTACGCGCCGGCTGGGCTGGTCGGCCAGTTCGCTGCCGATCTCGGTTTCAAGATCGCCTACACTCCGCTGGGTATCACCCTGGCGCTGACCTTCGTAACCCTGCCGTTCGTGGTGCGCACGGTGCAGCCGGTGCTGGCCGATATTCCTCGAGAAGTCGAAGAAGCGGCGGCGTGCCTCGGTGCGAAGCCATGGCAGGTGTTTCGCCACATTCTGGTTCCGGCACTCCTGCCCGCCTGGCTGACCGGTTTTGCCCTGGCGTTCGCGCGTGGCGTCGGCGAGTACGGCTCGGTGATTTTCATCGCCGGCAACATGCCGATGAAAACCGAGATCCTGCCGCTGCTGATCATGGTCAAACTCGACCAATACGATTACACCGGCGCCACCGCCATCGGCGTGTTGATGCTGGTGGTTTCCTTCGTCCTGTTGCTGCTGATCAACTTGCTGCAGCGGCGCATCGAAACCCCATAAGGAGGCGCGAACATGTCCCAATCGTCTATTGCGGCCGCCTCTTCGGCCAACGCTGCACGCCGTGGCAGCGCCACTTCGCGCAGAATCCTGATCGGCCTGGGCTGGCTGATCTTTTTCCTGTTTCTGCTGCTGCCGTTGTTCATCGTCGTATCGCAGGGTTTGAAGAATGGCCTCGGCGCTTTCTTCACCGCGATCTTTGAGCCGGACGCGCTTTCGGCACTGAAACTCACCGTGTTCGCCGTGCTGATTTCGGTGCCGCTGAACCTGGTATTCGGCGTCAGTGCGGCGTGGTGCGTGAGCAAATACTCGTTCCGTGGCAAGAGCATGCTGGTGACGCTGATCGACCTGCCGTTCTCGGTATCGCCGGTGATCGCCGGTCTGGTCTACGTGCTGATGTTCGGCGCACAAGGCTTGTTCGGTCCGTGGCTGCAGGATCACGACATCCAGATCGTCTTCGCCCTGCCGGGCATCGTGCTGGCAACGATTTTCGTCACCGTGCCGTTCGTGGCCCGTGAACTGATTCCGTTGATGCAGGAACAAGGCACGCAGGAAGAGGAAGCCGCGCGCCTGCTCGGCGCCAATGGCTGGCAGATGTTCTGGCATGTCACCGTGCCGAACATCAAGTGGGGCCTGATCTATGGCGTGGTGCTGTGTACCGCGCGGGCCATGGGTGAGTTCGGTGCGGTGTCGGTGGTCTCCGGGCACATTCGCGGGGTGACCAACACCTTGCCGCTGCACGTCGAGATCCTCTACAACGAATACAACCACGTGGCCGCGTTCGCCGTGGCGAGCCTGTTGCTGATCCTGGCGCTCTTCATCCTGCTGCTCAAGCAGTGGAGCGAAAACCGTATCAACCGCCTGCGCGCCAGCGCCGCGGAGGAATAATTCATGTCGATCGAAGTGCGTAACGTCAGCAAGAATTTCAACGCGTTCAAGGCGCTGGACAACATCAGTCTGGATATCCACAGCGGTGAGCTGGTCGCGCTGCTCGGCCCGTCGGGCTGCGGCAAGACCACGCTGCTGCGGATTATCGCCGGCCTGGAAACCCCGGATAACGGCAACATCGTCTTCCACGGCGAAGACGTCTCCGGCCACGATGTGCGCGATCGCAACGTCGGTTTCGTGTTCCAGCACTACGCCTTGTTCCGCCACATGACCGTGTTCGATAACGTCGCGTTCGGTCTGCGCATGAAGCCGAAAAACCAGCGTCCGAACGAAAGCCAGATCGCGGTCAAGGTGCATGAACTGCTGAACATGGTGCAGCTGGATTGGCTGTCGGATCGTTATCCGGAGCAGTTGTCCGGTGGTCAGCGTCAGCGTATCGCTTTGGCCCGTGCTTTGGCGGTGGAGCCTAAAGTGCTGCTGCTGGACGAACCGTTCGGCGCCCTCGACGCCAAGGTGCGTAAGGAGCTGCGCCGCTGGCTGGCGCGGTTGCACGAAGACATCAACCTGACCTCGGTGTTCGTGACCCACGACCAGGAAGAGGCGATGGAGGTTGCTGACCGGATCGTAGTGATGAACAAAGGTGTGATCGAGCAGATCGGCTCACCGGGCGACGTCTACGAAAACCCGGCCAGCGATTTCGTTTATCACTTCCTCGGCGATTCGAACCGCTTGCTGTTGAGCGACGACAACCACGTGCTGTTCCGCCCGCATGAAGTGTCGTTGTCCAGGCATGAGCTGGAGGATCACCATGCGGCTGAAGTCCGTGACATCCGCCCGTTGGGCGCGACCACGCGGGTGACGCTCAAGGTTGAGGGCCAGACGGATTTGATCGAGGCCGAAGTGGTGAAAGACCACGACAGCCTGATCGGCTTGGCCAAGGGTGAAACGCTGTTCTTCAAGCCGAAGGTCTGGCAGAAAGTCGCAAGCCTCTAAGACCAAAAGATCGCAGCCTGCGGCAGCTCCTACAGGGGTTTCGGTTGGTCACACATTTTGTGATCGACCAAACCCACTGTAGGAGCTGCCGTAGGCTGCGATCTTTCAAGCGGCCTAAGCCGCCGCTTTTTTGTTCGGATTGACCTGCACCACCCCCGCCCGCGCTTCGATCTGCTCTTTCAATTCATGCCGCATCCCGAGCATGAACGCCAACTCGGCCACCACAAACAACGGCCCGACAATCAGCCCGCTGACGTCATCGACAAACGCCGGTTTGCGCCCTTCATAGTGATGCCCGACAAACTGTATCACCCAGCCCACCACAAACATCGCCAGGCCGCTGCTCAGCCAGACCATGGTGCTCTGCTGCGCCAACACATGCCCGGCCCAGACGGATAAACCCATCAGCACGGTCATCAACACCCCGAGCTTCACTTCCAGGCGTAGGTAAAACCACGCCGAGGCCAGCGCCACGACAACGGCTGGAGATATCCACAAGCCACCCAGCGACCATTGCGGACGCGACAACAAAACCGCCACCGCCACCACAATCAGCGGAATGCCGATAAAGTGGCTGGCGATGTTGCGCGGATCACGGTGGTAGGCGGCGTATTGACTGAGGTGGTCGACGAGGCTTTTCATTGTTGTTCCTCCGGTAGGGTTGATCGCATCATCCCTCGGGATCAGGGTTCGCTCTGTCAGGCAGGCGACAATCCAGGAGTGTTTATGCAAATACGTTCGCGGCTGATGAGTGGCCAGTGGTTCAGTCATCTGCCGGTGTCTTTTCAGGATAGCTTGCTGGCGGCAGCGCGAGAGCGGCGGCTGACGGCGGGGCAGCGCTTGTTCCAGCGCGGCGATGCGCCGTGCGGTTTGTACGCAGTGCTCGATGGCGCCGTGCGCATCGGCGCGGTAAGCGAGCAGGGCAAGGAGGCGTTGTTGAGTCTGGTGGAAGCGCCGCACTGGTTCGGCGAGATCTGCCTGTTCGATGGTCAGCCGCGTACCCATGACGCCTACGCAGTCGGGCCGTGCACGCTGCTGAATATTCCGCAGGCGACGTTGCTGAAACTGCTCGACGAACATCCGGTGTATTGGCGGCATCTGGCGCTGCTGATGAGCCACAAACTGCGCCTGGCCTTCATCAATCTCGAACAACTGAGCCTGCTGCCAGCGCCGGCGCGTCTGGCCCATCGCTTGCTGATGATCGCCGAGGGCTACGGCGAACTCGACGCGCCGCGTCGTGTACTGCAACTGCCGCAGGAGCAGTTGGCATCGATGCTGTCGCTGTCGCGGCAGACCACCAACCAGATCCTCAAGGATTTGCAGGGGCAGGGGATTATCGGGCTTGGGTATGGCGAGATCGAAATCCTCGACCCCGCGCGATTGCGCGCCCTGGCCACGATCTGACAATGCACCCCAGCCCCTGTGGGAGCTGGCTTGCCAGCGATAGCGGTGCATCAGCCGACATCGATGTCTGCTGTACGGACGCCATCGCTGGCAAGCCAGGCTCCCACAGGTTTTTTTGGTGTTCGTGATATCTGGAGCAAAGCACAGACCTGTAGGAGTGAGCCTGCTCGCGATAGCCATCTATCAGTTAGCCAATGGGTGACTGACATACCGCTATCGCGAGCAGGCTCACTCCTACAGGGGATCTGTGTTGATTTTACGAACCGCGATAGGTCGAGAAACCATACGGGCTGAGCAGCAGCGGGATGTGGTAATGCTGATCGGTTTGCTTCACTTCAAAAATCACCGGAATCTCCGGGAAGAAGGTGTCGTGCTTGACCTTCTTGAAGTACTCGCCGGTCTTGAACACCACCCGGTATTCACCCGCTTCAAAAGGCTGTTTGGCCGGGAACAGTTCGGCAATTCGCCCTTGTTCATTGGTCGTGCCTTGAGCAAGAGGCTGCCAGTTCTCGCCGACGTGTTTTTCCAGGGTCACGTTAATGCCCGGCGACGGCAGGCCGTTTTCCAGGTTGAGCACGTGCACGCTCAACGGGTTGCCGGCGGCCAGGGCCAGGCTGGAAAAAGCGCTCAGGCCGAGCGCGGCGAAGGTCATGCGCAAAGTGCTCATGGATGCATCTCCTTATTGGGAACGGGTGGTGGCCAGGCCGGTTTTCTCGGCCGCCTTGATTGCACAGTTTTCGTCTTGCTCACCGCCGCCGGAACCGGCCACCCCCATCGCACCGACCAGATCATCAGCCGCGAACAGCGGAATACCGCCGCCGAGCAACAACAATTCGTCGAGAGTGTTGAGGTTGGCGGTTTGCGGATTGCTGCGAGCGCGTTCGGCGAATAGCCGCGTGGCGGTTTTGGTCGACAGCGCGGTGTAGGCCTTGCGTTGGCTGGCGGCGGTGTTGTGCGGGCCGACACCGTCGCCGCGCAGGGTCACCAACAGATTGCCGCCCCGATCGAGCACCGACACCGTGCCGGTGCAGTTGGCCATTGCCGTGTCGGCGAGCAGCCGTGCGGTTTTCAGGTCGAGATCGGCGTGACGCGGCAGTTCCGGGCTTGCGAGCACGCTGGCACTGAGGCCGAGGGCCAGGCTGGCTACAAGGTATTTGACGGTCATGGACAGGCTCCAAAAGCGAAGGTCGTCACCTTAATCGCCGTCCTTCGTCAGAACCTCGTCAGTCTGATTACAAGTTTGTAATGGGCAACGCCGGCGAAGGCGCCTAGCCTGTACGCCTGATCAATCGAGGTGTGCCATGCGTTTGCTGGTCGTAGAAGATGAAGCCAAAACCGCGAATTTCCTCGCCAAAGGCTTGGGCGAGTCGGGTTTTGCCGTGGACGTGGCGCTCAATGGCCTCGATGGCCGTTACTTTATCGAGCAACAGGAATATGACCTGATCATCCTCGACGTGATGCTCCCCGGGCTCAACGGCTGGCAATTGCTGCAGCTGATCCGCCAGCGCGGCGCCACGCCGGTATTGTTCCTGACCGCCAAGGACGCCATTGAAGACCGCGTGCGCGGCCTCGAACTGGGCGCTGACGATTACTTGCTCAAGCCCTTCGCCTTCGCCGAACTGCTCGCACGGGTACGCACGTTGCTACGGCGCGGGCCGATGCGCGAAGCCGAGTCGTACACCATCGCCGATCTGGAAATCGATGTGTTGCGCCGCCGTGTCAGTCGCGGCGGCCAGCGCATTGCCCTGACCAACAAGGAGTTCGCCTTGTTGCAATTGCTCGCCAGCCGTCAGGGCGAAGTGCTGTCGCGCACGCTGATCGCCTCACAGGTATGGAACCTGAATTTTGACAGCGACACCAACATGGTCGAAGTCGCCGTGCGGCGTTTGCGTTCGAAAGTCGATGATCCGTACATGCCGAAACTTATCCACACCGTGCGCGGTGTCGGTTATCAACTGGAAGCGCCGGACGATGCGCTCTAAGTCGATCGCCTGGCGACTGGCGCTGGCGTTCGCCATTGTTTGCGCCTTGGTACTGAGCACGATTGGCGTGTTTCTCTACCGCTCGCTGGCCTCGGAAATCGCCTACCGCGACGACCTCGCATTGCTTGGACGACTGGAGCAAGTGCGCGCGTTGCTCGCCGACAGCGACAGCCTCGACGCTTTGCAGGCACGGCCACGGCTGTATCAGAACATGCTCGGCAATCTCGACAGTCTGTTGCTGGTGCGCCGCGCCGATGGTTCCAGCGTGATCGCAATCAATCCCCGTCAACGCGATTTGCCCGCGCTGAACGCCATCCCCCGCGAGCAAACGCCAAAGCGTCCCGATGTACTCACGTGGCAAGCGCCGGACGGTGCTGAACTGGCGCTGTTATCCGGCGAAGCGCAAGGGCCGAACGGCGAGCCGTTGACGGTCATCGCCGGCAAAGTGTTGAGCGAGCGCGAGCAGATGCTCGGCAGCTATCGCATGCGCTTGTACCTGTCGGTTGGACTCGGCGCGTTGCTCGCTTTTGCCTTGGGCTTGCTCTTGCTGCGCCGGGGCCTGCAACCGTTGCGGCAGTTGAGCGAAGCGGTGCGCGGCATCGATCTGCGCAGCCTCGATCAGCGCTTGCCCGCCGCCGGTACGCCGACTGAACTGCTTGAACCGGTGCAGGCGCTCAACGGCATGCTGGCGCGGCTGGACGATAGCGTGCAGCGCCTGTCGCAGTTCTCCGCCGACCTCGCCCACGAGATTCGCACGCCGCTACACACCTTGTTGGCGAGTAACGGTCAGGCGCTGAATCATCCGCGCAGCACGGCGGAGTATCAGGAAGTCCTGGCCTCGAACATGGAAGAGTTCGAACGGCTCAAGCGCATGGCGGAAAACCTGATGTTCCTTGCTCGTGCCGAGCAGGCCGAGCGGGCGCTGAATTTGCAAATCCTGGATTTGCACAGCGTTGGCGGTGAGCTGTGTGATTACTTTGAAGCCTTGGCGGATGACCGTGACGTGTGGCTGGACAATCAACTGCACGGTGAACTGCTTGCCGATCAGCAACTGTTGCAACGGGCGCTCGGCAATCTGTTGGCCAATGCCGTGCGTCATGCCGATCAAGGATCGGTGATCAGTCTGCGTCGCCGCGACGAGTCGGGTGAGTGCTGGTTGCAAGTGCACAACCATGGCCCGGCGATTGCGCATGAACATCTGAGCAGACTGTTCGACCGCTTCTACCGCGTCGATCCTTCACGGGCAGAGCCGGGGGATTCGGGTGGCTTGGGGCTGGCGATCGTGCAGTCGATCATGCAGTTGCATGGGGGACAGGTGCGGGTGAGTAGTGATGCTGACGGCACTGTTTTTGAGCTGGCGTTTGTGGTGAGCAAGTGATTGCTTCGTGATCACTGGGAACTAGGCTAATCTTGTTCATTGAGTGCATCAAATGCGATGCAAATAAAACATATATCTAAATTTGCACCATATTTGATGCAGGAAGCCCTATGGAACAGCTTGGCGAGTTGATCAAAGCCCTGCGCAAGGCGAACAAAATGACCCAGCAGGCACTGGCTCAGCAATACGGAATGAGCCGCGCGACGATTTCGGGGATCGAAAACAACACCATTTCGGAAATCGGCCTGCGCAAAGTCGAAGCGATCCTCAACGGGTTTGGCTATGAGCTGACTGCGGTTCCGCGTCAGTCCCGTCGACCGACACTCGATACGCTGCAAAAGGTCAACTTCCATGACTGAGTCGTCAGATCGATTAAATGTCTGTGTCGGCGGGCAAGCGGTGGGAACGTTGGCGCGCGGGCAAGATCGAGTCGACAGCGTCTTCAGTTACCGCGAAGAAACCAGTGCTGGAAATGCCGTGTCACTGACAATGCCGTCCCGGCTGGAGAGTTATCTTTGGGAGCATGGCATTCATCCGGTTTTCGAGATGAATCTGCCCGAAGGCGCCCTTCGTGATGAGTTGGTTCGGCGTTTCAGCAAAGCGGTTCGCGGCTTCGATGACTTTGCATTGCTGGCCATTGTCGGCCCCTATCAGCTCGGTCGGTTATCCATTGCCAGCCCATCGATGACGGATCGCCCGCCTGAAACGTCGCTGGCCGATCTGCTGGTGCACGATGGTGCGCAAGGCTTGTTCGAGGATCTGTTGCAAACCTATGGCCAGTATTCCGGAGTGTCTGGGGTGCAGCCTAAAGTGCTGGTACGTGACAGTGCGGCTGCGATTGATCGTCTGACGCATCGGGGATCGACCCATTTGGTCAAAGCTTTTCGGGCTGATGAATATCCGCATTTGGCGACCAACGAATACTTCTGCATGCGTGCCGCGCAACACTGCGGGCTAGACGTGCCGAACTTCGAGCTCAGCGAACATGGCAGGTTTCTGGTTATCGAGCGCTTTGATTTGAGCGCTACGGGCTACCTGGGTTTTGAGGACTTCTGCGTACTCAACGGTTGGCCGTCGAAAGCCAAATACGACGGCTCTTACGAAGGCGCGGCCCGGCAGATCAAAGCGTTTGTTTCGCCTGCATTGCTCAATCTGGCGCTGGAAGCATTTTTCAAGATTGTGGCTTTGTCCGCAGGCGTGAAAAACGGCGACGCTCATCTCAAAAACTTCGGCGTGCTTTACGAAAGCTGCGGCGAGGAATCGACAATCAGACTCGCGCCCGCATACGACATCATCACCACATCGGTCTACATAAAGAACGACAGTATGGCGTTGCTCTTGGGTGGCTCGAAGGCTTGGCCCAAGCACAAAATGCTGATGCGGTTCGGTCGTACGGCCTGCAATCTGACGGAGGCGCGTTGCAATGAATTACTGCAGCAAGTCGCTAACGGTATGCAGGTGGCAATGGGCGAAATGGCGGAGTACGGCGCCAGTCATCCGGCGTTCGCCGCGATGGGTGCTGCGATGATCGAACAATGGTCATCTGGTATGGAACGCAGTCTGGCTAAAGGCTGACGATCAGCGCAAGCCATCGCGAAACTGCCCCGGCGTCATCCCCGTCCAGCGCTTGAAAGCACGGCTGAAACTACTGGTGTCGGCAAACCCGAGCAGATAACTCACCTCACTCAACGAACACTGCGGATCGCGCAGGTGCAGCAGCGCCAGATTTTCGCGGCTCTCATTGAGCAATGTGTCGAAGCGACAACCCTCATCCGCCAGATGCCTTTGCAGGCTGCGCAAACTCAGGTGCAACGCCTGGGCAATCCGTTCTGCACTGGGTTCACCTTCCGGCAGTTGTTCTTCAATGGCATCGCGCACCTTGCGCTCCCAGGTCAACGGCTGGAGCTGAGCCATGGTGCGTTTGAGCACGGCTTCATTGTGTTCAGCGAGTTCCGGGTTGGCGTCGTCGAGGTGGCTGTCGAAATCGGCGAGGGCGAACTCCAGACGATCCTCGGCACAGCCGAAATGCACCGGGGCGCGGAAGACTTTGTGCCATTGGTGCACATCGGTTGGTTCCGGACGGCGCAGATACACGGCGAGTGGCGCGTAATCGCGGCCGAGGCGATTGCGGCAAGTGCGCACGTAGATCGCGGTGAACGCGTCGATGGCTTCGAAGGCTGGCGCCGGATTGCCTGACGGAATCTTCAGACGGAATTGATAGCGGTCGTCGCTGCGGCTCAGTTCCAGTTCCAGCGCATCGCTGACCACCGGGTGATAACGCACGATGCGCTCGAACACCTCGCGCAAACTGCCGCTGGCCACCAGCGCATAACCGAGGGCATGGAACGTGGTCGGGCTGACGAACCGCGACACGCGCAAACCAATCGCCGGGTCGCCGCTGACCTGCACGGCAATTTCCCACAGGCGCGTAGTGCCGGACAGCGGATAGCGTGCGTTGGGGTCGTCCATCAAATTCGGATCGAGCCCGGCCTGCTGGCACAGGGCAATGCTGTCCAGTCCCAGCGCGTCGAGTTGCTTGCGCAAGGCACGGGTCCAGCTGGCGAGGGAGGTCGGTTCCTTCATGCTGATTGGCGCTTCCGGTCAACAGGTTGGCGTTCTTGGCTACCGCAATTGAAGCCTTGGCGAGGCACGATGCGAACATCATAGACCCGAGGATGGAAGCATGGACGGTACTTCTGCAAGTCCCCAACGACACAAAGCGGCCCAGCGATCAGCGCATATTCGCCAAGTGGTGCTGGCCAAAGGCGTCGAACTGCGCGAGCGCTACCCGATTCTCAAGCATCAGGATGCGCTGGGTGCGGGGATTCTGGCGTTTGCCCTGATCGGGATGATGGGTTCGGCGGCGCTGTACATCAGCGGCCACATGGCGTGGTGGGTTTGCCTGCTGCTCAATGCGTTTTTCGCGTCGCTGACCCATGAGCTGGAGCACGACCTGATCCACAGCATGTATTTCCGCAAACAGCGCGTGCCGCACAACCTGATGATGGGCCTGGTTTGGCTGGCGCGGCCGAGTACGATCAATCCGTGGATTCGTCGGCATCTGCACCTCAATCACCACAAGGTCTCCGGCACTGAAACCGACATGGAAGAACGCGCGATCACCAACGGCGAGCCGTGGGGTTTTGCGCGCTTGCTGATGGTCGGCGACAACGTGATGTCGGCATTCATCCGCATGCTGCGGGCCAAGACCTGGGCGCATAAGTTCAGCATCATCAAGCGCACGTTGAAGGTCTACGCGCCGCTGGCGCTGCTGCATTGGGGCGCGTGGTATGTGTTTCTCGGTTTTCATGCGGCCAATGGCATCGCTTATCTGCTGGGCTCGCCGATCGAATGGTCAGCGACCACATTGTCGGTGATGCAGGTGATCGATATCGCTGCTGTGGTGATCATCGGTCCGAATGTGTTGCGCACGTTTTGCCTGCACTTCATCAGCTCGAACATGCATTACTACGGCGATGTCGAGTTGGGTAATGTGCTGCAGCAGTGTCAGGTGCTGAACCCTTGGTGGTTGTGGCCGTTGCAGGCGTTCTGCTTCAATTTTGGCAGCAGCCACGGGATTCATCATTTTGTCGTGAAGGAGCCGTTTTACATCCGTCAGATGACTGTGCCGGTGGCGCATAAGGTGATGCGTGAGATGGGCGTGCGGTTTAATGATTTTGGCACGTTTGGGCGGGCGAACCGGTTTGTTCGTCGGGATGAAGTTGCGGTGTCTGGTGAGGCGGTGGAGGCCTGACGAGTTGCCCTCACCCTAGCCCTCCCGAAACGTCGGACCGCCCATAGGGAGAGGGGACCGACCCGGGGATATTGAGGAGTTACACCGAAGTGAAAGAGCTTTGTCGAATCCATAATCGACCCGATTTTTCAGGTCGATGTTTGACGAAAGACACCTCGGTCAGTCCCCTCTCCCTCCGGGAGAGGGTTAGGGTGAGGGGCTTTTGACCTTGCCCTCAATCCGGCTGAAACGGCGACTCACTCAAGATCACCCCAGTCTCCTCGACATACTGCTGCCAATGCCCGATCAACGTGCTGAGCTTCTCCGGCTGACTAACCGCCAGATCATGAATTTCCCCCGGATCATTACTCAAATCATACAGCTGCCAGGTCGCCGGCCCGATAGGCCCGGGAATCCACACCGCTTTCCACGACCCCTGGCGAATCGCCCGACGCCCGAACAATTCCCACCCCGTCACCGTGTGCTCGTCATGCACCTGCGCAGTCTCGCCGGACAAGAATCCCAACCACGATTTACCACGCAACGGCGCCACCGATTTGCCGTGCCACAGCTTGCCCGGATGACGCACGCCGGCCAGATCGAGAATCGTCGGCGTGATGTCCATCACCGTGCCGAAACCATGGCTGATCTGCCCTTTGATCGCCAATTGCGGATAGTGCAACAGCGCCGGCACGCGAATCCCGCCTTCCGTGGTAAACGCCTTGAACAACCGCGATGGCGCGGTCGCCACCTGCGCCCAGTTCGGCCCGTACCAGACATATGAATTGGCCCGACCAATGTTGTCGAGGCTGTTGTCGTAATGCTGGCTGAGGTATGTCACCAATTCCGGACCGAACTTCGGAAACGCTTCCAGCAGCGCACCTTCGGCACCGTTGTCAGACATGAACAGGATGAACGTGTTATCGAGCTGCCCTTGCTGGCGCAGGTAATCGACGACCCGACCGATGTTCCAGTCCATGCGTTCGACCATCGCCGCGTAGACCTCCATGGCCCGCGCGGAAATCTGCTTTTGCTCGTCGCTCAATGCGTCCCACTGCTGGGTCAACTGAATCAGTGGATGCGGTTCGACGTCCGCCTCGATCAGACCGAGGGCTTTGAGTTTTTCCAGGCGTTCCAGGCGCAACACTTCAGGGCCCGCATCGTAGCGGCCACGGTATTTCTCGACGATCTCGGCGGGTGCCTGCAACGGCCAGTGCGGCGCGGAGAACGGTAGGTAAGCGAAGAAAGGCCGGGTCTGGTCACGTTCCTTGAGGTACTGCAGCAACTTGTCGCCGAAGGCATCGGAGGAATAGAAATCCTTCGGCAATTCGTCGAGAAACGTATCGTCCTCGATGTACAGCGCCGGAGTGGATTTCAGCAGGCCGGGTGTTTGCTCATCGTAGGTTGGCTCGAAACCGTAATGGTTGGCCGCGCCCGGCAGCAGCGAAAACGAACGCTCGAAACCTCGCGCATGGGGCGCCAATTCAGCCTTCAAACCCAAGTGCCATTTGCCACTCATCAAGGTTTGATAACCGGCCTCGCGCAGCAACTCCGGCAGCGCCACCACGCGATCGTTGAGATAGCCCTCATAACCCGGTTTACCGATCAGTTCCGGCGTCAGCGTTTCGGCCATGGTGCCGATCCCTGCGATGTGGTGGTCGGTGCCGGTCAGCAGCATCGAGCGGGTCGGCGAGCAGGTCGGTGCAGTATGAAAATCGGTCAGGCGCAGGCCGTTGTTGGCCAAAGCGTCGAGATGCGGCGTGGCGATTTCGCCGCCGAACGCACCGATGTCGGAGAAGCCTAGATCGTCGGCCAGAATCACCAGAAAGTTGGGACGTTGCGGCATCGCAAAACTCCTGTTCAGCAGGCAATGAACGTCAGCGGCAGATCGCGGATCTGCACCGGCACGCTCGGTTGGTAATGGTCATCACTGGTCAGTTCGTGCAGTAGTTCTTCACGCAACTGATGGAAGTCGAAACTGCTGCGCTGGCGCGGGTGCGGCAGGGCGATGTCGACAACTTGTTTGATCCGCCCCGGACGCGGCTCCATGACCACCACGCGGTCGGCGAGGAAGATCGCTTCCTCGACGTCGTGGGTAACGAGAATCGTGGTGATTTTTGCGCGGGCGCGGATCGCCAACAGCTCGTCCTGCATTTGCTGGCGGGTCAGCGCATCAAGCGCGCCGAACGGTTCGTCGAGCAGCAGAATTCGTGGGCTGGCGACGAGGCCACGAGCAATCGCCACGCGCTGCGCCATGCCGCCGGAGAGTTGGTGCGGATAGGCGCGGGTGAAGTCGCGCAGGCCGACCAGATCGATGAAATCGTCGATGCGTTTTTGCTTTTGTGCAGCGCTCAGCGGCTCGTTGACCAGGCCGAGGCCGATGTTGTCGGCGACGGTCAGCCACGGGAATAAACGGTGTTCCTGGAAGACAATGCCGCGCTCGCCGCCGATGCCGCTGACGGCTTTGCCATCGACGGTGATCTGCCCGCGAAATTGCGTATCAAGACCCACCAACAAACGCAGCAACGTCGATTTGCCACAGCCGCTGGAGCCGACAATGGCGACGAATTCGCCCTCGGCAATGTCGAGGTTGAATTCGCGAATCGCCTCCAGTTCGAAACCGTCGACGTCAAAGGATTTGCCTACGTGGTTGAAGCTGACAATCGGTGCGTTCATGCGTGTCTCCAGCGGGTCGCGCGAATTTCCAGGCGTTGGCCAATGAGGTTGAGCAGGGCGCCGGTGAGACCGACGAAAAGCATGCCGGCCATGATCAGGTCCATACGCAGCAGTTGTTGTGCGCCGATCATCTGGCTGCCGATGCCGCCGTTGGACGGCATGAAATATTCAGCGCCGATGGTGCCGAGCCAGGCGTAGATCAGGCTCAGTCTGAGGCCTGCAAAAATCCCCGGCGCGGCGCCCGGCAGCACGAGTCGGCGCAGGCGTTGGCCGAGGCTCAGGCGCAACACTTGTGCGGCTTCGTTGAGTTGTGGTGAGAGGTTGGCGACGCTGCGTTGCGTGGCGATAAACAGCGGAAAGAACGCGGCGAGGGCGACGAACACCCACTTGGCCAGTTCGCCGAGACCGAACCACGCGGTAAGCAGGGGCACCCAGGCGAAAATGGCGATCTGGCGGATGGCCGCGAGGGTCGGGCCGAGCAGGCGTTCGCTGGTGCGCGACAAGCCCAGCAGCAAGCCGAAGGCGAAACCGAGTCCACCACCCAACAGCAAACCGCCGAGGGTGCGACCGAGGCTGAGCGCCATGCCGCTGATCAACGTGCCATCGAGCAGACCGTCCCATGCCGTGCTCAAAACGGCCAGCGGGCTGACCAGAATGTTGGCATCGACCCACTGCAGTTCGTTTGCCAATTGCCACAGAGCCAACAAGCTCAGCGGTAGCAGCCATGGTTGCAGCCGCTGCCAGCCTTCATAACGCGGGCCGCGACGAATTTCGGCGGTGGCCGGGTGCGGCCAGTGCACCAGTTTTTTGTCCAGCAGACCGATACCGCGATCCATCGCCACGCCGATCAAACCGATGACGACGATGCAGACGAACACGATGTCGAGCATGAACAGTTGTCGCGCCCAGACCATCAGGTAGCCAATGCCTTCACTGGAGGCCAGCAGTTCGACGGCCAGTAATGAGGTCCACCCTGCGGCCAGTGCCAGACGCACGCCAGCCATGAACGCGGGGAGGGCGGCGGGCAATACCAGGCGACGAATCAGCAGGCGTGGCGGCAGGCGCAAAACGGCGGCGGCTTCACGCAATTTTGGCTGTGCATCTCTTACGCCGACCAGTGTGTGCAGGGTCACCGGCACCACGATCGCTTTGATCAGCACCACCAGTTTCAGCACTTCGCCGATGCCGAAAAACACCATGAACAGCGGGATCCACGCCAGCGTCGGTATTTGCGAAAGTCCAGCGAAGGTGGGGAAGATCAAACGTTCAAGACGACGACTGAATCCCAGCGCTGCACCGAGCAATGCACCCGCAGAAACCCCCGCGAGCAGACCCCAGAACAAACGCTGCAAACTGATCCACAAGTGGCTCCATAACTCGCCTTGCGACAACTCGACAGCGCTGTTCCACACCAGCGAAGGCGCGGGCAGTATCTGCTCGCTCATCCATTCGTTGCGCGCGGCCAGCCACCATAGGGCGAACAAGCCAAGCGGCAGCAGCCATGGCAACAGGCGCTGGTTCACGCTTGGCCAGCTACGGCGGCTTTTCAGCGGCGGCGCGGGCAGGGGGAGACTGAGCAAGGATTGGCGGGCCATGGGTGACCTCCGTTGTCGGGTTGGCTCAAGATCAAAAGATCGCAGCCTTCGGCAGCTGCTACGGGGGAATGCGTCCTTGAATTGACCCCTGTAGGAGCTGCCGAAGGCTGCGAACTCTCGCGGTATTAACTAAGAGCTAATAGTTATAAATAATCGTCAATAAGTTAGTTTTAGAGATAAGCAGCGCCATTTAAGGCTTCCAACCCACACGCATCCAATGCATTCGAAGAATATTTTCGATGCTGTTAATGCATACGCCGCTGCAAGCCGCGCTACTGCTCGCTTAGCGTTAAAAGCTATAAAAATGTGCGTTTATAGTATTTAAGAGAAGGTGTGCATTCGGCCTACTTTCGGCTCCTCAACGCCCGTCGTGATCAAGGAGCTGCACCCATGAACCTCCCCTTCAAACGTGTTTTCAGTCTGTTTGCCGTGCCTGCTCTGGCGGGCCTGCTGGCGTTCACCGCGCATGCCGACGAACTCAAGGAAATCAGAATCGCCGTGCCCGACCTGAGCGCCGGCACCCAGCACAGCGGCGGCGGGGTGGTCGATGTGCTGCGCGATCAACAGATTTTTGAAAAAGCCTTCGCCGATCAGGGCATCAAGATTCAGTGGAGTTTCTTCAAAGGTGCCGGGCCGGTGATCAACGAGGCGTTTGCCAATGGTCAGGTCGATCTGGCGTATCTGGGTGATCTGGCGGCAATCATCGGCAAGTCCAATGGCCTGGATACGCGTTTGCTCAGCGCCAGTGCGCGTGGGGTAAAACAGTATCTGGGCGTGGTGCCGGGGTCAGGGATCAAGACTCTGCAGGATCTGAAAGGCAAACGCGTGGCGATCTTCCGAGGCACGGCAACCCAGTTGTCGTTTGATGCGGCGCTGGCCAGTCAGGGTCTGAGCGAGAAGGATCTGAAAGTGATCAATCTGGATTTCAATGCTGCGGTCGCGGCGTTGGCAGCCAAGCAGATCGATGCGTCATGGGGCAGCTCCGGGTTGACCGCATTGCAGGCCAAGGGGCTGGCCGAGTTGCCGCTGAACACCAAGGATCTCGGTGGCGCAGGCAGCGTGCAGTCGGTACTGGTCGGCACGGGCAAGTTTGTCGACGCGCACCCGGAAGCGGTGGCGAAATTGCTCAAGGCGCAGCAGCAGGCGGTTGAGTGGCTGACCGAGGACAGCAACAAGGCGGCTTACGTGCAACTGGTCTCGGGTTTGGCCAGTTATCCACCGGTGATCCTGACGCAGGATCTGCAGGATCAGAAATTGAGCGAAGTGTTCCCGTCGACACTGGATCCGGTGTTCCTCGGCAGCTTGCAGGACAAGGTGGATCTGGCGGCGCAGCAGAAGCTGATTCGCAAGTCGTTCAAGGTCACCGATTGGGTGGCGCCTGAGTTGGCAGCAGCCAAGCTCTAACGTACACCGATCGTTCCCACGCTCTGCGTGGGAACGAACCCTTTAAACGGCGACGCTGACTTCCTGCCGATCCACCGCCACCAACGTCTCGATCATCGCCCGTGCCGCCGGCGACAGCCGAAACCCGGTACGACTGACAATCCCGCAGCGCGCATTCATGCTCTCCAGGTTCTGCGGCAGATTGCGCCAGTGCAGCAACACCAGCGAACCCTTGGCAATGTCCTCGACAAACGCTTCCTCCGTGCCCACGCCAATCGCATTGGATTGCAGCACCACTTTCACCAGCGCCGGAAAGTGCTCGGTCTCGATGGTCGGGGAAAAATCGATGCGGCCGCTGAGGTTCGCCAGCAATTTGCGAATTCCCGGCGGGATCAGCGTGGTCGCCAGCGGGTAGTCGAACATGTCGTTGGTCGACAGGCTTTCCTTGGCCAATAACGGATGCCCCGGCCGGCAGAAAAACACCCCACGCTTGGGCGTCAGTGCCTGGGTCTGGAAGTTCGGATCCGACTCGAAATGACGAATGTCGGCGATAAAGAACTCGATCTCTTCACGGCTCAACGCGCGACTGAGTTTTTCCCAGTTATCCACCTGAAAACAGGTGCGCACTTTCGGGTGCGCGTTGATGAATTGCGCCACCGCGTCCGGCACCAATTTCACCGCCGGCGCCGGACCGCAACCGAAGTGCACCTCGCCGGCATCGAGCTTGGTCATCTGCGTCACTTCGGCACTGAGCAGCGCCGCGCCCTGCACCAGGCTCAGGGCGTGCTGCAGCACCACCTGACCTTCAGGCGTGGGGCGCAAATCCTTGTTGCCGCGATCCACCAGCACGCAGCCGAACTCCTGCTCCAACCCCTGAATACTGCGACTGAACGCCGGTTGAGTGATGCCCATTGCGTCCGCCGCACGGACAAAACTGCGGTGTTCGTTGAGGGCGATGAAGTAACGCAACTGGCGAAGATCCATATGCTTTTCCGGCATCCTAAAAATAGCTCGAAGGCATTTGCGACGAGGGTTACTAGAGGTTTTAAATGCAAGCTCTTATTCCGTCAACGAAGCATGTGAATATCTATTAGATGTAAATGGAATATAGATAGAGCGTTGTTTCGCTGCCGCCAAACCGTAAGCAGTCGATGAGGGTCTACCCATGAGCAATGCCGCACTCGCAGTTAAACCCGCTGTCCACGCGCTGGAAATCCACCCGGTAGCCGGTCGTATCGGCGCCGAGATCCGTGGCGTGCATTTGTCCGGTGAACTGGACGCCGCCACCGTCGAAGCCATTCAGCAGGCGCTGGTTCAGTACAAAGTCGTGTTCTTCCGCGAACAGACCCAGCTCGACGATCAGCGTCAGGAAGCTTTCGCCCATCTGCTCGGCGAACCCGTAGCGCACCCGACTGTGCCGTCGCGTGAAGGCACGCGTTATTTGCTCGAACTGGACGGCGCTGAAGGTCAGCGCGCCAACTCCTGGCACACCGACGTGACCTTCGTCGACGCCTACCCGAAAGCCTCGATCCTGCGCTCCGTGGTGGCACCGGCATTCGGTGGCGACACCCTGTGGGCCAACACCGCGACGGCGTACAACGGCTTGCCGACCGAGCTGCGTGAGCTGGCCGACAAACTGGTCGCCGTGCACAGCAACGAATACGACTACGCCAGCGCCAAGCCGGACGTCTCGGCGGAGAAGCTTGAGCGTTATCGCAAAGTCTTCACTTCCACCGTTTACGAGACCGAACACCCGGTGGTGCGCGTGCACCCGATCAGCGGCGAGAAGAGCTTGTTGCTGGGGCATTTCGTCAAACGTATCAAGGGTTACTCGCAGGCTGATTCGGCGCATTTGTTCGGGCTTTTGCAGAGCCATGTGATCCGCCAGGAAAACACCGTGCGCTGGCGCTGGAAGGCCGGTGATGTGGCGATCTGGGATAACCGTTCGACGCAGCATTACGCGATTGATGATTACGGCACTCAGGATCGGGTGGTGCGTCGGGTGACGCTCAAGGGTGAAGTGCCGGTGGGCGCGAATGGGCAACGCAGTCAAACCATCAAAGGTCGTGACTGAAGATCAACAGCCCCTCATCGGAACGCCGCCCGCCCAGCCCTCTCCCAGAGGGAGAGGGAGTCGACCGAGTTGTCTCGCGTTAGAACCGACCTGAAAGACCTTATCGATTATGGATTCGGTGAAGCACGATCAGGTCGGTATACCTCTGAAATATCCCCCATTCAGTCCCCTCTCCCTCTGGGAGAGGGTTAGGGTGAGGGGCTCTTCCCACTACCAAACACCAATCTGAACAACCTTCTCGCTCTCCGGCTCACCATAACGAAACCGCTGCCCCCGCCAATCAATCTCCTGATGGCTGATGGTCGTGCGCCGCTTCAACCCCCGCACCCACTCAAACAAATACCCCGCATGCTCCTCGCGCACCGCCGCATACGCCGGGTCAGCCCCCAGGTCACGCAACTCCTGCGGATCATTGAGCAGATCAAATAACTGTGGCCGAAAGCCGTCGTACGCCAGGTATTTCCAGCGCTCGCTACGCACCATGGTCATCCGGCAACGATCGATCGGCTGACCCAAACGCTCCCGCGCCGGCGCCTGGAAGGCGTAGTCGTATTCACTGATCGCATAGTGGCGCCAGTCCGGGTTTTCGCCGTGTAGAAGCGGGATCAACGAACGCCCTTCAAGCCGATGCTCCGCCCCCGGCAATCCTAGTGCCTCAAGGAATGTCGGCAACGCATCAATGGTTTCCGCCAGTCGATCATCCACCGTTCCGCGCGTGACATCTGCCGCCGCCCGAGGATCGCGCACGATCAACGGCACCCCCACCGCCTGCTCCAGCAAAAACTCCTTCTCGCCCAACCAGTGATCGCCCAGAAAGTCGCCGTGATCGCTGGTGAACACGATCAACGTGTCTTCCCAGCGACCGTTGCTCTGCAGAAAATCGAACAGCCGTCCGAGTTGATCATCCACCTGCTTGATCAGACCCATGTACGTAGGGATTACAGTCAATCGTACTGATTCACAGGAGAAGTTGAGGCTTTCCTCATGCTGGCGAAAGGCAGTGTATACGGGGTGTTTGCTGGCTTCGGAGGGCGTCGCGCGTATCGCTTCGAGAATCGATTCCGTACTGTACAAGGCGTGGTACGGCGCTGGTACGATGTAGGGCCAGTGCGGTTTGATATAGGAAAGGTGTAAACACCACGATTTCTCGCCTTGCTCGGTGATGAAGTCGATGGCTCGATTTGTAGTGTAGACAGTCTCTGAGTGTTGCTCGGGTATTCGTGCTGGCAAATTCGCATGACGCATTTTCCAGCCGCTCAGGATTTCGCCGTTTTCGCCTTCGGCGGCATTGGCCCAGTCGTGCCAGGGGTTTTTGCCGTCGAAGCCGTGTTCACGCAGGTAATGGGTGTAGGGCGCGGATTCGCGTTTGTCGTCGAACAACGGATCGTCGGGATAGATGCCGTCGTGGCGCATGTAGGGTTCGAAACCGACTTCGTTGAGGATTTCGGCTTGCTCGCTCTCGGGGTTGATCGCCAGACGCTGCAAGGCATCGACATTCGCCGTCGCGTGGGTCTTGCCGACCAGGGCGGTACGAATGCCGTGAGGGCGCAGATAGTCGCCGATGGTCAGTTCTTCCAAAGGCAACGGCACGGCGTTCCACGCCACCTGATGGCTGCTGACGTAGCGCCCGGTATAAGCCGACATCCGCGACGGGCCGCAGATCGTGCCTTGGGTGTAGGCGCGGCTGAAACGCACGCCGGCAGCGGCGAGGCGATCGATGTTTGGCGTGTGCAAATGCGGATGGCCGTAGCAGGACAGGTAATCGCGGCGCAGTTGGTCGCACATGATGTACAGCACGTTGCGCACGGGGTTTGGCGGGGTGGGCATGGGGTTCACCGGTCAATGGGACAGGCGAGGGTTTTCGCTTTCGCCGGGGGTGTTCGGCAAGTGCATTTGGGGAATGGGTTTTATGCAGGCAGTGCATCGGTGCCTGAACTGACGCCATCGCGAGCAGGCTCACTCCTACAGGTGAGCGCATTTCAAATGTTGGAGTGAGCCTGCTCGCGATAGCGGTAGATCAGACAGCGAGTCCGTCCAGTGAACAGACCTCCTCATCTACCGCATCAATCGCCTTGATCTGCTCAATCATCGCCTCGGCCAACGGCGACAACCGATACCCCGCCCGGCTGACGATCCCGTAACGGGTGTACAACTCCTCAAGATCATCGGCCAACCCTTCGATGCGCAAACACATCAACTCTCCCTTGGCTTGATGCAGCGCATCGGAATATGCCCCGACAATCCCGATCGCATCCGAACGCAGCACCACACTGAGCAAACTGGAGCTGTTTTCACATTCGACATTCGGCGTGAAATCCGGCCGCCCACTGAGGTCGACAATGACCTTGCGCAGGTTCGGCGGACGAATACTTACCGCCAGCGGATAGCTCATCAATTGCTCGGCGGTGACCCGATCAAACCCGGCCAATGGATGCCCCGCGCGGCAACAGAAATGCCACTTGCGCGGTCGCAGCCGGTAGGTCAGGTAATCCGGATCGGCCTCGAAGTGCCGAGTGTCAGCGACAAAGAATTCAAACTCTTCGCTGAGTAATCGCTTGCTCAGGCTCTGCCAGTCATCGACCTGAAACTGCACCCGCGCTTTCGGATAGCGCCCGATGAAGCTGCCAATCGCCCGTGGAATCAAACCTGCCGCCGGCGCAGGCCCACATCCGAAGCGCAATTCCCCGGCCTCCAGCCCATTGAACTGGCTGATCTCGTTGGCCATCTGCTGCGCGCCGCTGACCAGCCGCCGCGCATGTTCGAGCAAGACCTGACCTTGTTTGGTCGGTGGCAATTCCTTGCGCCCGCGATCAACCAACTGACAGCCGACGCTGTGCTCAAGCGCCTGAATGCTGCGGCTGAACGCCGACTGCGACAGGTTCACCGCCTGCGCGCCGGCGACGAAGCTGCGTTGTTCAGCCAAGGCGATGAAGTGACGAAGTTGGCGCAAGTCGATATGCATTTTTCACATAAAAAATATCCGGGAAATGCATTGGATATGCATTACGTCGACTCCTTATAAAGGCAATCTCTTATGCAGTAAATCTTTGTAAAAACATAAATAAATAACCTAAAAGAATATACAGCATTGAAGATGTCTGTGTGTTTTTTGACCAGGAGCCGCGCCATGAGTCCGTTGAACCTTGCGTCACCCTTAACGCCACGACGGCTCAAACGCCTGCCTCTGGCCCTGTTGCTGGCAGGGAGCGCGAGCTGGACGCACGGCTACGCCGCCGATGCTGAAACCCCGGCACCAGTGCCGGCCGGCAAGCCTGCCGCAAACAATTCGCAACTGGAAACCGTGACCGTCACCACCCGCCGCCGCGAGGAAAGTTCGCAGGACGTACCGACGCCCATGAGCGTGGTCAGCGGGCAGAATCTGGAGACGCAACGGGTCTACCGGATTCAGGATTTGCAGCAACTGGTGCCCAGCGTCAACGTCGCCTACATGCACGCACGCCAGTCCAGCGTATCGATCCGCGGCCTGGGTAATAACCCGGCCAGCGATGGCCTGGAAGGCAGCGTCGGCCTGTACATCGACAACGTCTATCTGGGCCGCCCGGGGATGGCGGTGTTTGACTTGATGGACATCGAACAGCTCGAAGTCTTGCGTGGGCCGCAGGGCACGCTGTTCGGCAAAAACACCACCGCCGGGGTGATCAATATCAGCACCCGCGCGCCAACCTTCACGCCCGAACGCAGCATCGAAACCTCGGTCGGCGAGGACGGGTATTTCCAGACCAAGGGCACCATTTCCGGCCCGCTCAACGATCAACTGGCCGGGCGTTTTTCGGCCTACCGCACACGCAGCGACGGTGACATCAAAAACGAATACGACGGCCATGATTTGAATGGCGGCTCGCGCGATGGCTTCCGCGCGCAACTGCTATTCAAGCCCAATGAAGATTTCAACCTGCGCTGGATCGGTGACTACAACGAGGAGGATTCCAGCGCCGGCACCCGCGTGCTCTACAACACCGGGCCGACCATCAACGGCGTCAACCTGTACCAGTCGCGCGCCAACGCGGCCGGCGCAACATTGGTCAACGGTTCGCACCGCAAGGTCAATCTGGACAACGACCAGCACGTTACCGTGCATCAGGGTGGCACGTCGGTGGAAGCCAACTGGACGCTGCCGAGCGACTTCACGCTGACCTCAATCAGCTCCTATCGCTTCTGGAATTTCACCCCGCGCAACGACGACGGCCTCAACGTGCCGGCGAGTTACAACGCCGGGGTGTCGGTGGAGGACAAACAGTATTCGCAGGAATTTCGCCTGGCCTCGCCCAAGGGCGAGTTCTTTGATTACGTCGTCGGCGCTTACTACTTCGGCTCGGATCTGGACAATAAATCCTTCGCCTATTACGGACCGCAAGCGGATATCTGGAATGGCACGGCGCCCGGTGCGCTGGCCAACGTCACCAGTGTCGGCAACGGCCATATCAAGACCGACAGTTTTGCGTTGTTCGCCCAAGGCACCTGGCACCTCAGCGAGCGGCTGGATTTCACCGCCGGGGTGCGTGGCACGTATGAAGAGAAATCTGCCTGGGTCACGCGCGATGCGCCGCTGGGTGGCGCGACCGTAACGGGCGCTGCGGCCACGGCGCGACGCGGTCGTGCCGGCGCTTACGATTCCGGCGACTTGAATCAGTACAGCTCCAGTCCCTCCGGGCTGCTCAATCTCAGCTACCGGATCACCGACGATGTGCTCGGCTACGCCACGCTGTCCCACGGCGAGAAATCCGGCGGGGTTAACCTCGCGGTCGGTTCCGCTCCGGTGGCCGGCGCCGATTCACTGCTGATCGGCACCGAACGCGCGAACAACGCCGAACTCGGTTTCAAAAGCACGCTGTGGGATCACCGTCTGCAACTCAACGCCAACGTTTTCTGGACGCAGGTCAACGCTTACCAGACGAACGCCTACGACGCCGAAAACCGCGTGCAATACCTGACCAACGCCGGTTCCGTGCGTTCGCGCGGTGTCGAGTTCGAAAGCACGGTGATCCCGCTGCGCGGCCTGACCTTGAACATCAACGGCTCCTACAACGACGTCAGCTACCTCTCGTACAAAGATGCCCCATGCCCGCCGGAAGTCAGTCAGGCGCCGGGTGCTCCAGCGTCATGCGACCTCAGCGGTCATCAAGTGGTCGGCGCTTCGAAGTGGATCGGCAACGCCAACGGCGAATACAAATGGAATCTGGATAACGGCTTCGAACCTTACGTCACCGCGAGCTATGCATTCCGCTCGAAAGCCGTCGGTACGGTCGAGGATTCCGACTACGGGCAGATCCCGAGTTACGCCGTGGTCAACTTTTCCACCGGCCTGCGCGGCGACTTCAACCAAGGCCAGTGGGACGTGTCGCTGTGGCTGAAAAACGCTTTCGACAAAACCTATTACACAACCCTGTGGACGGGCGGCAACGGCGGCTATGAAGGCCTGCTCGGCACACCGCGCACCCTCGGCGTCACCGGTCGCTACGACTTCTGATTCGTCACTCAAGGAGCTGCATCATGTTGCGTATCAAAACCGCTTTGCCGGTGTTGCTGTCCGGCGCAGTGCTCAGTGCTGGCGCCTTCGCCGCACCGAGTGTTTACCCGACCGGCGTGACCCGTTATGACCCGAACAAGGCCTTCAATCAGTACGTGATTTTCAGCGGCGCCGACAAACAGACGCACCTGATCGACATGAACGGCAACGAGGTAAAAACCTGGCCGCAGGCGGGTTTCCCGTCGGCGATCATTGATCCGAAACTGGTCGGCGGCGAGCGCGGTCACGTGCTGCTGCAACTGAGTGAAAAGGATCCCGGAAAACTCGGTTCGGCCGGCAATGGTCTGGGCAATCAGAGCGTCGGCGAGCTGGACTGGAATGGCAAAGTCGTTTGGCAGTGGGGCGACAAGGCGCCCGGTGGCGCCGCGCAACAGCACCATGATCAGCGCCGTTTGAGCAACGGCAACACCGTGGTGCTGGCGAACAAGGTGCACAAAGTCAAAGGCTTCAAAGTGCCCGAGGTGATCGACGATGCGATCTATGAAGTCAGCCCCGAAGGCGCGGTGAAATGGCAGTGGCTGGCCTCGGAGCATCTCAATGAATTCGGCTTCACCGCCGAGCAGTTGAACCTGGTGCGTGCCAGCGAAAATCCGGATTACCTGCACATCAACAACCTCAGTCTGGTGGGGCCGAACAAGTGGTTCGATGCCGGTGACAAGCGCTTCAATCCGGATAACCTGTTGATCGACTCACGCAATGCCAACTTCATCGCGATCATTGATAAAAGCAGCGGCAAAGTGGTCTGGCGTCTCGGACCGAATTTGCCGCTGATCAACCCGAAAACCGCGCAGAAACTGCCGCGTCCTGTGGATCAGTTTGTCGGTCAGCATGATGCACACATAATCCCGGCGGGATTGCCTGGTGCCGGTAACTTGCTGGTGTTCGACAACCAGGGTTCGGCGGGTTATCCCAATGTCACTCTTGGGCTGATTTCCGGTTCGCGGGTGTTGGAAATCGACCCGGTGAAAAACCAGATCGTCTGGCAATACAGCGCAGCCAATTCGAAGCAACCGGGGTGGGCGTTCTACAGTTCGTTTATCAGCAGTGCTCGGCGCTTGCCCAATGGCAACACGTTGATCGACGAGGGCATGAACGGGCGGTTTTTCCAGGTGACGGCCAACGGTGAGAACGTCTGGGAATACGTCAGCCCGTATCTGGGCAAAGCGCCGGGCAGCGATGCGATCAGCAACTGGGTCTATCGGGCGTTACCTGTGAGTTATGACTGGGTGCCAGCGGGTACGCCACGCTCGGAGACGGCGGTTAATGTACCGGTTGTCAACGTGCAGCAAGCCAATGCCAGTCGTTAGTTGAATTGGAATTAGTGCTCGAACGAACGGCGATAAGTTATGAGCGAGTTGAAGGGTGCTTATTGCAATTTCGTTAGTCACTCGCGTGGACAATAGTTGAATGTCCAACCATCCTGACTGTCGTGAGTTTCCAGGAGGAAACTTGCTCTCATCGGAAGACACTTATCCCAACGATAAAGGAAATCGAATCATGTCGAGCATTAATGGCACTTATGTAAACGCCAACGCTGGCGCCAAACTGACGATTACCGATGGCAACGACGCCAACGGTACATTCAGCGGCACGTTCAGCCAGGGCGGCGTTAACTATGACGTCAGCTACGGGCATTACCATTTCCAGAACAGCACCGGACAACCTACCACCATCACGTTTGTCGGTCTGAATGGTAATAGCGGATTTCAAGCGTGGTCATTGTTTTCTCCTGATCACAATTACGCAAAAGTGCGCGCGGCCGGTTCCCGTACTAACTTTGACGGTGAAGTAGTGACCCTTGCAGGGGAATTCGTCAAACAATAATCCACGCGTAATCGATAAAGGCCGCCGCACGAAAGTGTGCCGGCCTTTTTTGTTGTTCCGGGAAAAAATAATAATCAACTATCTACTTGGTATTAGTTGTCCTGCAAAACCGGCTCAGGCGAATTTGATGCGTTGAATGAATACTTTCAATGCCTGAAAAGCATGCGTTTTTTCACCCATCGCTGCAGCCCGCGTGGCACGTGGCTTTGGCGGAATTGATCAATTCTTATATTCCATAAGGACCTATGCATAACGTTAAAGATTACTTTCGGAGATAAGCGACAAGCCCAATGATTCACCCATCGATCCACCGTGGGGGATTCAACAAACGGTCGATCGGCAGTTTTTGTAGAGAACGCAAAAAGACCGCAGGGAGTGAATCAATGGGCAATGTCCAGACCGCCGCCAGCGCAGAGGAATTGCTGTGGCGTCAGACGCCGGGTGGCGAGTTGGTCGATCTCGGCCGGCCGCATCGTGTGCCGCTGGGGCAGTTGCGTTTGCAACGTGCGCCCAAGGGCATTCTGAGTCGGCGCGAAACTTTTCTGCTTGGCGTGCTCGCGTTGGTGGTGCATGGCGCGGTGATCTACTGGATCAGTCAGAAGCCGACGCCGGTGCTGCCGATTGTGCCGCCGGAAATTCCGCCGATGACCATCGAATTTTCGCGCCCGGCGCCGCCAGCGCCACCGGTTGTCGAGCCACCGCCGCCCGCGCCTGTGGTTGAGCCACCACCGCCAGTGGAAGACGAACTGGCGGTAAAACCGCCGCCGCCCAAACCGGTTCCGAAACCCAAACCGGTGGTTAAACAGGCACCCAAACCAGCACCGAAAGCCGTGGAGCAACCACCGGCGCCGCCACAACCGGCTGCCCCGGTTGCCGCGCCAGCGCCACCTGCTCCCCCCGCGCCGGCACCGGTAACCCCGGCCTCAGCCAACGCCGCTTACCTGAAAAACCCGGCGCCGGAATACCCGTCGCTGGCTCAGCGTCGCGGCTGGGAAGGCACGGTGTTGCTGCGTGTGCATGTGCTGGCCAGCGGCAAGCCGGGTGAGATCCAGATAGCCAAAAGCAGCGGCCGGCAGCAGCTCGACGACGCGGCGCTGAACGCCGTGAAGCGTTGGAGTTTCGTCCCGGCCAAGCAGGGTGATGTCGCCCAGGACGGCTGGGTCAGCGTGCCCATCGATTTCAAGATTCATTAAACCGAAACCAAATTCGCGCGAAACGTTTACACGAGGGAATACATCATGACGTTACTGGCATCTCCACTGGAATCCATCGAAAGCGCGGTGATCTGGCTGCTGGTGGTTTTTTCCGTCGCCACTTGGGGCCTGGCATTGCTCAAGGCTTGGCAGTTCGGGCGTCTGAAGGCGCAGGACCGGCGTTTTCATAAACGTTTCTGGGCGGCGTCGAGTCTCGACTCCGCCGCTGAATTAAGCGAAACCCAACCCGGCGCTGCGGCGCGGGTGGCGCAGGCCGGTTACGCGGCGATTCAGGTGGGCGAGGCGCCACAGGCCAATGATTTGAGCCAGGCGATCAACCATCAGGATCGACTGGAGCGCGCCCTGCGCCAGCAAATTGTCCGCGAACGCCGTTCTCTGGAAACAGGCTTGGCAGTGGTCGCGAGCATTGGCAGTACGTCGCCGTTCATTGGTTTGTTCGGCACGGTGTGGGGAATCATGGAAGCGTTGAAAGGCATCAGCGCGGCCGGTTCGGCGAGCCTGGAAACGGTGGCCGGGCCGATCGGTGCGGCACTGGTCGCCACGGGTGTGGGGATCGCCGTCGCGGTGCCAGCGGTGCTGGTTTACAACTACTTTTTGCGTCGGTTGAAACTGACGGCGGCGGATCTGGATGACTTCGCCCACGACTTCTACAGCCTGGCGCAGAAGAGTGCGTTCCGCGTATTGATCCACCCGACTGCGCACAAGGTCGCAGCAAGCGGCAACGCAGCAAAAGTGAAGGAGGCGTCCTGATATGGCCTTCTCCACGCAAGACAGTGATGAGGTACTCAGCGAGATCAACGTGACGCCGCTGGTGGACGTGATGCTGGTGCTGCTGGTGGTGTTTATCGTCACCGCGCCGCTGCTGACCAACGCGATCCCGATCAACCTGCCGAAGACCGAAGCGGTGGCGCCGGTCGAGCAGAAGGACCCGCTGGTGGTGAGCATCGATGGCGCCGGCAAGCTGTTTATCAACAAGGACGAGATTCAGCCGGACTTGCTGGAATTCAACCTCAAGTCGGCCAAGGCCAAGGACCCGGAAGTGCGCGTGCAATTGCAGGCCGATGACGGGGTGAACTACGGCGAAGTGGCGCGGGCGATGGCTTCGATTGAACGAGCGGGGATTACCAAGTTGTCGGTGATTACTGCGCGGTAACAGATTTTACGTTTTTCCGGGGCCGTCTCCTTGGCAGGGTGCGGCCCTTTTTTTATTTCTGGCATTAGAAGCAAAGCCCTCACCCTAGCCCTCTCCCAGAGGGAGAGGGACTGATCGCGTTGTTCTTACGAGTTACACCGACCTGAAATATCCAGTCGAACTCCAAATCTGAAAACCGCATAGATCGGCTCCCTTTCCCCCTCGCCCCCATGGGGGAGAGGGCTGGGGTGAGGGGGAAAAGATTTCAAGCCATGCACAAATCGCATATTCAATTCAGATCTTAATAAATAGCTTCTTATTCCTTAACGAATATAAATCCCCTCCCTATACTCGTCCAGGAACAGACACGACGCAGGAGAGCTCCCCATGCGCAACGAATCAATCCGCTACCTGATTGTGCCGGGCTGGCAAGGATCGCCAGAAGATCATTGGCAAAGCCACTGGCAAAACAGCCTGCCGAACAGCGCGCGGGTCGAGCAGGCCGATTGGCTGACGCCGCGTCGTGAAGACTGGGTGGCGGCACTGGCCGAGGCGATTGCAGCCGACAGCACGCCGGTCATTCTTATCGCCCACAGCCTCGGCTGCATCACCGTTGCCCATTGGGCAGCCACGGCGCCGCTGCAATACCTGCGTCAGGTACGCGGCGCCTTGCTGGTCGCGCCAGCGGATGTCGAGCGCCCGGCCTGCGCGCCAGCCCTGCGCAACTTTGCACCGATTCCGACTGATCTGCTGCCGTTCCCGAGCCAGGTCGTCAGCTCCGACAACGATGCCGCCGTCAGCGCACCACGCGCTCTGGAGCTGGCGCGCAACTGGGGCGCCGAGGCGGGGATTCTCGCCGGTGCCGGACACATCAACGTCAAGTCCGGGCATCAGCGCTGGGAGCAGGGTTTTGCTTATCTCTATCGCCTGCAAAACCGCATGGAACACCACGCTCGCCGTCGCGCCTGATTTTTTATCTTTCAACGCCCCCGTCTCCCGGCGGTTTTGGGCGGGAGTCTGCCATGAGTTTCGAAACGTTCGGTCAGCCGTTGCTGACCTTTCCCGATGCAGAAAAAAGCCCCCTGAGCATTCGCGCCAAGGCGCTGGTGTTTGTCGATCCGCGCTCGCGTCAGTTGCGTGAAGAGCTTGAGCAATTGGCGCCACGATCGGTCTCGGTGTTGATACGTGGCGAGACCGGTACCGGCAAGGAGCTACTCGCCCGGCACATCCATCGCGCCAGCGATCGTAGTGGTCTGTTCGTCTCTGTCAATTGCGGCGCCATCAGCCCGACCTACGCCGATGCAGAACTGTTTGGCTATGCCGCCGGCACCTACAGCGGTTCGGCGAGCAGTCGCGCGGGCTGGTTCGGTTCGGCCAATGGTGGCACCTTGTACCTGGATGAAATCGGCGACTTGCCGCTGCCGATCCAGATCAAACTACTGGCAGCGCTGGAAAACCACGAAGTCACCCGTGTCGGAGCGCATCAGCCGAGCCCGGTGGATGTGCGCCTGGTCGCGGCGACCAGCATCGATCTGGCGCAAGCGGTGGACGCCGGAAAATTTCATGAGCGCCTTTATCACTATTTGAGCGAAGGGCAACTGGAGTTGCCCGCCTTGCGCGCGCGCATCGGCGACATTCTTTCGCTGGCCGAGTATTTCCTTGGCATCTATAGCCAGCGTCTGGACTTGCCGGTGCCATTGATCAGCGAAGCGGCGCAGCATGTGCTCGAACAACACAGTTGGCCGGGCAACACCCGCGAGCTGGAAAACGTCATTCACTTTGCCTTGCTGGTGAGCACCGGCGACGAGATTCTCCCGGAGCACCTGAATCTGCCCGAGGTGTCTGGGCCGCAGCTTCAGATCGAACGGCTGGTTGCACAAATCAACATCGGCGGTAGCGTCGATGAGCGTAAGGCCTTGAAAGATTTGCTGATTCGTTTGAGTGAGGGTTTGTAACCGTTTCGTTCAACATGAACAAAATGGAATATGAAGCTGAATAAACGTTATTGTCCGGGAATAAAAAATCCCGGTATTGTCCGACCCACGCCAGCGATATCACTTCACTGGCACACGTATTAATGCCGTCGTCGATGACGACCGTGATTTTCGATAAGGACACTGCATGAAAAAGGTTCTGTTGTTTACCGCATTGGCGGCTGCTCTGACTGCTTCCCTGGCCAATGCCGGCGAGAAACTGGTGGTTGCTGCGACCCCGGTGCCGCACGCTGAAATCCTTGAACTGATCAAACCGACCCTGGCCAAAGAAGGCGTGGATCTGGAAATCAAAGTGTTCACCGACTACGTTCAGCCGAACGTACAGGTTGGCGAGAAGCGTCTGGACGCCAACTACTTCCAGACCCTGCCGTATCTGAACAGCTTCAACCAGGGTAAATACAAGGACGACAAGTCCAAGTACCTGGTGACTGTGCAGGGCGTGCACGTTGAACCGTTCGGTGGTTACTCGAGCAAGTACAAGACCCTGGCTGAACTGCCGGACGGCGCGACCATCGCCATCCCGAACGAAGGCAGCAACAGCGGTCGTGCGCTGATCCTGCTGCAGAAGGCTGGCCTGATCGAATTGAAAGACCCGAAAAACGCGCTGGCAACGCCGAAAGACATCGCCAAGAACCCGCACAATTTCAAGTTCAAGGAACTGGAATCGGCCCTGCTGCCACGCGTTCTGAAGGAAGTTGATCTGGACATGATCAACACCAACTACGCCCTCGAAGCCAAGCTGAACCCGCAGAAAGATGCGCTGGTGATTGAAGGCGCTGACTCGCCATACGTGAACTTCCTGGTGGCCCGTGAGGACAACAAGAACAGCGACGCGATCCAGAAACTGGCCAAAGCCCTGACCAGCCCGGAAGTCAAAGCGTTCATCGAGAAGAAGTACAACGGCGCGGTACTGCCGGCGTTCTGATCTGACGCTGGAACCACCCCCTTCAAGGTGTGAAAACGCCGATGGCCAGCGATGGTCATCGGCGTTTTTGTGTGCGTGCGGAAAGCGGCCCTCACCCTAACCCTCCCGAAACGTCGGACCGCCCAGAGGTAGAGGGGACTGAATGGGGGATATTGACGCAATACGCCGACGTGAAAGATCTCTGCCGAATCCATAATCGACTCTGTCTTTCAGGTCGATGTATGACGCCAGACACCTCGGTCAGCCCCCTCTCCCTCGGGGAGAGGGCTGGGGTGAGGGTGCTCTTGATTCTCAGGCAACCTGAGCCTTCAACGCCCGCCTCAACGCCACCAACAATTTCACAATCTCCTGCGGATCCAGTCGCTGCGGCACTTTTACGTCCATGTTCTCTTCCTTGTTATGAGTTTGGCCGGGTGAGTCTGGCCAAAAGCTGTTCGTCCTTGGAGGGCTTTCGTGAAAAAAAGATCCGTCCTACAGCGCAAAGAAAAATAGCCTTCTTATTCCTTCCCGGCAAACCCACAAGATAGTTTTTTGGGTGATATCAATATGCTTTAACGGTATTTAAATTCTTGTTTTTATATCTATAAAGTCGGTGTCTGCCGGACAGCCACCCGCTGTCCATGGAGTGCACCACCGTCGCTTACCGAGCGGCGTCCAGGACGTTTCATGACTTTTGATTACGCATTTATCCTCAGCACCCTGCCGGCGTTTCTCAAAGCCGTGGGCGTGACGCTGCAGGTCGGATTCATCGCCATCGGCACCTCGCTGTTGGTGGCGCTGCTCAACGCGACGATTCTGGTGTTCCGCACGCCATACCTGCAAAAACTGGTCGGCCTGTATGTGGAGCTGGCGCGCAACACACCGCTGTTGATCCAGTTGTTCTTCGTTTACTTCGCCTTGCCGGCGCTGGGGATCAAAGTCTCCGGCTTCACCGCCGCGATTATCACCATGACCTTCCTCGGCGGCGCTTACCTCACCGAAGTGCTGCGTGCCGGCGTCGATGCGGTGCCGCAGGCGCAACTGGAATCAGGGCGCTCGATCGGCCTGTCCCACGGTCAGTTGCTGCGCTACGTGATCCTGCCGCAAGCGGGGATTCTCAGCCTGCCGTCGCTGTTCGCCAATTTCATTTTTCTGCTCAAGGAAACCACCGTGGTCTCGGCGGTGGCGGTGCCGGAAATCCTCTACACCACCAAGAGCTACATCGCGCTCTATTACAAAACATACGAAATGCTCGCCGTTCTGACGCTGATCTGCGTGCTGCTGTTCTTGCCGCTGTCGCTATTGCTCAGCCGTCTGGAAAGGAGGCTCCAGCATGGCCAGTTCGGGTCTTGAGTTGCTCTGGGTGTCGTTGCCGCAATTGGCCAAAGGCGCCGGGCAAACCCTGTCGATCTCGTTTCTGAGCATCGCCATCAGCACCGTTGGCGGCGTGCTCTACGGTGTGCTGCGCACGCTCAACGTGACGTGGCTGAACGCGATCCTGCGGGTGTATCTGGAGCTGTTCCGGGCGATCCCGGTGCTGGTCTGGCTGTATCTGTTGTTCTTCGGTCTGCCGATTTTCTTCGGCCTGAGCATTCCCAGCTTTTGGTGCGCGGTGCTGGTGCTGTCGCTGTGGGGCGCCAGCGAGGTGGGTGAAGTGGCGCGCGGAGCGCTGCATTCGTTGCCACGCGGGCAACGCGAAGCGGGGCTGTCGATCGGTCTGAACGCTGCACAACTTTATGGCTATGTGCTGCTGCCGCAAGCACTGAAGCGCATGACGCCGCCGACCATCAACGTCTACACGCGGATCATCAAGACCAGCTCGCTGGCGGTGTTGATCGGTGTGGTTGACGTGATCAAGGTCGGCCAGCAGATCATCGAGCGCACTTACGAATCGGTGCTGATCTACGGCGCGTTGTTCCTGTTTTTCTTTTTCATCTGCTACCCGCTGTCAGCCGCCTCGCGCGTGCTGGAGCGGCGCTGGACGCAAGCATGAGCGCATTGATCGAGTTTCACGGCTTCAACAAATTCTATGGCGAGCAGCAGGTGCTTAACGGCATTGATCTGCAGGTGCAGAGCGGCGAAGTGATCGTCATTCTCGGCCCCAGCGGCTGCGGCAAAAGCACCTTGCTGCGTTGCCTCAACGGTCTGGAAGAGGCTCACAGCGGCAGCCTGAAGTTTGTCGGCCGCGAGCTGCTGGGCAAGTCCACTGACTGGCGCGAGATCCGTCAGCAGATCGGCATGGTGTTCCAGAGTTATCACCTGTTCCCGCACATGAGCGTGCTCGACAATCTGCTGCTCGGCCCGCTCAAGGTGCAGAAGCGCCAGCGCCGCGAGGCGCAGCAGCAAGCCGAAGCGCTGCTCGAACGCGTGGGCCTGGCGGACAAGCGCGATGCTTTCCCGCGTCAGCTCTCCGGCGGCCAGCAGCAACGCATCGCCATTGTCCGTTCGCTGTGCATGAACCCGCGCGTAATGCTCTTCGACGAAGTCACCGCTGCCCTCGACCCGGAAATGGTCAAGGAAGTTTTGCAGGTCATTCAGGGCCTGGCCCGCGAAGGCATGACCCTGTTGATCGTCACCCATGAAATGGCCTTCGCCCGCGCGGTGGCCGACCGCATCGTGTTCATGGATGCCGGGCGCATCCTTGAACAGAACCCGCCCGAGATTTTCTTTACGAACCCGCAAACCGCACGCGCGCAGCAGTTTCTGGAGAAGTTCTCCTTCGTGGCAACACTGCCCAAAACGAACCCGACAAAGGAACTGGAACTGTTATGAAAACTGCCGCTTTTTTACTGCCGCTGCTCAGCCTTGCCTTGCTTGCCGGTTGCAGCAAAACCGAAGAACCGCCGAAGCCGAAAGTCGCCAGCGAAAGCACCGCGCCGGCCGGTTATCTGGACAAGATCAAGGCCCGCGACAAATTGATCGTTGGCGTCTTTACCGATAAGCCACCATTCGGATTTGTCGATGAGGCTGGGCGTTACGTTGGCTTCGATACCGACATCGGCCGGCGTTTCGCCAAGGATCTGCTCGGCGATGAAAACAAGGTCGAGTTCGTTGCCGTTGAACCCGCGAGCCGCATTCCGTTCCTGCAAAGCGACAAGGTCGACCTGATCCTCGCCAACATGACCGTGACCCCGGAGCGCAAGGAAGCGGTGGAGTTCACCAATCCGAACCTCAAGGTTGCGGTGCAGGCGCTGGTGCCGCAAAGCAGCGCGGTGAAAACCCTCGATGATCTGGCAACCCGCACTACCATCGTCACCACGGGCACCACCGCTGATATCTGGCTGACCAAGAATCACCCGGACTGGAAACTGCTCAAGTTCGAGAAGAACTCCGAATCGCTGCAAGCCTTGGCCAATGGCCGTGGCGATGCCTATGCGCAGGACAACCTGGTGCTGTTCAGCTGGGCCAAGCAGAACCCGGGCTATCGCGTGCTGGATGAAAAACTCGGTACCGAAGCGCCGATTGCGCCGGCGGTGAAGAAGGGCAATATCGAGCTGCGTGACTGGGTGAATAGCGAGCTGGCCAAGCTGGGTGAGGAGAAGTATCTGCTCAAGCTGTACGACCAATATGTGCGTAAGGAACTGAGCGATGACACCAAGCCTGAGAGCGTGATTGTCGAGGGTGGCAAGTGGCAGGGGTGATTGCCTGTTGAGTCGGTGGTGAGGCTCAAGGGCAATCCCTCACCCCAGCCCTCTCCCGGAGGGAGAGGGGGCCGACCGAGGTGTCTTGCATCAGACATCGACCTGAAAAACAGAGTCGATTATGGATTCACAGATGCATTTCGCGTCGGCGTCACTTCGACTTTGGATTCACAGAGTCATTTTCAGGTCGGCGTCACTCTTGAGCATCCCCCGATCAGTCCCCTCTCCCCCCGGGAGAGGGTTAGGGTGAGGGGCTTTTGCCTGAATCACTCAATCCGGCCAATGCCACGCCGGCTCATCCAGCACCCGCTGCCCGACAATCCCGGTCTGCCCCAGGGTTTTCTCCAGCACGATGCAATTGCACTCCGGGTCTTCCTGCAACGCCGAAATCAACCGCCGCGCATGCGACACCACCCACACCTGACACTGCTCCGACGCGCGAATGATCAGCCGCGCCAGCGCTGGCAACAGATCTGGGTGCAAACTGGTTTCCGGTTCGTTCAATACCATCAGCGTCGGCGGTCTCGGCGTCAGCAGCGCGGCGACCAGCAGCAGATAGCGCAACGTCCCGTCCGACAGTTCCGCCGCCGATAACGGCCGCAACAAGCCTTCCTGATAAAACTCGATGGCAAACCGTCCGCCGGCCTGCGCTTCGATATGCACCCGTGCGCCAGGAAACGCATCGGTAATCGCCGCACGCACGGCGTCGCCATCACCAATCTCGATGATGGTCTGCAACGCCGCCGCCAGATCCCGGCCGTCGTGATGCAGCACCGGCGTGCGTGTGCCCAATTGCGGCTGGCGCACCGGTGCATCGGCATCGCTGCGAAAGTGATCGTAAAAGCGCCAGCGGCGAATGAACTCGCGCATCTGGAACACTTCCGGTGAGCTGCGCAGGCTGCCGACCTGATCGAACAAACTGTCGAAGTTCGGCGTGTGTTGCGCCAGTACATCCCATTGGCGCTCGGCGCGTGCGCGGATCATCGGCCCGTCACGATCCACCAACAGGCTAGCCGGACGGTAAAGGGCGCCGGCCCAGATGCATTCGCGCTTGATCTGCGGGTCAAGGCTGAAGCGCGAGGGGATCGGCCGCGAATGTTCGGGCAACATGAAGTGCCCGTTAGAGTCGGGCAGGCCGAGGCTGATCGAATAACTGAAGTCTTCTCCGGCAAACCCCAGGCGCAGCCGCTTCACACCCTGACGCACCGTCGACTGAATGGGCACTTCGCCGTTGCGCATACGCCGGCTGATGGTTTCCGGCCCGGCCCAGAAAGTCGACTCCAGTCCACCCTCACGGGCCAGCGCATTGACCACCCCGCCCTGAGCGGTTTCCGCCAGCAAGCGCAAGGCCCGGTAGAGGTTGGACTTGCCGCTGCCGTTGGGGCCGGTGATCAGGTTCAGGCGGCCGAGCGGGATCACCAGTTTGTTGATCGAACGGTAATTGGCCACCGCGAGAGTATTGAGCATGGAATTCCTTCTCTTCAGGCGCCTATTGTAGGAGCTGCCGGAGGCTGCGATCTTTTGATGTTGTTTTTAAAAGATCAAAAGATCGCAGCCTCCGGCAGCTCCTAGAGGAAATATGGGGGACGAACGGGCGAACGTTGAACCCTGTTCTAAGCTCACAGTCGTATCGTCACTTGCACGTTCGTACACAGGAAGGAGTCTGCATGGCGAGTCCCGGTTTGAAAACAGCGGTCATGCTGAGTCTGTTCACCTTGGTGACCGCATGCGGCGAGAAAAAAGCCCCTGAGGAATACCTGCCACGGGTCTTTGTACAAGAGGTCAAACCCACGGATTACGCGGCTTCGGTGACATTGACCGGTGACGTGCAGGCGCGCGTGCAGACTGAATTGTCGTTCCGCGTCGGCGGCAAGATCATCCAGCGCATGGTCGACGTCGGCGACCGGGTCACCGCCAAACAGGTGCTGGCCAAACTCGATCCCAAGGATTTGCAGACCAACGTCGACTCCGCCCAGGCTCAGGTAGTCGCCGAACAAGCCCGGGTGAAACAGAGTGCCGCGGCGTTCGTACGCCAGCAAAAACTCCTGCCCAAGGGCTACACCAGCCAGAGCGAATACGATTCCGCCCAAGCGGCGCTGCGCAGCAGCCAGAGCGCCTTGAGTGCGGCGCAGGCGCAATTGGCTAATGCGAAGGACCAGTTGAGCTACACCGCACTGATCGCTGATGCACCGGGGGTGATCACCGAGCGTCAGGCCGAAGTCGGCCAGGTCGTGCAGGCCACTGCGCCGATTTTTTCGCTGGCCCGCGACGGCGACCGTGACGCGGTGTTCAACGTCTACGAATCGCTGCTGGCCGAGCGTCCTGCGGATCCCTCGATCGTCGTCAGCCTGCTCGATAACCCTGCCATCAAAACCACCGGTACGGTGCGTGAAATCACCCCGGCGGTGTCGGCGCAGTCCGGCACGGTGCAAGTCAAAGTCAGCCTCGACAGCTTGCCACAAGGGATGCAGCTGGGCTCGGTGGTCAGCGCCACGGCCAAGGGCAGCGGCAAGTCGGCAGTCGAATTGCCATGGTCGGCGCTGACCAAAAACATCAGTGATCCGGCGGTGTGGATGGTCGACGATAAAGGTGAAGCGCAGTTGCACAACGTGACCGTCGGCCGCTACCTGATCGGCAAGGTCATCATCAGCGAAGGCCTCAAGGGCGGGGAAAAAGTCATCGTCGCCGGTGGGCAGTTGTTGCATCCCGGCATGAAAGTCGAAATCGCTGAAAACACCTACAAGGATCTGCAACCGGGAGCACAGCCATGAAGCGTCTGGGGCTGTTATCCGTGGGTGTGTTGCTGGCGGCCTGCTCGAAAAGCGAGCCACCTCCGGAGCCGGTACGTCCGGTGTTATCGGTCAAGGTTCAAGCGCTGAGCGAGGAAAGCCTCGGGCGTTTCGCCGGCAGCATCCAGGCGCGTTATGAAAGCAACACCGGTTTCCGCGTCGGTGGCCGCATCGCCAGCCGCAACGTCGATGTCGGAACCGAAGTGCAAAAGGGCACGCTGCTCGCCACCCTCGATCCGTCTGATCAGCAGAACCAATTGCGTTCGGCCCAGGGCGACCTGGCCAAGGTTCAGGCGCAACTGATCAATGCCCAGGCCAATGCCCGCCGTCAGCAGGCGCTGTTCGATCGTGGCGTCGGGGCGCAGGCACAACTGGACATTGCCACCACGGACTTGAAAACCACCCAGGCCTCGCTGGACCAGGCACGGGCGGCGGTCAATCAAAGCAAGGACCAGCTCGGCTACACCGAACTGCGTTCCGACCATAAAGCCGTGGTCACCGCGTGGAACGCTGAAGCCGGGCAAGTGGTGACGGCGGGCCAGCAGGTCGTAACCCTGGCGCAACCGGACATCAAGGAAGCGGTGATCGATCTGCCGGACACCCTGGTCGATCAGATTCCCTCCGACGTGGTGTTTCTGGTGGCCGGGCAACTCGACCCGAGCATCAACACCACGGCAACCCTTCGCGAGATCGAACCGCAGGCGCAAAGCGCCACGCGTACTCGTCGCGCACGCCTGACGCTGGCCGAGACACCGGACGGTTTCCGCCTCGGCACGGCGATCAGCGTGACCCTCAGTTCGGCGATCAAACCGCGCATCGAATTGCCGGCTACCGCTTTGCAGGAGGTCGACGGCAAATCACGGATCTGGGTCATCGACACCCAGAGCAAAACCGTCAGCCCTCGCGACGTCAGCGTGATCAGTCGCACCGACAGCAGCGTAGTGCTCGCGGGCGGCGTGAAGAATGGCGAGCGCGTGGTCAGCGCGGGCGTCAACAGCCTCAAACCCGGACAATCGGTAAAACTTGACGAGGACAGTCAATGAAAGGCTCTTTCAACCTCTCCGAATGGGCCCTCAAGCATCAGTCATTCGTCTGGTACCTGATGTTCGTCGCATTGCTGATGGGCGTGTTCTCGTACTTCAATCTGGGCCGCGAAGAAGACCCGTCGTTCACCATCAAGACCATGGTGATCCAGACCAAATGGCCGGGCGCGACCCAGGAGGAAACCCTTGCGCAGGTCACCGATCGCATCGAGAAAAAACTCGAAGAACTCGACTCCCTCGACTACGTGAAAAGTTACACGCGCCCCGGCGAATCGACGGTGTACGTGTACCTGCGCGACACCACCAGCGCCAAGGACATCCCGGAAATCTGGTACCAGGTGCGCAAGAAGATCGACGACATTCGCGGGCAGTTCCCCAAAGGTATTCAAGGGCCCGGGTTCAACGACGAGTTCGGTGATGTGTTCGGCTCGGTCTACGCCTTCACCGCCGATGGCCTGACCATGCGCCAGTTACGCGATTACGTGGAACAGGCGCGGGCCGAGATCCGCAATGTACCGGGGCTGGGCAAGATCGAAATGATCGGCCAGCAGGACGAAGTGATTTATCTGAACTTCTCTACCCGCAAACTCGCGGCGTTGGGTATCGATCAGCGTCAGGTCGTGCAGAGCCTGCAATCGCAGAACGCCGTGACCCCGGCCGGTGTGATCGAGGCCGGCCCTGAGCGGATTTCCGTGCGCACTTCGGGGCAGTTCGCCTCGGAAAAGGATCTGGCCGAGGTCAATCTCAAACTCAACGACCGTTTCTATCGCCTGGCTGACATCGCCGACATCACTCGCGGTTACACCGATCCGGCTACCCCGGAATTCCGCTTCGACGGCAAACCGGCCATCGGTCTGGCGATTGCCATGCAGAAGGGCGGCAACGTTCAGGAGTTTGGCAAGGCGTTGCACCAGCGCATCGATGAACTGACTGCAGACTTGCCGGTTGGCGTGGGTGTGCACACCGTGTCCGATCAGGCGGTGGTGGTGGAAGAAGCGGTCGGTGGCTTTACCAGTGCCCTGTTCGAGGCTGTGATCATCGTGCTGGTGGTCAGCTTCATCAGCCTCGGCGTGCGCGCCGGCCTGGTGGTGGCGTGCTCGATTCCGCTGGTGCTGGCGATGGTGTTTGTGTTCATGGAATACAGTGGCATCACCATGCAGCGGATTTCTCTCGGCGCACTGATCATCGCTCTCGGCCTGCTCGTCGACGACGCGATGATCACCGTGGAGATGATGGTCACGCGCCTGGAAATGGGCGAGACCAAGGAGCAAGCCGCGACGTTCGCCTACACCTCGACGGCGTTCCCGATGCTCACCGGTACACTGGTGACCGTCGCCGGTTTCGTGCCCATCGGCCTCAACGCCAGTTCCGCCGGTGAGTACACCTACACGCTGTTTGCGGTGATTGCCGTGGCCATGATTGTGTCGTGGATTGTCGCGGTGTTCTTCGCTCCGGTGATCGGCGTGCACATTCTCAGCGCCAACGTGAAACCCCATGAAGCCGAGCCTGGCCGCGTCGGGCGTGCGTTCAATGGCGGCCTGTTGTGGGCGATGCGCAATCGCTGGTGGGCGATCGGGATCACCGTACTGCTGTTTGTTCTGTCGATTTTTTGCATGCGCTTTGTGCAGAACCAGTTTTTCCCGGCGTCGGACCGCCCGGAAATTCTCGTCGACCTCAACCTGCCGCAAAACGCCTCGATCGACGAAACCCGCAAGGCTGTCGACAAGCTCGAAGCGACGCTCAAGGGGGATCCGGACATCGTGCGCTGGAGTACTTACATCGGTCAGGGCGCGATCCGTTTCTATCTGCCGCTCGACCAGCAATTGCAAAACCCGTACTACGCGCAACTGGTGATCGTCAGCAAAGACTTCGAGGCCCGTGAGGCACTCAGTCAGCGTCTGCGCGAGCGCTTGCACAAAGACTTCGTCGGCATCGGCAGTTACGTCCAGGCGCTGGAAATGGGCCCGCCGGTGGGGCGTCCGATCCAGTACCGGGTCAGCGGCAAGGACATCGATCAAGTGCGCAAACACGCCATCGACCTCGCCACCGAGCTGGACAAGAACCCGCACATCGGCGAGATCATTTACGACTGGAACGAGCCGGGCAAAGTCCTGCGCATCGACATCGCCCAAGACAAGGCGCGCCAGCTCGGGCTGTCCTCCGAAGACGTGGCGAACCTGATGAACAGCATCGTCAGCGGCGCGCCTTTGACCCAGGTCAACGACGACATCTATCTGATCAATGTGGTCGGCCGGGCGGTGAATTCGGAGCGCGGTACGCCGGAAACCCTGCAGAATCTGCAGATCGTTACGCCCAACGGCACATCGATTCCGTTACTGGCGTTCGCCACTGTGCGCTATGAGCTGGAACAGCCGCTGGTGTGGCGTCGCGACCGTTTGCCGACCATCACCATCAAGGCTTCGGTGCGCGACGAGATCCAGCCGACCGATCTGGTGAAAATCCTCAAGCCGTCGATTGATGCCTTCGCTGACAAATTGCCGGTCGGCTACAAGGTCGCCACCGGCGGTACGGTCGAGGAAAGCGGCAAGGCGCAGGGGCCGATTGCCAAGGTCTTGCCGTTGATGCTGTTTTTGATGGCGACCTTTCTGATGATCCAGTTGCACAGCGTGCAGAAGATGTTCCTGGTGGCGAGTGTCGCGCCGCTGGGGCTGATCGGCGTGGTGCTGGCGCTGGTGCCGACCGGTACGCCGATGGGCTTTGTGGCGATTCTGGGGATTCTCGCTCTGATCGGCATCATCATCCGTAACTCGGTGATTCTGGTGACGCAGATCGATGAGTTCGAGAAGAAGGGCTATGCACCGTGGGATGCGGTGGTGGAGGCGACTGAGCATCGGCGTCGGCCGATCCTGTTGACCGCGGCAGCGGCGAGCATGGGCATGATCCCGATTGCCCGGGAAGTGTTCTGGGGACCGATGGCGTACGCGATGATCGGCGGGATTGTGGTGGCGACGTTGCTGACGCTGCTGTTCCTGCCGGCGCTGTATGTGGCCTGGTACAAGATTCGCGAGCCGAAGAAGGACGCTTCGTCATCGACCCGCTGAGTGCGTTTGTTACACCTTTGGGAAAGGTCTGACTTACAACTGTGATGCCTTGCGTTACCGTCCTTCCTCCATTTGGAGGAGGGACGCCTGATGTCGACTGTCACTTGCTGGCTGCGCCAACTGCTGTTATTGGCCGGCCTGTGCCTGTCGCCCTCATCGCTGGCCGACATCCTTTTGGTGAACCCGCTGTGGCGCGTACAACTCGACCCCGCAACCCTCGCCGTGCGAGTCACCCCGGCCAACGGCGCGACTGTACAGGCATCGACGGGTGTCGCCGCGCACAGGGTCAGCAACCTGGTGCAACGCGACAATCGCGTCGACTGGCAATGGAACGATGGCGCCTGGTCACTCAGCGTTGATCTCGATCAACGCGACCTGACGTTCTCGATCACCGCACGCGCCCCGGCTGAACTTGAGTTCTTGCGCCAGCCCGGTAACGCCATGGGCAAGGGCCTGATCTGGCCGTTGGCCGAGGGGCATTATGTGCCGCGCGGCGATCCGGTGTGGCAGGCGTTTCTGGTGCGTCAAGGGGTGCTCAATGCCACTCAGGACATGAGTCTGCCGATCTGGGGTGTCGAGCATGAGGGATTCAGCCTCAGCTGGTTGCTGACCAATCCCTTTAACAAACAACTGCAGTTCAACGCTGAAGGCGATTCGCTGGCTTTGTCGGTGCGCCACCAATTCACCTCACTCAAGCCGTCGACACCGCTGACGTTCAGCCTGTTTTTGGGTGACGCCGACCCGCTGGCCGGCGCCAAACGCTACCGGCAATGGCTGATCGACACCGGCCGTTACGAAAGCCTGAGCAGCAAGCTTGAGAAAACACCGGCGTCGCGAAAGCTGTTGGGCGCCAGTCATGTCTACGTGTGGGGTAACGATCTGCTGGGGCAAAAGGATGTGCGTAACTGGCCGGTGTTGCTTGGCAAGTTGCGCGGCCCGAGCCGCCTTGCCGGCGCATTGCGCGAAGGCATGGATCGCGAAGGCTTGCAGTTGCTGGCCACCGAAACGGTGCTCGATCGTTATCAGCAAGACGTGCTGCTGCGCAGCCTCAATCACGCGCTGAACACCCAGGCGCGCAAAACCTGGCAAGCCCGCGCGGTGCCGGACATGCAGGCACTGGCCAACGGTTATGTTGCCTTGCGCGGGCAACTGGCCCGCGAGTTCGCGGGTGCCGTGACAGCCAATTCCGAGCAATGGGGCAGCACTTTGTCGCTGGATACGATTGAGCGATTGCAGAACGCTGGGCTGCCGCGCCTGTGGTTGGGGCTTGGCGAGGGCTGGGAGGGCGGCCTCTGGCATCCCGAGGCGGTTCGCGCGGGCGTGCAGGCGGGGTATCTGCTTGCACCGTATGACTCTTACGAGACCGCGCTGAGGCGGGATGAGAATCCAGACTGGACCACCGCACATCTGGGTGACACGGCTTACCGTGAGTGCGCCATCTTGCTGGAAGATCGCACGATGAAAAGCGGCTTTCAGCAGTCGGGTCATTACACCGACCCGCGTTGCGTGCGCCCTTTGTTGGAGCAACGGGTCAAAGCGGTCAGCGTCGCCGCTGGTTTCAACAGCTGGTTTCTCGACGCCTACGCCACAGGCATGGTGTTCGACAGCTACCGTGCGGACGCCCCAATGACACAGGCACAGAACGCCGAAGGCAATGTCGCGGCGTCGCGATGGATCAATGAAGTGCTGCAATTGCCCAGCGGCTCAGAAGACGGCAATGCAACGACGGCCCAAGGCGTACTGTTCGCTCATGGCATGCAGACACCGGTGATCGGTTGGGGCGATGCCGACATGAGTAAAAACCCGGATTCCGAATATTTTGTCGGCAAGTGGTTTCCGCCGGAGCAACCGGCCCTGTTCTTCAAATCCGTGCCAATAAAGGAACCGTTGCGGCGCATACACTTTGACCCGGCCAGCCGTTTGCCGCTTTATCAAGCGGTGTTCCACGGTTCGCTCATCACCACCCATCACTGGTTGTTCGACAGCCTTAAACCAGGCAACGCAAGGGTGGAAAACGAACTGACGCAATTGCTGTACAACGTGCCGCCGCTGTACCACCTGAGTGCAGCAACGCTGGCGCAGCGACTGCCGCTGATGGCTCGTCAGGATGCATTTTTCCGTCCGCTGCATGAGCGCCTGGCGACGCAGGCGTTGACCGGTTTCCAATGGCTGAGCGGGGATCGGCAGGTGCAGCAGACTTCATTTGAAGACGGCACTCGGCTGCTGGCCAACTTCGATCCAGCCCCGCGTGAAGTGGACGGCCGGACCCTGCCCGGCGAGAGTGTCACGCTGCTGCTGCCGGAAGGTACCGTCAGCCACTATCGGGTGCGGGCAACTCCCTGACTCAGACTTTGCGCCAGACGCTGGCCAACCACGGCTGCTGTTCGCGCGGCAGGCCTGCGGGACGGAAGTAGTGTTCAAGTTCGACGAATCCGGCGCGGGCAAGCAGCCCGCGCCATGCCTCCAGATCGTGATACGAGCCATAGCGCGGCCCGTTCCAGCCCTCGCGGTTATCCCCGCGCGGGTTAGAGCTGAACAGCACACCGCCCGGTTTCAAGGTATCGCGCAGCTGTTGCAAAACCCGTGGCAATTCCTGCAATGGCACATGAAACAGCACCGCATTGGCGAAGATTCCGTCGAAGCGTTCAGCCGGCAGATCGAGTTTCAGAAAGTCCTGTTGCAGCACCTCGCAACCACTGTCCTCACGGGCCATTCGCGCAAACTCTTGGGAACCGTCGAGACCCACGGCGATGTGCCCCATACGCGTAAACGTCTGCAAATCCCGCCCCGGCCCGCAGCCGAAATCCAGAACCGTGAACGGCGCCACACCTTGAATATGCCGCAGCAGCGCATCGATGTTCTGGCTGACATCGTGGTCGCGGGTGCCTTCACGGAAGTCTTCAGCCACCGAGTTGTAGTGGCCGAGGGTGGTGGTGGTGATCTGTTCGAGATCGTTGGGGGTCTGCTTCATGGTGGGGATACGCGGGCAATTGGGATTTGCCGAATATACGCCATCGAGTTCGGGGCTGCTGCGCAGCCATTCGCGAGCAGGCTCGCTCCCACAGGGGAACGCATTCCAAATGTGGGAGCGAGCCTGCTCGCGAAAGCGGTTTCAGAGGCGCGGCATGATTCCGGATGAGCTCAGCGCTTGTTCAACCCCCGCGCCAACCGGTCCCCACCCAACTGGATCACCGCCACCAGAGCCACCAGCAACACAATCACCGTCAGCATGATCTGGCTGTCAAAGCGCTGATACCCATAGCGATAGGCGATATCCCCCAACCCACCCGCGCCAATCGCCCCGGCCATGGCCGACGAGTTGATCATCGTCACCAGCGTAATGGTGAAACCGCCGACAATCCCTGGCAGCGCCTCCGGCAACAGCACATGCCAGACGATATGCCAACGCCGGCAGCCCATCGCCTGCGCAGCCTCGATCAAACCATGATCAACCTCGCGCAAACTCACTTCAGCAATCCGTGCAAAGAACGGCGTGGCGGCAATCGTCAGCGGCACGACGGCAGCCCAGACACCGTAGGTGGTACCGACAATCAACCGGGTAAATGGAATCAGCGCGACCATCAGAATCAGAAACGGGATCGAGCGGAACAGATTCACGAACGCGCCCAAGGCACGGTTCAACACCGGCGCTTCGTAGATCCCGCCCTTGTCGCTGGTGACCAGAATCACCGCCATGGGAATCCCCACCAGCAGCGCGATCAGCGAAGATACGCCGACCATCAGAAACGTATCGATAAAGCCCTGCAGCAAGCGATCAAACCACATAACCCACTACCTCCACTCGCTGCGCCCACGGTGCGGCGCGCTCGCGCAATTGTTCGGCGCTGAACGCTGAGTCGCTGACAGCCAACAACAGTTGCCCCAGCGCGTGCCCCTGAATCCGTTCGACGCCGCCCTGAAGCAATTTCACCCGCCCGCCGAGCGCGGCGAACAGTGCGCCCAGATCCGGCTCGTCGCTGGCACTGCCGGTGAATTGCAGGCGCAGCACCACAGCGGCGTCGGAGGAGGGCGGCAGCGTGTGCAAGCGACTTTGCAATTCTTCCGGTAACGCGTGTTGCAGCGGCGCAAGCAAGGTCTGGCTGACCTCGTGCTGCGGATTACCGAACACTTCCCAGACCGGGCCTTGTTCGACCACCCGGCCATGCTCCAGCACCACGACGCGGTCGCAGATTTCGCGAATTACCGCCATCTCGTGAGTGATCAGAACGATGGTCAGGCCCAGGCGTTGATTGATCTCGCGCAGCAGGCCAAGGATCGACTGAGTGGTCTCCGGGTCGAGTGCCGATGTGGCCTCGTCGCAGAGCAAAATATCCGGGTCATGCACCAACGCGCGAGCGATGCCGACACGCTGCTTCTGTCCGCCGGAAAGCTGCGCCGGATAGGCTTTGTGCTTTTCCTGCAGGCCAACCAGTTCGAGCAGTTCGCGGACCTTTTTCTCGCGTTGTTCTTTCGGCACACCCGCGACTTTCAGCGGCAATTCAACGTTCTGCCAAACGGTCTTGGCTGACATCAGATTGAAGTGCTGAAAGATCATGCCGATGCGCCGGCGCAGAGCAACCAGACGGTCTTCATCGAACCCGCCAATATCGACCTGATCGATCAAAACCCGCCCTGAAGTCGGTTGTTCCAGACGATTGATCGTGCGGATCAGCGACGACTTGCCGGCGCCGCTGCGGCCGATAATGCCGAACACTTCGCCGCGCTGAATTGCCAGATCGATGCCCTGCAAAGCCGCGACCGGGCCTTGCCGGCCGTTGTAGGTTTTACCCAGGCCGATGAAGCGTACGTGGGCGCGATTCAACTCGGGGTGCAGTTCGGTTTTTTCAGCATTGTGGGGCTCTGGAAACTCCAGTCGCCGTTGGATCGCGGCCGTCATGCTCAGCTTTCCCAACCGGCTTGATACAGCTTGCCGTGAGCCTTATCCAGTGCGGCGCGAACAACCGGCGAGTGCTGGTAAATGTCGACGAATTTGATCAGGCGCGGATCGGTTTTGCTCTTCGGCTGGATGACGAACTGGATCACGTACTCCTTGTGGTCGAGGCCGTCGAACAGCAGTGCCGAACCTGCATCGAAGGTCTTCGCCAAACGGATGTAGGCGGGGTAACCCTGAACCAGATCGGCGTCGTCGTAGGCGCGTACCAATTGCACGGCTTCAACCTGGAGGATTTTGATTTTCTTCGGGTTGGCGACGATGTCGTCTTCGGTGGCCTTGTAGCCGACGCCCGGTTTCAGCGTGATCAAACCGGCCTTGGCCAGCAGTTGCAGACCACGGCCGCTATTGATCGGATCGTTGGCGATGGCGACGCTGGCGCCTTCGGGCAACTCGTCGAAGCTTTTGTATTTTTTCGAGTAGAGGCCGACGTTGTTGATGATCCCCGGCGCGAACGGCACCAGATCAAAACCCGACGCGGCTTTGGCGTTTTCGAGGAACGGGATGTGCTGGAAGTAGTTCACGTCGATGTCGCCGGCGGCGAGGCTGACGTTCGGCGCGATCCAGTCGGTGAACTCCACTAACTCAACTTTGAGGCCTTGTTTGGAGGCCTCTTCGACGGCGGCTTCCAGCGGAATGGCGAAGGCGGCGGTGGTGCCGATTTTCAACGGTGCGTCGGCGGCGAAGACTGCCGAGCTGAACAGGCCGAGGGCCAGGGCCAGTGCTTTGACTGGGTGTGACAGGATTTTCTGGGTCATGATGGTTTTTCCAGTCAGTGCATGAAATTTGTGGTGTTTGTTATGGCCTCATCGCGAGCAGGCTCACTCCTACAGGGGAACGCATTCCAAATGTAGGAGTGAGCCTGCTCGCGATGCTTTTAGCGGCGAAACGCGGAGCCGGTGTGTTGCTCCGGCAACTGCGCCCCGCCGTGAAACAGCTTCTCGCGCAAGCTGCCGTTGTCGTACGCGGTCTTGTACGACCCGCGCCGCTGCAACTCCGGAATCACCAATTCAATGAAATCCACATAGCTCTCCGGCGTAACAATCCGGGTCAGGTTGAAGCCATCGAGGCCGGTCTCGGCGATCCACGATTCCAGCTCATCCGCCACTTGCTCCGGCGAGCCGACGACGGTGATGTAGCGACCACCGAGGGCGTGCTGGTCGAGCAATTTGCGCCGGGTCCAGTCGTTGTTCTGCAGGTTTTTGGTGGCGGACTGAATGGCGTTGCTCTTCACGTACTGGATCGGTTCGTCGATCTCGTACTGCGAAAAATCGATGCCGGTCGACGCGGAAAAATGCGCCACGCCAGCTTCGGCGCTGGCGTAACTCAGGTACTCGGCGTGCTTGGCCCACGCGGCTTCTTCCGTTGCGCCGACAATCACGTTGAGGCCCATGAACACCTTGATGTCCTCGGGATTGCGGCCCGCTTCAACGGCGCTGGCGCGGACCTTGTCGACCTGAACTTTGGTCGACGGTTTGTTCTGACCGCTGATGAACACGCACTCGGCATGGCGTCCGGCGAAGAGCAAACCGCGTTCGGAACTGCCTGCTTGAAACAGCACTGGCGTACGCTGTGGCGAAGGCTCGCAGAGGTGATAACCCTCGACCTGATAGAACTCGCCTTTGTGCTCGACCTTGTGCACTTTTTCCGGGTTGGCGTAGATCCGCTGCTCGCGGTCGTTGAGCACTGCGCCGTTTTCCCAGCTGCCTTCCCAGAGTTTGTAGAGCACCTCCAGATACTCGTCGGCCTGATCGTAGCGACGGTCGTGTTCCACCTGTTCGCTGAGGCCCATGGCTTTGGCGGCGCTGTCGAGATAACCGGTGACGATGTTCCAGCCAACACGACCACGGCTCAAATGATCGAGCGTCGACATGCGTCGGGCGAACAGATACGGCGGCTCATAAGTGAGATTCGCGGTCAGACCGAAACCAAGATTTCTGGTCACGGCAGCCATCGCTGAAACCAGCAGCAACGGATCGTTGACCGGCAGCTGGATCGACTCTTTCAGCGTGACGTCGACCGAGTTCTGATAGACGTCATACACGCCGACGATGTCAGCGATGAACAAACCGTCGAACAGTCCGCGCTCCAGCAATTGCGCCAGTTCCGTCCAGTATTCGAGGGTGTTGTAGCGCGTCGAGGTGTCGCGCGGATGCGTCCACAGGCCATGGTTGATGTGGCCGATGCAGTTCATGTTGAACGCATTCAGCAGGATCTTCTTTTTCGCCGCGCTCATCAAATCGTCCCTCGCAACGGAGGGTTTTCGTCATTGAGGTAGTAGTTGCCCACCGCGTGATATTTCCAGCGCACCGGGTCGTGCAAGGTGTGCACGCGGGCGTTGCGCCAATGGCGGTCGAGGCCATGTTCGATCAGGGTCGCCTGGCTGCCGGCCAGTTCGAACAGCGTGCTGCCGGCGGCCAAAGAGATTTCAGTGCTGATCGCCCGTGCTTCGGCGACGGCAATCGAAGCGGCGGCGACGGTTTCTGCGTTGGTCTCGGCTTGCGCGGCGTCGAGGAATTCGCCGGCACGTTCGAGCAAGGCTTCGGTGGCGTGCAAGCGAATGCTCAAATGGCCGAAGCTCTTCAGTGTCAGTGGATCTTCGGTGGCTTTGTCGTTGCTGGAATCGATCCATGGCCGGGTTTTGCTGCGCACAAAATGCAGCGCGTCTTCATAAGCGGCGCGCGCGATGCCGGTGTCGATGGCGGCGTGAAGGATCTGCGCTAACGGGCCGACAGTGGTCGGGCGTTCGAAGGCACTTTGAAACGGCAGCACGTCTTCGGCGGCAACGAATACATCTTCGAACACCACAGAACCGCTGCCAGTGGTGCGCTGGCCAAAGCCGCTCCAGTCGTCGATCACCGTCAGGCCCTTGCTGTCACGCGGGACGAAGGCCAGTTGCTGCACGCCGTTTTCATCCACCACAGAAGTAGGAATACGCTGTGCGTAAATCGCGCCTGTCGCATAGAACTTGCGACCGTTGATGCGATAGCCGTCACCGGCGCGCTTGAGGCTGGTGACGCGTTCGTGGGCGGTTTTGGTGCCCAGTTCTGCCAAGGCATTGCCGAAGCGTTGGCCGGCGAGAACCTCGGCGTACAGCCGTTGTTTTTGTGCGTGGCTGCCGTTTACGCGCAGCACTTCCAGTGCGTAGAAATGGTTCTGCGGAATCTGCCCGAGCGAGCCGTCGGCCTGGGCGATCAGGGCAATGACTTTGGCCAAAGTTACGTTGGACACGCCAGCGCCGCCGTATTCCCTGGGCACGCTGATGCCCCATAGACCGGAGCGGGAAAATACATCGAGTTCCGGCAGTGGCAAGCGACGTTCACGGTCGCGCAGGGCGCTGTCGCGTTTGAAATCTTCGGCCAGATCGCTGGCGACGATCAGCGCTTGCTCATCGCTGGTGATGACCGCGACGTGATGGGATAGCGTCATGTTTTTCTCCAGATGTCTGGTCGTCTCAGATCCAGGAATGGCGAGCCGGTAAAGTGCCGTTGAGGCGATAGGCGCCGACCGCGTGATATTTCCAGCGCACCGGGTCATGCAGCGTGTGCACGCGGGCGTTGCGCCAGTGACGGTCGAGGTTGAATTCGGCGAGGGTCGCGCGGCTGCCGGCCAGTTCGAACAGCTTTTCGCTGGCGAGCAAGGAAATCTCGGTGGTCAGCACTTTTGCTTCGGCCACGGCGATCGAAGCGCGGGCGGCAGACTCGGCAGTGAGCGGCGCGGCGTGCACTTGATCAAGCACTTTGCCGGCCTTGCGCAGCAGCGCTTCGGCGGCGTGCAGTTCGATTTTCAGTTTGCCGATGTCAGCGATCACATAGAGGTCATCGCTGGCGCGATCAACCTTGGCGTCGATCCACGGCCGTGCGCGGGTTTTGACGAACTCGATGGCGTCGTCGATGGCGCCACGGGCGATGCCGGCGTCGATGGCCGCTTGAATCAACTGCGACACCGCGCCTTGGGTGTTAGGGGTTTCGTTGATCTTCCAGTTGTCGACCACCAGGCTCGATTCGACACGCACGTTGTTCAGCAGAATCGTGCCGCTGGCGGTGGTGCGCTGACCGAAACCCGACCAGTCATCAACGATGCGCAAACCCGGCGTGCCGCGACGGACAAAGGCCAGCACTTGCTTGCCGTCATCGTTGAGCGCCTTGACCGCCACCCAATGCGCAAACAGCGCACCGGTGGAATAAAACTTCTGGCCGTTGATCACGTAATCATCACCGTCGGCGGTGATTCGCGCTTTCAGCTCCAGGGTGTTTTTGGTGCCGCGTTCCGGGCCGGCATTGCCGATGCGCCAGCCTTCCAGAACGCTCTGGAACAGCTGTTTCTTCTGCTCCTCGGTCGCGCTGCCGAGTACCAGATTGATAATGCCGAACTGGTTCTGCGGAATCTGCCCCAACGCCGGGTCGGCGGCGGAGATGATCGCGAACACTTCGGCCAAAGTGACAAAGGAAACCTGCGGGCCACCGTATTCGCGCGGGATGGCGATGCTGCCTAATCCGCTGCGGGTGAACTGTTCGATTTCCGACCACGGCAACTTGCGCTGGCGGTCGCGTTTGGCGGCCTGCACGCGGGCGACTTGCGCCAGTTCATGGGCAGCCTTGATGGCTTGGGCGTCGTTGCGCAAGACCTGCGCGGGCAACAACAGTGGGGCGATGTCCAGATCCGACTGGACGTTTGCATCTGCCAGACTGGACATCAGTGCCGCTCCTTGGCTGCACGCAATGCCCTGGCGATCTGCACTGGGGTGATTGTGTTCCGGACCATACTACCTACCTCACATCTCATGAAAAACGCCGCAAAAGTGCGGCGAACGAAAGAATGTCCGGTGGTCCGGTTCATATACCCTAAGCGTGTATAAAAATTAAATAAACTAACTTTTAGGAATATGTATAGAAGGGGTGATGGTCAGGTTGGTTAAGAATTTTCGGGTAAGGGGGCCGGGGCCCCTTATCCGCTGAAGAGGATCAATCTTTACGCGATTCGGCAGCCATGAGTTTTGGCCTGAGGGGCACTTTCAGATAAGGGTTTGCACAACCGATCTTCAACGTTCTTGGCGGCGCCCAGCGCGAGTTGTTGCCGACCCGATCGAGAATGCAGTACGTCACGTCCAGCCGCAGATCTTCGCCCGCTTCGACAATCACCGAGGGAGGCACCCAGACTTGAATGGGCAGCCCGATATCCGCGGCGGTGATCGGTGCCAGGTCCATGCGTACATCGCCCCAGCGTAAGGTAATGGCGTCATCTTCGGCCATGTTCAGGTAGGGCTCGATGGTCAGCGGTACGCCGCGTTTGATCTGGTTTGGATTCACCCCCTGACGGCGAATGGTGTCGGGGATGGTCACGGGGGCCAGTTGCTGGTTTTCGTCTCCGCTCAGCGCTGAAGGTTGCCCGCCGGGGCAGTCCAGTTTGACCTGCACGCGCGTCGCCGCCGATAACGCCGGCCCCTGACCGACCTGCATCACCCGGTAGTGAATGCGCGTCGTGCCGTTGGCGATGAAGCTTTCCGGCACCCGAAGGCTGATTGCCGTGCCGACGTCATCCGCTGTCAGCACCCTGGAGGCGACATAGCATTTGTTCCAGAACAGCTCGATCAGGTCTCCGCTATCCATGTCGGGATAGGGTGACACCTCGACCACCAGATGGGCGGCGGCGGCCAGATTGATGCCGGTTTTTTGCGCTGGCGCTACGGTCGGCGCTGCCAGTTCGGGGGTATGCGAAGTTCGGGTCATCGATTTCTCTCCTTGAAGCCTTGCAGCGAAGTCCGTTTCTGGAAGAACAAAAGGCGTGAATAAACTGGCAATAAAGCTTTGAACTTTTATTCAAGTTGAATACGGGTTGGTTGAACTAAGTGGTGCCGGTTGGCGACTAGATAAGAGTCTGCGGGATGGGGTGTCAATAGACGATGTTAGTTAATTCGTGAATTACGAATTAATCAGAATCTTCCTACGCTGTTGAGGCCTGATGCCTAAGCGCCAAGACGAAATGAGCCACGGAACTAACGGTTTTTTTGCGTTTTTTGCTTGGATTTATTCGAGCGCTGTCATGCCGGGTGGAGCGGGTAGCAGGCGGGCATTATCTGTTGCAGAACATATATATGTAGCGCATCGAATATGTTTTGTCTGAAGGGATAAAGCTGGTGTTTGTTGAAGGTAACTTCCATCCGTGGAAGTTTCCGATGCAGCGATAAAAAGTACTCAGGCGTGATTCAGAAACTTGCTGAGAAACTGTTTAGTGCGTTCTTCTTTCGGGTTGGCGAACAATGCTTTGGCTTCGCCTTGTTCAACGATCACGCCTTTGTCGAAAAACACCACACGGTTGGCCACATCGCGAGCAAAACCCATTTCGTGGGTGACGATCACCATGGTGCGTTTCTCTTCCGCAAGGCCACGGATGGTCGCCAGCACTTCGCCGACCAACTCCGGGTCGAGCGCTGAAGTCGGTTCGTCGAACAGGATCACTTCCGGCTCCATCGCTAGCGCCCGGGCAATCGCCACGCGCTGTTGCTGACCGCCGGAGAGACGACGAGGATAAGCATCTTCCTTGCCGGCGAGACCCACCTTGGCCATGAGCTTTTTGCCCAGGACAATGGCGGCATCGCGTGGCATCTTCTTGACCACGATCGGGCCTTCGATGACGTTTTCCAAAGCGGTGCGATGGGGGAACAGGTTGAAGTTCTGGAACACGAAGCCCACGTGCTGGCGCAGGTTGCGCACCAGGCTTTGCTGCTGGTTCAGCGGGCGGCTGGTATCGATCTCGATATCGCCGACCTTGATCCGGCCGCTGGTGGGTTGTTCAAGAAAATTCAGGCAACGCAGAAACGTCGTTTTCCCCGAACCGCTGGGGCCGATGATCGCGACGACTTCGCCTTCCTTGACCTCGAGGTCGATGCCGTTGAGCACGACCTGACCCTTGAATTGCTTGGTCAGTTTTTCCACGACAATCATCGTCAGGACTCCTGGTCGTGCCGATTGACCCGCTCTTCCAACTTGTTCTGAAAGTGCGAAAGCACTGTGGCCAGAATCCAGTAGATCAGCGCGGCGGCAAGATACATGGTGAAGACTTCAAAAGTCCGGGCGGTAATCAATTGCGCCTGACGGAACAGCTCCGGCACCTGAATGGTGGCGGCCAGTGCCGTGTCCTTGACCAGCGAAATGAAGCTGTTGCCCAGCGGCGGCAACGCTGTGCGCATCGCTTGCGGGAGGATGGCCCGGCGCAGGGTTTGCGCGCGGGTCATGCCGATGCTCGCGGCGGCTTCCCACTGGCCACGTTCGATCGAGCCGATCGCGGCGCGCAGAATTTCACAGGCGTAAGCGGCCATGTTCAGCGAGAAGCCGATCAGCGCCGCTGGCAGCGGATCCAGTTCGAGACCCAATTGCGGCAAGCCGTAATAGATCACGAACAGCTGCACCAGCAACGGCGTGCCGCGAAAGAACGACACGTAGATGCGCGCCAGCCAACTGACCGATTTGAAGCGCGACAGGCGCATCAATGCCAGGCCGAAGCCCAGCAGCAAGCCGAAGAACATCCCGCCGAGGCTGAGGACTACCGTGTAATACGCGCCCTTGAGCAGAAAGGGCGCGGAGTCCAGTGCGAGTTGGAAAGCTTCTTCCATTATTTAGTGACGTCAGCGTTGAAGTACTTCGTGGACAGCTTCGCAAGGGTGCCGTCGGCACGCAGTTCGTCGAGGGCCTTGTTCACGGCGGCCAGTAGTTCAGGCTCGCCTTTACGCAGGGCAACACCGGCTTCCTGGCGGGAGAAGGCTTCGCCGGCAGCGACGGTTTTCGGCGCTTTCTTGGCGTACTCAAGTGCGGCCAGACGGTCGATCAGGATGGCGTCGGTGCGACCGTTGTTGAGGTCGGCGAACTTGGTCGGATCATCGTCGTAGGTGCGTACGTCAGCGCCCGGCACGTTGGCGCGGACCCACTGTTCGTAGTTGGTGCCCAGGCCTACACCGACTTTTTTACCGGACAGGTCATTGGCAGTCTTGATGTTCAGAGCGGACTCTTTGCTCTTCAGCACCAGCGCCTGAATACCGGAAACGGTGTACGGCTCGGAGAAGTCATACTTCTTTTTGCGCTCGTCGGAGATGGTCACCTGGTTGACCACGACGTCCAGACGCTTGGATTCCAGCGCCGCGAGGATGCCGTCCCACTTGGTCGGCTGAATCTTGGCTTTGACGCCGAGTTTTTGCGCCAGCGCTTCGGACAACTCGACTTCGAAACCGGACAGCTTGCCGTCGGCATCGACGAAACTGAACGGAGGGTAAGTGCCTTCCAGGCCGACGTTGATAACGCCTTTGTCCTTGATCTGTTGCAGCTGCTCACCGGCCACTGCCTGGCCGATCAGACCGGCGCTCAGCGCCAGGCCTAGCGAACCCACCAGCAGATTGCGACGTAGTGCGGAAAAATTCATGACAAGCCCCTGTGTTTTCTTATGGAAGACGCTTAAGGAAAGTTGGCGAATTTGTGATTCGTGCGCCTGCGTTATCGTGCCCTAAAGCAGCTTATGCGTCTTGCGCGAAATTCGCCTGCGGCGAGACTATAAGATGTCTGCTTTAGACTTGAAAATACTTAATATTTAATCTGTTAGATCTAATTTGAATATTAAGATCTTTCCCACGCTCTGCGTGGTAATGCCTCTAGGGACGCTCCGCGTTCCAGCGCTCAAAGGGACGCGGAGCGTCCCGGGCTGCATTCCCACGCAGAGCGTGGGAACGATCAGCGATCTCTCAGAGGAAATCCTTGTAGGCGAATAACGCCGGCGCGCCGCCGGTGTGCAAGAAAATGATCGGGCCTTCATCAAAACGCTGACGTCCGATGCCATCGAGCAAGCCCGCCATTGCCTTGCCGGTGTACACCGGATCGAGCAACAGCGCTTCCTGACTCGCCAGCAACTTCACCGCCGCCAACGTCCCGGCATTCGGCTCGCCATAACGCGGGCCGAAATATTCGTCCCACAGCTCAACCTTGAAACTGGCCGGCAGCTCGACGCCGAGCAGGTCCGCCGTACGTTCGGCAAGGCCCTGAACCTTCGGCCGCTGGTCTTCTTCACTGCGCGAAACGGTCACACCAATCACCGGCAATCGGGGCAATACTTCGCTCAACGCCAAGGCCAGACCGCTGTGCGTTCCGGCACTGCCCGAGGCGAGTACCACCGCAGCGAAATCCAGACCGGTGTCCTTGATCTGCTCGGCCAGTTCCAGACCGGCACGCACGTAACCGAGCGCGCCGAGGGCATTGGAGCCGCCGATTGGCACCAGATATGGCTTCTTGCCGTTGCTGCGCAGACGTGCGGCGAGGGCGGCCAGTTGGTCGTCGGCGTTGTCGAGGTTGTCGACCAGTTCGACCTTGGTGTCGAACAGATCCAGCAGCAGGCGGTTGCCGTTGCCGGTGTAGTTGCTGTCGTCAGTGCCCAGCGGATTTTCCAGCAGCGCCACGCAACCTAGGCCCAATTTGGCGGCGAGTGCGGCGGTCTGGCGAACGTGGTTCGATTGCAGCGCGCCGGCGGTGATCAGCGTGTCGGCGCCTTGCGCGAGAGCGTCGGCAGCGAGGTATTCGAGCTTGCGCAGCTTGTTGCCGCCCATGGCCAGCGGCGTCAGGTCATCACGCTTGATGTACACCTCGCGGCCGAGCCAGGCGGACAGGCGTTCGAGTTTTTCCAGCGGCGTCGGGTGGCCGAGCAGGTCGAGACGGTTAAAGCGGTCCAGCTGTTGTTTGATCATGAGTCCGTACTGGAGGAGAAAGATGAAAGGACTATAGGCACGGGCTTTTGCAGGGGCAACCGTGAATCGCTTATAGCCAAATGAACTGAGGCCAGCACTATCGGTTCTTAATTCGCTCTCGCGACCATGCCGTAAAGTAGTCGCCGTTGACGCGGCCAGACAGTCCGGCCGCCCGTGAGGAGTCTTTACCGTGAGCGAGCGTTCCAGCCATTGGCAATTGCAGACCATCGTCAGTCAACTGCGCAGCGCGCGGGATCAGTGGCGGGCACAGAACGGCCGGGCGTCCGGCGAGCAGGGTGGTCGCGAGTTGCCGTCGCGGGCGGCGATGGCGGAGATTCTCGAAGCACTGTGTGGGGCGTTGTTCCCGATGCGTCTGGGGCCAGTGGATCTGCGTGAAGAAAGCGAAGACTTTTACGTCGGCCACACCCTTGATGTGGCGTTGAATGCGCTGCTGGCGCAGACCCGTCTGGAGCTGCGTTACGTTGCCCGCCACAGCGCGCAGGCCGATACTGAAGTCGAGGCCCGCGCCATTCAGATCGTGCAGGATTTTGCCTTGGCTTTACCGGGCCTGCGCGCGCTGCTCGACAGCGATGTGTTGGCGGCCTATCACGGTGATCCGGCAGCGCGCAGTGTTGATGAAGTGCTGCTGTGCTATCCGGGGATTCTGGCGGTGATTCACCATCGCCTCGCTCATCATTTGTATCGTGCCGGGCTGCCGCTGCTGGCGCGGATCAGCGCGGAAATCGCCCATTCGGCGACCGGTATCGATATCCATCCGGGCGCGCAGATCGGCCGTAGTTTCTTTATCGATCACGGCACGGGTGTGGTGATCGGCGAGACCGCGATCATTGGTGAGCGCGTGCGGATTTATCAGGCCGTGACGTTGGGCGCCAAACGCTTCCCGGCGGATGAAGACGGGCAGTTGCAGAAAGGTCATCCGCGTCATCCGATCGTTGAAGATGATGTGGTGATTTATGCCGGGGCGACGATTCTCGGGCGGATCACCATTGGCAAGGGGTCGACCATTGGCGGCAATGTCTGGCTGACGCGCAGTGTGCCGGCGGGGTGCAATTTGACCCAGGCGAATTTGCAGCATGATGACGGGACGCAGAAGTAGGGGGCAAAGCAAACCCTCATCGGAACGCCGCCCGCCCAGCCCTCTCCCGGAGGGAGAGGGAGCCGACCGAGGTGTCTTGCGTCATACATCGACCTGAAACACCGAGTCGATGATGGATTCGGTACAGCAGGATCATGTCGGCGTATCTCCCCAATATCCCCCAATCAGTCCCCTCTCCCTCCGGGAGAGGGCTAGGGTGAGGGGCTATTGAACGAATACCCTCAAACCCACGTCATACCCATCCTTGAGCTAGCGTAGGAAAACTACCGCCTAGCCGTACGATTAGTCCTTACCACCCCATCCATGTTTAACTTGAACGTTCATTCAAGTTAAACCGGTGGTTCGCTGCCCGCTCACAACAGGAGGCTTGCCTTTGCTGAGTCCGATCATTTCAGCCACGTTTCAACCCCTCGAGGTGCACGTTTCATGAGTGCATCGTCTACCCCCGCCAGCGGTCTGGTGCGCATGAATCCGCCGGTGTTCTACTTCGCCGCGACGGTCATTCTGCTGTTTGGTCTCGTTGTTATCGCCATGCCTGAGCAGGCCGGCGCCTGGCTGCTGGAAGCGCAAAACTGGGCGGCCAATACGGTCGGCTGGTATTACATGCTCGCGATGACCCTGTATCTGGTCTTCGTGGTGGTCACCGCCTTATCCGGCTACGGCAAGATAAAACTCGGTGCCGACCACGACGAGCCCGAATTCAGTTACCTGTCCTGGGCCGGCATGCTGTTCGCCGCCGGGATCAGCATCACGCTGTTCTTCTTCTGCGTCTCTGAACCGCTGACCCACATGCTGCAGCCACCGCAAGGTGAGGCGGGTACGGCGGATGCGGCGCGTCAGGCCATGCAGATTCTGTTTCTGCACTGGGGCCTGCATGGCTGGGGCGTGTTTGCCTTCGTCGGCATGGCGCTGGCGTATTTCGCTTACCGCCACAACCTGCCGCTGGCCCTGCGGTCGGCGCTGTATCCGCTGATCGGCAAACGCATCAACGGCCCGATCGGTTACGCAGTGGATGGCTTCGGCATCATTGCCACGGTGTTCGGTCTGGGCGCGGACATGGGCTTTGGGGTGCTGCACCTCAACTCCGGTCTCGACTACCTGTTCGGCATCGCGCACACCCAGTGGATTCAGGTCGGCCTGATCACGCTGATGATGGGCGCGGCGATCATCGTGGCCGTCTCCGGCGTCGATAAAGGCGTGCGGGTGATGTCCGACATCAACATGCTGCTGGCCTGTGCGCTGCTGCTGTTCGTGTTGTTCGCCGGTCCCACCCAGCACCTGCTCAACACCCTGATCCAGAACTTGGGCGACTACCTCGGCGCCTTGCCGATGAAGAGTTTCGACCTCTACGCCTACGACAAACCGAGCGACTGGCTCGGTGGCTGGACAGTGTTCTACTGGGCCTGGTGGATTGCATGGTCGCCATTTGTGGGCCTGTTCATCGCACGAATTTCCCGTGGCCGCACCATCCGCGAATTCGTTTTCGGTGTGTTGTTGATTCCGCTCGGTTTCACCCTCGCGTGGATGTCGATTTTCGGCAACAGCGCAATCGATCAGGTGCTCAATCACGGCATGAGCGCGCTGGGCATGTCGGCCATCGACAATCCGTCGATGAGTATTTACCTGCTGCTGGAAACCTACCCATGGAGCAAAACCGTCATCGCTGTGACGGTGTTTATCAGCTTCGTGTTCTTCGTCACGTCTGCCGATTCCGGCACCGTGGTGCTTTCGACGCTGTCGGCCAAGGGCGGCACCCCGGACGAAGACGGGCCGAAATGGCTGCGGGTGTTCTGGGGCGCGATGACCGCGCTGATCACCAGTGCGCTGCTGTTCTCCGGCAGCATCGATGCGTTGAAATCGGCGGTGGTGCTGACGTCGTTGCCGTTCTCGCTGATTCTGTTGCTGATGATGTGGGGCCTGCACAAGGCGTTCTATCTGGAGTCGCAGAAGCAGATCGCGCAGTTGCATTCGCTGGCACCGGTCTCCGGTTCGCGGCGCGGCACGGGCGGCTGGCGCCAGCGCTTGAGTCAGGCTGTGCACTTCCCGTCGCGGGACGAGGTGTACCGCTTCATGGACACCACGGTGCGTCCGGCGATTGAAGAAGTGACGGCGGTGTTCGTCGAGAAAGGCCTCAACGTGGTCACCCAGCCGGATCCGGCGAATGACAGCGTCAGCCTGGAAATCGGCCATGGTGATGCGCATCCGTTCATCTATCAGGTGCAGATGCGCGGCTACTTCACGCCGTCGTTCGCGCGTGGCGGGATGGGCTCGAAGCAGCTCAACAATCGTCGCTACTACCGCGCCGAAGTGCATTTGAGCGAGGGCAGTCAGGACTACGATCTGGTCGGTTACACCAAAGAGCAGATCATCAACGACATCCTCGACCAGTACGAACGCCACATGCAGTTCCTGCACTTGGTACGTTGATCGGCGCCTGAGCGTCGGGTCCGTTCAGGACTCGGCGCTCAGCACCATGAACAACACCATTGCCGCCATCGGCACGCCGAATACCGCACTGCCAATCGCTATTTCCGAACCCACGGACTGGCCGGCATGCACCACTCCCACCGCGCCATTAATCACCGTCAATGCCAGCCACAGGGCGGCGAAGCCGTAGGCCATGGTCTGGCGGCTGAAACCGATGCGCTCGCCGATGTAGAGCATCAGCGCGAGCAGGACCAGGCCGAAGAAAATGATAATGGCGGTGTGCATGGGGCGTTCTGCCTGATGGAGGTGCAGTGCCGGGAAGAGCCCCTTCGCGAGGAGGCTCGCTCCCACAATGAAACTCGACTGGACATAAATTTCATGTACACAGGAAATCCCTGTGGGAGCGAGCCTGCTCGCGAAAGGGCCACCTCGGTGTTCTTTAGAGCATAGCCAATCCAGCCTCTGCCATATTCCTCAGATGCTTTCCCGTTCGATGACTTGGCACTGCAGCAGGTTCAGCCGCTGCACCTCGTCGCTCGGCAACACGCCAAGGCTTTCCAGTACGCGGGTTGCAGCCAGTACGCCGATCTCCAGTGCCGGTGGTTTGATTGTGCTCAGACTTGGTAGCAGCATCTCGGCGAACGGGTAATCGCCGAAGCCGAGAACGGCACAGTCTTCTGGGATTTTCAAACCCGCGCGTTGCCCGGCGAGCAGGCCGCCGGCGGCGAGGTTGTCGTTGGCGAAGATGATCGCGTCGGGGCGCGCTGAGGCGCTCATCAGGGCGTCCATCGCCTGTTTGCCGGCCTCGAATGGTGCGCGATCAGCGTCAGGGGCGAAGACCCAAGGATCTAGGCCGGATTCGCGCAAGGTCGCCGCGTAACCGTCGCGGCGCTCCAGTGCGCTGAAGTCGCCCGCAGCGCTGTTCTGCACGAAGGCGATACGTTGGTAGCCTTTTCCGAGTAGATATCTGGCGGCCGTCACGCCCACTTCAAAATGCGAAAAGCCGATCTGCATCGGCTCACGATCCGGCTGGTAATCCCAGGTTTCAATCACCGGAATATCCGCTTCGGCGATCATCTTTTCCGTGCCGGCACTGTGAAAGTGACTGGTCAGCACCAGCGCCGCCGGCGACCAGCCGAGAAACGCGCGCACGGCGTTTTCTTCCTGCTCGGTACTGAAGTAACTCGACGCCAGCAACAGCTGATAGCCATGGCGACTAAGCGTATCGCTGAAACCCTGAATGGTATTGGCGAAGATCGGCCCGGAGATGTTCGGGATGACCATGCCGACGATTTTGCCCCGCGCCGAAGCCAATCCGCCGGCCACCAGATTCGGTACGTAACCCAACTCCGCCACCACCGTCGCAATCCGCTCGCGGCGCTCGGGCGAAACTTGTTCGGGCTGATTGAAATAGCGCGACACGGTAATCGCCGAAACCCCAGCCTCACGTGCCACAGCATTCAAGGTCACGCGTCCGGCGCCACGGCGTTTGCGGGGTTTTTCTTCGCTCAAGGCTCGATCCTTCTTAAAAACCAAATCGCATATAAAAGTAATTTTTCAGTATTGGACGCTCTATGTGCGGCTTGCCAATACTGTCGATGGTAGCGCTAACAAAGCGCGCTGTCTGCTACTCGCTCGAGCGAATGCCCAAGACACCGATTCAGGCGCTGTCGTCGCAGAACGGCAGCGGTTAAGGGCTAATTTCGAGCGGGCAAACATGCACAACATTCCTGGGGCGACACACACACTGGCGCAGTCGATCCGTGCGGCTGGCTGGTTATTCACGGGGTTGGCGGCACTGCCGCTGCCTAACGCATTCGCTGCCGAGAGCAGTGATCAGGAGCCGACTCTCAAATCGGTGACCGTCACCGCCACGCGCCGCGAAGAGTCGCTGCAAAAAGTGCCCGTGGCGGTCTCGGTGATCGACGGCGAACAGCTTGAGCGCGACAACCGCAACGGCGTGGCCAGTATCGTCCAGCAAGTGCCGTCGCTGAATTTCCGCACCGGCGCATCGAACAAGGACACCTCGTTATTCGTGCGCGGCGTCGGTACGATTTCCACCTCGCCGGGCGTCGAGCCGACCGTGGCGACGGTGATCGATGGCGTGGTGTATGCGCGGCCGGGTCAGTCCACGCTCGATCTGCTGGATCTGGAACGCGTCGAAGTATTGCGCGGCCCGCAAGGCACGCTGTTTGGCAAAAACGCTTCGGCCGGTGTACTCAACATCACCAGCAAGGCACCCACCGCCGAGACCCACGGTTACATCGATCAGTCGTATTACAGCGGCAACGAAAGCCGCACCCGTTTCGGCATTGGCGGCAGCCTGATACCGGACACGCTGAAAGGCTCGATCAGCACGCTGTTCGGCACCTACGACGGCAACGTCGACAACCAACACAACGGTCAAGAGGTCAACGGCTACAACCATCGTGGCGTGCGCGGAAAACTCGAATTCACCCCGAATGACGACGTCACCTTCACCTTGATCGCCGATTACATGCAGTCCCACGACGACGGTCCCAATGGCGTTGTCAGCAAGTCGCTGACCCCGGCCTTCGCCAATGCGCTGAGCCCGGTCAATGCGAGCAGCCACAACCGTGACATCAACACCGACACCCGCTCACACGTTGAGGACATCAACAAAGGCCTGTCCGGCCAACTCGACTGGCAACTGGGCGATTACACACTGACGTCGATCACCGCATGGCGCGGCTGGGACAACACCCAGTATCAGGATGGTGACCGTCTCGGTACCGTGACAGCCGCGTTCCCCGGCACCGCGGACAAGGGCGATCTGGCCTTCGATCAATACTCGCAAGAGTTGCGTCTGGCCTCGCCGAAGGGCGAGTTCCTCGAATACGTCGGCGGTCTGTTCTACATGCACGGCAAGGACGACGAGACCTATCAGCGCACGCTGACAACGACCACGCGCACCGATCGCGGCGTCGCTGATTACAGCACCAGCAGCGACAGCTATGCGGTGTTCGGGGAGAGCACGCTGAACTTCACGTCGGACTTTCGCGGCATCGCCGGCCTGCGCTACACCCACGATGATCTCGAATACGATCACCGCCGCGTTTCGACCTCCGCGACCACGGTCAGCGGTATCCAACCGGCGACCAGCAGCTCAGGTTCTGTCGACGAAGACGGCTGGTCCGGCCGCCTCGGTGTGCAATACGACTTGAGCGACGCCGTCACTACGTATCTGACCTATTCGCGCGGTTACAAAGGCCCGGCCTACAACGTGTTCTTCAATATGCAGCCGCGTGATACCGAAGCACTGAAACCGGAAACCTCCAACACCTGGGAAGCGGGGATCAAAGCGACGAGCTGGAACAATCGCCTGACCACCAACCTCGCGGTGTTCCACAGCGAGTACGACAACTATCAGGCGAACTTCTTCGACACCGTCGCCGGCCAGGTTGTGACGCGTCTGATCAACGCCGGCAGTGTCAGTACCGAAGGCGTCGAACTCGATTACGCCTTGCAGGCCACTCAGCAATTGAAGCTGTCCGGAGCGCTGGCTTACACCCGCGCGCGCATCGACGAATTCGCCTGCCCGGCGGGCGCGGCGGCGTCGTGCAACGTTAACGGCAAACCGCTGCCGTTCAGCCCGGACTGGAAAAGCTACGTGCGCGCCGACTACAGCATCCCGCTGGATAACGGTCTGGATATCGAACTCGGCACCGACTACAGCTGGCAGAGCGAAGTGCAGTACGACATCAGCCAGAATCCCGACACCAAGCAGGGCGCCTACGGCCTGTGGAACGCCAGCGTCGCTCTGGCCGATTACAGCAACGGCTGGCGCGTCGCGCTGCTGGGCAAGAACCTCACCGACAAGTCCTATTCGCCATTGCTCGCCAGCGGCGGCAATTACATTTATCGCGCCGTGCCACGGGATGACGAGCGCTACTTCGGCGTGCAACTGCGCAAGGATTTTTGAGATGAGCAGACAGTTGAAACTCGGCGCGTTTCTCATGGCCACCGGGCACCACGTGGCGGCGTGGCGTCATCCGGAGGTGCCGGCCAACGCCGGCCTGGATTTCACCCACTACAAACAACTGGCGCAGATTGCCGAGGCGGCGAAGTTCGATGCGTTGTTTGTCGCTGACAGCGTCGCCGCGCCGACTCAGGACATCGCCAGTCGTATGGCGCGGTCGGATCATTTTGAACCGCTGACGTTGCTCTCGGCGCTGAGTGCCGTGACCGAACACATCGGCCTGATTGCGACGGCAACCACCAGCTACAACGAGCCGTATCACGTGGCGCGCAAATTCGCCTCGCTAGATCACTTATCAGGCGGCCGAGCGGGGTGGAATCTGGTGACCTCGGACAATGCTGCCGAGGCGCTGAATTTTGGTCGTGATGAGCATATCGGCCATGCCGAACGCTACAGCCGTGCGCGCGAATTTCATCAGGTAGTGACCGGGCTTTGGGACAGTTGGGAGGATGATGCGTTTGCGCGCGACAAGGCCAGTGGGGCGTATTACGACCCGTCGAAACTGCATGTGCTGGATCACGTCGGCGAGCACTTCCAGGTCAAAGGCCCGCTGAACGTTGCGCGTTCGCCGCAGGGGCAACCGGTGATTGTTCAGGCTGGCTCTTCGGAAACCGGGCGCGAATTGGCGGCGCAAACCGCTGAAGTGGTGTTCACCGCACAGACTTCGCTGGCCAGTGCCCAAGCGTTTTACGCCGACCTCAAGGGACGTCTGCCCAAGTACGGGCGCAGCGCCGATTCGCTGAAAATCATGCCCGGGGTTTTTGTCGTGGTCGGCGGCAGCGAAGCCGAAGCACAGGAAAAATGTGAAACGTTTCAGCAATTAGTCGAACCCGAGGTTGGCGTTGCCTTGCTTGGGCGTATGCTGGGTAACTTCGATTTGTCGAAGTACCCGCTGGACGGGCCGTTGCCGGAGTTGCCGCTGACCGAAAGCGGTCAGCAGAGCCGGCAGATATTGCTCACTGAACTGGCGGGCCGGGAGAACCTGACCCTCGCCGAACTCGGTCGCAAGATTGCCGGCGGGCGCGGGCATTACAGCCTGGTCGGTACACCGGAGCAGATCGCTGATCGCTTGCAGGAGTGGTTCGAACAGGGCGCGGCGGACGGCTTCAACGTGCTGGTACCCCACTTGCCGGGCGGTCTCGAAGACTTCGCCAATGGCGTGCTCCCGGAACTGCAACGGCGTGGGTTGTTCAGAACTGAATACGAAGGCCGGACGTTGCGCGAGAACCTTGGCCTGGCTCGACCCGGCAATAGATTTTTGTAGCACCCAATCGCTAGCAGGCTAGCTCCCACAGGAGACTGCATTCCAATGTGGGAGCTAGCCTGCTAGCGATGAAGTCGACACCCATTTCAAGACAGACAAGAGAGGATTCGATGACTTACACCGCTGCCGAAAACCGCTACGACTCCATCCCTTACCGCCGCGTCGGGCGCAGTGGTCTGGTACTGCCGGCGCTGTCGCTGGGTCTGTGGCACAACTTTGGCGACAGCACGCCGATCGACACCCAGCGCGCCTTGCTGCGCACAGCGTTTGATCTGGGTATCAACCACTTCGACCTGGCCAACAATTACGGCCCGCCGTATGGCAGCGCCGAGATCAATTTCGGTCGTCTGCTGCGCGAAGACTTCAAGCAGTACCGCGACGAACTGATCATCTCCAGCAAGGCCGGTTGGGACATGTGGCCCGGCCCTTACGGCCAGGGCGGTGGCTCGCGTAAATACGTGCTGGCCAGCCTCGACCAGAGCCTGCAACGCCTCGGTCTGGACTATGTGGATATCTTCTATTCCCACCGCTTCGACCCGGACACCCCGCTGGAAGAAACCGCCAGCGCCCTGGCTACAGCCGTGCAGCAGGGCAAGGCGTTGTACATCGGTATCTCGTCGTACTCGGGGGTGAAAACCCGTGAGATCGCGGCGCTGTTGAAAGAGTGGAAAGTGCCGCTGTTGATCCACCAACCGGCGTACAACCTGCTCAATCGCTGGGTGGAAAAAGACCTGCTGGATACCACCGATGAACTCGGCACCGGCGTGATCGCGTTTACCCCGTTGGCGCAAGGTCTGCTCACCGACAAATACCTCAATGGCGTGCCGGCGGATGCGCGGGTCAATCGTCCGGGTGGTGGTTCGTTGCAGGCTTCGCACCTGTCCGAGGCCAACATTGCTCATGTGCGGGCGTTGAATGAAATCGCCAAGCGTCGTGGCCAGAGCCTGGCGCAATTGGCGTTGGCGTGGACGCTGCGCGATCCTCGGGTGACGTCGGCGCTGATTGGTGCGAGCCGGCCGGAGCAGATTATCGAGAACGTCGGGGCGTTGAAGAATTTGAGTTTCAGTGCTGAAGAGTTGGCAGAGATTGACCGGTTTGCCCAAGAGGGCGGGATCAATCTTTGGGAGAAGCCTTCGACGGCGGAGTGATGAAGATTGGGTTGGGTCAGCAAGATCCAACCCCCTCACCCCAGCCCTCTCCCCCAGGCGGGCGAGGGGGAAAGGGAGCAGATCTTCATGCCTTTCAAAACTTGAATTCAACCCGACATTTCAGGTCGATGTAGCTCGTACAAACACCTCGGTCAGTCCCCTCTCCCTCGGGGCGGTCCGACGTTTCGGGAGGGTTAGGGTGAGGGGCTTTTGGCTTTAAAACGTCTCAACGAAAAAACGGCACATCCCCCAACACCGTCGCCCGCTGCATCACCCGCCGCTCCGGCCGATAATCATCCACCGCGTAATGCTGCGTCACGCGGTTATCCCAGAACGCAATGTCGTCCTTTTGCCAGCGCCAGCGAATGGTGAATTCCGGCCGCGTCGCGTGGGCAAACAGAAACTTCAGAATCGCCTCGCTCTCGGTTTCCGACAGCTCATTGATCTTCGAGGTGAAGCCTTCATTGACGAACAACGAGCGCCGCCCGCTGACCGGATGCGTACGAATCACCGGGTGCGACAGCGGTGGATTCTTGCGTCGAGCTTCTTCCCACTGCGCCAGCGCTTCAGGCGTATTGCCGTAGCGCTCCAGCGGAAACGAGCGAGTGAAATCGTGAGTCGCGGTCAGCCCTTCGAGCAAGCCTTTCAGCGGCGCTGACAGCGCTTCATAAGCTGCAATCCCGCTGGCCCACAAGGTATCGCCACCGAATTCCGGCAACAGCTTTGCACTGAGCACGGCGCCCATCGCAGGTGTCGGCAGGAAGGTCACGTCGGTGTGCCAGATCGCGTTGTCGCGCACGTCGGTGACGGCGGTGTCGAGGATCAGCACTTCCGGTTGTTCCGGTACGTTTGGGTAGATCGGGTGAATGTGCAGGTCGCCGAAATAGGCGGCGAAACGTGCCTGTTGCGAAGGCTCGATTGGCTGGTTGCGGAAGAACAACACTTGATACTTGAGCAGCGCCTGTTCGATGGCGTCGCGGTGTTCCAGGGTCAACGGCTGGCTGATGTCGACGCCGCTGATTTGCGCGCCTAGGGCCGAGCTTAACGGGGTGATGTTGAGGCTGCTCATGGTCTTTCTCTTAAATTCCGGATAATCACCCCCTGTAGGAGCTGCCTGCGGCAGCTCCTACAGGGGGTGATTCAAAAAATGCTTTAGTGGGCCTGGCCGTGCCACGGCACCAGTTTGCGCTGCAGGGCGCGCAGGCCCATTTCCATGGTGAAGGCGATCAGGGCGATGACCAGAATCCCCAGCACCACCACATCGGTGACCAGGAATTGCGCGGCCGACTGCACCATGAAGCCCAAACCGCTGGTGGCGGCGATCAGTTCAGCCGCGACCAGCGTCGACCAACCAACCCCCAGACCAATGCGCACGCCCGTCAAAATGTCCGGCAACGCGCTCGGCAAAATCACATGACGAATCAGCTGCAAACGCGTCGCACCTAACGACTGCGCCGCACGCAATTTCGCTGGATCAACCGTGCGCACGCCGGTGGCAGTAGCGATGGCAATGGGCGCGAAAATCGCCAGATAGATCAGCAGCACTTTCGACAACTCGCCGATGCCGCACCAGATCACGATCAGCGGCAGATAAGCCAGCGGCGGAATAGGGCGGTAGAACTCGATCAGCGGATCGAGCACGCCACGGGCGATACGGTTGGCGCCGATCGCGATGCCCACCGGTACGGCAGTCAGAATCGCAAAACCGAGGCCCAGACCGATGCGGCTCAGGCTCGCGCCGAGGTGCTGCCACAACGTCGAATCCATATAGCCCGTGGTCGCCAGCAACCAGCCCTTTTGCAGCACGGCGGAGGGGGGTGGCAGGAACAGCGGTTCGATCAATCCAGTAGCAGTCACCGCCCACCAGATGGCCAACAAAGCGAACAACGTCAGCAGGCTTATCCAGCGTGTACTGAGGCTGCGGCGCAGCGGAATCGCCACCGACGCGGTGGCGGGTTTTACCGCCGCCGAGGAAACGTCGTAACTGCTCATGCGCGCTCCTGCCGTTGCCCGGCGCTGCGTTGCGAGAACACTTTGCTCAGCACGTGTTCGCGGGTTTCGATAAAACGCGGATCGGATTTGATCGCGCGGGCGGACTCACCGGCGGCGTAACGCTGACCGAAGTCCAAGTGCAGACGCTCCACGATCTGCCCCGGATTCGGCGCGAGCAGAATCAGGTCAGTGGCGAGGAATACCGCTTCTTCAATGTCATGGGTAATCAGGAAAACCGGCTTGGCCGTGCGCTGCCAGACTTGCAGTAATAACTCCTGCATCTGTTCGCGGGTGAACGCGTCGAGGGCGCCGAAGGGTTCGTCCATCAGCAATACGCGCGGATCAGCGGCGAGGGCGCGGGCGAGGCCGACGCGTTGTTTCTGGCCACCGGAAAGCTGCCAGATACGACGGCTTTCGAAACCGGAGAGGTCAACCAGTGCGAGCATTTCGCGGGCGATCTTTTCGCGCTTGTCTTTGGCGACACCAGCCAGTTCCAGACCGAACGCGACATTGGCCAACACATCCTGCCAGGGCAGCAAAGCATCGTCCTGGAACACCACGCCACGTTCGGCGCTCGGGCCTTTGACCGGTACGCCGTCGAGGGTGATGCGCCCGGCACTCGGTTCGACGAAACCGGCAATCAGGTTCAACAGCGAAGTCTTGCCACTGCCGGACGGGCCGAGGGCGACCAGCAATTGCTGAGGCCCCAGGGTCAGAGAAATATCCGCCAGCACCGGTGTCGGGCTGCCCGGGTACTGTGCGCTGATGCGCTCCAGCTGTAGCAAGGCCATCGCAGTTAACTCCCGATCAGTTGGTGATGTATTTGGCGCTGACGTACGGCGCGTAGTCCGGCAGAACGGCTTCGACCTTGCCTTGCTCCTTGAGGAACGCGGCGGTGTCGGTGATGGCTTTGGTGGTCGGCGCGCCGAGGCTGACGACCTGATCCGCCGCCAGCGGGTAGACGTTGCCTTGCAGCAGCAACGGAATGTCGCTGGCCTTGGCGCCGGAGAGTTTCACCAGTTTGTCGACGTTGGACTGATTGGCGAGCCAGGCTTTCGGGTCTTTGCGGTAGTCGGCGTAGGCGTCGAGGGTGACCTTGGCGAAGGCGGTGACGATTTCCGGATGCTTCTCGGCGAAGTCCTTGCGCACGATCCACGCGTCGAAAGTCGGCGCGCCGAACTTGGCCAGCTCGCCGGAAGTGATCAGTACTTTGCCGTTTTCCTTGGCCACGCCCAGCGCCGGATCCCACACGTAAGTGGCGTCGATGTCACCGCGTTTCCACGCCGCGATGATCGCTGGCGGCGCGAGGTTGAGCACGGTGACTTTCGCTGGATCGATGTTCCAGTGTTTCAGCGCGGCGAGCAGGCTGTAGTGACCGGTGGACACGAACGGCACGGCGATTTTCTTGCCGATCAGATCTTGCGGGGTCTTGATGCCGGAACCGTCGCGAGCGACCAGTGCTTCAGCGGCGCCGATCTGCGTGGCGATGAGGAAGGTTTCGACCGGGACTTTGCGGGTGATCGCGGCAGTCAGCGGGCTCGAGCCGAGGTAGCCGATCTGCACGTCACCGGAGGCGATGGCGGCGATGATGTCGGCGCCGTTATCGAACTTGCGCCAGGCGATGTCGGCTTTGGTGGCTTTTTCGTAAGCGCCGTCGGCCTGAGCGACTTTCGCCGGGTCAACAGTGGTTTGGTAAGCGACGGTGAGGTCGGCGGCCTGAGCCAGGAAACTTGCGGTAGCCAAGGAGGCTACGGCGAGCAGGCGAAGCGGGAAATTCAGTTTCATTGAACAGCTCCATATCAGGCGACCGAGCGTCGGCGTGAAAGGAGACTAAATGATCTAAGAATCGGTAAATAAATAACTTTTTAGAATGAGCTTATGAGCGGAAAAATCTAAGCGGGAGATGTGTTCGAGAAAAGTTGTGTCATTGAGATCCAGCCCCTCACCCCAGCCCTCTCCCAATGGGAGAGGGGGAAAGGGAGCAGATCGGGGGCTTTTCAAATCCTGAGTTCGACCTGGTCGTTCAGGTCGGTGTAGCTCGAACTGACAACACGGTCAGTCCCCTCTCCCTCTGGGAGAGGGTTAGGGTGAGGGGCTCTTCAGTTGCTGATCGCCAAAATACTCGCCTGATACGACCCAACAAACACGTCAAAATCCCCCACCTCGTTCTGCTCCAGCTCAGCCTGCGCTGCCAGCGACGTACGCGCCAGCTCCTCGAACTTCGCCTGCTCATCCGCCGCCAAAGGCTCACTACGGAAAAACTCCGCATGCGCCTGGCTCTGACGCAACGAGAACTGCGCAAAGCTTTCCTTGTGCTCAGCCATCGCCGCCAGCACTTGCGCGGATGGCGTCAGGGACGGGTCGTTGACCTTGGCCAGTTGTGCATCCAGCGCCTTGCTGTGGGCATCGCCGCCATGGCTTTGATCCAGCAACGCCGCCAGAGGGGCAATTTGTTCCAGCAGTTCGGCTGCCCAGGTCTTCATCTCCACCGACTCACCGTCACGCTGCAATTGCAGACCCGGACGACGACCTTCCTTGACCACGCTGAGGAAGTTCGATGTGGCGTTGCCGCACGACGTGTTGGTCAGCAGCGGACTATCGTTCAGCGCGCAATACAGCAGGAACGCGTCGAGGAAGCGCGACTCGGTGAGGTCGATGCCCATTGGCAGGAACGGGTTGATGTCCAGGCAACGCACTTCGACGTACTGAATGCCACGGGCCACCAGCGCCTGAATCGGCCGCTCGCCGGTGTAGGTCACGCGTTTCGGGCGGATGTTGGAGTAGTACTCGTTTTCGATCTGCAGGATGTTGGTGTTGAGTTGCACCCACTCGCCATCCTGGTGCGTGCCGACTTCAACGTACGGCGCGTACGGCGTGGCCACGGCTTTGCGCAGGCTGTCGGTGTAGCTCGCCAGATCGTTGTAGCACGGGGTCAGACCGGCCTGGGCGTTGCTCTGGTAACCGAGGTCGCTCATGCGCAGGCTGGTGGCGTACGGCAGATACAAGGTGTCCGGATCGAGCTGTTCCAGCTGATGCGAACGACCGCGCAGGAAACCGGCGTCCAGCGCAGGCGATGCACCGAACAGGTACATCAGCAGCCAGCTGTAACGACGGAAATTACGGATCAGCGCGATGTAGGAAAACGACTGAAAATCGCGATCAGTGCCGACAAACCCTTCGGTCTCGCGCAGCAGCGGCCAGAGCTTTTCCGGCAGGGAGAAGTTGTAGTGAATCCCGGCGATGCACTGCATGGTCTTGCCGTAACGCAGGGCCAGGCCCTTGCGGTAGACGTATTTGAGCTGACCGATGTTGGAGGTGCCGTAATAGGCGATCGGGATGTCTTCCTCGGCCGGCAACGGGCACGGCATCGATGGACTCCACAGGTACTCGTTGCCGAGTTTGCTGTAGGCAAAACGGTGAATCTTGTCCAGGCTCGCCAAGGTATCAGCCGGATCCGGCAGGGCGGGCGTGATGAATTCCAGCAGCGACTCGGAGTAGTCGGTGGTGATCTGTTCGTTGGTCAGCGCGGAACCCAAGGCTTCGGGGTGCGGCGTTTGCGCCAGGCGACCTTCGCTGGTCACGCGCAGGCATTCACGTTCGATACCGTGCAGGCACTGCTCGAGCAGAGAGAGGTTAGCGCGCTCGCCGAGCAGAGCCAGGCGGCGGTTGAGAAGTTCGCTCAATTTGGATTCCTTCACGCGTCAGTCGCCCCAATATGGGGGTGGGCAGGACGGTCTACAAGGGTGAAGTTGAAACTGGCGTTATCGCCTGGTTTTTCTAGCCGGTCAGCCGCACACATACCTGTAGGAGCTGCCGCAGGCTGCGATCTTTTGATCTTGCTATTGAAAAACAAAATCAAAAGATCGCAGCCTGCGGCAGCTCCCACAGGATTCGTTGCGCCGAAATTAACTCAAATTGATGGCGTCTAGCTACAGGACAGCGAACGTGCCTTGCGCTTTTGCGACCAGTTTGTCGCCATGCATCACGTCGGCTTCGACCACCAACGTGCGGCGGCCCGGGTGAATCACCCGCGCCGTGCACAGCACCTCACCGTCGGAAACGGCGCGGATATAGTTGATCTTGCACTCGATGGTCGCGCTCTGCTGATCAAAGCCGTGGGTGCTGGAACAGGCCAGCCCCATGGCGATGTCGACCAGACTGAACAGCGCGCCACCGTGCAATTTGCCGCCGCGATTGCGCAGTTCCGGTTCCAGCACCAGGGCGACTTGCGCCACCCCGGTTTCCAGGCTGTGCAGGCGGCAGCCCAACAGCTTGAAAAACGCGCTCTCGACGAGCCCGGCCGGAATTTCCATCAGCGTTTCTTCAACTGCTTGGCGTTGGCGAACAGCGAGGCCATCGCGTTGTTCACTGGTGCGGCGGTCGAGGTTTCCTTGCGTGGCGCATTGTTCGAAGGCTGGCGCTGCGCCGAGCCCGGACGCGAACCACGGGCACCGTCGATTTTCTCGCCGGGGGTGTCGCCCATGCGCATCGACAGGCCAACGCGTTTGCGCGGGATGTCGACTTCCATGACCTTCACTTTCACCACGTCACCGGCCTTCACCGCTTCACGCGGATCCTTGATGAATTTCTCCGACAGCGCCGAGATGTGCACCAGACCGTCCTGATGCACGCCGATATCGACGAATGCGCCGAACGCGGTCACGTTGGTGACGACGCCTTCGAGGATCATCCCCAGTTGCAGGTCTTTCAGGTCTTCGACGCCTTCCTGGAACTCGGCAGTCTTGAACTCCGGACGCGGGTCGCGGCCGGGTTTTTCCAGTTCCTGGAGGATGTCGGTCACGGTCGGCAGACCGAAGGTTTCGTCGGTGAATTTCTTCGGATCCAGACGCTTGAGGAAGCTTGCATCACCGATCAGCGAGCGGATGTCGCGGTCGGTTTCAGCGGCAATGCGCTGCACCAGCGGATAGGCTTCCGGGTGAACCGCCGACGAATCCAGCGGGTTGTCGCCGTTCATCACGCGCAAGAAACCGGCGGCCTGTTCGAAGGTTTTTTCGCCCAGACGTGCGACTTTTTTCAGCGCCGCGCGGGTTTTGAAGGCGCCGTGCTCATCGCGGTGAGTCACGATGTTCTGCGCCAGCGTCGCGTTGAGGCCGGAGATCCGCGCAAGCAGTGCTACCGAAGCAGTGTTCACATCAACGCCGACGGCGTTCACGCAATCCTCGACCACTGCGTCCAGACCACGCGCCAGTTTCAACTGCGACACGTCGTGCTGGTATTGGCCGACACCGATGGATTTCGGATCGATTTTCACCAGTTCTGCCAGTGGATCCTGCAGACGCCGGGCGATGGATACGGCGCCACGGATCGACACGTCCAGATCCGGGAATTCCTTGGCCGCCAGTTCCGACGCCGAGTACACCGATGCACCCGCTTCGGAAACCATGACCTTGGTCATCTTCATCGCTGGATACTTTTTGATCAGCTCGATGGCCAGTTTGTCGGTTTCGCGGCTGGCGGTGCCGTTGCCGATGGCGATCAGGTCAACCGAGTGCTTGGCGCACAGGGCGGCCAGAATGGCGATGGTCTGATCCCACTTGTTGTGCGGCACGTGTGGGTAAACCGTGGCGTGATCCAGCAGCTTGCCAGTCGAGTCGACCACGGCCACTTTGCAACCGGTACGCAGGCCCGGGTCGAGACCCAGAGTCGCGCGCGGGCCGGCTGGGGCGGCCAGCAGCAAGTCGTGCAGGTTGTGGGCGAACACGTTGATCGCTTCGGTTTCGGCGCCGTCACGCAGTTCGCCGAGCAGGTCGGTTTCCAGATGCGTGTAGAGCTTGACCTTCCAGGTCCAGCGCACCACTTCGCCGAGCCATTTGTCGGCCGGGCGGTTCTGGTTCTGGATGTTGAATTGCTGGCCGATCATGCCTTCGCACGGGTGCATGGTCCCCGGCAGTTCATCGCCGACTTTCAGCGCGGAGCTGAGGATGCCTTCGTTGCGGCCACGGAAAATGGCGAGCGCGCGGTGCGACGGCATGCTTTTCAGCGGTTCGTCGTGTTCGAAGTAGTCGCGGAACTTGGCGCCTTCTTCTTCCTTGCCAGCGATGACGCGGGCACTGAGGGTCGCTTCCTGCTTGAGATAGTTACGCAGTTTTTCCAGCAGGCTGGCGTCTTCGGCAAAGCGTTCCATCAGGATGTACTTGGCGCCTTCCAGCGCTGCCTTCACATCGGCCACGCCTTTTTCGGCGTCGACGAAGCGTGCGGCTTCGGTTTCCGGGTTCAGGTTCGGGTCGTTGAACAGGCCGTCCGCCAAGTCGCCGAGGCCGGCTTCCAGGGCAATCTGGCCCTTGGTGCGGCGCTTCTGCTTGTACGGCAGGTACAAGTCTTCGAGGCGGGTCTTGGTGTCGGCGAGTTTGATGTCGCGCTCGAGGGCAGGGGTGAGTTTGCCTTGCTCTTCGATGCTGGCGAGGATGCTGATGCGCCGTTCGTCGAGTTCTCGCAGGTAGCGCAGACGTTCTTCCAGATGACGCAACTGGGTGTCATCGAGGCTGCCGGTGACTTCTTTCCGGTAACGGGCGATGAAGGGAACGGTAGAGCCTTCATCGAGTAGCGCGACGGCCGCTTCGACCTGTTGTGGGCGTACACCGAGTTCCTCGGCAATGCGGCTGTTGATGCTGTCCATAAAACCACCTGACATATTGTGAAAGCAGGCTCGCAGGCACGGAAATAAAGGCCCGGAGTCTGGTTGAGCGGCTAGAAAATTGCCGCTGCCTGGGTCAAAAGGCAGCCCATTGACCCGTGAAATCGAACAATTACTGCGCTCGGCAGGAAAAAAGCCTGCCACCTGCGGTAACGATTCAGACGTTGCCTGGCACAAAACGCCGCGCATTATAACCAGCGTTCTGTCGTTCGGGGGCGTTGCAGTCTGTAGGCATAAACCCCGGTTTTCTGGCAGTGAAGGAAAAATCTGCTAACAATGCACACGGTGCGTATAACGGCAGCTACGCCATAATGCGCGCCGAGCTAAAAGGAGCATCCAATGAGCAGCACTGCACAAACTGCTGAAGGCGAAAAAATTCTCATCGTTGACGACGATCCGGGCCTGAGCAGCCTGCTGGAACGTTTTTTCGTCAGCAAGGGCTACCGTGCCCGCACCGTACCGAACACCGAACAGATGGATCGTTTGCTGTCGCGTGAAGTTTTCAATCTGGTCGTCCTCGACCTGATGCTGCCCGGCGAAGACGGTCTGACCGCTTGCCGCCGTCTGCGTGGCGCGAACAACCAGATTCCGATCATCATGCTCACCGCCAAGGGCGATGAGTTGAGCCGCATCAAGGGCCTGGAACTGGGCGCCGACGATTATCTGGCCAAGCCGTTCAACCCGGATGAGCTGATGGCCCGCGTCAAAGCCGTGTTGCGTCGTCAGGCCACACCGGTACCAGGCGCACCGGGCAGTGAAGACGAAAACGTCACGTTCGGTGATTACGTCTTGTCGCTGGCCACCCGCGAACTGAAACGCGGCGACGAAGTGCACATGCTCACCACCGGTGAGTTTGCGGTACTCAAGGCTCTGGTGATGAACGCGCGTCAGCCGCTGACTCGCGACAAGTTGATGAACCTGGCCCGTGGCCGCGAGTGGGATGCCCTCGAGCGTTCCATCGACGTGCAGATTTCCCGTCTGCGCCGCATGATCGAGCCGGATCCATCGAAGCCGCGCTACATCCAGACCGTCTGGGGCGTGGGCTACGTGTTTGTACCGGATGGCGCCGCCACCAAGTGATCGGCGATTTGTAGGAGCGAGTCTGCAGGTTTTGGTCGAACGGCCAGGCCCGCAGACTCGCAATCCGCAATATGCGAGCATTGCTCGCTCCTGCAAGTGTGTAGCGGTTATAGATGAAAACCCCTGTCTGGTTCCCCCAAAGTTTTTTCTCTCGCACCCTCTGGCTGGTGCTTATCGTCGTGCTGTTTTCCAAGGCGCTGACCCTGGTTTATCTGTTGATGAACGAGGACGTGCTGGTGGATCGCCAATACAGCCACGGCGTCGCCCTGACGCTGCGAGCCTATTGGGCTGCCGATGAAGAAAACCGCGCGAAGATCGCTGATGCCGCCACCCTGATTCGGGTCGTGGGCGCCGGTGTGCCGGAAGGCGAACAGCACTGGCCGTACAGCGAAATCTACCAGCGGCAGATGCAGGCGGAACTGGGTGCCGACACCGAAGTGCGCTTGCGCATGCATTCACCGCCAGCGTTGTGGGTGCGCGCACCGAGCCTCGGTGACGGTTGGCTCAAGGTGCCGTTGTATCCGCACCCGTTGCGCGGCCAGAAAATCTGGAACGTGCTTGGCTGGTTCCTTGCCATCGGCTTGCTGTCGACGGCATCGGCGTGGATTTTCGTCAGCCAGCTCAACCAGCCATTGAAACGCCTGGTCTATGCTGCCCGGCAACTCGGTCAGGGTCGCAGCGTACGTCTGCCGATCAGCGATACGCCGAGCGAGATGACCGAGGTGTATCGCGCCTTCAACCAGATGGCCGAAGACGTCGAGCAGGCCGGGCGCGAGCGTGAGTTGATGCTCGCCGGTGTGTCCCATGATTTGCGCACTCCGCTGACCCGGTTGCGGCTTTCGCTGGAGTTGATGGGCGATCGCAATGACCTGACCGACGACATGGTGCGCGACATTGAAGACATGGACGCGATTCTCGACCAGTTCCTCGCGTTCATCCGCGACGGTCGTGACGAGTCGGTGGAAGAAGTGGATCTGACTGATCTGGTGCGCGAGGTTGCAGCACCGTACAACCAGAATGAAGAGAAAGTGCGTTTGCGTCTGGAGCCGATCCAGCCGTTTCCGCTGCGTCGGGTATCGATGAAACGCTTGCTGAACAACCTGATCGGCAACGCCTTGAACCATGCCGGTGGTCACGTTGAGGTCGCCGCTTATGTGTCCGGGGACGTCAGTGCGCCGTATGTGGTGCTGAGCGTGATGGACCGAGGTGCGGGGATTGACCCTTCGGAGCTGGAGGCGATCTTCAATCCGTTTACCCGTGGTGATCGTGCGCGGGGCGGGAAGGGCACTGGCTTGGGCTTGGCGATCGTGAAGCGGATTGCTTCGATGCATGGCGGTAATGTTGAATTGCGTAACCGGTCCGGTGGTGGACTGGAAGCGCGGGTGAGGTTGCCTTTGGGATTGTTGCTGCCGCGAGATGCTGTGTAGGTCAAAAGCCCCTCACCCCAGCCCTCTCCCAGAGGGAGAGGGAGCTGACCGAGGTGTTTTGCGTCATACATCGACCTGAAAGACTGAGTCGATTATGGATCCGGTACAGCAAGATCAAGTCGGCGTATCTCTTAATCATCCCCCAATCGGCCCCTCTCCCAGAGGGAGAGGGAGCCGACCGAGGTGTCTGGCGTCATACATCGACCTGAAAGACTGGGGCGATTGTGGATTCGGCACAGCAGGATCAGGTCGGCGTATCTTTTAAGCATCCCCCAATCAGTCCCCTCTCCCTTCGGGAGAGGGCTAGGGTGAGGGGCTCGCTTTTAGCCCTTGCCTTTGGTGCGAGTCATATTCGGCCCGCCATTCTTCTCAAGATGCTCAATGATGATCCCCGCCACATTCTTGCCGGTGGTGGTCTCGATCCCTTCCAGCCCCGGCGACGAATTCACTTCCATCACCAACGGCCCGTGATTGGAACGCAGGATATCCACACCCGCCACTGCCAGGCCCATGACCTTGGCCGCGCGCAACGCGGTCATGCGTTCTTCCGGGGTGATTTTGATCAGGCTGGCGCTGCCGCCGCGATGCAGATTGGAGCGGAACTCACCCGGTTTGGCCTGACGCTTCATCGCCGCGATCACTTTGTCACCGACCACGAAGCAACGAATATCCGCACCGCCCGCTTCCTTGATGTACTCCTGAACCATGATGTTCTGCTTCAGGCCCATGAACGCCTCGATCACCGATTCTGCGGCCGTGGCGGTTTCGCACAGCACCACGCCGATGCCCTGCGTGCCTTCCAGCACCTTGATCACCAGCGGTGCGCCGTTGACCATGTCGATCAGATCGGGAATGTCATCCGGCGAGTGAGCAAAACCCGTCACCGGCAGACCGATGCCGCGCCGCGACAGCAGTTGCAGCGAACGCAGCTTGTCCCGCGAACGGGCGATGGCCACCGACTCGTTGAGCGGAAATACCCCCATCATTTCGAACTGGCGCAACACCGCGCAACCATAAAACGTCACCGACGCACCGATCCGCGGGATCACCGCATCGAAGCCTTCCAGCGGTTTGCCGCGATAGTGGATCTGCGGCTTGTGGCTGGCGATGTTCATGTAGGCGCGCAGGGTGTCGATCACTACCATTTCATGCCCGCGCTCGGTTCCGGCTTCGACCAGACGGCGGGTGGAATACAGACGCGGGTTCCGCGACAGCACAGCGATCTTCATGCAACACCTGTGGAAGAGGTAGATACCGGGAACACCGGCTTGTCTTGTACATATTTGATGCCCGGATTGACCACCAACTGGCCATCGATCAGGGCTTTGGAACCGAGCAACAGGCGATAGCGCATGGACTTGCGGCAGGCGAGCGTGAACTCGACCGGCCAGACCCGATCACCGAGGGCCAGGGTAGTGCTGATGACGTAGCGCACCTGCGCATGGCCGTTGGAGCTTTTGATGGTTTTGCGTGTTACCAGAGGGGCTTCGCAGCGGCGGTGGCGCAACTGCACCACCGTGCCCAGGTGCGCAGTGAATCGCACCCACTTCTCGCCGTCGCGTTCGAACGGCTCGATGTCGGTGGCATGCAGGCTGGAGGTGCTGGCGCCGGTGTCGATTTTTGCTCGCAGGCCCGCAACTCCCAAATCCGGGAGCGCCACCCACTCGCGCAGACCGACAACGGTCAAATGGTCAAATGTCTTCAAAAAAATGCTCAACCGTGACAACCGCTTCAGCCCGCACGAGGCCGGATTCGCGGTATTCACGCAGAATAAGGGTTAAAAGGCGACAGATTTCTACAGCCCGGATTTCCGGCCCCGGAAGCAGGCGCCGAAACGCGCGCATTGTAATCCGGGACGCGGTCATTCATGACATGAGTGAAACGGTAGTACAGTTCATCAATATTTCAGAATGAGGAAATGCCATGGCACAAAAAAGCGAAGAGGACGACAAGGTCCGTCTCGACAAGTGGCTGTGGGCCGCGCGTTTTTACAAAACCCGTGCCTTGGCCAAAGCAGCGATCGAGAGTGGCAAGGTGCATTGTCGCGGCGAGCGCTGCAAGCCTGGCAAAGAGCCACGCATCGGCGATGAGTTCGAGATTCGTACCGGCTTTGAAGTGCGTACGGTGAAGGTCGAGGCGTTGTCGATTGTTCGACGCGGCGCACCCGAAGCGCAGACGTTGTATGCGGAGACCGAGGCGAGTATTGCCAAACGTGAAGCGGCTGCGGCAATGCGCAAGGCGGGGGCGTTGGGCGTGAGCACCGACGGCAAACCGAGCAAGAAGCAGCGGCGGGATTTGTTCAAGTTTCGCGGCAGTAGTAACGACGAATAATCGCGTTGTTGCTGCTGGCCTCTTCGCGAGCAGGCTCACTTCCACAGGATAATGTGGGAGCAAGCCTGCTCGCGAATCGAGGGCGCAGCCCTCGCCGAAGACCGCTCGGTATCAGGCGCTACGCACCACACTCATCCGCGCAACCAGCGGCAACTTGCCCAGCAACACAAAGATCGGCGCCGTCACCTTCAGCCAGAAGTTCGAGGCGTGATATGCAAACGGCGTGTAGTAACCCCAGCCCAACGCCCACACCGCGAGTAGCACACCGCCGATGTAATCGTCCTGACCCCAATGCGCACCGGCCACCAGGCGCGGCAGCATGAACAACAGCGCCAGGCCCCAGATCGTCACGAACTGGCCGGCCGTACGGCTGAACACGCCCATGAACAGCGCCCAGATCAACAACACCGAAGCGTGGTCACCGGGAAAGCTCTGGCTCGAGCGATCCTTCACTTCCCAGGTTTTTTCCAGATTCGGGAAGTAATCGCTGATGTGCACAGCTCCCTCAAGCATCATCGACGGGCTGCTGTGCTGCCAATCCATATGGTCGGCGAACTTGGAAAACAGTGCGCGAATCACCACCATCAATAGCAGGATCGAAAGAAAACCGAAAAAAGCCCGGCGCACGTCAATCGCCTTGAACACCCAGTCGCCCTTGATCAGCAGCGTCAGCAGGATCAAGCCCACGACGATGTCGAACGGACGCATACTTGCAATTGCCCAGATGTGGAGCCATATGGGGTTGCTGGCCAGCGGTGCATTGAGTGAGCGAAACAGCCACTCGTCGAAAATCACACACAGCGAGTTGCCCGTAGGCCATAACCAGAAAGCCAGTAGCGCTAATGGCACTATGTTGCACAGAACCAGCCGGCCGAGGTTCCACCTTGATTGGAACAAACCCGGATTGTTCATAAAATGCCTCCCATGGCAGAGCAGTCGGCACCAAAAAGAGTGCCAAGAAGTGCAAATTTTCACGTCTTGTAACCATTTTGTCACCACATTCAGATACCCAAAATTATGACCGACCTACCGGATACCGATTTCACCCAACGTTTCATCTTTGATGACAGCGACACACGCGGCGAACTGGTCGCACTTGAACGCAGCTACGCCGAAGTCCTCGCCAAGCACCCGTACCCGGAGCCGGTTGCACAACTGCTCGGCGAATTGATGGCGGCGGCCTCGTTGCTGGTGGGCACCTTGAAGTTCGACGGCTTGCTGATTCTGCAGGCGCGTTCCGAAGGCCCGATCCCGATGCTGATGATCGAGTGCTCCAGCGAGCGCGACATCCGTGGTCTGGCGCGTTATCACGCTGACCAGATTGCTGCGGACGCTACCCTCGCCGATCTGATGCCCAATGGCGTTCTGGCGTTGACCGTCGACCCGACTGTCGGCCAGCGCTATCAGGGCATTGTCGATCTCGACGGCGAAACCCTGTCCGATTGCTTCACCAACTATTTCGTCATGTCGCAACAGGTCGGCACCCGCTTCAAGCTGTTTGCCGACGGTCGTCGCGCTCGCGGCCTGCTGCTGCAGCAACTGCCGGCTGATCGTCTGAAAGACGAAGAAGATCGCGCCGCCAGCTGGCAGCACATCACCGCACTGGCCACCACCCTGACCGCCGATGAATTGCTCAGCCTGGACAACGAAACCGTACTGCATCGCCTCTACCACGAAGAGCAGGTTCGTCTGTTCGATGTGCAGAAACTGCGCTTCCGTTGCAGCTGCTCGCGGGAACGCTCCGGCAATGCGTTGGTCAGTCTGGGTCTGGAAGATGCGCAGCAATTGGTGGTCGAGCACGGTGGCAACATCGAGGTTGATTGCCAGTTCTGTAACGAGCGTTACCTGTTCGATGCCACGGATGTTGCTCAATTGTTCGCTGGCGCAGGCGTCGACACGCCGTCAGATACCCGGCACTAAAACGGTTCAGCGCAGGTAAATTCACTGCGTAACGACGGAATTTCGCCGTTACGACGGGAGGACCCTACTCTTTTTGGGCTTTTCTGGCATAATCCGGCCCACTTTTTTCGCGGTAGTAGTGCACGACTTTCTACTACAAAACGTTTGGAGCACACTCGGCCACTGGCCGACGGGGAACCTCATGACGCAAGCCAATAACGCCGTGTACACCGATCTGAGTGTTGATGATCTGGTAAAAGAAGCCCTGAACCGCGGTGAGGGCGAGCTTGCCGATACCGGCGCTCTGGTTGTTCGCACTGGTCACCGCACCGGTCGTTCGCCTGTTGACCGTTTCATCGTTGAAGAGCCTTCCACCCAGGCCGCTATTGCCTGGGGCCCGATCAACCGCAAGTTCCCGGCCGACAAGTTCGACGCGCTGTGGGCTCGTGTAGAAGCATTCAACAACGCGCAAGAGCACTTTGTGTCCCACGTGCATGTAGGCGCGGCGGAAGATCACTACCTGGCCGTGAAAATGACCACCCAGACTGCCTGGCAGAATCTGTTCGGTCGTTGCCTGTTCATTAACCCGGCCCAGTACAACCCGGCCGGTCGTGAAGAGTGGCAAGTGCTCAACGTGGCCAACTTCGAGTGCGTGCCTGAGCGTGACGGCACCAACTCCGACGGTTGCGTGATCCTCAACTTCGCACAGAAGAAAGTGTTGATCGCCGGTATGCGTTACGCCGGTGAGATGAAGAAAGCCATGTTCTCCGTGCAGAACTTCCTGCTGCCGGCCGCTGACGTGCTGCCAATGCACTGCGCTGCCAACATCGGCGAAGAAGGCGACGTGACCCTGTTCTTCGGTCTGTCGGGCACCGGTAAAACCACCCTGTCGGCCGACGAAAGCCGTTACCTGATCGGTGACGACGAACACGGCTGGGGTGAAGGCGTGGTGTTCAACATCGAAGGCGGTTGCTATGCCAAGTGCATTGACCTCTCCGAGAAGAACGAGCCGGTTATCTGGAAAGCCATCAAGCACGGCGCGGTGCTGGAAAACGTCGTGATCGACGACGCCAAGCACGCCGACTACGCCGATGTCAGCCTGACCCAGAACAGCCGCGCCGCGTACCCGCTGGAGCACGTAGCCAAGCGTTCCGAGCACAACCTTGGTGGCGAGCCAAACGCTGTAATCTTCCTGACCTGCGACCTGACCGGCGTACTGCCGCCAGTGTCGATCCTCAACGAAGAACAAGCGGCCTACCACTTCCTGTCCGGCTACACCGCGCTGGTGGGCTCGACTGAAATGGGTTCGGGCAGCGGCATCAAGTCGACCTTCTCCACCTGCTTCGGCGCACCGTTCTTCCCGCGTCCGGCTGGCGAATACGCCGAACTGCTGATCAAGCGCATCCGCGGCTTCGGCTCCAAGGTCTACCTGGTCAACACCGGCTGGACCGGCGGCGGCTACGGCGTCGGCAAACGCTTCAACATCCCGACCACCCGCGCAGTGATCGCAGCGATCCAGAGCGGCGCGCTGATCGGTGCAGCCACTGAACACCTCGACACTATCAACCTCGACGTGCCACTGGCCGTACCGGGCGTTGAAACCAACCTGCTCAACCCGCGCAACACCTGGGCTGACAAGGCTGCGTACGACGAGGCTGCGAAAGCACTGGCCGGTCTGTTCATCGAGAACTTCAAGAAGTTCGAAGTAAGCGACGCGATCAAGGCTGCAGGGCCTAAGTTGTAAGATTGGTTTGTTGTGAATGAAAAAGCCGCCTTTAGGGGCGGCTTTTTTGTGGGCGAAAACAAGACTAACTGGCAATATTCCCGCAGAAAATGGCCTTAACTACCAGAATACTGCCACTTAAAGAGCCAGCTTTTCGCCAATGCAGCGGTCAAAGATCGCCACTAGCCCCCGATAATCACATGACACAGCATCAATGTTTGCTGGGACCCAAGCGTCATCTTTAACCAGCCACCAATCGACTGGGAAGCCTGCGTTAATAATGATTTGTTCAAATAATAGGCGTTGCGCTCGGCCATTACCTTCGCGAAAAGGATGGATGACATTCAAATCGCCATAAGCCTCAGCGATGTTCACCACAAGTTCTGGTTTGCCCATTCCCGCGAACCACGCCGAGCGCTCCATCACGCTAAAGATTTTTTGCGCTTCTGGAAGAATTCGCTCTGCAGTGCAGAAAAATGTTTGTCCCTTTTTGATGTTAACGGTACGCAACTGCCCGGCCCAATCGTAAACATCGCAAAAAAGAGTTTTATGGGCGTGCTGCAGGACACTTAAATCATAAGGAGGGGGGAGAAGACGAAATCGACTGATCGCGATTTCCGAGAGCTCTCGCTCTGCTTTTTGCAGTTCTTCTTCAGAATGGATGTCGAGCAAGTTACGCAGAACATCACTATGAGGGTAGCAATAGGGGTCTTGTCCGACCCCATATTTGTCCGTCATTAACGTGCAGTCTGACGATATTTTTCAATGACCGATTCCCTTGATGGAAGCGGTTTCTCGGCATCGGCACGGCTGGTATCGAAACCTTCCAGACGTAAGCTCGCCAGATAGTTTGACCGGCGTACTTTGTCGTAATAAGCCTGCTTCTGCTGGAACGTCAATTCGCTCATTTCATAGGCCTCTTGGTGCAGGACTCCAGTGTAGCGCAATCGTGTGGAGTGATAGGTCGGGATTTTCGATCCTTAAAGCGAGGCTGTTCATCGAGAGTCTGTTGGTTTTTTTGAATCATTTTGCCAGCCTTGGATATACGCGATGGTGCACATTCACCACGCAGAATTTCGTCCATTTCTCGCACGCTTTCCATCAGCTCATCAAAGAGTTTGCTTATGGTTGCTCCCATGGTTGATTACCGTTTTTTGATCGCTCTCACAGAGTGCATAAGAGCGATACGATCACTCGATTTCAGGCTGGAGCCTTCCAGTTGAGCATCCGCTGCTGCGCAACCTGCAGCAGGTCGCAGCCGTCCTGCGTCAGCAGATAGAGGGCGTGGGTGATGTGGGGGATGTCTTCGACGTCGGCTTGTTTGAAATTGAGGCAATAGAGGGTGCGTAGCAGGTCGCTTGAAGCGCGCAGGCGCTGGACGGCGCATTCGAGGATGTCTTGGGGATTAGCCTCGGTGTCGATGAGCAGAGGCTTGGTGTCTGTGAGATTGGATTCTAGTGGGCGGTAGCGTTCGGTAAGAAACTGATTCCATGTTTTCATTTTAGATATCTCTGAAGGTATCGAAAAACCGCTGCTACCGTGACCAAGCGGTGGAGGCGGGCTGTGTTCAAGTTGGTCAAACCGGCAGAGATAACCCGGTACGCCGAAGCGTCCCAAACACAGCCGCCATAAAAAGCGTGCCGACAGAATGTGCTGGCAGCATACAAGGGCATGCATCAGTTATCTCTGTTTTCAGGTGACCAAACCTGAGCCGCTGATTGCTTAGCGACAGCCACGACTATAGGTTCGCGCCCTCAAGTGGCGATAGGCGACAAAGCGTCTGGTTGCGTAGGAACGGGACGAAGATTTCATCAGACGTTCCTACCAACGCTTCATCTTTTTTCAACGCAGGTGTTTATACGCAGAAACATCCAACAAACTCGTCGTCAGCCCCGTTGCCGGCGCGTAGATCGAACCCTTCACCGCCGAAAACGGCACGCCTTTGCTACCCAGCGAAACATAGCGCTCACCTTGATCCAGTTCGGTGAAGTAGGTGTAGGAAACGCTGTGCATCTGCTTGTAGCGCGATTCGTCGGCGACGATGGCGCCAGTCAGGCGCAGCAGATCTGTTTCGCTCAGGTTCAGGGTTTTGTTCAGTTGCACGCCCCAGCGCTTGAGGCAGGTTTCGGCGAGGTGGCGAACGATGCGGCCAGGCTCGACCAGCGTTTTCAGGTCGCCGCTGCTGGTGGGCACGCCACCGTCAGCTGTGGCGTTGCCGGCCATGGTCGCGTGGCGGCCGGCCATGGGGTAGACGCTGGTTTTGGTGCCGGTGGCGGTCTGCGGGATCACACAGCTGAAACCTTTAGAACGTTCATCACGGGCATAGAACGCAACATATTCTTTGACGTTGGCGCCAAGTTTTACGCGCTGATCCTGGAAGTTGCCGATTCCCGGTACTGGATCAAGAGCAAATATATTCACCGGAATATTGTTCAGCTCTCGATCATTTAACATCGCATTGGCCAGCATGTGGCAACTTATGCCGCCGCGACTCCAGCCCACCAGATTGACCTGAGTGGGAATAACGCCATCCTTGCGAAACGTCTTGATGATCTGCTCCTGTAACTTCTGTTGGGTCACGCAGCGATCGCCATAATTATATTTACGCCAGAGCCACGAACCTTCGATTTTTACATCCTCAATAGGAATGCCAGCCGCTTTAAGGCGGTTGTATTCGGCCTCGGTGAGTTGTTCGCGCTGCCAGTCGCATTTGCCCTTGATGATATTGATGGCATGCCGCACGTTTTCCTCCCAGCCTTTGCCAAACAGCGTGCCGGTAAGACCGTACTCCTCGGTCTTGGTGAACAGGTCGTCGGCTTGCAGGTTGCCACTGCCAGGTCCGTCGACCACGATCCACTCGGCGAATTCCCGGCCGGTATGGTTGGATGCCAGTGTGGAAACCAGTTCGCCGTCCCAGAAGTTTTCATGGGTAGTGTCAAACTTGTTGGATCCGGTGCCGCAAAAAAATATGGTTAAAACTGTCATGGTGTTGCTCTCGTTTAGTTGTAAGAGCGAACAAGTTAGTGTCAGTTGCATGTATAAATAAAGCGTGGTGGTGTTTCCGTATTTGTAGTGTGGTTCAGTTGTATGTTGTTTGCGGTGGTTTTTGTTTGGCAACTTCAAGTAAGTCGCAGCCATCCTGCACCAACAGATAAAGTGCATTGACGATGTTGGGAATATCTTTCACGTCAGCCTGCTTGAAACATAAGCAGTAGAGCGTTTCCAGCAAATCCCCGGCCGCCCGTAAACGCTGATCGGCGGCATTGATCAGATCCGTCTGGCTTGAGTGGCTGTCGATAAGCAGTACCGGGTTTTCGCTGTAGCAGGTCTTGAGGGGGCGATAGCGGTTGATCATGGTGAGGCGTGTCCTGTTCGAAGGCGCTGGGGCGGGCCGGCAGCGGGTTTGCAGCCGCGCCGGCCACTATAGAAGGGCGTTTCTCTGTGGGACAAGACAGCTGCAATGGACAGTATTCGTAGGGGTTTTTCCGTGTTTTGAGGAAATGCCCTACGTGTTTTCGCAGCTTTTTCAGGCCAAAACCCTTAGGCGTAATAATTCCTACGTGATTGTCAGGCGATTCGCAGTAAACCGCTGTATCGTGCGCGCCAGAATATGTAGGGCGTTTCCAAACGTCTGACACGCGCTTAAAGGGAATTAGGTATGCACTGGCTACGAATGGCCGCAATTTTATTGCTCGGGCTGGGCACTTGCCGTTTGGCCATGGCCTCTGAAGTTGGCAATGCATGGGTGCTGGATCGTCTCGATCGTACCGACTGGCCGGAGGCCCTTATCAGCCAGGCGAACATGGACACGGCTTCACGCGGTGAGGTGTTGATGTTCGCTAAAGCCCTGCTGGCCAGCGAGGCGCTGGATGAGGAAGGGCTTGAGCAGCGACTCGGTGTGCCCCACGTGCAACTGAAGTCGATTCGCCACGTGCGCGACGGCCTCTGGGAGGGATTGCTGAGCACCTATCGCAACGCCAGCCAGAACTGTGATGAGCAACCGTTTTGCCCGCGTGTGCGCAGCGTCGCTGACTTGCGTCAGTTGGCGGCAGCGTTTACCGGCGACATCAGCCCGGCCCATGCGTTGTGGGCGAGCAAAAGTCAGGGCGTGCATGAGCAGATGCTGAATGAGCAGTTGCGGGTGGCGGTGTTGCGTCCCTGATTTTTTAAGCTTTGTGATGTGGCGACTGGCCTCTTCGCGAGCAGGCTCGCTCCCACAGAGTGCCACGGTGTTCGTGACATCCGCTGTATCATTCCGAATCGATTTGGCCCCGACCTTTTCTCGACTCGCTGCGATCGCCCGCTAGGCTGTTGGCATGGCAGCAGTCAATGGAGTGACAGCGAATGCACAACACCCTGGAACAGGTTTTTGGTTTTCCACAGTTTCGACCCGGTCAAGAAACCGCGATCAGTGCGGTGCTGGCCGGGCGCTCGGCGGCGGCGATTTTCCCCACCGGTTCCGGCAAGTCGATTTGCTATCAATTGCCGGCGCTGATGCTGCCGCATCTGACGTTGGTGGTCTCGCCGTTGCTGGCGTTGATGCAGGATCAACTGGCCTTTTTACAACGTCACGGTATCTCGGCGGGCAGCATCGATTCGGCGCAGAGTCGCGATGATGCCAATGACGTGATGGCTCGCGCCCGTTCGGGTGAATTGAAGATTCTGATGATCTCGGTGGAGCGCTTGAAAAACGAGCGCTTCCGCAACTTTCTGCAGCAGGTGCCGATCTCGTTACTGGTGGTGGACGAGGCGCATTGCATCTCGGAGTGGGGCCACAACTTCCGCCCCGACTACCTGAAGCTGCCGGACTATCAGCGCCAGTTCAACATCCCGCAAACTTTGCTGCTGACAGCCACCGCAACGCCTAAAGTCATCGCCGACATGCAGGCCAAATTCGCTATCGCCGCTGACGATGTGGTGACCACCGGTTTCTATCGGCCCAACCTCAATCTACTGGTGGAACCGGTACGTGGCCAGGACAAGCGCCGGCGTCTGGTGGAGTGGATGGCCGAGCGGCCGGGGCAGCCAAGTATCGTCTATGTGACCTTGCAGAAGACTGCTGAGCACATCGCCGAACACCTTGAGCGCAACGACATTCAGGCCGAGGCGTATCACGCCGGTTTAGCCCACGACAAACGCGAAGCTATCCAGAAACGCTTCATGGCCGGGCAATCCAATTGCATCGTCGCGACCATCGCGTTCGGCATGGGCATCGACAAAAGTGACATCCGCAATGTCGTGCACTTCGACCTGCCGAAATCCATCGAAAACTACAGCCAGGAAATCGGCCGCGCCGGGCGTGACGGGCAGCCGTCGGACTGTCTGGTATTAGCCAATCGCGACAGCCTCAATGTGCTGGAAAATTTCGTCTACGGTGATACGCCGGAGCGTGACGGCATTCGTTATGTGCTCGACGAACTGAAGGCCTCGGTGCCGGACGGGCAGTGGGAGTTTCTGCTTGGGCCATTGGCGGATCAGAGCAATATTCGCTCACTTCCGCTGAAGACATTGCTGGTGCAACTGGAACTGCGCGGCTTGATCGCGCCGCGCTACGCCTACTACGCCGAATACCGTTTCAAATACCTGCTGGAACCCGAAGCGCTGCTTGAGCGCTTCGAAGGTGAACGCAGGGATTTCGTCGCTGCGATCATTCAGACCTCGGCGCGCGCACGCACCTGGGCCACGGTGAATTTCGAGGCGATGTACTCGCAGTATTCCGCCGAGCGCAATCGAGTGGTGAAGGCGCTGGATTATTTTCAGGAGAAGGGCTGGGTCGAGCTGGAAAGCAAGCAGATGACCGAGGTCTATAGCCTGCTGAATAGTGACTTTGACAGCGATGCCCTGAGCGCTGAGTTGCATGACTATTTCACCCGGCATGAGCAGGCCGAAGTGGCGCGCATCCACACGATGCTTGAAGTCTTCGCCAGCGAGCGCTGCCTGGGCTATCGCTTGGCCGAGTATTTCGGTGATCACAATGCGCCCGAGCAGTGTGGGCATTGTTCAGTGTGTCACGGCCAGGTTGCGCGGTTGCCGGCGCCACCGGAGTTGCCAGCGCTTGTGGATAAAAACTTTGCGGCGTTATGTGGCGATTTTATCCACAGGCACGAGCAGCACACTGGGGTGATTCCAACGGCTGAGCGGCTGACGAGGTTTCTGTGCGGGATCAGCGTGCCGCTGTTCACCAAGCTCAAGGCGCGTGCGATTCCCGGGTTTGCGGTATTGGAAGAATATCCCTACGCCGAAGTCCGCAGCTGGGCGCAAGAGCACCTCTGATCGTTGTAGGAGCTGCCGAAGGCTGCGATCTTTTGATGTTGATTTGTTCAAGATCAAAAGATCGCAGCCTTCGGCAGCTCCTACATTAAGTGTCATCAAGGCGGGGGCTCTATCCATCCGCTGAATGTCGATCATCACGGTAATAAACTTCAAAAACTGTCGTTGGCTGACTATGGTTGAGGTCTGTCTTTGGATCGCCAACAAGAGAACAACATGAGCCAGACATCCTTCGATATTCAGCAGGCCGCAGTGATCGGTGCGGGCACGATGGGCCGGGGCATTGTCATGTGTCTGGCCAATGCCGGCGTGAACGTGCAGTGGGTGGATAACAATCCACAGATGCTTGAACAGGCGCTCGCCACAGTGGCCGAGACTTATGCACACAACGTGCGCCAGGGCCGGATTGATCAGGCCGAAGCGGATGCACGTATCGCTCGGGTCAGTGCGGCGGCGGATTACCCGGCGATTCGCAATGTCGATCTGGTGATCGAGGCGGTGTACGAAAATCTTGAGCTGAAGCAGAAGATCTTTCGTGAGCTGGATGGCTTGCTCAAGCCTGAAGCACTGTTGGCGAGCAATACATCGGCGCTGGATATCGATGCGATTGCTGCGGCGACAAGGCGTCCGGAGCAGGTGCTGGGTCTGCATTTCTTCAGCCCGGCGCACATCATGAAATTGCTGGAAATCGTTCGCGGTGCGCAGACTTCCGCGGCGGTGCTGGAAGCGGCGCTGGCGCTGGGCAAACGCATGGGCAAGGTCAGTGTGGTGTCGGGCAACTGCCACGGCTTTATCGGCAATCGCATGTTGCATCCGTATGTCCTGGAGGCGCGCAAGATGCTGCTCGAAGGCGCTTATCCACAGCAGGTCGACGCGGCACTGCAAGGTTTCGGTTTTGCCATGGGGCCGTTTCGCATGTACGACGTGGTCGGCATCGATCTGGAGTGGCGTGCGCGCGAATTGGCCGGCAAGGGCCAGGATGCGCCAGAGGTTCAGGTGGACAACCGCTTGTGCGAGATGGGCCGGTTTGGCCAGAAGTCTGGCAACGGTTATTACCATTACGAGCCGGGCAGTCGTCAGGCCGAGCACGATCCTGAGGTCGATGCGCTGGTATTGCAGGTCAGCGAAGGGTTGGGCTTCCAGCGCCGCGAGATCGGTCCTGAGGAGATCCTGGAGCGCAGTCTTCTGGCATTGGTCAACGAGGGTGCGAAGATTTTGCAGGAGGGCATTGCCGAGTCTGCACACGACATCGATCTGGTGTACCTGAACGGCTACGGCTTCCCGGCGGACAAGGGCGGGCCGATGGCCTGGGCGGATCAGCAGGGGCTGGCGGATATTCATCAGCGCTTGCTGGCGCTGGAGACGCGTCAGGGCGATCAGTGGAAACCGGCGCGGTTGATTGGTGAGTTGGCGGCGCAGGGTAGGCGGTTTGCTCAGGATTAGTGTTGAAGTCAAAATCTTACCCCCTCACCCCAGCCCTCTCCCCCAAGGGGGCGAGGGGGAAAGGGAGCCGATCTCTGTGCCTTTCGCGTTCGACTCGACAGTTCAGGTCGGTGTATTTCGAGAGAACACCTCGGTCAGTCCCCTCTACCTCTGGGAGAGGGCTAGGGTGAGGGCAAGCAGCCTCACTGAAAAAACAAGAGAACCAGCACAACCATGTCCACCCCTCAGCGCACCGACTACCCACACTTCCAGCCCATCACCACACGCTGGCACGACAACGACGCCTACGGTCACGTCAACAACGTCACCTACTACAGCTTCTTCGACACGGCGGTGAACACTTACCTGATACAGGTCGGTGGTCTGGATATCCATGATGGCGAGGTGGTGGGGTTTGTGGTCAGTTCGGCGTGTGATTACTTCGCCTCGATTGCCTTTCCTGATCTGATCGAGATCGGTCTGCGGGTCGGAAAATTGGGCAACAGTTCGGTGCAATACGAGTTGGCGGTGTTCAAGGTCGGCGATAGCGAGGCCTGCGCGGCCGGGCGCTTCGTTCATGTATTCGTCGATCGGGCGAGTAACCAGCCAGTGCCGATTCCCGCCAAGCTGCGGCAGGCACTGGAATACCTTGTGGTTTAAAAAAGGCAAAAAAAATCGCAGCCCTCGGGCTGCGATTTTTCTTCAAGCATTCGCCTTAACGGTGACGATAGTACTTGTGATGCTTGCGGTGGCCGTAGGCATGGCCGCGACCTGGGTGGCCGTCGCGGTAGTAGCGACGATCATCGTGACGACGGTCGTAACGACGATCATCGTCATCGCTTTTGTTGCCCATGTAGTTACCCAGCGCGCCACCGGCGCCGCCACCTGCTGCGGAGCCTATCAGGCTGCCGGTGGTGCCGCCCATGCTGCGGCCGACTACGTTACCGCCGGCTGCGCCCAGCGCACCACCGATGGCGGCTTCGCCACGGCTGCGTTTGTCGGCGCCGACCGCGCTACCACCCGCACCGCCCAAGGCTGCGCCGATGGTGGAACCTGTATTGCCGCCTAACGACTGACCGACGACCGAGCCAAGAACCCCGCCCAATGCGCCGCCCACACCTGCTTCGGTGGTGCCGCCAGCAGACGCAAAACCACTGACCAGGCCAAGGGACAACAAGAGAATCGAGGAGAACTTCATAGATGAGCCTCAAAGGGATGACGGCGCCGATCCTGAGGCTCTGGAATGGGTGTGGCAATCGAAATCCGACGAATAACACGACATGTATACAATTTTGCAAGTTACTGTTTTTTCACTGGAACTTAACCGATTTTCGCCGGTCTTTAGCTACTTCGGACAGGCCGCTTTTGTGAAAAAGCGGCCTTTTTTGTGAGCGTTTGAAAAGCAGAAGCGAAAAGATCGCAGCCTTCGGCAGCTCCTACAGGAACCGGTGTAGGAGCTGCCGAAGGCTGCGATCTTTTGATTTTGAATTAAGCAGATTTGGCCATGATCAACCCAGTCTCACTCGCTGATTCCAATCGAATCGCAATGAACTTAGACGTCGGCGTATGGCTGCCATCCCCGGTGCTCTCCAATGGCACCAGCGGATTCACTTCCGGGTAATACGCGGCCGCTTGCCCGGCCGGAATATCAAACGCCAGCAAGGTGAAGCCCTTCACCCGACGCTCACGACCATCGTCCCACAGCGACACGATGTCGGCCTTTTGCCCCGGACGGAAGCCCAGACGAATGATGTCGGCCTCGTTGGCAAACAGCACATCACGCTGGCCCTTCACTCCGCGATAACGGTCGTCGAGACCATAAATCGTGGTGTTGTATTGATCGTGGGAACGCATCGATTGCAAGATCAGGTCCGGTAGCTGCCCGGTGGCGCGGGTGCGTTCGTGTACCAGATCTTTGGGCAGCATGTTCGCGCGGAAGTTGGCCCGGCCCGACGGTGTGTTCCACTTGCGCGCGCCAGCGCTGTTGCCGAGGTAGAAGCCGCCTGGGTTTTTGATCTTCTCGTTGAACTCTTTGAAATTGGGAATGGTGTCGGCGATCAGTTCGCGGATGCGCCCGTAATCGGCCACCAGCCAGTTCCAGTCGACCGGTTTGCTACCCAGTGTGGCGGCAGCGATGCCGGCAATGATCGACGGCTCCGAGCGCATCTGGTTCGACAGCGGTTGCAACTGCCCGTTGGAGGCGTGAACCATGCTGAAGGAGTCTTCCACGGTGACCGCTTGCGGGCCTTCGGTCTGGATATCGATGTCGGTCCGGCCGAGGCACGGCAGGATCAGCGCGTCTTTACCGTGAGCCAGATGGCTGCGGTTGAGTTTGGTGCTGATCTGCACGGTCAGGTCGCAATTGCTCAGTGCGGCGAAGGTACGCGGGCTGTCCGGCGTGGCTTGGGCGAAGTTGCCGCCCAGACCGATAAAGACTTTGGCGCGTCCCTCGGCCATCGCATGGATTGCCTCGACCACGTTGTGGCCGTTATGACGCGGCACCTTGAACTGGAAGCGTCGTTCCAGCGAATCAAGGAACGCCACTGGCGGACGCTCGTTGATGCCCATCGTGCGGTCGCCCTGCACGTTACTGTGGCCGCGCACCGGACACAGACCAGCACCGGGTTTACCGATGTTGCCGCGCAGCAGCATCAGGTTGGCGATTTCCTGGATGGTCGGTACTGAATGGCGATGCTGGGTGATGCCCATCGCCCAGCACATGATGACGTTCTTGCCTTTGGCGTACATGCGCGCCGCTTGCTCGATTTCGACGAGGGTCAGGCCGGATTGCTCGACGATCTGTTCCCACGGCGTGTCATCGACCACGCCGAGATACTCCAGCACGTTAGCGCTGTGGGCGTTGAGGAAATCGTGATCGAACACGGCAGGTTCGCCAGCCTTCTGCGCATCGCGCTCCCACTGCAGGAGAAACTTGGCCATGCCGCGCAGCAGCGCCATGTCACCGCCAAGTGCCGGGCGGAAATACGCGGTGTTGGTCGGCTTGTCACCGTTGGTGAGCATTTCGATCGGGTGTTGCGGGTGCTGGAAGCGTTCCAGGCCACGCTCTTTCAACGGGTTGATGCACACCACTTGCGCGCCGCGTTTCACCGCTTCACGCAACGGTTCGAGCATGCGTGGGTGGTTAGTGCCCGGGTTCTGGCCCCAGACGAAAATTGCATCGGCGTGTTCGAAATCGTCGAAGGTCACGGTGCCTTTGCCGACGCCGACACTTTGCGCCAACGCCACACCGCTGGCCTCGTGGCACATGTTCGAGCAGTCAGGGAAATTGTTGGTGCCGTAGGCGCGCACGAACAGTTGATACAGGTAAGCCGCCTCGTTGCTGGCACGACCCGAGGTGTAGAACTCGGCCAGGTCCGGACTCGGCAGGCTTTGCAGGTGTTTGGCGATCAGGGTGTAGGCGTCGTCCCAACTGATCGGCTTGTAGCGATCGGTTTCGGCGTCATACACCATCGGCTCGGTCAGGCGCCCCTGATACTCGAGCCAGTAGTCGCTCTGCTCCAGCAACGAAGTGACGCTGTGCTTGGCGAAGAACTTGGCGTCCACGCGGCGCTTGGTTGCTTCCCAGTTCACCGCTTTGGCGCCGTTCTCGCAGAACTTGACCATGCCGCTTTCCGGCGAATCGCCCCACGCGCAACCCGGGCAGTCGAAGCCGCCGTTCTGGTTGGTCTTGAGCATCATGCGCAGGTTCTTCAGCGCGTTGTCGCTGGTCAACCAGGCCTGAGCCACACTGATCAGGGCACCCCAGCCGCCGGCGGCACCTTTGTAAGGCTTATAGCGCGGGACAGGTTTCTGGTCGGCTTGATGATGTTGGCTCACGCTTGATTCTCCATCGCGGGGCTGTACACCCGCGGCGCACTTTTCTGCGGCAGGTGGATGAGATTGAGGTTGTGTCGACGGGCCCATTGCACGGCAAGGCCCGTGGGCGCGGACAGGCTGACCAGCGTCTGGATGCCGGCACGCAAGACTTTCTGGATCAATTCGAGGCTGCAACGGCTGGTCACAATCGCTAGGCCGCCTTCTGTGGATATCTTCTGGCGGATCAGCCCGCCGATCAGCTTGTCGAGGGCGTTATGCCGGCCGATGTCTTCGCGGCCGAGTAGCAATTCGCCGCTGGCGTTCATGAATACCGCCGCGTGCACCGCACCGCAGTATTGGCCCAAAGGTTGAAATGCACTGATGCGCTGACGCAAACCGTCGAGCCATTCAATCGGCGGCAACGGCGCACCGGGCAACACCTTCAGATCGGGCAGTGCTTGCTCGACCGCTTCAACGCCGCACAATCCGCAACCGCTGGTGCCGGCCATTTGTCGACGTTGTTGCTTGAGGTTCCAGAACGCGCGATTGGCGATGGTTACTTGCGCATATTGCGCGGAGCCGGCGCCGGTCAGTTGCAGGTCATAAATGTCAGTAGCGTCGATGATGATGCCGCTGCCGAGGCTGAAACCGACGATGAAGTCTTCAAGGTCGGTCGGCGTCACCAACATCACCGCCTGGCTGATGCCGTTGTAGGCGATCGCCAACGCGACTTCCTCGGCCAGCGCGGTGCTGGCCGATTCCTCACGGGGTAAATCGCTGTAACTGTAGGTCTGGCTGGCGGCTGGCGCGGGCGTTTCGAGTGCAGGCGCCGCGCAGGCTGGGCGCTTGGCGTTCATGGCATCACCGACGGTTTGATCAACGTTAAGACTAGGCGCGGCAAGTTGTCGCGTCTAATCGCTAGTGTCGATCTATCGATAGATGCCGTCGATCAAGAGGCTGTTGGTGATTCCCGATACAGCGCGAAACAGGCTTCCGCCAGCGCGGAACGTGGGGCGCCGCGACGCATGATCAGGCCCAGCGGGGCGAGGGTCTGGGCGTCTTCGATCGGTTGCAGGCGCAGGTGATCGGTGAGTTTTTCCAGGCCGCCGTCCAGCGGCATGATCGCGCAGCAAAAACCGCCGTGCACGGCTTGTAACAATTGATGCACGGCATCGGTTTGTAGCAACGGTTGTGGAGTCAGGCCGCGGCTGTGGAAGTTGTGGTCGATGGACTGGCGAAAATGCATGCCGCTGGTGAGCATGCCCAACGGCAGCTCGATCAGCGACTGCCAACTCAACGCGGCGTCGCCAAATGTGAATGAGCGCTGATCGTAGAGCAGGCCCATGCGCGTTTCACTGAAGGCCAGGGATTCGAAGCGCTCGTTATCCAGACGATCCAGATAAGACACGCCGAGATCAATGCGGTTATTCGCCAAATGCTCGAGGATCTGCTCGGAACTCAGCGCCGACATTTCAAAGCGCAAATTCGGGTGGGCGCTGTGCAGGCGTTGCATCAACGGCAGCGGATCGAAACTCGACAGCGGCACCACGCCCAGCCTCAGCGTGCCGATCAGATTGCCGCGACACGCCGCCGCTTCCGCGTGCAAACCGTCATACGCCGCCATCACCGAGCGTGCCCACGCCAGCACGCGCTCGCCCGGCGCGGTGAAACCTTCGAAACGCTGGCCACGGTTGACCAGTGGCAGGTCGAGTTCTTCTTCAAGACTGCGCAGGCGCATTGACAGCGTTGGCTGGGTGATATGGCAACGCGCGGCGGCCTGGCCGAAGTGGCGGGTTTCGTCGAGGGCGATGAGGAATTTCAGCTGCTTGATGTCCATCTTCGCTCCGGGCGCTGGCAGGGGTGGGGGATTCTACCGCTTGCGCGGTGGCAGGGTCATTGGTCGGCTTGGAACCGGGTTTGTCCGCGGTGGTCTAGGCTTGGACGACTGATCCTTTTATTCCATGGAGAGAACCACGATGAGTCTTTTAAGTTTTGTAAAAGAAGCCGGTGAGAAGCTGATCGATCTGCTGACCCCGGGCAACGCCAATGCCAGTGAGCAGTTGAAGGAACACATCAGCAAGGTCGGCTTGGGCAATCCGAATGTGCAGGCAACGGTGGATGGCGACAAAGTGACCGTCACCGGTGAAGTCGCGAGTCAGGAAGAGAAAGAGAAGATTTTGCTGGCGGTGGGCAATATTGCCGGAGTTGGCAGCGTGGATGATCAGATCACCGTGACCGGCCCGGTTGTTACTGCCGCACAGTTTGTCGTGGTCAAGTCTGGTGACACCCTCAGCGCGATTTCTCTGCGTGTGTACGGGGATGCCAACAAATATAAGAAAATTTTCGAGGCCAACAAACCGATGCTCAAGGATGAGAACAAAATCTATCCGGGGCAGACACTGCGTATTCCTGAGTAACACAACACTCCTGTAGGAGCTGCCGCAGGCTGCGATCTTTTGATTTTGATTTTTCCAAACAAGATCAAAAGATCGCAGCCTTCGGCAGCTCCTACAAAGATCAAAGGCCAGCGATCAGATTGCGGTAATCCTCAACCGCCGCAAACTCAGCCGTGTCCTTCGGCCCCTTGCGGCTGTCCGGCTCTTTCACCGCCAGCAAATGTGCCACGCCAAAATCCCGCGCACTGCGCAGAATCGGCAAGGTATCGTCGATAAACAGACTGCGCGCCGGATCAAAGCCGATGTCCGCCTGCAAGGCATCCCAGAACTGCGGGTTCTCCTTGGGAAACCCATAATCATGCGAGCTGATCAGCCGTTCGAAATACGGCGCCAGCTCAATCCGTTCCAGCTTCAGCGACAGTGAATCGCGGTGCGCGTTGGTGATCATGATCACCCGTTTACCGGCGCGCTTGATCGCTTCCAGAAAGGTATCGGCATCCGGCCGCAAGGCGATCAGATGCGCGGTTTCCAGCTTCAATTCACGTACCGACAACTTCAACTCGGCACTCCAGAAATCCAGGCAGTACCACTGCAACTGGCCGGCGTGGCGTTCGAACAGCGGCTGCAATTCCATCTCGGCCATGGCCCGGCTGACCCCGTGCAGTTCGGCGTAACGCTGGGGCAGGTGTTCCAGCCAGAAATGATTGTCGAAGTGCAGATCCAGCAGCGTGCCGTCCATGTCCAGCAGAACGGTATCGATGTCGGACCACGGTAATGAAGGCATGGCAACGTCTCGAACGGTAGAAAGATATCCGACATAAACAATCGGGAAAGCCGCGTTATAGTAGCGCGTTCACGCCAAGGAGCTTTGCATGCGCCAGAAACCCACCGTACTTGCCCGCGAGATCGTCGCCACCAGCCGTCTGTTTTGCGTCGAAGAACTCAAACTGCGCTTTTCCAATGGCGTGGAACGCACTTACGAGCGTCTGGTCGGCAAAGGTGCGGGCTACGGCGCGGTGATGATCGTGGCGATGCTGGATGCCGAACACGCGGTGTTGGTCGAGGAATATTGCGGCGGTACCGATGAGTACGAACTGTCCTTGCCTAAAGGTTTGATCGAACCGGGCGAAGACGTATTGGCGGCAGCCGAGCGGGAGCTCAAGGAAGAAGCCGGATTTGGCGCGCGACAACTGGAGCATCTGACCGAGCTGTCGCTGTCGCCCGGTTACATGAGCCAGAAGATCCAGGTCGTTCTGGCTACCGATTTGTACGAAGAGCGGCTGGAAGGCGACGAGCCCGAGCCGATGCGCGTCGACAAGGTGAATCTGCGCAAATTGTCGTCGCTGGCGCTCAATCCGCAGTTTTCCGAAGGCCGTGCATTGGCTGCACTGTATTTGACCCGCGATCTGCTGACCGATCGCGGATTCTTTCCAGCATGAGTGAAATGTCGATGAAGTTTCCCCATCCGTTGATGGCGCCGGTGATTGAACTGGCCTTGCAGGCCGGCGAGGCGATCTTGCCGTTCTGGCGCGCCGGCGTTGAAGTCACGGCCAAGTCCGATGAATCGCCGGTGACGGCGGCGGATCTGGCCGCGCATCACCTGATCGTCGCCGGGCTGACGGCGCTGGATCCGAGCATTCCAGTGTTGTCGGAAGAAGACGCCAACATCCCCCAGAGCGTACGCGCGGGTTGGCAGCGCTGGTGGTTGGTCGATCCGCTGGATGGCACCAAGGAGTTCATCAGTGGCAGCGAAGAGTTCACCGTGAACATCGCGCTGATCGAAAACGGTCGCGTGGTGTTTGGTGTGGTGTCGATGCCGACCAATGGTCGTTTCTACGTTGGCGGTGCCGGGCTTGGTGCGTGGCGCTGCGACGAGGGCGGCACGCCGGTTGCGATTCAGGTGCGAGACGTGCCGGGGCCGGGCGAGGCGTTTACGGTTGTGGCCAGCCGGCGGCATTCGAGTCCCGAGCAGGAGCGTCTGCTGGCAGGGCTGAGTGCAAGTCTGGGCGAGCTGCAATTGGCGAACATTGGTAGCTCGCTGAAATTTTGTCTGCTGGCGGAAGGCGCAGCGGATTGCTATCCGCGACTGGCGCCGACTTCGCAGTGGGACACGGCGGCGGCGCAAGGCGTGCTGGAAGGAGCGGGCGGTGAAGTGTTGGATCTGCGCGGGGATGCGTTCTGCTATCCGGCGCGGGAATCGCTGTTGAACGAGTTCTTTTTGGCGCTGCCGGCGAAGGCGGCCTGGCGTTCCAGATTGTTGGAGTTGGCTCGCGGTTAAGTGGGCTGATCGGCAATCGCCCTCACCCCAGCCCTTTCCCCCAGGAGAGAGCCGACCGAGTTGTCTTGCGTCATACATCGACCTGAAAGATGAGGTCGATTATGGATTCAGCAAAGCGCCATCAGGTCGGTGTACGTCTGAAGCATCCCCCAATCAGTCCCCTCTCCCTCGGGGAGAGGGTTAGGGTGAGGGGCCGTTGATCTTCAGCGGTGCAAAACGTACTGCCCGGTAAATGTCACGGCGTCTTCTTCGCTGCCCTGATTGACGATCCGCGTACTCAACGTCAACCGCGCCCGCCCATAACGCTGATACATCGCCAGAAATTTCCTCCACACCTTCGCGTCCGGCGCCGGGCAGATTGCCGTGGCGTCGCCCGTGACCGGCAGCGGATAACTGATCTGCCCCTCCTGAATCACAATGTGCCCGTCGGTGATGCCTTCTTCCTTCAAACGCAGATGCAACCAGCCCCAACCGGCCAGCACCGCACCGCAGTAAAGACTGCCGCCGAACATCGTGCTCTTGTGATTGACGTTCGGCTCAAGTGGCAGATGCAGACTCAATTGGTGTGCATGCCAGTCGAGCACCTTCAGCCCCATGTCCCGTGTCAGGGGAATGTCGTGATGCAGGACCGATTCCAGATAGCGACTGTCAGTGCTCATTCGTTTTCATCCCCATGGCTGCTATCGCCAAAGTTGAGGCCATGCTTGCGCAACTTGTCATGCAGGGTCTTGCGCGGCACGCCCAAGGCTTCGGCGAGGCTGCGCACTGAACTGTGAGAGCGCGCCAGTTCGGCGGCAATCAACGACTTCTCGAAGTTTTCCACTTGCTCGCTGAGACCGCCGTTGATGACTTCAACCGGTGTGTTGCCAGTGCCTTCGGCGCCGCTGTTATCCAGTGCCAGTTCCAGACCGAGGGCGAAACGTTCGGCGGCATTCTGCAGTTCGCGCACGTTACCCGGCCAGGTGTGGCGCAACAGCAAGGCGCGTTGTGCCGGTTGCAGTTCATGGGGCGGCAGGCCGTGGCGGGCGCTGGCTTCATCGGCGTAATGCTGGAACAGCACCAACGCATCTTCGCCGCGTTCGCGTAGCGGTGGAATGCGCAGTGGCGCGACATTGAGGCGGTAATACAAGTCGGCGCGGAAGCGGCCTTGATCGGCGGCCTGACGCAGGTCTTCCTTGGTTGCGGCAATCACGCGGATGTCCAGCGGGATCAATTGATTGCCGCCCAGGCGTTCGACCACGCGTTCTTGCAGCATGCGCAGCAACTTAACCTGCACGTCCATGCTCATGCTTTCGATTTCATCGAGAAACAGCGTGCCGCCATTGGCGAATTCGAATTTGCCGATCCGGCGTTTCTGCGCACCGGTGAACGCGCCGGGTTCGTGGCCGAACAGTTCGCTTTCCACCACGGACTCGGCCAGTGCGCCGGCGTTGATCGCCACAAACGGGCCATTACGACGGCTGGACAAATCGTGCAGCGCACGGGCGACCACTTCTTTGCCGGCGCCGGTTTCGCCGAGGATCAGCACGTCAGCCTTGGTCGCGGCCAGCGCACCGATCTGCTCACGCAAGCGCAGCATCGGCGTCGAATGGCCGACCAGACGCGCGCTCAATTCATTGCGGTCGCTGAGGGCCAGACGCAGGCTGCGGTTGTCCAGCACCAGGCGGCGCAGGGCCAGCGCGCGGCGTACGCTGTCGAGCAGCGCATCGCTGGCGAAAGGTTTTTCGAGAAAGTCATAAGCGCCGGCACGCATGGCCTGCACCGCCAGCGGTACATCACCGTGGCCGGTGATCAGCAGCACCGGCAGTTCGGGATCCTGCGCGTGTAATTCGCTGAGCAATTCCAGGCCGTCCATACCCGGCATGCGGATGTCGCTCACCACCACGCCCGGCCAGTCGCGTTCAAGCTGTGCGGCCAGCCCCTTGGCTTCGGACAGCGGCAAAATTTTCAGACCGGCCAGATCCAGTGTCTGGCCGAGGGCCTGACGCAGGTGTGGATCGTCGTCGATCAACACCACCTGAATGCGATTGTCGATGGTCATGCACTTCGATCCTCGGACGGTTGCAGGCTGACCCCGGGCGCACCGGCGCGCAGTCGCAGGGTAATCAAGGCGCCACCTTGCTTGTGGTTGGCGAACGACAGTTCACCACCGAAGGCGCGCATCAGCGTTTCACAAATGGCCAACCCCAGCCCCAGACCCTGAGTACGGGTCTTGGTGGTGTAAAAGGGCTCGCTGGCGCGGCCGAGGGCCTCCATGCAAAAGCCCGGGCCGTTGTCGCGAATGTACAGATTGACGCCCTCGGCGGTGGATTCGGCACTCAGCCAGAGTTTGCGCGGCGGACCTTTTTCGGTAAGCGCGTCGAGGGCGTTGGCGAGCAGATTGCCAAGCACCTGACGCAGGCGCGTTTCCCCGGCCTCGACCCACAGCGTGGCGGCCGGCAGATCGCGGATCAGCTCGACTTCCATGCTCCGGCGCCGTTTGGCCAGCAGCGCCAAGGCATCGTCGAGCGCTGGTTGCAGGGCAACGCTTTCCGGCGCGTGGCGATCGCGGCGGGCAAAGGCGCGCAGGTGGGCGATGATCGAGGCCATGCGCCCGGTCAGTTCGCTGATCAGTTTGAGGTTGCCGCGCGCATCGTCGGTGCGCTGATGATCGAGCAGCACTTCGGCGTTCTCCGCGTAGCTGCGGATCGCTGCCAACGGCTGATTGAGTTCGTGGCTGATGCTCGCTGACATCGTCCCCAGCGCCGACAGCTTGCCGGCCTGGACCAAGTCATCCTGGGCGCGCACCAGTTCCTGCTGGGCCTGTTCACGTTCCAGCACTTCTTCCTTCAAACGTCGGTTGAGGCCTTCGAGGTCGCTGGTGCGTTCCGCCACGCGGCCCTCAAGTTCGCGGCGTGCCTTGGCCTCGAACGCGATGCGCTCCAGATAATGCCGGCGGCGCTGCATCATCAGACCGAGCAACAACATCAGCACCAGCAGCGTGGCGCCGCCGATGGCGACCACGGTGCGCACCGGACGGTCGATCAGCGTGCGCGGGGCAAGGATGCTGACGCTCCAGCCGGTTTCGGCAATGTCGTGGGTCTGGATCAGCCACGCCGTCGGGCTAAGGTTAAGTGGGCGCGGCTCGCGGGTCGGGTAAGGCTGGATCGCGGTGATCGCCGAGCGCTCGCTGTCGCTCAAATTACGGGTTGAGCGAAAACGCCATTCCGGGCGCGAGGTGAGGATGACCACGCCGTTGTGGTCGGTGACCAACAGTTGTTCCGGGGTTTTGCCCCAGAGGCTTTCGGTGTGGTCGAGGTCAACCTTGATCACCAGCACGCCGATGATTTTTTCGCCGTTACGCACGGCGGCGGCAAAGAAATAACCGCGCTTGGCCGACGTGGTGCCGAGCCCGAAGAAGCGCCCGAGGCGCCCGGCCATGGCTTCGCTGAAGTACGGACGGAAGGAGAAATTACGGCCGACGAAACTGTCGTGCTTGTCCCAGTTCGACGCCGCCAGCGTCTGACCGCTGGTGTCCATCAGGTACATGACTTCGGCACCGGTCTGCGCGGCGATGTTCTTCAGCAGGCGGTTGGCATTGCCTTGGGTGACGCCGTCGTCCGGTGCGCCGAGTACCGAGCGCAGGGCCGGCAGGTCGCCGAGAATCTGTGGCAACACTTCATAGCGGTGCAGGGTGCCCAGCAGGTTGGCGACGTACAGATCGAGGGTCTGGCGGTTCTGTCCGGCCAGTTCGCTGCGGTAATAGCGCTCGGCGAGATGTTCCAGCGGCCACAACAGCGGCGCCAGACACAGGGCCAACAGCGCGAGGCTGCGCCAGCGAGGTCTGCGGGGAAGGGTTGGTTTCATGAGCCGGAAGCGCCTGTAGGGACAGGCGCATTATGCCCGGCCTCAGGCGAAGACGTCAGCGTCCTTGAAGAAGGCTGCAGCCTGATCCTTGGCGGACAGCTTCGGGGCTTCGTCCAGTTGCCAATCGATGGCCAGATCCGGATCGTCCCAGCGAATGCTGCGTTCTGCCGACGGCGTGTAGTAGTCGGTGGTCTTGTAGAGGAATTCGGCGAACTCGCTCAGCACGACGAACCCGTGGGCGAAACCTTCCGGGACCCACAACTGACGATGGTTGTCTGCCGACAGGCGCACGGCCACCCATTTTCCGAAGTGCGGTGAGCTGCGGCGAATGTCCACGGCGACATCCAATACTTCACCGACCGTTACGCGGACCAGTTTGCCCTGAGTGTTTTGCAGTTGGTAATGCAGACCACGCAATACGCCTTTTTGCGAGCGCGAGTGGTTGTCCTGAACGAATTGTGTGTCCAGCCCCGTTGCATCCTGAAAAGCCTTGGCATTGAAACTTTCGTAGAAAAACCCGCGCTCGTCACCAAACACCTTGGGTTCGATGATCAGGACACCGGGCAGGTCGGTGGTGATTACATTCATGGGGTTTCCATAGGCCAGTGTTAATGGTCGACATTCTTGCGCAAAGTGCCGGAGGGCGCGAGTGCAGGAAGACAAATAGCCCTGACGCCTTTTCGTGGATGGGGGTTGCGGATCCTGCCAAGCAATGGCGATATAGGCGCCTAATAAAATTTCAGGGGTCGTTTCATGCCGCTCGCCACGTTGATTCATCGCGCCAGTTTGCCCAGCCCGCAGGTTTCTGCAGAGCAGGCCCAGCAATGGCTTGCGGAGCATTACGGGCTCAGCGGCAGGCTGCAGGCGCTCGGCAGCCAGCAGGATCTGAATTTTCGCGTCGACAGTCCGCGCGGTCGGTTCGTGCTGAAAATCTGCCGTGGCGATTACGCTCTGGTGGAGCTGCAAGCCCAGCATGCCGGCCTCAAGTACCTGGCCGAGCACTCGGCGGTGACGGTGCCACGGGTGATCGCGGCCAATAATGGCGAGGATCTGCTGTCACTCGAGGTCGGCGGCGAAGCCGTCCATGTGCGGCTGCTGGATTACATCGAGGGCCAGCCGCTCACGCATCTTGATCACTTGGGGCGCGACGTAGTGGCGGGGTTTGGCCGGCTCTGCGGTGAGATGGATCTGGCGCTGGTCGGTTTCGATCATCCGGGCCTTGAGCGCACGTTGCAATGGGATGCGCGCCACGCCAGTGCTCTGATCAGCCATCTGCTGCCGGTGATCAAGGACGAGCAGCAACGCACATTGATCGCCGAGGCCGCCGCTCAGGCCGAGCGCCGTTTGCAGCCGTTGCTGGACAAGCTGCCGGTGCAGGCGATTCACATGGACATCACCGATGACAACGCCGTCTGGGCGCGCGATGCCCAGCGTCACTGGCAGTTGCAGGGCGTGATCGACTTTGGCGATCTGGTGCGCACCTGGCGCATCACCGATCTGTCAGTGACGTGTGCGGCGTTGCTGCATCACGCTGGTGGTGATCCGTTTGTCATCCTGCCGGCGGTGCAGGCCTACCACGCGGTCAACCCACTGCAACACGAAGAGTTGCAAGCGCTGTGGCCTTTGATTGTGGCGCGCGCGGCGGTGCTGGTGCTCAGTGGCGAGCAGCAAGTCAGCATCGACCCGGCGAATACGTACAGCCGGGACAACCTTACCCACGAGTGGGAGATTTTCCGCGTGGCGACATCGGTGCCTCAGGCGTTGATGGAGGCGGCGATTCTGGCGGCGGTGGGACAGGCTTTGCCGGCGATTGAGAGTGAAGGTTTTGCGCCATTGTTGCCCGGTCTGGTCGGACGCGAATTTGCGCTGATCGATCTTGGCGTGCTGAGTCCGCATTTCGACGCTGGAAATTGGGAGCAGGAGGGTATCGACCAGCGCCTGCTGACTGAAGCGGCTGTGGCGCATGGTTTGGCGGCGAGCCGTTATGGTCAGTACCGTTTGTCGCGCACTCGTCCCGACAGTGCCGTTGAACCGGACACCTTCCCGCTGCACGTGGAATTGCGCGTGCCCGATGGCAGCGCCGTGGAGGCGCCGTTCGCAGGCGTCGTGCATCAGGCCGCAGACGGTGTGCTGCAACTCGATGGCCCGCAACTCAGCCTGCGGCTGTGGGGCGTGACACCGTCGCTGCACAGCGGTGCGGCGCTGGTCAAAGGTCAGGTGCTGGGTGCGGTCAGCGGCCCGTTGCGGGTGCAGTTGTGTCGGGGCGCGCAGCTCGATACACCGTTGTTTTGCACCCCGGCGCAAGCAGCGGCTTGGCAGGCGCTGTGCCCATCGCCGGCCGCATTGTTGGGGCTGGCCTGCGATGCCGAACCGGAGCTGGACGCGAAAACCCTGCTCGAACGCCGCGATGCCAGTTTCGCCCGTACCCAGAAACACTACTACGTCGATCCGCCGCGCATCGAACGTGGCTGGCGCAATCACCTGATCGACATGCAGGGCCGCTCCTATCTGGACATGCTCAACAACGTGGCAGTGCTCGGTCACGGTCACCCGCGCATGGCGGCGGTCGCGGCGCGCCAATGGTCACTGCTCAACACCAACTCGCGGTTCAACTATGCGGCGGTGGCGGAGTTTTCCGAGCGCTTGCTGAAACTCGCGCCGGAAGGCATGGATCGGGTGTTTCTGGTCAACAGCGGCAGCGAGGCCAATGACTTGGCGATTCGTTTGGCGTGGGCCTACAGCGGCGGGCGCGACATGATCAGTGTGCTTGAGGCCTATCACGGCTGGACGGTCGGCGCCGATGCGGTATCGACCTCGGTCGCCGACAACCCGAAAGCCTTGGAAAGCCGTCCGGACTGGGTGCATCCGGTGCCTGCGCCAAACACCTATCGCGGTGAATTCCGCGGCCTCGATTCGGCGCCGGATTACGTGCGCAGCGTTGAGCATCACCTGGCAAAACTCGCCGAGCAGAAGCGCCAATTGGCCGGGTTCATCTGCGAGCCGGTGTATGGCAATGCCGGGGGCATCTCGCTGCCGCCGGGATATTTGAAACAGGTTTACGGGCTAGTGCGCGCGCAGGGCGGCGTGTGCATCGCCGACGAAGTGCAGGTCGGTTACGGGCGCATGGGCCATTTCTTCTGGGGCTTTGAAGAGCAGGGCGTGGTGCCGGACATCATTTGCATGGCCAAGGGTATGGGCAACGGTCAACCGCTGGGTGCAGTAATCACTCGCCGGGAAATCGCCGAGGCGCTGGAGGCCGAGGGTTATTTCTTCTCTTCGGCGGGTGGCAGTCCGGTGAGTTGCCAGATCGGCATGGCGGTGCTGGATGTGATGGAAGAAGAAAAGCTCTGGGAGAACGCGCAGGTGGTCGGTGGCCACTTCAAGGCGCGACTCGAAGCGCTGATCGATAAACATCCGCTGGTGGGCGCGGTGCACGGTTCCGGGTTCTATCTCGGGCTTGAGTTGATCCGCAATCGCGAGACGCTGGAGCCGGCGACCGAGGAGACGGTGTTGCTGTGTGATCGCCTGCGCGAGTTGGGGATTTTCATGCAGCCGACTGGGGATGATCTGAACATTCTCAAGATCAAGCCACCGATGGTGACGTCGCGTAAGAGTGTGGATTTCTTTGTCGACATGCTCGATCGGGTGCTCACCGAGGGCCTTTGACACTCACCCCCTGTAGGAGCTGCCGAAGGCTGCGATCTTTTGATCTTGTTTTTCAAGAGCAAAATCAAGAGATCGCAGCCTTCGGCAGCTCCTACAGCGTTTTGAGGTTAATTCGATTTGTATCGGTATTTTTTGCGTAAAATTAGACGAAATACATTTCTTTAGCTTCTAAAGCCGATATTTATCGGCTATAAAGTCGCCATTGCTCCGGCATGGCGATCTCATGTCCGGTGCGCGCATTTTTCTTTTCGGTCGAATTGTCGACCGTCAAAGCACTTGCCCGGAGATGATTCATGAGCCGTATCGTTACCGTTGCCGCCACACAGATGGCCTGTTCGTGGGATCTGCAAGCCAACCTCGAAATCGCTGAACGGCTGGTGCGCGAAGCCGCCGCCAAAGGCGCGCAGATCATCCTGATTCAGGAGCTGTTCGAGGCGCCGTATTTCTGCCAGAAGCCGAACCCGGACTACCTGCAACTGGCGACGACGGTGGAAGACAACGTCGCGATCAAGCATTTCCAGAAAATCGCCAAAGAGCTGCAAGTAGTCCTGCCGATCAGCTTCTACGAACTGGCCGGCCGCGCGCGTTTCAACAGCATCGCGATCATCGATGCCGACGGCAGCAACCTCGGGATTTATCGTAAAAGCCACATCCCGGATGGCCCGGGCTACCACGAGAAGTATTACTTCAACCCGGGCGACACCGGTTTCAAAGTGTGGAACACCCGTTACGCGAAGATCGGCGTGGGTATCTGCTGGGACCAGTGGTTCCCGGAAGCCGCGCGCAGCATGGCGCTGCAAGGTGCGGAAATCCTGTTTTACCCGACCGCAATCGGCAGCGAGCCGCACGACAAGAGCATCTCCTCGCGCGATCACTGGCAGCGGGTGCAGCAGGGCCACGCCGGCGCCAACCTGATGCCGCTGATCGCCAGCAACCGCATCGGCAATGAAGAACAGGACGGCTACGACATCACGTTCTACGGCTCTTCGTTCATCGCCAACCAGTTCGGCGAAAAAGTGCAGGAGCTGAATAAAACCGAAGAAGGTATTCTTGTGCACACTTTCAACCTCGACGAGCTCGAACACATTCGCAGCGCGTGGGGTTCATTCCGTGACCGCCGTCCGAACCTGTACGGTGCGTTGAAAACCCTCGACGGTTCCCTGGAGTCCTGATCCCGATGACCACCTTGAAAAGTACCCCGCGCGCCGACGGCTTTCACATGCCGGCCGAGTGGGCGCCGCAAACGCAGACCTGGATGATCTGGCCCGAGCGCCCGGACAACTGGCGTCTGGGCGGCAAACCGGCGCAAGCCGCACACGCTGCGGTGGCCAAAGCCATCGCACGTTTCGAACCAGTGACCGTGGCCGTGTCCGCCGGCCAATACGAAAATGCCCGCGCGCGTCTCGACGTGCCGAATATCCGTGTGGTCGAGATGTCCAGCGATGACGCCTGGGTACGCGACAGCGGCCCGACTTTCGTCATCAACAACAGCGGCGAAGTGCGCGGTGTGAACTGGGACTTCAACGCCTGGGGCGGTTTCGACGGTGGTCTGTATTCGCCGTGGAATCGTGATTCGCAGGTCGGCGGCAAGATCCTCGAGATCGAGCGTAGCCCGCGTTATCGCACTGAAGGTTTTGTGCTCGAAGGCGGTTCGATTCACGTCGACGGCGAAGGCACGCTGATCACCACCGAAGAATGCCTGCTCAACCGTAATCGCAACCCGCACCTGGGCCGCGAAGAAATCGAAGCGGTGCTCAGCGCCAATCTGTCTGTGGATAAAATCATCTGGCTGCCGGACGGTTTGTTCAACGACGAAACCGACGGCCATGTGGATAACTTCTGCTGCTACGTGCGTCCGGGTGAAGTATTGCTGGCGTGGACCGACGATCCACAGGATCCGAACTACCCGCGCTGCCAGGCTGCGATGAAAGTCCTGCAAAGCAGCACCGATGCCAAAGGTCGCCCGTTCACGGTGCACAAAATGCCGATTCCGGGGCCGCTGTACGCGACCGAAGAAGAGTGCGATGGTGTCGACCCGGTGGACGGCACGCAGGAGCGCAATCCGTCCGTGCGCCTGGCCGGCTCCTACGTGAACTTTCTGATCGTCAATGGCGGCATCATCGCGCCGAGCTTCGACGATCCGATGGATGCCCCGGCCAGGGAAATCCTGCAGAAACTATTCCCGCAGCACGAAGTGGTAATGGTGCCGGGCCGCGAACTGTTACTGGGTGGCGGCAATATCCACTGCCTTACCCAACAGCAACCCGCACCACACAAAGAGTGAGTTGAGTCGTAACAGCTTGAGTTGATTAACAAATCGGCCGAGCAGTGATTAGCTCGCTATGCATGTGAAGAAGCCCGCAGCCCGGTTGGATTGCGGGCTTCTTTGTATCCGCTTGTCGACAAATGCGAAACCTTGGCATAGCTCTTGTATTCATCACCCGTGCACTAGGGAGGGGGGAGAACTTCAACAGTTCTGTCATAAACCTTGGATAACTTAGCCGCTCATGAACGGGGAGAGAGCGCTGAAATGAACGCCGAAGTGAACGTAGTCAGCGAGCGGACGTTGCATCCCATGGCCGTTAACGGCGAATCGCTCCAGATTGTCGCGCACTGGTTGAAGTCCAATGGAACGCGTCAGATCAGGGAACCTGATCCGCGCCGGACGATGATCGAGCGTTACCCCGCTGACCTGTTCAGCGAGGCCGAACTGGACGCGTTGTGGGCTGTGATGGAAGGATAAGAAGAACAACAGGGATTGGTCAAAGCGCTGCCGGGATGGCGGCGCTTTTTTATGCACGACTGTTTTGGGAACACCCATTCAATGTGGGAGCGAGCTTGCTCGCGAAAGCGTCGGGTCGGTCGACATCGTCGTAACCTGATCCACCGCATTCGCGAGCAGGCTCGCTCCCACAGGGATTTGTGTGAAATCAGAAGCTGTAGGTGCCGGTCATCACGACGCTACGCGGCGCACCCGGTTGAATCTGATACTGGCTGGTTGCCGATGCGTAGTACTCACGATCGGTGATGTTGTTCAGCGCCGTGCGCAAATCCCAATCCTTGAAGCGGTAACCGACCAGTGCATCCCAGCGACCATAACCCGGCAGCACGGTGGTGTTGGCGTTATCGGCATAGCGTTGGCCAACCAGGGTCAGACCGGTTTCACCGTACCAGCCCATCTCCGGTTTCCAGGTCAGGAACAGGCTGCCGTTGTGCTTGGCGACGTTGTTGATGCGTTTGCCTTCCAGGCCGTTGTTGTCCTTCTCGATCTTCGCATCCTGCATACCGACGCCACCGCGCATGTACCAGTTGCCGACGATGTTACCGGTGGCGGTCAACTCGATCCCGCGCGATCGTTGCAGACCGGACATGACGGTCAGGGTCGGGTCGTTTGGATCGGTGGTGCGGCGGTTGTAGAGCTCCAGGTCATAGATCGCCAGCGTGGTGCTCAAGCGGTCATCGAACCAGTCGCTCTTCACGCCGATTTCTTTCTGCTTGGTCAGCTCAGGACTGAGGTCGTTGGTGTTGCCGGCCGCACCCGGGGTGATGCCGATCAAGCCACCACCCACGGGCGAAAACGTCTTCGACCACGAAGCGTAGAACGAGTGGTTCTGCAACGGCGTCCAGACCAGGCCGACGCGCGGGCTGGTGCTGTGGCTGTCGCGGTCTTCGGAGATGTTACGCAGCTTGTTGGTCGACTCGATATCGAAGGTGTCGTAACGCAAACCGCCAAGCAGTTGCCACTGATCGTTCAGGCGCAGTTGATCCTGCACGTAGACCGCACGGCTTTCGACTTCTGTATGGCTGCTGCTGGAGACCTGCATGCTGCCGGTGTGGCGCAGATTGCGGTTGGGGTTGTAGAGGTCGAGCGATGGCACGGGCTGCGCGCCCGGGGTTCTGCCAGTGGCGGCGTTGTACAGCGTCGGATCGCGGCGCTGACTGCCGATCTCGACGCCAGTGAGCAGACGATGTTCTAGGCCAAAGGTATCGAATCCGCCCTCGAGTTCAACGTTGTTATAGACGTTGCGGGTGGTCAGATCCTGCTGCCAGTGCTGACGCGTGACCTTGTTGGTCGCCGGGGTGTAACCGGTGAGGTAGGTGTTGTCGAAATCACTGTCGAGCTTGAACACGCCGAGGGTCTGGCGCAGTTGCCAGTTGTCGTTGATCTCGTAGCTGAGTTTGGAGCGCAGCGATTGCGACTTGTCGTCAATGAAATCGTGATCGTTGCCGTAGGTGGTGTCACGACCGACATCGGCCGGGCGCCCGTTGACGCCGGGAATGCCGCGATCTGGCGTGCGGTTGTAGCGGCTGTATTCGTATTGCACCAACCAGTTCAGGTCCGGCGTCAGTTGCCAGCTCATCGACGGTGCGAACAACTGACGATTGCCGCTGACGCCATCACGGAAGCTGTTTTCATCCATGTTGCCCATGTTCAGGCGCAGGCTGATGTTTTCGCTCGGATCGGTGCTGAGGTCGGCGTAAAGACTGCGCAAATCTTCGCTGCCACCCTGGGCTTCGATGGTCGAGCGACGGCCGAACTCGGGCATTTTGCTCACGCGGTTGACGATCCCGCCCTGACTGCCACGACCGTACAGCACGGCGGCCGGGCCTTTGAGCACTTCGACGCGTTCGATGTTGTGCAGGTCGCGCTTGTATTGGCTGTCGTCGCGAATGCCGTCGAGATAGAAATCGTTGCTGGCATCGAAACCGCGAATGCGCAGGCTGTCGAAACGGGTGTCGGCGCTGCTGCTGACGTTGGGCATGCCGCTCAACGCGTCGCCGATATCATTGGTGCCGTAGTTGGCGACGTTCGCGGTCTTGATCGAATCGATCGCCTGCGGCACGTAGCGCACCGGGGTTGAGGTGCGGGTTGCGGTGTTGCTGAGCTTCACGCGCGGGTCATCGGCTTGCGCTTCGGCGCTGATCGCGGTGGCGGGTAACTCGGTCGCGGAGTAGGCAAAACCACTGGACAGAAAAACAGAAAGCCCAAGGGTGACGGGCGTAAGACGGAACGGGGCAGGCATTTAACAGCGCATCCGAAAGGGTGGAAGAATTCGATCGCGCAAATGGTAATGCTTTGCATTTACTTCCGTTAATTATTCCTTATAAGTTCCCTGATCTGATTGTTTCAATTTGTGTCGCATTCGACACAATCTGCTTGAACCGCAATTCGACCGATTCATGAAACAGACTGAAAGCCATTCTGGCGTTTTTCCGCAAGAGTACGGGCACTAATCTGCCGCCATCGATTTCCCTCACTTTTTGCCGGAGTTTTCCCATGATCCTTCATTACGTCTACGACCCGTTATGCGGCTGGTGTTACGGCGCCAAGCCGCTGGTGGAAGCGGCGCAGGCAGTGCTGCCAGTGATCGCGCATGCCGGGGGAATGATGAGTGGCGCCAATCGCCAGCGCGTTTCGCCACAACTGCGCAATTACGTCATGCCCCACGACCGACGCATTGCCGAGTACACAGGCCAGCCTTTCGGCGAGGCCTATTTCGACGGTTTGCTGCGAGATCAATCGGCCGTGTTCGATTCGACGCCACCGATTGCTGCGGTGATGGCGGCCGAAGCCATCGACCGAGGCGGTCTGCGCATGTTGGGGCGGTTGCAGAGCGCGCACTATGTGGAAGGGCGACGCATTGCCGATTCAGCCGTGCTGTTGGAATTGGCGATGCAGATGGGCTATGCGCAGGACGATTTCCACATTGCGTTTGAGTCCGTTGATAGCGAGAGGCACGTAAAAGCCAGTCGCCAGTTTTTGGCGCAATTGGGCGGCCAGGGTTTTCCGACCATGGCTCTGGAGCAGGATGGCACATTCCAATTGATCGACATTAGTCCGTGGCTGGGCAAGCCGCAGGCATTTGCCGATTGGTTACAACAGGCAATCGTCCTCGATGAAAGCGGTAAATCTTCTGCATTCTGTTCTATTGATGGTTGCGCCTGATACGCACTGGATTCACTGGCTGTGTGCATTTCCCAGCAAGGAGTCAGCGCAAAATTTACGTTTCTTAGACGATTTTTACCTATTTAAAGACGATTCTTGAAATTGACACATTGTTCAGGGCGCGGCTACGATTCGGCCCAACGCCTGTGGCCAACCGCCATGACTCAAAATAAGGAGCAGGCCCGCCATCACGTTATCGTGGGCGGGCCTTTTTGTTTCGGGGTGAATAAAAGAGTGCAAAAGCGCCGTTTCCGCCGTTCGACACAGCGCGTTTCAACCCGTAATAAGGAAAACAAAATGTTGAACAAGCGAATCAGTCTGATCGCACTGGGGATGTTGAGCGCCACTCAGGCCATGGCTAACGACCAGGCCGAGTCCAAGGGTTTTGTTGAAGACAGCAGCCTCAAAGTGCTGCTGCGCAATGCCTACATCAATCGTGATTACAAAGACGGCAACAAAGACAAAGCCGAGTGGGGCCAAGCGGCCATCGGTACGTTCTCGTCCGGCTTCACCCAAGGCACCGTGGGTGTCGGTGTCGACGCTTTCGGTCTGTACGCACTGCGTCTGGACGGCGGCAAGGGCCGTAGCGGCGCCGGTGGTATCGATTTCTTCAAGCAGGAAAATGACGGTCGCGCGAACCATGACATAGCCAAGGGCGGTGCCGCGGTGAAGTTCCGCTTCTCCAACACCGTGTTGACCTACGGCGACCAGATGCCGGCCCTGCCAGTGCTGAGCTACGACAATGTGCGCCTGCTGCCGGAAAGCTACACCGGTACCCTGATCACTTCTAAAGAGATCAAAGGCCTGGAACTGAACGCCGGTCGTTTCACCGCCGAATCGCGCAAGAGCGACGAAGGCCGTGACAGCGGTGGTCTGAAGTCGATCAACGTGTTGGGCGGTAGCTACCAGTTCACTGAAAACTTCAAAGGCGCGCTCTACGCGTCCGACGTCGAAGACGTATTGAAGAAACAATACGTGAACGCCAACTACGTGTTGCCGTTCAACAAGGATCAGTCGCTGACCCTGGACTTCAACGGTTACCGCACCAAGCTGGACAACTCTTATGTCCGCGAAAACGGGGTAACCGGCGACGACAACAAGATCTGGAGCCTGGCCGCAACCTTCGCTACCGGCCCGCACTCGTTCACCGTGGCGCACCAGCGTTCCACCGGCGACAGCAACCTCGGTTACGCCTACGGCGGTTACCAGAAAGATCAAGGTCGTGTCGGTGACGGCGGTAACTCCATCTACCTGGCCAACTCCTACTGGTCCGACTTCAACGCTGAAGACGAACGCAGCTGGCAGCTGGGCTATGGCCTGGATTTCGGCGCATTCGGCGTACCGGGTCTGAGCTACAACTTCGCTTACGTGCGTGGCGACAACATCACCACCTCCACCAGCGAAGGCGGCACCGAGCGCGAGATCTTCAACCAGTTCAAATACGTCGTGCAGTCTGGCCCGGCCAAAGACCTGAGCGTGAAATTGCGCAGCTCGATCCTGCGTGTTTCGCAGAAATCCAGCGAGTACAACGTCAGCGGTAACGAACTGCGTGTATTCGTGGACTACCCGATCAACATCTTCTGATGCCTAATCAAGTGTAAGAAACATGAGAAAAACCCCGACTGGTTCGGGGTTTTTTTTCGACGGTTTTTCGATGAAAACCGGAAAAAACCTGTGTTTTTGTCATGTAAAAGTTGTTTTTAAGTGGCTGTAAACGCCGTTTCAAACAGGGCTTTAAATGCCTGAAATTCTTTCTCATGGACGCAATTTCTCCACCTAATAGATTAGGCCGCTCAACGCAGCGGAGAATTTGGTAATGATCGTTTTGAACAGAGAAGTGGGCGAATCGCTACGGCGCGACAAATATGTCAACGTCCAGGGTGGTGACTTCAATCTCTACGGTCATTTTGCCGACTTCGTCAGACTGACCAAAAGTTGGGAAAACATGGAGCCTGACAGTTACTACGGTCAGGCCGAAGCCGGCATGCGTTACCGTCGTTACAGCGACTTTGAGTACAACCCGAAAACCCGCGAGCTCAAGCAACTCGAACATCGCGCCTACGTGCAGTCGAAAGAGAACAACGCCTATGTCGGCGGCCTCGTGCGACACTTTCAGGACTTCTCCGACGAAGTGATTACTTCACCGGTGATGCGCAGCCTGATCGACACCGATTTCGAAGTGTACAAAAGCGTACTGCCGGAAGAGCTGCACGATGAAATCTGGCAGTGCCAGATCCATCAGATCCGCATCGAGATCAAACCCGGCAAACAACTGGAAATCACCCCTGAAGGCATTCACTGCGACGGCTATCCGTTCAGCGGTGTGCACTTCTGGGGCCGCAATAACGTCGAGGGTGCGGAGAGTCGTCTGTACGACATCCACGAGCATCAACTGGCGTCGACCACTTACCAGGAAATTCTCGACACCACCTACTTCCTCGATCGCGATATGCGCCACTACGTGACCCCGGCCCGCAACCCGCACACTCATGCGATGGCGTACCGGCAGATTCTGGCGATTTCCTTCTCGCGGCCCGGGACCGCTTTCGACATTGTTCGCTAATCAGATCACCCCAATCGATGGCGTCGAATGCTCGACGCCGGTGGTGCTGCGACGCGCCACGGCCAAGGATGCGCAGCGCATGGAGCGCTTCTTCCGCCAGTTCGACGAAGTGTCCTTCTGCGAATGGCAGGACGCCAAGTGCCTGCGCGGCGTGCTGATCCAGAAAACCACCACGGCCTATCTCGCCTTCGACATCGCCGGCGAAATCGTCGGCGCGGTGCTCGGCGGCATGCTCGGCAGTCGCGGCACCATCAATCATCTGGCCGTCAGCCCGCGCTATCGCAGCCAGGGCGTCGGTCAACGTCTGGTTGAAGCGGCGTCTTCCGACATGAAGCGTGTCGGTGTGTTGCGGATGTTTCTGTTCGTTGACGATGCTAACCTCGCGGGCAAGCGATTCTGGACTGCCCAGGGTTTTTGCGAGCCTCATGGCGAACGGACATTTGAGAGGGATCTATGAATGAAACGTCCGGCAGTGCGCCGCTGATGGCTGCCCATCAGCCATCGCGCACGTTTGCCGAAGCCAGCCCGGTCGTCGCCGGCTACTTCACGGTGTCATTCGTGTTCGGGCTGATGGCCGTCAACGCAGGCTTGCCGATGTGGCTGCCGGTGGCGATGTGTTTGTTCGTGTATGCCGGCGCTTCGCAATTCGCCGCATTGGCGCTGATCTCAAGTGGAGCGTCGCTGACCACCATCGTACTGACCACGTTCCTGATCAACGCGCGGCACATGCTGATGTCGGTGTACATGGCCAAGGCCCTGCGCGCACTCGGCTTGAGTCGCATGGAGCGTTGGGCTTACGCCGGTGGCCTGACGGACGAATCCTTCGCTTTCCACAGCGTTAAACTCGGCACGGGTGCGCCGGTCAATGTGCGTTATCTGATCGGCTTCAATCTGTTCTGCCACACCTCGTGGGTGCTCGGCGGTTTGCTTGGCGCGGTTTGCGCGCAGTACGCGGCGCACCTGATCAAATATCAGCTCGACTACGCACTGACGGCAATGATGCTCTACGTGCTGGTGTCGCTGTGCAACACGCGCAACAAACTCATCGCCGCCGCTGCTGCCGTGCTGTGCATGGGCGCGCTGAGCCTGGTCGGCAGTTCGCCGTTCAATGTGTTTATCGCCACGTTTGTGGGCTGCGGAGTGGGTGTATGCCTGACCAAACGTTCCTGATTCTGGTGGTCGCGCTGATGATGGCCGTGACTTTCCTGCCACGCGCCTTGCCCCTGCAAGTCAACACCGAGCACTGGCCGCCGTTTATTGCGCGGGCGCTGGAATACCTGCCGGTGGCGATCGTCGCTGCGATCAGCCTGACACCCTTATTGATCAAGGATCAGCACATACAGCTCGATCGCCCGGAATTCTATGCCGCGATTCCGACGTTGCTATGTGCGTATTTCAGCAAAAACCTCTTTCTCAGTGTGGCGGTTGGGACGGCTGCGTACATTGCGCTCGGCTCGTTCATGTAACGGCAGATCGACGACGTCGCTCAACGCCTGATTGGACAATTCCGGATTGTTCACTGCCAGGCGCACTTCGAGGAAATCCTCGAACCCGGGGAAAATCGTCAGGCCGTTCTTTTGCGCGGCCTCACGCGAAACCATGCCGACCGCGTCCATCTGCGTGATCAGCGACAGCGTCAGGGTCTCGCTGCACGAATAGACCATGCGCTGACCGTTCTCGTGATTGCCCAGCCCGGCGTCGAGAAAACGCAAAAAGCTGTGGGAATACGGACAATCTTCTGCAGGACGTACCTGGAACTTGTTGCCCAGCAAGGTCAGCGGATCATTCTCCTGACCGCAATGCGCACCGACCACCTGCACCTGCACATCCGGCAAGACAATGCTCGGCAAACCCGGCCGCTGCGGACCGATCAGCACCGCCAGGTCGAAGTCTTCATTCTTCAGCTTGCTGAGGTTTTCCATCGACTCGGCGTAGCTGAACTCCATCTGATAATCGGGAAACACCTCGATCAGGCGCCCGATCATTCGCCGGTTGAAGTCAGTTGATAAGGTGTTGTTCAACGCAACCTTCAACGTCCGCTGCCCCGGCACTTTCAGCGCCTCGACCTTTTCTTCCATCTGTCGTGTGGCAATCAGCACTTTGTCCATATAAGGCGTCAGCTCAGTGCCCTGCGGCGTCAGCGTCAGCCCTTTGTTGGAACGTCGAAACAAGCGGAAACCGAACTGCTCTTCGACCTTGTTCAACTGCGCGGCCAGCGCCTGCACGGTCAGGCACGAATGCTCGGCTGCGGCCGACAAAGAGCCGGTCTGCACGATGCGCATGAGGTTGCGTAAGGTTCTGCTATCCATGGGTAATGCCCTCTGAAGTGGGCTGGGTATTGTTGTTTACGAGACTGCCGGTCAGGCGCCATATGCTGGCTATATTCCTGTACCTGAGCATAGTTGTCGCGGGTTTAGTAGCGAATTGATGCCCCCGCCGATGGCTGGAGGCTGACACAGGATCGGGGTTTTTGGTGACGTGGGGGTGATGGGGGTCAAAAAAAGTGCTTGGTTTTGGTGCGTAGCGGCGATTTTTCACGGGGAAACGGCTGACAACGTTAGTGGTTTTGGCCTGCGAAATACGTGGATGCGTCTTAGGCGAACTTGCGACCGAGCTGATAGCGGCGACTCGTCAAAGCAGATGAAGTAGCAGTGGGGAGGCATCATGCCTATGTGGCTACAGATCTGTGTGAGGTAAGCGAAGTGATTGCATCAAAAGAAGCGGCCGATATGGAGTGCCAAGTTGGCAACAGGCTTCATCACGTTATTGAAATTCAAGAGCAACCGTCCATTGCACGAATTCCTACGGACAAGACTGCCCAAGCCATGTTGGAAGCACGAACTATTCGGCAGCGGTTCGATTCGGTCGACGAAATGCTCAAATCCGGTCATATCCGAATCCCAATCAATGGGGAATGTGGTAACCAGTAATACGCTTACGGAGCTTTTTTATCGATTTATTCGTATATGTACTAGTATCAAAGCAAGACAAATCTGGAGAGGCTCAATGACTACCTCATCCCCAGCCCTCACTCCACGCGAACAACTCGACGCCCCCGAAGCCGGCCGCGTTGCGCTGAAGTTCTTCTTCAACCTTATGGAGCGTTGGGGCTGCAGCGCAGAGCAGCAACGCACATTACTCGGCGGCGTTGGTAACACCACGTTCTACAAATACAAACATCTGCCGAACATACGTCTGCCTAACGACACCCTTGAGCGCATCTCCTACCTGATGGGCATTCACAAGGCGTTGAGCATCATCTTCAGCAATAACCGTGAGCGCGCCTATACGTGGGTCAGCAGTCCAAACACAGCGGCGCCGTTCAACGGGCAAACTGCATTGGATTACATGCTGGCGGGGAGAGTGATCGACATCGCCGATGTGCGTCGCTATCTCGATGGGGTACGCGGTTGAAGGCGCCCGATTTGGTTGATGTGGCGTGGACGCGAGCCTATCGGATCGTCAACAGCAGCTTCCCGCCGATTGCGTTGTTCGAAGACGTGCTCGATCCCGAAGATCTGGAAGTTGCCTACGCAATTGAAGCGCTGACCAATGATCGTCTGATCGAGCAGGCCGGGGTACTTGCCCGAGTGCGACCCGAAGACCGACTCTCTGGCCCCGGCTCGACTCCGGTGATGGCTGCGTTTACTCATATTGGCAAACGCAGTCGTTTCTGTGACGGCACCTTCGGCGTTTACTACGCTGCGAGCAGTCAGGCTGCGGCCATCGCCGAGACCTGTTATCACCAGGAGCGATTTCTTGCGGCGACTCGGGAAGCGGATCTCGAGTTGACCATGCGGACTTACGTCAATCGGGTGGTTAAACCGCTACACGATATTCGCCACGTTCACCCCGAGCTGCACAATCCGGATCCGGAGGCTTACGGGCGGTCTCAGCTATTCGCCCGTCAACTGCGCGAAACCGAGTCGTGGGGACTGCTCTACAACAGCGTTCGCCAGCCTGGCCATGAATGCGTTGCCGCGTTTCGGCCGCCAGCGGTATCGATTCCGAAGCAGGGCAAGCATCTGCGTTATGTGTGGAGCGCGAGTCAGCAGAAGATTTCGTTTGTGCTTGAAATCAGTCAGGTCTGAAACGCAAAAGCCCTCGCATCGGCGAGGGCCTTACACCGGTGTTTACATCAACGGTTTGTCCGGCGGCGCATCCATCACTTTCACCACATCATCGATCAGCGCTTTGCTCAATTCCTGCAAATACTGCGAGGCATAAGCGTGAAGGTCAGGATCGCGCGCGACTGAAGTGTCCGCAGTGAGCAGTCGTGAAATGTGAAGCAAGTGTGAGGCGTGGGAAAGGGCGGCGATTACGGGCACACCACGATTGGTGCGGAACATCGCTTGATTGGAGTGGAAGGAAAAGTGGGTGAGGCCGAGGGTTTTCAGATCTTGAGAATGGGTCATTTCGCTTCACCTTCCGTTCGTGAAGGGCTGCGTGAAGTGACCGGGGTTGCTGACGGGTCAATGGCTTTCATTTGTGAACTCCCTGTATCAAATGAGAGCTGCCAATTCGTTATCAGACGAATGGGTGGCAGCTATGCGCGGGCTGATAAACCGGAGATACAGGAACCCGGCAGACCCGAAGGTCTCCCACGCACAGCCGCCATTGCACGGTAATGCAGACACAAAAAATGCGCCGGCAAACGTGAGTTGGGGCGCTGGTGCGCCTGTATCTTACCCGGGTTATCAGGCCCGGTCGCTGAATTGGCAGCGACGGGTTTGACGGTAGCTTGCGGAGGACGGATGCGCAATCGTGGCCAGGTGGTGGCTGCTGGTGTTTCTTTGCAGTGCAACACTTATGTTGCATGTGCATCAAATATGTTGCACATTCGCTTTACCGAAACGGCGAGTGATGCACATGAAGTACAGCGAGTTTCGGCGATGGTTGAAAGCCCAAGGCGTAGAGTTCCAAAACGGCAAGGGTAGCCACTTCAAGGTTTCCCTGAACGGCAAATCAACTGTGTTTCCCGACCACGGAGCCAAGGAAATGGGCGAAGGGTTGAGAAAATCGATAATCAAACAGCTGGGCCTCAAGGATTGAGGCCCAGCTGTACCCCATGAGAGGAATCGTGATGTTCGAATATGCGTTGGAAGTTCACGAAGAGCCGGACAGTGTCTGGTTGTCCTGCGCAGAAATTCCAGAGATGCATGCCGCCGGAGATAGCCTTGCAGAAGCGTTGGACACCGCTATTGAGGCAATCGAAACGGCACTGTCAATTTACGTCGATGATCGCCGGTTGATTCCGACCGGTCAGGCGGGAGAGCAGGAAAGTGGCGCTGTATTGCGTCTGCCTGCGCTGACTGCGGCAAAGATTGCGCTGTGGAATACGCTTTTGGAGTCTGGAGTGAGCAAAGCCGAACTGGCACGTCGGCTAGGTGTGCAACGTCCCCAAGTGGATCGCTTGGTCGATTTTTTGCACCGCTCGAAAATCGAGAATGTAGAGAGAGCACTGCAGCAGCTTGGGCGGCGAATCTCGATTTCGGTTGAAGCTGCCTGAGTCATCGCACGCTCAATCCCCCCCTCACAGCATTAACTGTGGGGAGGTTTTTGATAGTTTGTCAAAAGCGATATTGAGGAACTAATTAATCCAAGTGCTGGATTTCAGGGCAGTTAAGCGTACCTCATTACTTGGTGCTATTTGCAGTATTTTTCTTTGGGCTGCCGAGGAGAGTTTGTTGGGAGCTTATTGGGTGAGAGTAGAAAGCTTAAAGCTGATCCGGAAAGCCTAGTAAATAGGCTTTCGGGGCGAGTTTTAAGTTTCATGGAAGTGTGTCGCGCACCTAGTTTTAGTTTGATGTTATTTTTATTTGCTGATCTTTTAGTCTTGATAAAATCTTGGGGTAATCATTCTTGGTGCGTACAGGAATGGCCCCTAGATCTTCAACCATATGAATGGTTCCCTCTGAGTTAAGTCTAAGAGGATTTTCTACTGTGTTTGGTACAACGGCAAAGAGTGGGCGATCTTGGCCTACGCAAAATCTAGCCTGAGAAAGCGAGCCGCTTTTTATCTTTGCTTCTACAATTATAGATCCAGCTGATAGACCGACTTGTATTCTATTTCTAGGGACGAAATGGTGTTTTTTAGGAGGTGTCCCTACAGGATGCTCCGAAATCCAGGCGCCGCCAGATTCTAGTATATTAAAACCTAAATCTAAATTTGCTGCCGGATTAGCCTTTTCTAAACCGCCGGCTAGTACCGCAATAGTTTTTCCGCCGGCATCAAGTGCTCCTTGATGTGCAGCAGCATCAATACCTAAGGCGAGGCCACTTACGACAGTCCATCCGTTTTCACCCATGAATCTAGCGATACGTTTGGCGATTTCTTTTCCTGCGGGGGACGCTTCTCTAGCCCCTACGATCGCTACACCGGGTAGGTGTGAAAATATATCAAAGTTACCCCTTATAAATAATAAAGGAGGCGCATCAAGGATGGACTTTAGATATTTAGGATATTCATTTTCATTTATTGAGAGTATTCTCACATTGTGCGAAAGATTTTTATCGTGTGTCCATTTAGCATCGTCCCAATCTTTTGCTGAGATGTTTAATAGGTTGTTTGAATATGAACGAGCGAGGATAAAGTTAGCGTCGTTGCTATCAAGGCGGGAAGACAACTCTTGAGTCGAAAAGCTGTCGAGTACTGCAGCTATCTTGCTTCCGGGGATACCGTTTTTTATTAGCGCTAATGCTAGAAGATGAGAGAATATATTGGTATGCATATTAATGATCCATATAGGTTTTGCCTAAGGCAATCATTACTACGCGCGCGGCTCCAGCTTCCAGTAGTAGTTGTTTGCAGGCCAATAAGCTGCTGCCTGTCGATGTGATGTCGTCAAATAAAAATACGGTTTCGCCTTGGACGATGGACGTGTCAGTAACAGCAATTGAATCTAGGTGGATCTGTTGGTTTCGGGGGCCACCAGTTGCTGCTTTAGCTACGGTCTTCGTCCGTCTTAATAAGTTTTCTGTTTTTTCGAAGCTACAATCATCCGAGATGTTCTTTATTATCTCTAATAAACCAGGCGATACGTTGTTTTTCGAATGAGATGGAACAACGCTAGCTAAGCACGATTTTAAATCGATGAGGCGGGATAATCCAAAGGTTGGATTTGTCAATACTTTTGTAAAGAAGTTTACAGCAGGAGTGCGCCGATTTAGCTCAGAGTTTTTTAGATTGAGCAGCGTATTTGTGATTTTATCTATCCTCGGGTTATTTCCGCCGTCCCAAGGATGATAGTCATAAAGGGCCATGATCTCAGTAAAGCTGATTTCTTTATGTTTCTTCGTGTGTTGGCTAGGAAGCGCACTCATATCCATATGATGTCTCGGGAAGCATGGCGGGGAAAGTTCCTACGCCAACCATACCCGAATCCTACATCCTCAACCAACACCTGCGTTAGCTTCCACAGATGCGTTGCACCGATACGTTTCCCACAAACAACAAAGCCCCTGCATTTCTGCAGGGGCTTCGTTTTGTATGGTGCCGGCACCAGGAGTCGAACCCGGGACCTACTGATTACAAGTCAGTTGCTCTACCAACTGAGCTATACCGGCGTGTGGGCGACGATTATAGCGACTGGATAATTTCTGTAAACCCCTGAATTCTGACTATTTTTGCATCTTTGCAAATCAAGCCCTGCGCAGCACATTTCGCAGCGTTTGCAGCGCCTTCAATGTGCGGCTGTTTTGCAGGGCCGCCAGTTGCGCTTCGGCCTGTTCGGCGCGTTGCAGAGCGTTGGCCAGTTGTTGGGCGGTGTCGACTTCGCTGGCGCTGATCGGGTGAGCGAAGGCGTGGCCTTTGCATAATTGGAAGTTGTCGAGGTTGCACGGCGGAATGTCGAACGCGGGTTTGAGGTTGTGGTGTTCGTCGGCGAGGAACCAGGTGTTGAGGCCGTCGAACAGGATCGATTGATAGCCTGCGTCGGTGATCAGGTGTTCCCACGTGTGATCGCGCAGCCATGGGGTTTCGACGACGATGACCCAAGGGCGGAAGCGACTGAAGTCCATGCCACGCAGAACGGTTTCTTCGTGGCCTTCCACGTCGATTTTGAGGAAATGGATCGGGCGGTCGGCGGCGTATTGTTCGCAGATCGAGGTCAGCGTGCGAGCCTTGACCGTGAGGCTCTGCACGTTCATGCCGAGGTCTTTGCGTTGCTGGGCGACGGCGGGGTCGGCGGTGGAGAGGCCTGTGCCGGGAATGCCGTAGAAGGTCGTTTCGCCGGGTTGGTCGCTGGCGATGCATTGGACGGTGGCGTCGCGCGGGCGTTGTTGGCAGAGCGCGTCGTAGTAGTTTTGCATCGGCTCGACATTAACGCCGTGCCAGCCGTGGTCGTAGAAGGCTCTGGTGACAGAGTCGTGGCTGGGGTCGTTGGCGCCGACGTCGATGTAGAAACCGTGCTCGAACTGTTTAAGCGCGCGCCACAAGCGGACGTCTTCAAAATTTTGCGCATAAGAAATGAACGTCACGGGCGCTTCCTGTCGGTCTGATTGTTCTTGTTTGGAGACGCGCTGGCGGCACGCTGTGGACTTGTATAGCAAGGCTGGCGATGCGCCGCAATTATTCGCTTCGGACCGGTGAATTTCGGCGGTTATGTCGTTTTGATTGACGGCTTATGCACAACGGGCTGGCACGAGACCATGCTTAGGCAGTTATTTGTGGACGCGTTCTCATTTTGTTCGCAAATCCCTGTTTTATTGGTTTTTTATCAATGTGAACAAAAAATGACCAGTGCTGTTAAGGGCTCGAAACAGGCATGGATATTGGATCCACGAAGAATTCATCAACAGAGTTATCCACAGGAAGTCGATGAATTATTCGCGTTCGGCCAACAGCAGCAGGTTACGTGGTGTGAGGGGGGCCTCGCAGAAAGTGCCGAGGCGGACGACGTATCCCTGTTCTGCGAGGAAAAGTGCCCGATCCAGATTCAGCCAAAGCTCAAGTGGCCGTCGGAACAATCCGCGAAGCAATTCCAGGTTGCGAACTTCGGCCAACCGCTGCCAACCGGCTGCTTCGAGTGCGGGCCAATCTGGCGAGCCGATTGTGGATAACTCTTTTAGCGCTGCGAGATCGCGACAGTATTCAGCGAACGGTCTGTCCAGCCAGGCGCTGGGCAGGGAGGGCGTTGGCAGGTATTCGTCGACGCCGCGCACTTGCCGTTGCAGCAGGTCGAAGGCCAGGCGACGGGCCATTGAGGTGTCACGCTGACGTCGGACGCGGGCTCCGGCGGTGACGGTTTCGCTCATTGGCAGCGCCAGATCTTCGACTGAGAGCTGTAGGAGCGATGCCAGTCCGGCGTGGGACAACGGCTGATATTCGCTGCAACTGATGCGGTTGTAGCAGCAGGGCGCGATCGCCATTTGCTGGCAACCTGCAGCACTGGCCAGTTGCATCAGCCGAACATGTAGATCGCCACACGCGTGGAGGGCGACGGGCGTATGAGTCGCGCTCAACACGGCAGAGGCATTCGCCGCCAGTACATCCTGTTCCACGTGCAAGGCATGGAGGTGATGACGCTGACTCAATGCCTGACCGCTGGCGACCAAAAGCGGATCGTATTCAACGCAAGTCAGTTGCTGCCCCAAACCCAACAAGCGCCGCCCCAAATGACCCTTGCCCGAGCACCAATCCAGCCAGTGCGTCGGCTGCGAAGCAAAGGACAATCGACTGGCAAACGCCTCGATCTGCTGCCACTTGCGCCCCGGCACATCGACATTCAGTCGATGGCCCGCAGCTTTCAGCGCATGTCCCGGCAACTCACCGACCGCGCTCAGCTCAGCCGACAACGCCGCCAATGAAGCAAACGGCTCCGGCGCATCGACAAGATCAGCGGGTTGGTTGTGAGCGTTTTCCGCGTCTTCCAGAGTGCGCCCGCGTAGCCACAAGGCTAACTCCGGGCAGGACGCTTCCCAGGCAAGAGAACGGTGAGTGAACGGCCGAGGTTTCCATAACGCCTGATGCGTTGTCAGAAAAGCATCCAGCGCCGTGAAGCGGGCGAGTAAGTCCTCGCCCGTCAGCACGTAGGAAGAATCAACGCCCTTGGCAGGCATCGACGCGCAGCCAGCGCTCCAGCAGCTTGAAGCCACGGACCAGCACGTAAGCCATCAGCAGATAGAACACGCCCGCCGCGAAGAAGATCTCCACCGGCAGGTAGGTGCGGGCAATGATCGTGCGCGCCATGCCGGTCAGTTCCAGTAAGGTCACGGTGCTGGCCAGCGCACTGGCCTTGAGCATCAGGATCACTTCGTTGCTGTAGGCCGGCAGGCCGATGCGCGCGGCACGCGGGAGGATGATGTAGAACATCGCTTTCGGCTTCGACATGCCCAGGGCTCGCGCGGCTTCGATCTCGCCCGGTGGAATCGCCTGAATCGCCCCGCGCAGGATCTCGGCGATGTACGCCGCCGTGTGCAGCGTCATGGTCACGGTCGCACACCAGAACGGATCGCGCAGGTACGGCCACAACGCGCTTTCACGCACCGCATCGAACTGCGCCAGGCCGTAATAAACCAGGAACAGCTGCACCAGCAGCGGCGTGCCACGGAAAAAGAAGATGTAAGCGTACGGCAGCGAACGCACGTACCACAGCTTCGAAGAGCGGGCGATGCCCAGCGGAATCGCCAGCAGCAGACCGGCAATCACGGCGATGGCCACCAGTTCCAGGGTCAAGGTTGCGCCCTGCGCCAGTTTCGGCAGCCACTTGATGATCACTTCCCAGTTCATTAAGCGCTCCTCGCAAAGCCGCGAGCGGCGCGTTTTTCCAGGAAGTGCATGCCGGTCATCGCCAGCACGGTCAGGCCCAAATACATGATCGCGGCGACCATATAGAAGGTGAACGGTTGTTTCGACACGGTCACGCCGATTTGTGCGTGGCGCATGATTTCTTCCAGGCCAATGACCGAGACCAGCGCGGTGTCTTTCATCAGGATCATGAACAAATTGCCCAGGCCGGGCAGGGCGATGCGCCACATCTGCGGCATGATCAACCGGGTGAAGATCCGCCATTTCGACAGGCCCAGGGCCTGGCCGGCCTCACGGTGGCCTTTGGGAATGGCGAGGATCGCGCCGCGAAACACTTCCGTGGCGTAGGCGCCGAAGCACAGGCCCAGGGCGATCACGCCAGCGGCGAAAGCGTTGAGTTGCAGGTCGGGGTTGCCGAAGAACTCACCGAGGGCGCGCATAAGGTTGACCGTACCGAAGTAGATCAACAGCACCCAGAGCAATTCCGGGACGCCACGCACCAGGGTCGAATAAGTGCCGCCAAGCCATTGCAGCGGCTTGTACGGGGAAGTCTTGGCCAAGGCGCCGAGCAGGCCGAGCACCAGTCCCAGGCACAGGGCGGTGAGAGCCAGTTGGACGGTCATCAGCGCGCCGGCAGCGAGGGCCGGGCCGAATCCGTAGAGGTCGATAATCATGGAGTTCTGTTCAAATTGCGGCAGGCAAAGTCGGGAGCCGGCGCCGTTGCATCACGGCGCCAGTCCCACAGGTCAGGATCAGTAGATGCTGAACGGGAAGTACTTGTCGTTGATCTTTTTGTAGGTACCGTCGGCGACGATTTCCTTCAGCGCGGCGTTGAGCTTCTCACGCAGTGGATCGCCCTTACGCACAGCGATGCCGATCTTGTCGCTTTCTACGACCGGGTCGCCTTTGAACTCGTAGTTCTTGCCGGCGTCGCTTTTCAGCCAGTCATAGTTGGCGTACTTGTCAGCGAGGATCGCGTCGACACGACCGGAAGTCAGGTCGAGGTAGGCGTTTTCCTGGGTGTCGTAGAGGCTGACTTTGATGTCATCGGCGTAGGTGTCTTCCAGCCAGGTACCGGCCAGGGTCGCACGCTGGGTACCGATGGTCTTGCCTTTCAGCGAGTCCTTGTCGGTTTTGAAGTCGACGTTTTTCGGTGCGATGAACTGCAGCTTGTTCGAGTAGTACGGGTTGGTGAAGTCGACCGCGCCTTTGCGCTCGTCGGTGATCGACAGCGAGGAGATCAGGAAGTCGAACTTCTTCGCGTTCAGGGCCGGGATGATGCCGTCCCAGTCGGAAGTGACCACAGTGCATTCGACTTTCATCTTCGCGCACAGCGCGTCGCCGATGTCTTTGTCGAAGCCGACCACGTTACCGCTGGCATCTTTATTGTTGAACGGCGGGTAAGCCGCTTCGATGCCCATCTTCAGGGTTTCAGCCATGGCACCGGCGCTGAACGCGAGGGTGGCAGCGGCGGCCAGGAAGACCTTCTTGAAATTCTGCATGCATGTTGCTCCGTTAGCGGTTGCTGGACATGAATTGTTTGCAGCGCGCCGAAAGCGGGTTTTCGAACACCTGCTGAGGCGATCCTTGCTCTTCTATAAGGCCTTGGTGAAGGAACACCACTTCGCTGGAGACCTGACGGGCGAAGCCCATTTCGTGGGTCACGAGCAGCATGGTGCGGCCTTCTTCGGCCAATGCGCGGATGACACTAAGTACTTCCTGAACCATTTCCGGGTCAAGCGCCGAGGTGGGTTCGTCGAACAGGATCACCTTCGGTTGCATTGCCAGCGTGCGGGCAATCGCCGCGCGCTGTTGCTGACCGCCGGACAATTGCGCCGGGTAGGCGTGGCGCTTGTCGGCGATGCCGACCTTGGCCAGCAGCGCTTCGGCGACTTCGATCGCCTCGGCTTTGCTCTGGCCGAGCACGCGACGCGGTGCCTCGATGATGTTGTCGAGGATGCTCATGTGCGGCCACAGATTAAAGTTTTGAAACACAAAACCAATCTCGGAGCGCAGGCGGTTGATCTGTTTGCCATCGGCGGCAACCAGTTCGCCATTCTTGGCGGCCTTGAGCTTGAGTTCTTCACCGGCCACCAGAATCTGGCCCTGGTGCGGGTTCTCCAACAGGTTGATGCAACGCAGGAACGTGGACTTGCCGGAACCGGAGGAACCGAGGATCGAGATCACATCGCCGTCGCGGGCGGTCAGCGAGATGCCTTTGAGCACCTCAAGCTGTCCGTAGCGTTTGTGCAAGTTGCGGATTTCAAGCGCGGGCGTGGCCTCAGCCATGTGCGTTCCTCATATATGTTGCGCTCCAGCTGTTGGATGGCCTTCCTGGCGAGGCGGCCAAGCTAGCATAGCGTTTCAATGGCAGCCAACAGCGCTACGAGCGGTTAACGGGTGGCATGTGGCAGGTTGTCGCATCGGCACAGCAGACTGTCGCCCCATCAACAACCGAACGGGTGTTTGATCGTGCAAACCCGTGGGTGTCGCGTAAAAAAAGGCGCGATGTTGCCAGCTTTGGCGGGGTGTTGGAAGCGCTATCCGGCCGAACGTTCCTGATTCGCCCTTTTATTGTGCATCACACACTTTTTCAGTGTGTTTCTGGTGCGCCAATTCGTCTTGAAAGTGAGTCGCAGGGTAACGCTCTGGCGAATAGCCATTAATCTCAAGGACTTGCGATGACCGTCCGGTCGTGCGCAAAGCCCCGAGCCAGAAGACTTTGAAACATTTTGGCGCATTTATTGCGTGCAGAATCCGGAACGCCCTGTTGGTTTCTTTTTACGAAAAAGAACACACCAGGCAGGACGGACTGAATCGCTTTCCTCGCAAAGGTAGTTTCGATGAGCAGTACCCCAAGCTCCAATGGCCTCGAACAGGGGCTCAAACCGCGTCATGTGACCATGTTGTCGATCGCCGGTGTAATCGGCGCCGGTCTGTTCGTTGGCTCCGGCCACGCCATCGCTGCCGCCGGCCCTGCCGTGCTGCTGGCTTATGCCGCCGCCGGTACCCTGGTGGTGTTGGTGATGCGCATGCTCGGCGAAATGGCTGTTGCCTCGCCGGACACCGGTTCGTTCTCGACGTACGCCGACCGTGCCATCGGGCACTGGGCCGGTTTCACCATCGGCTGGTTGTACTGGTGGTTCTGGGTCTTGGTGATTCCACTGGAAGCCAACGCCGCCGCAACCATCCTGCACGCATGGTTCCCTGATGTCGGCATCTGGGCGTTCGCGCTGGTCATCACCCTGTTGTTGACTGTCACCAACCTGTTCAGCGTAAAGAATTACGGCGAGTTCGAATTCTGGTTCGCGCTGATCAAAGTGCTGGCGATCATCGGCTTCATCATCCTCGGTCTGGCGGCGATCTTCGGCTTCCTGCCGAACAGTCAGGTCAGCGGCGTTTCGCACCTGTTCGACAGCGGCGGCTTCCTGCCAAACGGCATGGGCGCGGTACTGGGCGCGATTCTGACCACGATGTTCTCCTTTATGGGTACCGAAATCGTGACCATCGCGGCCGCGGAATCGAAGAACCCGGGCAAACAAATCTCCAAGGCCACCAATTCGGTGATCTGGCGGATCGGTTTGTTCTACCTCGTATCGATTTTCATCGTTGTGGCCCTGGTGCCATGGAACGATCCTACGCTGGCCAACCTCGGCTCCTACCAGACCGTGCTTGAGCGCATGGGCATCCCGAACGCCAAGATGATCGTCGACATCGTGGTACTGGTCGCGGTGACCAGCTGCCTGAACTCGGCGCTGTACACCTCGTCGCGCATGCTCTTCTCCCTCGGCAAGCGTGGCGATGCACCGGCCATGGCGACGCGGGTGAACAAAAGCGGTACGCCTTACTGGGCCGTAATGCTGTCCACCGGCGCGGCATTCCTGTGCACCTTCGCCAACTACGTGGCCCCGGCGGCGGTATTCGAATTCCTGTTGGCCAGCTCCGGTGCGATCGCCCTGTTGGTGTACCTGGTGATCGCGTTCTCGCAACTGCGTATGCGTAAACAACGCATGGCGCGCGGCGAGAAAATCGTTTTCAGCATGTGGCTGTTCCCAGGCCTGACCTACGCGGTGATCATCTTCATCGTCGCGGCCCTGACCATCATGCTGTTCCAGGAAGCGCATCGCGTAGAGATCCTCGCGACTGGTTTGCTGAGTCTGATGGTGGTGGCAGCCGGTTTGTTGGTAGCACGCCGTCGCAAGCTGGAAAAACGTGGCGCGGTGGTGTTGAACTGATCCGTTACGCGTAATGCAAAACGGCCGCTGTCAGTGATGACAAGCGGCCGTTTTTGTTTGTGAGCGATGTTTATTCGCTCTTGTCTTCCTGTGCTTCCACCGACTTGCCATAAGCATCCAGCGCAACCCCGAAATCGGTGATGAACTGCGGTTCGCTCAGCCAGGCCTGGGCCTCTTCGATGGTTACGCCTTCGGACCACATGCGGTAGTCGATCAGCATGTCGGCGGCCAGGTGAGTGGCGGCCATGCCTTCGTTGTCGGCGTTTTCCATGTCCAGCAACTCTGGATGGTCAACGATGACGAACGCCAGTTCGCGCAGCAGGGTCAGCAGCATCTCGTTGCGGCTGATGGCTTCGGCGTCGCGCATTTTGCTGAACATCGCCAGGGTGTATTCCGGGATCGGCTCGGCGAGGTGGTCGAGGTCTTCGTCCTGCTCCAGCGGCTTGCGGCCGACCATACGGATTTGCTTGGCTTTGGCCTTGGCGCGTTTGGCGCGTTTCTGTTGCTTGTTCAGGGATGCCATGGGAACTCAGTTCTTCTGTTGGGTTTGCGCGGCGATCGCGTCGGACGCCGCTACATAGTCGGCCTGGAAGGCCGGGGATTCGATCCACGCCAGCGCGCCGGCTTCGTCGGTTTCCTGCGACCACTGGCGATACTCGATCAGTGCGGCGAGGATGAAATCCATCGCGCCTTCTTCGCCTTCCTGTTCGTAGACCAGCTCCAGCAGCGGGTCTTCGAGGAATGCGCTGCACAGCGCTTGCTGGCTGATCTTCTCGGCGTCGATCATTTTCTTGAACAGCTCGGTCAGGTCCACCGATTCGAAGTCGATGCGGTCGTCGTTCGGGTCCAGTTCGACCGGCGTTTCAGCGCGTTTGGTGCGGTTTTGCTTGGCCTTGGCTTTGGCCCGGGTGGCGCGTTTCTGCTGCTTGTTGGCGGAGGCCATGATGTGTTCCGTCGTGCGTTGAGAGGGCTCAGCTGCGCGGGACTTGCCGCCCGGGTGTGTCGGGGGCCAGTGCGCCGGTTTGCAGCCAGGTCAGAGCGATGGGCCATAGTGTGGCTTGGTATGCGCTGCGAAAAAAGGCGAAATGTCCGACTTGTTGTTCGCCGATGTCCTGCGGTTCGATGCGCAGGTGGGTTTTTGTCGCGTTGCTGAAGTAGCCGAGCAGGCGTTCGATGGCTGGAATGGTGCCGTAGGGATCGTCGCTGATGCTGATGGCCAGAGTCTGCGCGCGGACATTGGCGAAGGGCAGGGCGCCGGTCTTTTTCATCAGCGCGCGACCACTTGGGCGCTGTTCGTAACGCGCGGCAGGCGTGCTCCAGTCGCGTACAACGCCGGTCGGCGTATCTTCCAGCCAGCCGAGTCGCTTGCCGGGGAAGAAGCCGCAGAACAGCGTCAGCAACGGCATCACCACATGCCATTTGCCGAACATGCGCCAGCGATGTTCGGGCGCGTAATCGCGCCAGTAGGCGAACTGCGCACCGACGATGACCAGCCGTCGGATAACCCGCCCGGATTCGCCCAGACCTGCCGCGCAACCGCCGAAGCTGTGGCCGACCACATCAATCGGCTGACCGGGAAACTCTCGTTGCGCGCGTTTGAGCATCGCTTCGAAATCCAGTGCGCCCCAATCTGTCCACGAGGCGTTCAAGCCTTTGATCGACGCGGATCGTGATTCGCCGATGCCGCGGTAGTCGTAGGTCATCACGTCGAAATCGTTGGCGAACAGATAAGCCGCGAAACGCGAGTAGTGGCTGCAACGTACCGACGTGGCGGCGCTGATGATCACTACCGGGCGTTGGCTATCAGGCAAGAACTGACGCCAGGTGAAACCGCCAAGTGCAAAACCGTCGGCGGCAGCTTCTTTGAAAGGCTCACCTTGCTCAGCAGGCAAGGTTGGCGACCTTGACTGCATGGCTTGCCTTGCGGGCGTGTCCTGACAGCTCATGACGCTCGACCTTGAAGAGTAAGCTGACAACGATAGTCTCAGCGCCGCCCGGCAACAATCCGCAAGTTTTACTCGGTGGATTGAGTGAGCCTGCGCTCTTCGATCAACGCCTGCTCGCGATTGAGCTCCGCGCGTAACTCGTCTTCACTCGGCAGGATCGTCTTGTAACTGCTGGCAAACAGTTGCTCATTGCCCTTGAGCATTGAGTAGCGCGCCACCGAGTCGTTGCTCTCGGCAGACAGAATAATCCCGACTGTCGGCTTGTCGCCCTCGCTGCGCATGAGTTCGTCGTACATGCGCACATACATGTCCATCTGCCCGACATCGCGGGCGCTGAGCTTGCCGCGTTTGAGATCAATGATCACAAAGCATTTGAGCAGGTAGTTGTAGAACACCAGATCGATGTACAGATCGACGCCGTCGGTACTGATGCGTTGTTGGCGGGCGACAAAGGAAAAGCCTTTGCCCAGCTCAAGCAGAAAGCCCTGCAGATGGTCGATCAGAGCTTGTTCGAGACCGCTTTCCCTGACCTTGCCTGCCGAGGGCAGACCGAGAAATTCGAGCATGACGGGGTCGCGAATGAATTCACGCGGGTTGCATTTCAGCGCTTCGATGTTGGTGGTGGCTTCTTCGATCACATCGGCTTTGTCGCGACTCATGAGAAGCCGCTCGTAGTAGAGCGTGAGGATCTGGCGGTCGAGGGCGCGGCTTGACCAGTTCAGGTTGGCGCATTCGTCCATGTACCAATGGCGGGCTTTCTCGCTTTCAACCCGCAGTAGACGGCGGTAGTGGGTCCAGCTCAATTCGGGACGCAGTGCGTCTCGAATCGGAAATTTTTGATAAAACAGGCGCATCTTCCACAAATTGGTTTCATCAAAGCCTTTTCCGAACTGCCCAGTCAGATCCTTCGCCAGTAGGCCAATCAGCTGTTTTCCATAGCCCGCACGCTGAGCTCCCTCTTGTTCAAACTCGACAATATGCCTGCCGATCTGCCAGCAGGTCTGCACTTGAATCGTGTCCACCGCACGCAGCACTTTTTGCCGCGCCTGGCGAATCAGTTCGCCCAGCTCCCCCAGCAACGAATCGATTTTCGGGTCTTGCGTGTCAGCAGGTTTTAGCGGGCTCATCGGCTCTTCCACATCGTTGGATACAGGCGTCAAAGCATGCCAAGAGTCGCCGCGTGGGTATGTCGGGCGAGCCGGTTAACTGGGACGGAAGAAGGGATTGATGTTGCAGGACGTTGCCGCTGAAAGAGGCGTCAGAGAGTCATGGTCTGTAGTCCATTTCGTACACGCGCCAAGTTCCAAACAATCTAAAACCCGCCCCGATACGCAAAATCTAAAAGGAGTAATGGTTGGGTTCTACAAGAACCCGGGAGTCGTGATCATGAAACGCGTTCTTTCATTCATGCTGCCCATCGCCGCCGTCGCCGCATTGCTGTTCCCGGTGATGTTGCAGGCAGCCAGTCTTGAACCCATCGACAGTGCCGGGGTGCAAGTTCAGCAGCAACAACAGAACGGCATCGCTTATCTGGCCGGCGGGATTGGTGAGGATGAGGCGAAGGCCATTCAACAAACCGGCGGTTACAACCTGCACATGACGTTCGCTGTGGGCGCGCAAGACGAGTACACCGCTGATGTCGATGTGATGATTCAAAAGTCACCAGGGCAAACCATACTGACGCTTAACCAGACGGGCCCGTTGGTATACGTGCAACTACCACCCGGCAAGTACACGGTGGTAGCCACGCGCAAAGGCGAAACGCGGCATGATGTGACCGACGTTGGCAGCGGCACGGCGCGCAATCTGGTGTTCCACTGGAATGACGCTGGATAGCGATGGGTGTGATTGCAAAGTCGAGGCGCAGGTACAATCCCGCGCCTCCTGTTTTGTGATGTAAGGAAGCGCTGGTTTGAAAGGGATTTTGCGTGTTGTTTGTGTCATCGGCCTGGTATTGCAGTTGACCGGCTGTGGAACGTTTATCGGGCGTTTGAATGACGGTTTGTCCGATGCCCAGTATTACCGAGGGGTTGATGGCAACCTTCACCTGCTGGGTGTGCGTGGCGGTGGTAGCGATGGCATGCCGGCGGCGATCGTCTGTTACATGATGATTGTCTGCCCGGTCATCACCGTCGTATCTCTGCCAGTGGATGCCGCGGTGGATACGGTTCTGCTGCCGATCGATTACATCAATACGCTTTAGGTTTTCTTTGCGCGGCGCTTGCTCTTCGGCGTGTGCACGGGCTCTTGAGCCTTGCGATAGATCCACACGCCGAACACACCCACTGCCAGCAGAAACACTGTGCCAACGCTCTGCCAGACAAACTCGAACCAGAACTGCTGCGGTTGCTGGGCCAGGGTGAAAGTGCTGCGCGGGCCGCGGTTATTGGTGGTGATAGAGCCGCTGATCCAACTGTCGACCAGCATCCAGATCGACAACCCGATGGCGAAAGTAATCAGCAGAGCAACGAGAACAGTCAGCCAGTAAGTCACACGACTTGGGCGATAGGGCGGCGGGTGGGGCAGGGGGATGCGGGTTTTCCTTTGATTCATGACGCTTGGGACCTGTTTCCGGTATTGATGAACTGCGCTATCTCGCTCGCCAATTCCGCTGCGCGCGGCGGGTTTTCCCTGAGCCACGTTGATACAGCGTGGTCGCACCCCGGCAGTACGATTTTTCTGAACTGATGGGGATCCAGACTCTTTTCAATGGCCTCGATGACCTCATAGGGAATGGCGCTATTGATCACGCGCGCGCCCATTTGCTGCGTCCCGGCAGACGTACCGGGAATCCCGCCAAACGCGGTTGATCGAAGGCCATCGTATTCGCCGATCACCAGCAAGACCTTCCCGTCGAACGTACGCAGGAAATCCAGCGATGGCGAATCGAGAAAACGGTGAGGCACCGAAATGGCGTTTTTAAAGGGTGATCCAAACGGTTGCTGCCAGGCTGCCTCCGCGTACAGGGCGGGACAGACCAACACGATGCGCCTGACTGAAGCTCGATGCGCTTGCGCCACCTTGAGCGCCAGTGCACCGCCCAGACTGTGACCGATCACGGTGTTGAGTTCGCCGCCAAGATGACCGGCAAACTGCAAAGCCTCCTGAAGGTTGTGCGTCAGTGAAGTGTCTTCAAGGGCAACGTCGGTGTCGGGACCGTGGCCGGAAAGATTGAAGCTCAGGCTGGCTATTCCCTGCGCCTGCAAGGGATACAGGATGGCGTTGAGTCGCGAATAGTCAGAGCGGGCGCCGTGAATGGCCAGCACCTTTGGCGTTGACGCTTCTGCGGCGGAGCCGGCCAATACGCGACCCTCCAGTTGGTAGCCGGCGAAGGTTTGCGCAAAGAAAAACTCAGGGCCGGTTGGCGCCTCGTCGAACTGCAATCGAGACTGAGGTCGAGACGCGCCGGTCAGCGCCAACCGATTGATCACAGGGCCGCCAGGGTGTGCAGGACTGCAACACGCAATGGATTGGTCTCCACGCTCAACAGTTTGATCGCCAAGGCGCAGCAGACCACGATCAACATGGGTTTGATCAAGCGTGGGCCGACCCGGACCGCCGCTCTTGCGCCCAGTTGTGCGCCGAGGAAGGCTGCCAGCGCCATGGCAATCGCGATCGGCCAGATGATCACGCCTTTGGTGATGAAGACTGACAGCGAACCCAGGTTGCACGACGCGTTGGCCAGTTTGGTGAAGCTCATGGCCCGCATCATGCCTAGCCCGCAAAGCAGCACGAAACCAACGATGAAGAATGAACCTACACCCGGACCGAAGATACCGTCGTAGAAGCCCAGGATCGGTGCCACGGTGAACGAGAACAGCAGAATGCCGATTCGTTTGCGTCGATCCTCATTGGCCAGTTTCGGCGAGAGCGCAAAGTAGATCGCCACCAGAATAAGCATCACGGGCACGCACACTTCCAGATAGCGCTTATCAATTGAACTGACCAACAGTGCCCCGCTGGCGCCCCCCAGGAATGCGCAGATAACCAGAAAGCGCCCCTCTCGCCATTCAATCATGCCCTTGCGGGCAAAAGTGACCGTGGCCGAAATAGTCGCCGACGCGGCCTGAAACTTGTTTGTGGCAATCGCACTGATCGGGTCGACGCCGGCCAGAAACAAGGCAGGCAAAGTAATCAAACCGCCGCCCCCGGCAATCGCATCAAAAAAACCGGCGCAAAAAGCCACGAGCGCCAACATGCCAATTACATCCCAAGCCATTACATTTTCCCTTTTATAGTTATTGGCCAGCCATTTACATGACTGGCCATTCAACAGCTTTGCGTACAGCGAGTTTCAGCCCTGTATCAGCAGCGGATCGTCTGAAATGACAATCGGGGACGAGTACTTCGACAGACCGAAGATGCGCACCAATACACGTCGATTGTCTTTGATGACATCGCGACAATGCAGGGCCCGGACGTTATTGATCACCATGGCCGACTCTTGCGTCAGTGTGTATTGAACCGGTGTTGCTCTACCCACGCTTTGGCAAAGTGCGGAATAAGCCTCTTTGACAAAGTCCGAGGCGTTGTCGTTGACGGAAAAACGGTACGAGTTGAATCGCGCGGCGAATCCGACGTTGTCATCGAACTCCAGAATCGAAACATTACGACCGTCTTCGCCCTTGCCGTTGACGAAAGAGTCGCTGCGGGTGAACTGGAAGCTGCCCGTTGTGAGTGCGAGGCATCCGGTGACGCCGATTTCGTCCAGCAGGGGCGGCAGCGGAATCACCGAGGTGGGCTCCAGGCCTGGATTCCACAGCGCCGACAGGATCAACGACGATGGCGAGGGCGAATGCCCGTCTTGCGCGTTCACAGCGCACCAGTACGGCGCTTCGGTGTGCGGGCCGAGGGCGAGACCGGAATGGGAGCTGAGTTCTTTGATTTCCGGTTCGTCATTGATTTTGGTCAGTCCACCGCCCTTGAAGTTGGCGACGAGACGGACCAGTTTGCCTTCGTTGTCCATGTCGTAGGCAAAGGAGCTGTTATCCACCAGTTTCAACAGAATCTGATTACGTGCCGCCAGACACAGGACGTCGTGACGATTCTCCAGAGCGGCCAGGTCGGGCAGTTCATCCGGAGGGCTGGTGTCGGTGACTTTTTGCATCCCCTCAAAAATCAGCAGGGAAACCAGGCCGTCGGAATAAGCGCCAAGCAGTTCGCATTGATCCTTGGAAAACGAAAACTTCAACTCAGTCGCTGCCAGCGAGGCTTTGGACTTTGCGCCTGCGGCTTGTGGCCCGCCCATGGCTGCCAGTTCTTCAGAGAAGGTGTGCAGCAGCGTTGCTTGTTGCGTATCAAAACTGAAAGTTCTGACTTCCTGTTCAACTAAAGACTCAGCGGTTTTATAAGTGTGTTGTAGGACTTCGGTCATTGTTTACATCCCTGTCGTATCGGCTCCCTTTGTATTTTTTTGTGGGAGCTGTTGGCTGTTTCGATGATGCAATGCGTGCCGAGCGCACGCACAGATCCGGACGTGGGCGAGTTGATACAGGTTTGATTTTTTCGCGAGGGCACAGGGCGCTGTGACGCGACAGTTCAAACAAGTGTTGAATGCCGGGTCAGTGTTTGCTGTCGCTTGCCTGACAGTTGAAACAACAGCAGATGACCTGCGCTGAGGTCTTGTCCTCCATGACAACTTTCTGAGGGGGCTTGGTTCTGCGAGCGATCCTGCTCGCAGACGCAACTCTCCTGCTGCCAGCAATAACCTCAGTAGGTTCCGAGGGTTCCGGGGCGCGGAGTGCGTTATTTGAGTAATGCGTTAAATGCCGGTCATCAGGACTGAAGTACGCGGCGATTATTTTCGACAGTCAGCAATGACCTGCCGTAAAAAGCTGACGGAGCCTAACATCAAAATAATGGCCAGCAAAAGCACTGGGAGAGGGGTGAGGTGTGGCTCAGCAAATCGCAGGCATAAAAAAACCCTGAATCTTGCGATTCAGGGTTTTCGGTATTTGGTGCCCAGAGACGGAATCGAACCGCCGACACGGGGATTTTCAATCCCCTGCTCTACCGACTGAGCTATCTGGGCAACGGGGCGCATTAAAAGGGTTTTTCGGATTTACGTCAACGACTTTTTTAAAATTTCTTAAATTAATTCCGTCGCTTACGATCCGACCCCCGATTTTGCGGGGTTTACTCAGCAGGCGGAACGTAGCCTTCGGCCTTGGCGTATTCCTCGCCGGAGAAGTACTTGTCCATTTCGCCCTGAAGATATTTGCGGTCTTCGGCGTTCATCATGTTCAGACGCTTTTCGTTGATCAGCAGGGTCTGGTGTTTCTGCCAGTCAGCCCAGGCCTTGGCCGAGACGTGGTCGAAAATATCCTGACCTTTGGCGCCCGGGAAAGGAGCGCGGTCCAGCGCGGGCAGTTCTTCTTTGTACTTGCGGCACATTACGGTGCGGGTCATGGCGACTCTCCTGCATTCAAGACGGCGGCCGCGCGTTCGAGCAAGGTTTTGACCGGGGCGGCGAGGCCCAGGCGCGGCGGGGTGGCGAGGTTATACCAGAGCCAGTCGGCCTCGGCCACGTGATGGGCGGCCTCCTGCACCTGAACCAGCCAGGGTTCGATGGCCAGCTGGAAATGGCTGAACGTGTGGACAAGGCTTGGCAGCGCCTGCTGCTCGCCCATGGTCAGCGAGTGCTGATCGGCAAGATGTTGCAGGTCGTCGAGGTCATCGAGTTCCGGCAGGCTCCACAGGCCGCCCCACAAACCGCTCGAAGGGCGACGATAAAGCAGAATTGCACCTTCGCCGTTGGCGAGCATCGGCATCAGCGTGCGCTTCTGCGGGATGGTTTTGCGCGGCTTGGGAATCGGGTAGCGGGTCTCGAGGCCGAGCATGTGCGCTTCGCAACCACGCTCCAGCGGGCACAGCAGGCAACTCGGCTTGCTGCGCGTGCAGAGTGTGGCGCCGAGATCCATCATCGCCTGGGTGTAGGCGTTGACCCGATCGTGCGGCGTAAAGCGCTCAGCGTTGGCCCACAGCTGTTTGGCGACCTTCGGCTCGCCGGGATAACCCTCTTGCGCAGTAAAGCGCGCCAGCACGCGTTTGACGTTGCCGTCGAGAATCGGCGCGCGCAGGCCCATGCTGATGCTCGCAATGGCGCCAGCGGTGGACAGGCCAATGCCTGGCAGATCGGTGAGCTTTTCGACGTCACGCGGAAACTCGCCGCCGTACTGGCTGACGATGATCTTCGCGGTCTTCTGCAAATTGCGCGCTCGGGTGTAATAACCGAGGCCGGTCCACAGGTGCAGCACTTCGTCTTCCGGCGCTTCGGCCAGCGCTTCAACCGTCGGCAGCGCGGCCATGAAGCGGTCGAAGTAATTGAGCACGGTGCTGACCTGGGTTTGCTGCAACATGATCTCTGACACCCACACCCGATACGGGTTGATGTCTTGCTGCCAAGGCAAATCGTGGCGGCCGTGGCGGTCGAACCAATCCAGCACCGCCGTGGAAAACTGCTCCGCTCTCATCGCTTGAACAGCCCCTTCAATGCGTTTTTCAGTTCCGGGCTGACTTTGTCACCCAGTTTTTCGTCGATCTTTTCACTGAGCTTGTCGCCGGCCAGTTTGGTCGCGACCTGACCGAGGCGATCATTGTCGACGCGGCAAGCCTTGGCGCCCAATTCCAGTGGGCCACGGCAGCGCAGCGGCCATTCGACACCGACGAATTTTTCGCCGACCTGACACGCTGGATCCGGCATGGCGCTGGTGTCGCCTTCGACGATGATGCCGACGCGATAGTCCATGCCGAGCACGCGCAGGTCGATGTCGCCATCACCGTTGACGGTCATGCCGGGGATGCGCACTTTCAGGTCCGGATTGCTGGCGACGCCGTTGCGGAAGGTCAGGTTGCCCTTGAGTTCCTGGAATGGCGTGTCTTTGCCGCGTGGCTCGCCGCTGAGGGTTTTGCGGTTGAGCGTGGCGATACCTTTGCACAGTTGCTGCTCAAGGTTGGCGTTGAGCAGCACGCCGTTGTTGATCACGAAACTGGCGTTGCCGTTGAGCGTATCGATCAATGCCTGCTGACTATTGCCGCTGCCGGTCACGTTGCTGGTGAGGGTCACCAGACCTTTGACGGGCGGGTTCTTGCCTTGGCTTTCGAGGATTTTTTCTACAGGAACGCGATTGAGTCTGGTCTGCAGATTCAGTACTGGTGCGCTTGGGCGTACATCGAGGGTGCCGTTGGCTGCAAAGCCGCCGTTGTACAGTTCACCGCTCAGGTTGGTCAGGGTCAGCAGGCCACCCTGGCCGGTGGCTTTCAGTGCGGCGTTTTCAATCGGCAATTTGTCGAGGGTCAACTGGCCGAAGGTCAGGTCGGCGTCTACGTCGAGTTTGGCCAGGCGTTCAACCGGCAACAGACGCTCAGTGCTCCAGGCGGTTTTGCTCGGTTTGTCCGGCAACGGTGTGGAACCGGCACCGGCCATGGCATCGGCCTCGGTGCTGGCGACTTCGGCCTGACGCACTTGTGTGGCGCTGTTGGCTTGCGCCGATTTCGGCGGCAGGTAGCGGTCGACGTTGAACGTGTCAGCCTTGAGCACGGCGCGCAGCGATTGCTTGGCGAAGTCTTCGACAGCGATGCGGCCGCTGAAGCTGCTGTCGTCGAGTTTCAGGTTGATGTTGTCGAAGGCGACGCTGCTTGGCGTGGCCGCCACGCGGCTGACCAGTTCGACCTTGCTCAGACTGCCTTCGGCCATGGCCGGGAGTTTCTGACCGATGCTGTCGACGAACTTCGCCAGATCGAACTGGGCGATGGAGATACCGCCGGTGATCTGCGGAGTCTTGTCGAGGTCGTTGGCTTTCAGTTCGCCCAGCGCGCGCAACTGGTTGGCGGAAATCTTGATGCCGGTCCATTCGGCGACGTTCGCGGCTTTATCCAGTAACAATTGACCTTGGGCAGCGAAGGTCATGGTCTTGCCTTGCAGCGGATCGCCAGCCAGTTCGCCAGAGAGCTTCATATCCTCGAACTTGTAGCGTTGCAGAGCGCGCTCGATGCGCAACTCGCCGGTGAGTTCGGTGCGCACGCGCAGAACCGGCTGGTTGGTGCCGAGGAAGGCGGTGGCTTTCACCGGAATATTGGTCGAGTCGTGAACCGGACCGGTGCTCAGCTGGATACTCTCGGCACTGAACTGCTTGCCGGTCTTCTCGTCGTTGTACTCAACGCGGGCGTTGTTGACGGTCAGGCTATCGATGTCGAGGCGGATCGGCTGCGGTGGCTTTTCCACCGCAACAGGGGTTTCGCTGGCCGGTTGGCCTGCAGTAGCGGCTGGCGGCGTTGCTCCGGCCGGGGCCGGCACCTTGCCGATGTCTTCCCAGTTGCCGTGGCCGTCCTTGTCGCGGTTGAGGCGCAGGTTCAGGCCTTCGACGCGCACATCGCTCATCTGCACTTCGCGGCGCAGCAGCGGCAGCACCCGCACTGACAGACCGAGCATCTGCAAATCGGCAAACGGTTCGGCAGGTTTGACCAGGGTGGCGACGCTGGCCTCGTGCAATTCCAGGCCAAGCCACGGGAACAGGCTCCAGCCGATATCGCCATTGAGCGTCAGCTCGATGTGGGCCTTGTCACGGGCTATCTGGCGGATCTCGTCTTTGTAATCGTTGGGATCGAAGAGGTGGGTCAGGGCAAAACCTGCCGCCACAATGATCAGCAACAACCCGAGAAGTACCAGACCCAGGATTTTGCCGAACGCTTTCATGGGCGAGTCCTTGTAGTTAGTCGAATTCGTAATTTAGCCGGGGAGTATAGCGCTGCAATTGCCCGGTTCGTTGTGACGTCATGTTGCCAGGACGTCCAGCGGTATCTGCAACCTGGCGGCGAGTGCTTGCGCCTCGGGATGTTCCACAGGGGCCAGCAAGCGCAGTTCGGCCCCCGCTTGCGACGCCATTTTCTGCGCTTGGTTCACCAGTCTCTCGGCGACCCCACGGCGACGGGTAACTTTTCGCACGCATAAATGGGACAAGTACCAGACGTCTTGATGCCTTTGCAGAATGCCGGCGCCCAGCAAGCGGTCGTTGAAGCGGCCAGCGATAAAAGAACCGTCCGCGAGGGCACCTTCGATCAGGTCAGCCTCCGCAGAAAATGGCGCGAACAGCCATTCTGGCGCATCGCGATAAATCTTCTGCAAATCCTGCTGATCCTGATAACTGGCGTCTTTCAGGGCTTGGACAATGATCGGCATGGCGCTTTCCTGAGTGGTACGAGAACAGATGACATAAAAAAGGTGATATCAGTTTGGTTTTTCTGTCACGTGCAAATGGTAACCTTCGCCCGTTCGTCCGTCCTTCTGCGACTTAACGTCGCGCCTTCAAGGAGCTTCACCCAAAAAAACGGTCATGCCTGCGTGCATAAAGGCCGGGGGTGAACAGTGGCTGGCGAACCATACTAATAATTGGGGGATACACAATGAGCACGAGCATCACGGCGGACGGCTTCAAAGCCGGTCAGCCCGCGTTCCTGTCCAAGGAACGCATCATCGCCAAGCCCGGTTTCAACCGTTGGCTGGTTCCACCGGCCGCTCTGGCCATCCACCTGTGCATCGGCATGGCCTACGGCTTCTCGGTGTTCTGGTTGCCGCTGTCCAAGGCGCTGGGCGTTACCGCTCCGGTGGCTTGCGCACCGGACATGAGCTTCATCGCACAAGTGTTCTCGTCGCAATGCGACTGGCCGATCTCCATGCTCGGCTGGATCTACACGCTGTTCTTCATCTTCCTCGGCTGCTCGGCAGCGATCTGGGGTGGCTGGCTGGAACACGCAGGGCCACGCAAGGCTGGCGTGGTATCGGCACTGTGCTGGTGTGGCGGTCTGCTGATCTCGGCGCTGGGTATTTATACACACCAGATCTGGCTGATGTGGATCGGTTCCGGCGTGATCGGTGGTATCGGTCTCGGCCTGGGCTATATCTCACCGGTCTCGACCCTGATCAAGTGGTTCCCGGACAAGCGCGGCATGGCCACCGGTATGGCAATCATGGGCTTCGGTGGCGGCGCGATGGTCGGTGCACCGCTGGCGACTGCGCTGATGAGCCACTTCGCTTCGCCGACCGGTGTCGGTGTCTGGCAAAGCTTTGTGGCCATGGCCGCGATCTACTTCGTGTTCATGATTGGTGGCGCTCTGGCTTACCGCGTGCCGCCAACCGGCTGGAAGCCTGAAGGCTGGACCGCTCCGGCGAAGAAAGCCTCGAACTCGATGATCACCCACCGTCACGTGCACGTGAATGTGGCGTGGAAAACCCCGCAATTCCGTCTGGTGTGGCTGGTGCTGTGCCTGAACGTATCGGCCGGTATCGGCATCCTCGGCATGGCTTCGCCACTGTTGCAGGAAGTGTTCGGCGGCAAACTGCTGGGTGTTGATGTGCCGTTTGGCCAGCTCGATGCCGGCCAGTTGGCTTCGATCGCGGCGATTGCTGCCGGCTTCACCGGTCTGCTGAGCCTGTTCAACATCGGTGGTCGCTTCTTCTGGGCTTCGTTCTCGGACTACCTGGGTCGTAAAAACACCTACTTCGTATTCTTTGCGCTGGGTTTTGCCCTGTATGCGCTGATTCCGAACATGGGCCATCTGGGCAACGTTGCGCTGTTCGTGGCGGCGTTCTGCATCATTCTGTCGATGTACGGCGGTGGTTTTGCCACCGTTCCGGCGTATCTGGCCGACTTGTTCGGTACGCAGATGGTGGGTGCGATCCACGGTCGTCTGTTGACCGCCTGGGCGGCGGCTGGCGTGCTGGGTCCGGTATTGGTGAACTACCTGCGTGAATATCAGCTGAGCATCGGCGTTGAACGCGCTGCCGCTTACGACATCACCTTGTACATCCTTGCCGGCCTGCTGGTGCTGGGTTTCCTGTGCAACCTGATGGTGCGTCCGGTGGCCGACAAGTACTTCATGACCGACGCTGAGCTGGCGGCCGAACAGGCGCTGGGCCATGACAAGGGTGCTGATGCCAGCACGGTTCTGGAGTGGAAAGCCGCGCCGGGCAGCAAGCCTCTGGCAATCGCTGCGTGGTTGGTGGTGGGTATTCCGTTGGCATGGGGGGTGTGGGTGACCCTGCAGAAAACGGCGGTACTGTTTCACTAAGTAAAAACGCAGTACCCCTGTAGGAGTGAGCCTGCTCGCGATAGCCGTCTGACAGTCACAGAAATGTTGATAGTCAGGCCCTCATCGCGAGCAGGCTCACTCCTACAGTCGTTTTTGGGGTACCTGTAATGGCTTGTATGGACATGTCTACCCGCGACAGCCGGGCGTTCTATCCGTCAGCCATCTCACCTCTCGTGTTTCTGTTTCGGCCCCGCGTGCCTATAATGGCTGCCTTTTTCGCCCAATGATTTTGCGGAGCTGGTGATGGCCGAACGTAAGGCGTCTGTCGAGCGCGACACTCTGGAAACCCAGATCAAAGCCTCGATCAACCTTGATGGCACCGGAAAGGCCCGATTTGATATCGGTGTTCCTTTTCTTGAGCACATGCTGGATCAGATTGCCCGTCACGGGTTGATCGACCTGGATATCGAATGCAAGGGCGATCTGCATATCGACGACCACCATACGGTGGAAGACGTCGGTATCACCCTCGGCCAGGCATTTGCCAAAGCCATTGGCGATAAAAAAGGCATCCGTCGCTACGGTCATGCCTACGTGCCGCTCGATGAAGCGCTGTCGCGCGTGGTCATCGACTTCTCCGGTCGTCCAGGCCTGCAGATGCACGTGCCGTACACCCGCGCCACCGTCGGCGGTTTCGACGTTGACTTGTTCCAGGAATTCTTCCAGGGCTTCGTCAACCACGCGCTGGTCAGCCTGCACATCGACAACCTGCGTGGCACCAACACTCACCACCAGATCGAAACCGTGTTCAAGGCTTTCGGCCGCGCACTGCGCATGGCCGTCGAGCTGGATGAGCGCATGGCCGGGCAAATGCCATCGACCAAAGGCGTTCTGTAATGCAGACGGTTGCAGTTATCGATTACGGCATGGGCAACCTGCACTCGGTGGCCAAAGCCCTCGAGCACGTCGGTGCCGGTAAAGTGCTGATCACCAGCGATGCGGCGGTGATTCGTGAAGCTGACCGCGTGGTGTTCCCCGGTGTTGGCGCAATTCGCGATTGCATGGCAGAGATCCGTCGCCTCGGCTTCGACTCGCTGGTGCGCGAAGTCAGTCAGGATCGTCCGTTTCTCGGCATCTGTGTCGGCATGCAAGCCTTGCTCGACACCAGCGAAGAGAACGACGGCGTCGACTGCATCGGCCTGTTCCCGGGCGCGGTGAAGTTCTTCGGCAAAGACCTGCATGAAGACGGCGAGCACCTGAAAGTCCCGCACATGGGCTGGAACGAAGTTAAGCAGAAGGTCAGCCACCCGCTGTGGCATGACATTCCCGACATGGCGCGTTTCTACTTTGTGCACAGCTACTACATCGCTGCCGCTAACGCGCGGCAGGTGGTTGGCGGCGGTCACTACGGTGTCGATTTCGCTGCGGCGCTAGCCGATGGCTCGCGTTTCGCCGTGCAGTTCCACCCGGAGAAAAGCCATACCCATGGCCTGCAATTGCTGCAGAACTTCGCCGCGTGGGACGGTCGCTGGTAAATGGCTGCCAAGAAGTCCAAACCGCCGATTCTGACCCTCACTCCCGAACAGGAGAACGAGGCCAATCGCAAGATTCAGCGGTTCATGGAAGACCGTTTCGAACTCGATCTGGGTTCGTTCGAAGCGGCGGAAATTCTTGAGCTGTTTACCCGCGAAATTGCTCCGCACTATTACAACAGGGCGATTTTCGATGTGCAGACCCACCTCAAAGAGCGGTTTGAAAGCATCGAAAGCGACCTGTGGGCGCTCGAGAAAAACTGATTTCCGAGCCAAGCTGAACATTCAAATTTGAAGGTTTGCCAGATGCTGATTATTCCCGCTATCGATCTTAAAGACGGTGCCTGCGTACGTCTGCGCCAGGGCCGCATGGAAGATTCCACAGTGTTCTCCGATGACCCGGTGAGCATGGCTGCCAAGTGGGTGGAGGGCGGTTGCCGCCGTCTGCATCTGGTCGATCTGAATGGCGCGTTCGAAGGCCAGCCAGTCAACGGCGAAGTGGTCACCGCGATCGCCAAGCGCTATCCGACTTTGCCGATCCAGATCGGCGGCGGCATCCGTTCGCTGGAAACCATCGAGCACTACGTCAAGGCTGGCGTGAGCTACGTGATCATCGGTACCAAAGCCGTTAAAGATCCGGCCTTCGTCGCTGAGGCCTGCCGCGCGTTCCCGGGCAAGATCATCGTCGGTCTGGATGCCAAAGACGGTTTTGTCGCCACCGATGGCTGGGCTGAAATCAGCACCGTGCAGGTCATTGATCTGGCCAAGCAGTTTGAAGCCGACGGCGTCTCCTCGATCGTTTATACCGACATCGCCAAAGACGGCATGATGCAGGGTTGCAACGTGCCGTTTACCGCTGCGCTGGCCGCTGCCACGAAGATCCCGGTGATCGCTTCCGGCGGTATCCACAATCTGGGTGACATCAAGTCGCTGCTCGACGCCAAGGCGCCAGGCATCATCGGCGCCATCACTGGCCGGGCGATCTACGAAGGCACCCTCGACGTCGCCGAAGCGCAAGCTTTCTGCGATTCGTACCAAGGCTGAGGACTGACCATGGCGCTGGCCAAACGCATCATCCCTTGCCTGGACGTGGACAACGGCCGGGTCGTCAAAGGTGTGAAGTTCGAAAACATCCGCGACGCCGGTGACCCGGTGGAAATTGCCCGTCGTTATGACGAGCAGGGTGCCGACGAGATTACTTTTCTCGACATCACCGCCAGCGTCGATGGCCGCGACACCACGCTGCATACCGTCGAGCGCATGGCCAGCCAGGTGTTTATCCCGCTGACTGTCGGCGGTGGCGTGCGTACCGTGCAAGACATTCGCAATCTGCTGAATGCCGGCGCGGACAAGGTGTCGATCAACACCGCGGCGGTGTTCAACCCTGAGTTCGTCGGCGAAGCCGCGCAGCATTTCGGCTCGCAATGCATCGTTGTCGCCATCGATGCGAAGAAGGTCTCCGGCCCGGGCGAAACCCCGCGCTGGGAAATCTTCACCCATGGCGGGCGCAAGCCAACCGGCCTCGACGCGGTCGAGTGGGCGAAGAAAATGGAAGGCCTCGGCGCTGGCGAGATCCTGCTGACCAGCATGGATCAGGACGGCATGAAAAACGGCTTCGACCTCGGTGTCACCCGCGCGATCAGCGATGCGCTGGGCATTCCGGTGATCGCTTCCGGCGGTGTCGGTAACTTGCAGCATCTGGCCGACGGCATCCTCGAAGGCCACGCCAGCGCAGTCTTGGCGGCGAGTATTTTCCACTTCGGCGAATACACCGTTCAGGAAGCCAAGGCCTACATGGCCAAACGCGGCATCGTGATGCGCTAAGCTCAAAATCGATACAGGCCAGTGGACACCATGGCGCACCCAAGGCACTCTTGGGCACGCCATGGATTCCGGTAGCCCGACATGATCAAACGCCTGCTTCTTGTTCTCGCCAGCGCCTCGATGTTGTTCATCAACACAGCCCGCGCCGAAACCAGTCCCGACACCGATCTGGTGCTCCTCACCGAAAATTTCCCGCCGTACAACATGGCGAAAGATGGCAAGAACTTCGCCAAAGGCGAGAACATCAATGGCATCGCCGCCGATATCGTGCGCGAGATGTTCAAGCGTGCCGACGTCACCTATAGCCTGACCCTGCGTTTTCCATGGGAGCGTGTCTATAAGCTCGCGCTGGAAAATCCCGGTTATGGCGCCTTTGTGATGGCGCGCTTGCCGGACCGCGAAAAACTCTTCAAATGGGTTGGCCCCATCGGTCCTGATGACTGGATCATGCTGGCCAAGGCTGACAGCAAGATCACCCTGGAAACCCTCAATGACGCGCGCAAGTACAAGGTCGGTGCCTACAAGGGCGACGCAATTGCCGAGACACTGACCAAACAAGGCCTGAAGCCGATTGTGGTGCTGCGCGATCAGGACAACGCGAAGAAACTGGTCAATGGACAGATTGATCTGTGGGCTACCGGTGATCCTGCCGGGCGCTATCTGGCTCGGCAGGATGGGGTCACCGGCCTGAAGACCGTGCTGCGCTTCAACAGTGCCGAGTTGTACCTGGCGCTGAACAAAGATGTCTCCGACGAAGTCGTCGCCAGGCTTCAGGCTGCGCTGGATCAGTTGCGCAAGGAAGGTGTGGTCGACGAAATCATGGCGCGCTATCTATAGCGACAGCCAGGTCCGGTGATTGCTGCGCGCTAGCGTTGGCGTCATCGATGTGCGGTGCTGCCGGGGTGTCTGTCGTCAGTGGCGGGCACCCACTGACGACCTCGACGGATTCCGGCGGATATTGCGTCAACAGAACGCTGGAATCATCGGTGTAACCAAAGTCGACCGCCACTTGAGTGCCGTCTTCCCGTACCAACTCGTAATGGCTTTGCAGCTGATAAACCGCGACGGCGGTTTGCTCCGGCGCCATGACAATCACCACTTGAGGTCGTAGCTCGTTCCAGCCGCTGGAAGACGTTTCGGTGTGGGTCAAAGTCTTCGGCAGGCAGGCTGAGAATTTTGTAATGCGGATATCACTGAGAGGCACGGTCGGCCAGGCTTTGACGATTTCAATGGCGGTAAAACGATGGAACATACGCATCGTCACCGCGTTTTGCGAACGTGGCGCGGTCCATTTGACGGCCCGATACTTGTCCGATTCATTGTGCTCGTGACCAATGAGCACGTATTCGTCAGTTCTTTTCAGTTCGTAGTAGGGCGAATTGCGAAATTGTTCGCCGGAATGAACATGATCTCGCACTGCAAACCATGGCAGCCGGGCAATCTGGGTGACTGTGGCGGGTTCGCGTGCGGCGGGCTTCGCGTAGCCGGTGAGGGTTGGAATTTGCGGCGATGCGCTGACTTGCAGCGGGATTTGCATGCGCAAGCCGTAAGCCGTTGAAGGCGCAGCAGGCTTGCTGTAGCCCTGGACGCCCACGAAGGTGCCGGGTGCAAAATGGATGTCGCCTGCGGCGGCAGTCGACGGTTCGATGCCAAAGGCGCTGAAACTGAGCTTGGCACCGCTGCCCTTGTCATTCCAGATCAGCTCGCCGACGTTCGCTGCGATAACCAGGTCGAGCCTGACGCAGCGTACCGAGTTCAACGAAGGTTTGTAGTGATCGTTGGAGCACACCAGCCCCAATGCGACGTAACCGACAGGGGCCAAAGGTCGCCAGATCGACATGCGCGTGACACTGGGCGCTCCGGTTTCCTTCCAGACCAGTTCAAAATCGACAGGGCGGGCCAGTGCCTTTCCGTTAGGGCTTACGGCCCCTTTCATATCTTTCTCGCAGACCACGGCGGCGACCATTTCGCCATTGATACTGGTGTCGCCGGGAATGAGCACATCGCCCAGCGGAAAGTAGCCTGGCAATGCATCCGGAGCAGGGGTGGGGCGCCAGAACGTGGCGGGTTTTGCTTTTGAACCGTTGGTGCTCCAGATCCGGTGAAACTCCGTGGTGAAGTTGATCAGCAGATTGTCCTGCATGATCGGTTCCATCTGCTTGGGATGCGCTGCGGTGTTGTCTTCGATAGTCATGATGATTCCTGATAGTTGAAAGCGACGCGAGGGCGCCACGACCTGTTGCAGGTCGCACTATCGGGAAAGGGGATGGTTGTCGGGTGGTAACTATGTATGTGTCAGCGTCACAAAGTGCTACCGATACACGCCGTCCTTGCCATGGCCAGCCATGGCGCGATTGCTGCGTACGCTGATCATCTGTTTGATATCGATCCATTCGATGCCCTGAGCCTTCAACTTCGGCAATTCGCGCTCCAGCACCGCCAGCGTCTGCGGATACGGATGGCCGATCATCACCGCCGAACCCTGTTTGCGCGCCAGGTTGATCGCAGTTTGCAGTTGCGTGTAGATCGCCGCTTCAGTGCGTTCGTCATCGAGAAACACGTCCCGTGACACGCTCGCCAGATCGATCTTCTGCGCCTGCTGCGCGGCGACGGTCTGTGCGCTGGTGCGGCTGTCGACGAAAAACTTGTGACGGCGCTGCAATTCGCCCATCAACCATGCCATCGCCACTGGCTGCGCGGTCATGCGGCTGCCCATGTGATTGTTGATGCCAGCGGTATAGGGGACCATTTTGAACGCGGCGTTCAGGCGTTTTTCGAGTTCTTCGAGCGGGAGTTCGGGGTGCCAGGCATATGGCCCAGTGGCCGGGTCCATAGGCATGTGCAGGATGACGATTTTGCCAGCGCGATGGGCTTCGCGGGCAAACTCGGTGGCGTGTGGGGTGTCGGGCATGATCGCCGTGGTCACCGGGCCGGGCAGGGCCAGCACGCGGCGATCCCGGGGCAGGTTTTGCCCCAGGTCGTCAATGATCAGTGTCAGGAAGGCTTTGTGTGGCTTTGGGCTGGCGGGCTCTGCGTGAGCAGCACCCGCCAGACAGCACAACAGAACGAAGACGAAACGCAGTGACATCCTCAACGGCCGGACGTAATGCTCAGGCCTTTGAGCAGGCTCAGGGCCTGGGCCAGTTGGTAATCGTCATCCTGCGGCATCGCTTTGGCCTTGCCGCCGGAACCGCTCGGTTTGTCCGCACCGCCGTTGCCGTTGCCCAAGTGACCTTGCAGGTCGGCTTCCTTGAAGTAGTCGCCATCGGCCTCGCTGGTGATCTTGGCCTTGCGCACTTCGATGTCCGGAACGATGCCCTGCGCCTGGATCGAGCGACCATTTGGCGTGAAGTACAGCGCCGTGGTGATCTTCAGTGCGCGGTCGTTGTTCAGCGGCAGCACGGTTTGCACCGAGCCTTTGCCGAAACTGGTGGTGCCCATGACCACGGCACGTTTCTGATCCTGCAGGGCGCCGGCGACGATTTCCGAGGCCGAGGCGCTGCCACCGTTAATCAACACGACCATCGGCACCGCTTCGCTTTCGTCTTTACCGGTGGCCGAGAAGCGCAGCTCGGAGTTGGCGATGCGGCCTTTGGTGTAGACGATCAGGCCTTTGGTGATGAAGTGGTCGACCACTTCGACCGCCGCCTGCAACACGCCGCCCGGGTTGTTGCGCAAGTCGAGAATGATGCCGTTGAGCTTCTTGCCGTTGTCCTTGCGCAGCTTGGCCAGAGCCTTGGAGACCTCTTCGCCGGTCTTGACCTGGAACTGGGTGATGCGGATATACGCATAGCCGGTTTCCAGCAATTGCGCCTTGACGCTCTTCACCTGAATCACTGCGCGGGCGAGGGTCACGTCGAACGGCGTGCCGCCATCGCGTACCAGCGTCAGAGTGATTTTCTGGCCGATCTTGCCGCGCATCTTGTCGACGGCTTCGGTCATGGTCTGGCCGCGCGTTGGCTGGCCGTTGATCTTGACGATGAAGTCGCCGGCCTGAATGCCGGCCTTCGACGCCGGGGTGTCGTCGATTGGCGAGACGACTTTGATGAAACCGTCTTCGGCGCCGACTTCAATGCCCAAACCGCCGAATTCACCGCTGGTGCTTTCCTGCAGCTCGGTGAAATCTTCCGGGCCCAGATAGGCCGAATGCGGATCAAGGTTGCTGAGCATGCCCTTGATCGCGTTTTCCAGCAGGGTCTTGTCGTCCACCGGCTCGACGTAAGCGGCTTTGATCCGGTCCATGACCTCGGCAAAGGTGCGCAACTCTTCCAGCGGCAGCGGCGCCTTGGAGGTCGCGGCAGTGCCTGCCGGAGCGACGGCCGGGGCTGGTTGAGCGGCAAACGCCAGAGGCGCGCCGATCACCAGAGCGATCGTCAGGGCCAGCGAGGTAAGGCGGGACAAATGCAGCATGTCGAACGAACTCCTGAATTAGGCGGCACGCTTATCCTTGCGCGCGGCACCATTGTGCTGGATCACTCGGGTGACCCTGCTGACGAATTGCGAAATACAGCGCTGGTGTGTCCTGACCGCCACTGTTACCGACAGTGGAGATCGACTCACCGGCTTTAACCACGTCCCCAGCCGACTTGAGCAGCGTCTGGTTGTGACCGTAAAGACTCAGAAACCCATTGCCGTGATCAAGGATCACCAGCAGCCCGGCACCGCGCAACCAGTCGGCGAAGACCACGCGACCGCCATGCACGGCATGCACCTGGCTGCCGGCGGAGGCGCTGATCATCACGCCGTCCCACTTGGTCCGGGCGTCGTCGCCACGGCTTTCGCCGAAGCGTGCCAGCAGTCGACCATCAACCGGCCAAGGAAGTTTTCCCCGGGTTGCAGCAAAAGGGCCACCGAAGGTCTCGCCGCTGCTGGAAACCAGCGCGCCGGGAGTGGATCTGACTGGTTTTCGTGGGGCGTCGCTGTTTTCAGCCTGCGCCTCACGCAAACGCTTTTTTTCCGCTTCCTGCTGGGCGATCAGCGCTTTCTGCCGCGCTTCTTCTGCCTCACGGGCCTGGCGCGCCAGGGTTTCTTCAATGGTTTTAAGGACTTTAGACAGGTCTGCCTGATCTTGCTCGCGGGCGGCGAGTTTCTGATCGCGGGCCTTCACGTCGTCGTTGAGCTTGGCGAGGACTTGCTGACGTTCCTTGCGAACATTTTCCAGTTCGTCGCGCTGGGTATCGAGGCTGCTTTTCTGCACCAGCAATTGCGCCTGCTGGGCGGCAATGTCTTTTTCGACATTGGCCAGTTGGCGCAGGGTTTCGTTGAAGTTCTTCAACTGCTCCAGGCGGGCCTGGCTCAGGTAATCGTAATAGGTGAGGGTACGGGCGAATTTCTCGGGATTCTGCTGGTTGAGCAGCAGCTTGAGGTATTCCTGCCGACCGTTCTGATAGGCCGCTCGGGCCTGAATGGCGATCAGTCGCTGCTGTTCAGTGCGCGCGCTCTGGAGTTTTTTTTTCTCTGCATCGAGCCGCTGCAGCTCGGATTCGCTTTTCTGCAGTTCTTTCTGCAGCGCATCGACCTGTTTCTGCAGCTTGCCCAACTCGGTTTCAGTGCCCTTGAGCTCTTTCTGTACGCCGGACTTTTCTTCCTGGACTTTGCTCAGCAGCTTTTTCAGCTCGGCAATGTCCTGACGCGTGGCGTCCAACTGCTGTTGGGTTTGCGCGCGCTCGTCAGCGAAGGCCGGTTGGAGCAGGCAGGTCAGAGCGAGGGCGATCAGGACGCGGAGCATAGAGGCGGGCGGCACCAGGGTAAGGGACGGCCTAGTATGCCCGCCCGAGGCTGCAAAAAAAACGCCCAATTGGGGCTGTGTGATAACTGGACCAAGCAATACACCGAATTCCATTTCGAAAACTCCATAAACCACTGTGGGAGCTGCGGTGCGACGATTCGACTTGCCAGCGATGGCGTCTGCACATTCAACATAGATGTTGGCTGTCAGATTGCTATCGCTGGCAAGCCAGCTCCCACAGGGTTTTGCGGTGTTTTGGCAATCGAGGTCAGACCAGGATAGAAGTGCCGGTCATTTCCGCTGGTTTTTCCAGGCCCAGCAGCTTCAGCATGGTCGGTGCAACGTCCGCCAGCACGCCGCCTTCACGTACTTTCAGGTCGCGCTTGCCGACATAAATGAACGGCACCGGCTCGGTGGTGTGCGCAGTGTGAGCCTGGTGGGTTTCTTCATCGGCCATTTTTTCGACGTTGCCGTGGTCAGCCGTGATCAGTGCTTCACCGCCAACCTTTTCCAGCGCATCGACAATGCGACCGACGCAGGTGTCGAGGCATTCAACAGCCTTCACTGCCGCGTCAAACACGCCGCTGTGGCCGACCATGTCGCCGTTGGCGTAGTTGACCACGATTACATCGAAACGCTGGTTTTCGATGGCCTCAACGATACGGTCGGTGACTTCCGGCGCGCTCATTTCCGGCTGCAAGTCGTAGGTGGCGACTTTCGGCGACGGGATCAGGATGCGCTCTTCGCCCGGGAACGGTTCTTCACGACCGCCGGAGAAGAAGAAGGTCACGTGGGCGTATTTTTCGGTTTCAGCGATGCGCAGCTGGGTTTTGCCGTTCTTCGCCAGATAGTCGCCCAGCACGTTGTCCAGGCTGCCTGCGGCGAATGCCGACGGAGCCGGAATGCTGGCGGCGTATTGGGTCAGCATGACGAAACCGGCCAGTTTCGGCTGGCGTGCGCGTTCGAAATCCTTGAAGTCGTCTTCGACGAATACGCGGGTCAGCTCACGGGCACGGTCGGCGCGGAAGTTCATGAACACCACGGCGTCGCCGTCTTCGACTTTCACTGGCTCACCGATGGACGTGGCTTTGACGAATTCGTCGCTCTCGCCACGGGCATAAGCGGCTTCAAGGCCTTCCTGCGCCGTGGCAGCGTTGAATTCGCTGTTACCATCGACGATCAGGTTGTACGCCTGAGCGACGCGATCCCAACGGTTGTCACGGTCCATGGCGAAGTAACGGCCGATGATGCTGGCGATGCGGCCCTTGCCGAGCGCCTGGAAGGTCGCATCAAGCAGCTCGATCGACGATGCCGCGCTTTTCGGCGGTGTGTCGCGGCCATCGAGGAAGGCGTGCAGGTAGATTTTTTCGGCGCCGCGCTTGAACGCCAGTTCAGCCATGGCGATCAGGTGATCCTGATGGCTGTGTACGCCGCCATCGGACAGCAGACCCATGAAGTGCACGGCTTTGCCAGCGGCCACGGCTTTATCCACAGCGGCGCAGATGGTCGGGTTCTCGAAGAACTCGCCGTCGCGGATCGATTTGGTCACACGCGTGAAGTCCTGATACACCACGCGACCGGCGCCAAGATTCATGTGGCCGACTTCGGAGTTGCCCATCTGGCCGTCCGGCAGGCCGACGTCCATGCCGCTGCCCGAGATCAAGCCGTTCGGCACGCTGGCCCAGAGGCGATCGAGAACAGGCTTCTTCGCCGCAAAAACGGCATTGGATTCGGGGCTGTCGCTATGACCGAAGCCGTCGAGAATCATCAGGACCAAAGGTTTAGGCGTAGTCGTCATGGAATCCACTCGTGGCTAATAAAGAAGAGGGCGATGGAAAAGGGAGTTGGAGTTTAAAGCTAAGTTCCGACCGCGTCACCGCCGGACGGGGTTTGGCCGACCATAGTGGCTGTGTATACTGGCCGACATTTTAACGCCCTGGAACCTCCTTCGATGGTTGCTCACCTGATTGAATTTGCCACTAACCACTACATTCTTGTCGGTATCTTCGTCGTACTGCTGGCTCTGCTGCTGGCGCACACGATGCAGGGCGGCGGTAAAAGCCTGAGCACCGGCGAGCTGACCGCGCTGGTCAATAAAGATGCAGGCGTGGTTGTGGACATCCGTCCGGCCAAGGATTTCGCAGCCGGCCACATTGTTGGCGCGATCAATATTCCCCAGGACAAACTGGCTGCGCGCATTGGCGAGCTGGAAAAACACAAGGCCAAGACCATCATCCTGGTCGACGCCCTGGGCCAGACCGCTGGCACCCACGCCCGCGAACTGATGAAATCCGGCTTCACCGCCGCCAAGCTGTCCGGCGGGATCTCCAGCTGGAAAGGCGACAACCTGCCGCTGGTGAAGTGATATGAGCGAAGTCATCGTCTACTCCAGCGACTACTGCCCTTATTGCTCCCGAGCCAAGTATTTGCTCGAGAACAAAGGCGTGGCCTTCAAAGAGATCAAGGTCGATGGCAAGCCGCAGGTGCGTGCCGAAATGGCCCAGAAAGCCGGACGCACGTCCGTGCCGCAGATCTGGATCGGCAGCAAGCACATCGGCGGTTGTGACGATTTGTATGCCCTGGAGCGCGCCGGCAAGCTCGACGCGCTGCTCAAGGCCTAACGGCTGCACCCACGTACAGCAATCCCTTAAAGACCCGAGATCAGAAAGGATCTGAGATGACTGACCAACAGAACACTGCAGCCAGCGAAGAAGAAACCGCACCGCAATTCTCCTTGCAGCGCATCTACGTACGCGACCTGTCCTTTGAAGCCCCGAAAAGCCCGGCGATCTTCCGCCAGCAGTGGGATCCGGCGGTCGCACTGGATCTGAACACTCGCCAGAAAGCACTGGAAGGTGATTTCTACGAAGTGGTGCTGACCCTGTCCGTTACCGTGAAAAACGGTGAAGAAGTCGCCTTCATCGCTGAAGTGCAACAGGCCGGTATCTTCCTGATCAAGAACCTGGACGCGGCCTCGATGAGCCACACCCTGGGTGCGTTCTGCCCGAACATTCTGTTCCCGTACGCGCGCGAAACTCTGGACAGCCTGGTGACCCGTGGTTCGTTCCCGGCGCTGATGCTGGCCCCGGTGAACTTCGACGCCCTGTACGCGCAAGAGCTGCAGCGCATGCAGGAAAGCGGCGAGACGCCAACCGTTCAGTAAGACGGTTCAGCAACACCCCATGTGGGAGCGAGCCTGCTCGCGAAGAGGCGTGTCAGATGACAGTTTTGTCGACTGATACACCGCTTTCGCGAGCAGGCTCGCTCCCACATTTGTTTTGTGATGTTACTTGAAGTCGTTCTGGCGCCAGGCTTCGTACACTGCGACCGCAACGGTGTTGGACAGGTTCAGGCTGCGGCAGCCTTCGCGCATCGGCAGGCGCAGGCGCTGTTCCGGCGGCAGCGCGTCGAGCACTTCCGGCGGCAGGCCACGGCTTTCCGGGCCGAAGATGAACGCATCGCCAGGAACAAACGCGGCATCATGAAACGGCCGCGAGCCTTTGGTGGTGAACGCGAAAAGCCGCGGGTTGCCAAGGCTTTCCAGGCAACTGGCCAAGTCTGCGTGACGTTGCAGCGTGGCATATTCGTGATAGTCGAGACCGGCGCGGCGCAAGCGCTTGTCGTCCATCTCGAAGCCCAGCGGTTCGATCAAATGCAGGTGGCAGCCGCTATTGGCGCACAGCCTGATAACGTTGCCGGTATTCGGCGGAATTTCTGGTTGAAAAAGGATGACGTGAAACATGCACGGCTCCGAAGGTAAAGATGAGCGGCATTCTACGCCGCCTGTGGACAACCGTTCGAAACTATTGCCGCGAGTCATCGGTTCGCTGGCGATTGTCGGCGTGATGATCGGTTTGATGATCGGCCGCCTGACCACGCCGGATCCGACTGTGCTGCAACAAGTCGAGGTGTCAGAGCAGGGGTTGGTGGTGTGGTTCAACAACGAACCCAAGCTGCACGGTGAAATCATCGATGGCACGGTGGCGCTATTGTTTCAGGCGGATGGCCAGGCGCAGAAGGGGCAACTCAAGCTCAACGGCAGGGACGTGAACTGGCGCACGCGAATGAGCGATGGCGGGTTGTTGTTGACCGTATTGGCAGCGCGGCCGCTGCAGGGTAATTGGGTCGGCAGTGAGGTCGATGACCGCTGGCGGCTGGAGATACGCTTGCAAACGAACTGATCGGAGTACTGCTGTCCTTCTCGACGTACTCCTACGCTTATTGACGTCGTTTCCCACTACGCTTGTCTGCCTTTCCACTCTCCTTGAATGCTTGCGCACGCTATCGTGCGTTCCTCTTTTAAGCCGGCAGGATGCCGAAAGTCTTCGCCCCTTGCACGACTGCCAGGGGCGATTTTTTCAAGGATGAAAAAAATGCCAATAAAACCACCTGTCGGGGGCAGCACCCACGTGAAAGTGGATGCTTCGACCAGTCCAACCCGACCGGCCGACGTGGACATTCCGCTCCCCGGCCCATCGGGCCGCAGAGGTTCCGGTTCAGGACTCTCCGCCGATGATTGGCAGCCGCGGGCCGGGTCGTCCAGGGCTGTTGACGCAGATGCCACTGGTGCGACTCCGGCGGTTATTACTCACGCGACCCCCGTTGACGCACGTTTGCTCGCGCCTCAACCGACGCTGGACCATTACGTAATCAATGCCCGGGCGTTACTTCCAGAAGCCAACGGCGAAGGCTTGAGGGTTTTTAACAAGCGCACCTACGCTGAAGTGGCCGATGGCGATTTTGTCCATGTCGCCGTGGACCCCGAGACGGGACTGCATCGGGCCCGACGGCCAAGTGAGTTGCTTTTGGGGCCGGTGATGCTGCGTGACGCCGATAGCGGTTTTTGGTACCCGCGTACGGTCGTTGAGCCAACTACCCGAGCGCAGGTTCGAAGCTACCTTCCGAAAGCGACCGATCAACACGCGGATGACTTTATCGCCCGGTTTGGTGACAAGGATGTGGCAGATGTGGAACTCAAGCGGATTCAGCTTGGGCTACTGCAACTGGACTACGAACACGTCAGCATCCCGGACCACCAAAATCGCATTCTAGGGAAACATGGCGTAGATGAGGCGTTTGCCATGTGGAGTACGCTGCGCAAATTGTACAAGTGGAAAAGTAAGCCTGATCAGCGGGTCTACAGCGATGGGCGGCTATCGGGTTTCAAGCTGGATATCAATCTCACGCTATGGCCAGTCGATAAGCTGCTTTCATTGAAATTCAACTCAGTTGTTTCTCTCACGTTAAGAGGTCATGCGCCGCTGAACCCTGAGGTGTTTTTTGCGCAATTTCCCAACATTGAAAGTCTGACGGTCACAAGCCAGATGATCACCAGAAGTACCTCCGATGCCTCTATGTATGAGCATGCTTACTCAAGATTCGATCTGGGTTCGCGCTTTGCCGAGCAATTAGCGAGGCTCCCCCGTTTACGAGAGTTGAACCTGCAGGATTGTGATTTTCAGGATGACTTTTCGCTGAGGGGCATGACCAGGCTGCAGGTGTTGAGGCTAGGTAAAATACAGGCGGTGAGGCTGAATCATTATCCTGACGACTTGCGCGCTCGGTTGTCTCTTCAACACCCGAGCGTCGTTTTGCTAACGGATCCTGACATCTCCGGGATGACCGAGTTGCGCGTGTTGGACCTGACAGGCTCCGGAATACACCGAATCCCTATCGGGCTTGATGCCGACAACGGGCCGTCAAGGCTGGAGGTATTGCGACTGGGCGACAACGCGTTTTCTGTTGCACCTTCACTTAAAGCAATGACTGCGTTGCAGGAGCTGGATCTTTCCAACATGAGGTTGGACAAGTTTCCGGACGGCATCACCGATAAGATTCCCGGGAAAGTGTTGAATCTGGCGAACAATCGAATTGCCGCGATCCCGGAATCCATCGAACTCAGAGCGGGCTTCAGTCTCAGCGGCAATCCCATCACGGATCCGGCTTCCCTGCGGCGTCTGATACATGCGCGTATAAAAACAGGCGCCGACATCTGGCTGGGAGAGGAAAGTGCTGATCGGTCGGCAAACCTGTGGCTGCGAAATGTGCCGCCATTGGAATTACCTGAAAAACTGAAGCTCTGGGACAGCTTCGGCGGTGCAGCAAGTGACGTGATCAATGGGATTCGGAAGCTGAGTCGTACGCCTGAATTTCACGTCGAGCATCCGCTTTTGCAGCGGCGGGTGTGGTGGTTTCTGGATGCCTATACGAAGGCTGAGCCAAGCGAACAGGCAAGGATGAGGGACATTCTGCTCAATGAACCCAGCCCCGGAAAAATGCTCGACAGGCTTGAAGCACAAATACGGGAATATGACTCGGGGCGGCAAAATCAGCCCCTGCATCATTTACCCAAACGTCCGAAGCTTAATTAACGCCGGGCTGAACACCTCGGCGATTGGTGTAAAAGCGGGAATCCCTGACCTGCCTGTATCAGGGTTCCCAAAACGGGTGGACTTCGCTGTGAGCGTCGGTCCGGTGTAAAGAGGGAACCCCCGGCCTGCCTGTACCAAGGATCCCAAAAGGGTGGGCTCGTCGCGTTGCGGTATGAGCCCGGTGTAAAGAGGGGAATCCCCGGCCTGCCTGTACCAAGGTCCCCGAAACGGGTGGTGAATCGAATCACCTGTAAGGGTTATTGCAGGGGGCGTGCCAGGTTTTAATGTGTTGAAACAAAAAAATCTGATCAGAAACACGAAAGCCCCGGGATTCGGGGCTTTCGTGCATTTGGGTAGTTGATTTTTCAGTGGTTTCAGAAGCGAATGTGGCGATGCGGCTGTGCGCGATCGCGGGTCATTGTGCATTGATGCGGTGCACGGCGTTCCGATGAGGGGCTGGATTTTGAATTCACAAAAGCCCTCAAGCGAACAAACCGTTAACCCTCATCCCCCTCATCATCATCGCCACCATCGACCTTCATGCCCAATTCCTTGATTTTGCGCGTCAGGGTATTGCGCCCCCAACCGAGCAAAACCGCGGCATCACGCCGGCGCCCGGCGGTGTGCTTCAGGGCCGTCTCGATCATGATTCGCTCAAACGCCGGCACCGCACTGTCGAGCAGGCTCGACTGACCGCGCGCCAGCGCCTGATCGGCCCACTGACGCAACGCCTGCTCCCAATTGGTCACTGGCGCCGAGTCCTGCGGCAGGTTCAGTAGCTCCGGCGGCAGGTCGCTGATGTGTACTTCGCGCCCGGAGGCCATCACGGTGATCCAGCGGCAGGTGTTTTCCAACTGCCGCACGTTGCCGCCCCACGGCAGGTTTTTCAGGTATTCCTCAGTCTCGCTCTTCAGCAGCTTCGGCTCGACCGCCAATTCCTGCGCGGCACGGCTGAGAAAATGCTTGGCCAGGGTCGGGATGTCTTCACGACGGTCCGACAGGCGCGGGATGTGGATACGGATCACGTTGAGGCGATGGAACAAGTCCTCACGGAATTTCCCGGCGTGTACCAGGGTTTCCAGATTCTGGTGTGTCGCGGCGATGATGCGCACGTCGACCTTGACCGGCACATGCCCGCCCACGCGATAGAACTCGCCATCCGCCAGAACCCGTAGCAGACGGGTCTGGGTATCCGCCGGCATGTCGCCGATTTCATCGAGGAACAGCGTGCCGCCGTCAGCCTGTTCGAAGCGCCCGCGACGCAGATTCGCCGCGCCGGTGAACGCGCCTTTTTCATGGCCGAACAGTTCGGACTCCATCAGATCCTTGGGGATCGCCGCCATGTTCAGCGCAATGAACGGCGAGGCCGCGCGCGGGCTGTGGCGGTGCAGGGCGTGGGCGACCAGTTCTTTGCCGGTGCCGGATTCGCCATTGATCAGCACGGTGATGTTGGAGTGGCTCAAGCGCCCGATGGCGCGAAACACTTCCTGCATCGCCGGCGCTTCACCGATGATTTCCGGGGTGCGCGTCAGCGCCGGAACGACTTCCAGGCCTTGCTGTTCTTGCGCATGCTGATTGGCACGCTTGACCAGCGACACGGCCTCATCAACGTCGAACGGCTTTGGCAGATACTCGAACGCGCCGCCCTGATACGAGGCGACAGCGCTGTCCAGATCGGAGTGAGCGGTCATGATGATGACCGGCAACCGTGGGTGCTGTTCGCGAATCCGCGCCAGCAGATCCAGACCGCTGGCACCGGGCATGCGAATGTCGGAAATGATCACGTCCGGCTGCTGACGGGCCAAGCGACTCATCACGCCATCGGCGCTGTCGAAGCTCTGGGTGGTCATGCCTTCCTGCTGCAAGGCCTTTTCCAGCACCCAACGGATAGAACGGTCGTCATCGACGATCCACACGGTTTCACTACGGCTCATGTCGATGTGGCTCCTTGTTCCAGTGGCAGAAAGATCGAGAAGGTGGTGTGGCCTGGATGGCTGTCACACTCGATCAGGCCCTGGTGCTGGCTGATGATGTTCTGGGTAATGGCCAGGCCCAGCCCGGTACCGTCCGGGCGACCGCTGACCATGGGAAAGAAAATGGTTTCCTGAAGTTCCGCCGGGATCCCCGGACCGTTGTCGATGATCTCGATCTTGGTCACCAGACGATGGCGGACGTGGCCGATGGTGAACTGGCGCATGGTTCGGGTGCGCAGACTGATGCGGCCCAGACGCAGTTCGTTCTGGCTGCTGATCGCCTGCATCGCGTTGCGCACGATGTTCAACACCGCCTGAATCATTTGCTCGCGGTCGATCAATACGTCGGGAATGCTTGGGTCGTAATCGCGCACCAAGGTGATGCAGCCCTGACTTTCGGCTTCAACCAGTTGGCAAACGCGCTCCAGCACTTCGTGGACGTTGCACATGGCCAGCGACGGCAGCTTGTTCGAGCCGAGCATGCGGTCGACCAGATTGCGCAGGCGGTCGGCCTCTTCAATGATCACGTTGGTGTAATCGCGCAGGCTGTCTTCCGGTAGCTCGCGGGCCAGCAGTTGCGCGGCGCCACGGATACCGCCGAGCGGATTCTTGATTTCATGGGCGAGACCGCGCACCAGCATCTTGCTGGTTTCCTGCTTGGACAGCTGCGCCTCTTCCTTGGTGATCCGCAGCAAGCGGTCACGCGGATGAACCTCCAGCAGGAGCATGGTCGCGCCGTTGCTGAGGATCGGCGTCACCGCGTAATCCACGGTCAAGGTCTGGCCGGTGAGGGCGGTGAGCATCGCTTCGCGTTTGGTAAACGGGTGCGCCTGCTCTACCGCTTGGCGCAACGAATTCAGCGCCTCGGTGGATTCGGTGAACAGCTCGCTGATGAATTGCCCATGGCTACGCTGCCCGCTGATGGCGAGCAGCATCTCCGCCGCCGGATTCATGTACTCAAGGCGCAATTCGGCGTCGAGCAGGATGGTGGCGGTGGTCAGGTTGTCGAGCAGCAAACGGTGGATTGCGTCGCTAATAGTCATCGGAGCCTCTTTTGGGGGCGGAGCGTGCGCAAATAACAAGCGTCGGTGAACGGAAAATGCAAAAACCAAACCAAGGCTCTGAAAAGAAGCGTTCAACGCCTGAAACAGGCGTTTGACGCTCGTTTGAGTGGCAGGGTGCCAGCTCGAACGGGAAGTTTCGAACCAAAATGGGTTGGATTGTGGGTACGGTGCAATCTGTTGCACCAATATAGTGCGCAAAGCTGAGCGGCGTTAGAAGAAACGCAGGAAGGGATTTTTCGGCTCTTCGGGTTTGTCTTTCAACGGGCATTCCGGACGTACGCCGTAGTCGTCGGCGACGCAGGGTTTGACCTGGCGTTTCTGCGCGAGGGAGATGCGCAGCATGTGGAACGGCTGGTTGGCGGTGCGTTCGACCGTTCGCCCTTCGGCGTCGAGGATTTCCACCGAAAGGTTGTGGCTGCCACGGTCGATGTTACTCAGAGGAAAAACCGGCGTCAGGCCGGGTTCGCCAGTGGCCTGCCCATCCAGCAACAGCCGATAGCGATGACCTTTTTGCAGGCCCGGTTCGCTGGTGACGCTGACGATGATTTCACCGGCGCTGCTGCGAATCGTTGCATCGGGCTCGGGCACCAGGATGCGTAGCATGTCGTAATGGAACGGCGGTTGTTCCGGGGATTTTGTTGCCGTGGTGATTGGCGTGGTGGTCGTTGGGGTTGCGGACATGCGATTGCTGGTCGCGATGGGCACACGCTTGGCATTGCCGCGCGGTTGGTCGGTGTAGACGCGGTTGCCTTGTGCGTCGGTGTAGGTGAAGACCTCTGCTGAAGCCTGCAGGGTCAGCAGCGCCAGCACGACGAACAAACATGCGCGGATCATGGCTTGTGCACCCGCTGTACGCTGAGGAGAACTGGCGGGCTCTGCTGTATGACCGTTTGCCCGTCAATCACCTGCACCGCTAAACGATGTTCGCCGCGATCTACGTTTACCAGTTGCAGGATCGGCACGTTGCTCGGCTGACCGTAAGGCTCATCGTCCAATACCAGCCTTAATTGATGGGGCGGTCGAAGGCGCGGCTTGATCAGCACATTGACGGTGAAGGTGCCGTTGTTGGCGCGCAATGCTTCTTCGGTGGGCAGGCCGGCGAGTTCAAGAATGTCGTAGGCGTTGGGCGCAGGTTCACGGTTGTCGGTTTCGGGCGCGGGTGGTGCGCTGGGCGCCTGAGGCTCGACCCGATTGAGCGGCGGCAATTCCACCGGTTGTGCCTGCACGCCGTCCGGCGAGTGATCGCTGTACACCGTGTGGCCGTTGGCATCGGTGTATTTGTAGATCTGCGCGGCGGCGGGCAGGGCGATCATCAGCAATAGAATGTAGAGAAAGGTGCGACCCATGAAATCGACCGGGATTGAAAGCGATGGGGTGCAGCATAGGACAGGTGTGGCGGTTGGCCCAACCCTGCACACATCCAGAGATCATTCATACACCACAATTGATCGTTCCCACGCTCTGCGTGGGTACGCCTCAAGGGACGCTCCGCGTCCAGTGACGCGGAGCGTCACGGGCTGCATTCCCACGCGGAGCGTGGGAACGATCAGCATCACGTCATAAATGGCAGGCAAGAAAAAAGGCCTCCCGAAGGAGGCCTCTTTTTGTCACGCCGAAAAACGCGGCGCTACCGGATCAGCAGCTGTAGTACAGCTCATATTCCAGTGGGTGTACGAAGGTGCGAACCTTGATTTCTTCTTCCGATTTCAGCGCGATGTAAGCGTCGATGAAGTCGTCGGAGAATACGCCGCCCTTGGTCAGGAACGCGCGGCCCTTGTCCAGCTCTTCCAGGGCTTCTTTCAAGCTGCCGCAAACTTGCGGGATCTCTTTCGCCTCTTCAGGCGGCAGGTCGTACAGGTTTTTGTCAGCAGCGTCGCCTGGGTGGATCTTGTTCTGGATACCGTCCAGACCGGCCATCAGCAGTGCTGCGAAGGCCAGGTAAGGGTTGGCAGCCGGATCCGGGAAGCGTGCTTCGATACGGCGGGCTTTCGGGCTCGACACGTAAGGAATACGGATCGAAGCGGAACGGTTGCGAGCCGAGTAGGCCAGCATCACCGGAGCTTCGAAGCCTGGTACCAGACGCTTGTAGGAGTTGGTCGCCGGGTTGGTGAAGCCGTTCAGGGCCTTACCGTGCTTGATGATGCCGCCGATGAAGTACAGAGCGGTATCGGACAGGCCGGCATAACCTTCACCTGCGAAGGTGTTCTTGCCGTCTTTCCAGATCGACATGTGCACGTGCATGCCCGAACCGTTGTCGCCGTACAGTGGCTTCGGCATGAAGGTCGCGGTGCGGCCGTAAGCGTCAGCAACGTTGTGCACAACATACTTCAGGGTTTGGGTTTCGTCGGCTTTCTTCACCAGGGTGTTGAACTTGACGCCGATTTCGTTCTGGCCGGCAGTCGCCACTTCGTGGTGGTGAACTTCGACGGTCAGGCCCATTTCTTCCAGTGCGTTGCACATGGAGGTACGGATTTCGTGGTCGTGGTCGAACGGCGGAACCGGGAAGTAGCCACCTTTGACGCCTGGACGGTGACCCTTGTTGCCGCCTTCGATGTCCTGGTCGGACATCCACGAACCTTGCTCGGAGTAGATCTTGAACATCGAGCCGGAGATGTCCGACTTGAATTTCACCGAGTCAAAGATGAAGAACTCAGGCTCAGGACCGGCGAACACGGTGTCACCGATACCGGTGGCTTTCAGGTGTTCTTCGGCACGCTTGGCGATCGCACGTGGGTCGCGGTCGTAGCCTTGCATGCTCGAAGGTTCGATGATGTCGCACACCAGGATCAGGGTGGCGTCTTCGGTGAACGGGTCGAGTACGGCAGTTTCGTCAACCGGCATCAGGATCATGTCGGAGGCTTCGATGCCTTTCCAGCCAGCGATGGAGGAACCGTCGAACATTTTGCCGACTTCGAAGAAGTCTTCATCCAGCGCATCGCGAGCCGGCATGGTCACGTGGTGCTGAGTGCCTTTGGTGTCCGTGAAGCGCAGATCAATCCACTTGACGTCATGATCTTTGATGAGTTGAACCGTCTTCGACATATGTCCTCCGGGTGGCTTCGGGCTTAGTAGTGGATGCCCTTAGAATTTGGGTGATGCCGGCGCGAATACTCTGCCAAGGCAACCTGCCTCACAAGGGAGCAAATTGCATGCCAGTGCCCCAGCATGGGTTTTTTGCCCCAAATTCACGCTTATAAAGGTGCAAAGCGCCTGAATGCGGAAAATCTCGCCCCCTAATGTAGCGCCACAAATCGAAAGTGACCCGTTTTGGTGCATGCAAAACCTTCTGCACATTAACTGGTTAAACCTTGAGCAATTTCCGCTATAATCCGCGCCCCCCTTTTTCGGCTGGCCGTTCGCGCGCTGTTTTCATGAAACTAATCGTAAAAGTCTTCCCCGAGATCACCATCAAAAGCCGACCTGTCCGGACGAAATTCATCCGCCAGCTGGCCAAGAACATCCGCACCGTGCTCCGCGACCTGGACCCGGCCGTGGTGGTGAATGGTGTGTGGGACAATCTCGAACTGGAAACCCGCGTTACCGATCCCAAAGCCTTGAAAGAGATGGGCGAGCGCCTGACCTGCATGCCGGGCATCGCGCACTTTCTGCAGATCGACGAGTACCCGCTGGGCGACTTCGACGACATCACCGAGAAGTGCAAACAGCACTACGGCGATGCACTGGCCGGGAAGATTTTCTCGGTGCGTTGCAAGCGTGCCGGCAAGCACGCATTCAGCTCGATGGATGTCGAAAAATACGTCGGCAGCAAGCTGCGCCGTGAGTGCGGTGCCGCCGGGATCGACCTGAAAGCGCCGGAAATCGAAGTCCGCATCGAAGTTCGCGACAAACGGTTGTTTGTGATCCACAGCCAGCACAACGGCATCGGCGGTTACCCGCTCGGTGCGTTGGAGCAGACGCTGGTATTGATGTCCGGCGGCTTTGATTCGACCGTTGCGGCCTACCAGATCATTCGTCGCGGCCTGATGACGCACTTCTGCTTCTTCAATCTGGGCGGGCGTGCCCATGAATTGGGCGTGATGGAAGTCGCGCATTTCATCTGGAAGAAGTACGGCAGCTCGCAACGCGTGCTATTTGTCAGTGTTCCGTTCGAAGAAGTGCTGGGCGAAATTCTCGGCAAAGTCGATAACAGTCATATGGGCGTCGTATTGAAGCGTATGATGTTGCGCGCGGCCTCCAATATCGCCGACCGCCTGCAGATCGAGGCGCTGGTCACCGGCGAGGCGATCTCCCAGGTGTCGAGCCAGACGCTGCCGAACCTGTCGGTGATCGACTGCGTGACCGACAAACTGGTCCTGCGTCCGCTGATCGTGGCGCACAAGCAGGACATCATCGACACGGCCAACGAGATCGGCACTGCCGATTTCGCCCGGCACATGCCGGAATACTGCGGGGTCATTTCGGTCAATCCGAAAACCGCCGCCAAACGCGGTCGTGTTGAACACGAAGAGAAAGAATTCGACATGGCAGTCCTCGAGCGTGCGCTCGAAAACGCCAAACTGGTGCCGATCGATCGGGTGATCGACGAATTGGGCCAGGACGTACAGATTGAAGAAGTCAGCGAAGCACTGGCCGGCCAGATCGTGATCGACATCCGTCACCCGGATGCCGCCGAGGATGAGCCGCTGGAACTCGCTGGCGTAGAAGTACAGACGATGCCGTTCTACGCAGTGAACGCTCGTTTCAAGGAGCTGGATCCGACTCGCCAGTACCTGCTGTATTGCGACAAAGGCGTGATGAGTCGCCTGCATGCCCACCATTTGCTCAGTGAGGGGCATGCCAATGTGCGCGTTTATCGACCGAGCTAAGTGCCCGGGGCTGTTTGCCTGTGGCCTGCGTCACCGGCCCCCCGACACCGCCGTCAAGCTGTAACGGCCATGCCGGACACTACTGCTAATCGCTGCCAAGACTTGTCAGCAAACCGAATCCTCTGATCGAGATACACAAGTGATCGAAAATCTACGCAACATCGCCATCATCGCCCACGTTGACCATGGTAAAACCACCCTGGTAGACAAACTCCTGCGTCAATCCGGCACCCTGGAGCGCAACGAGCTCAACGACGAGCGCGTGATGGACTCCAACGACCAGGAAAAAGAGCGCGGTATTACCATTCTGGCGAAAAACACCGCCATCAACTGGAACGGCTACCACATCAACATCGTGGACACCCCGGGCCACGCCGACTTCGGCGGCGAAGTTGAACGCGTAATGTCGATGGTTGACTCCGTTCTGCTGCTGGTTGACGCTCAAGACGGCCCTATGCCGCAAACCCGTTTCGTGACCAAGAAGGCTTTCGAAGCCGGCCTGCGTCCAATCGTGGTAATCAACAAGGTTGACCGTCCAGGCGCGCGTCCGGACTGGGTTCTGGATCAGATCTTCGATCTGTTCGACAACCTCGGTGCTACCGAAGAACAACTGGACTTCCAGGTTGTTTACGCTTCGGCCCTGAACGGTATTGCCGGTCTGGATCACACCGCCATGGCGGAAGACATGACCCCGCTGTACCAAGCGGTAGTCGACCACGTTCCGCCTCCGGCCGTTGACCGTGACGGTCCGTTCCAGATGCAGATCTCCGCTCTGGACTACAACAGCTTCCTGGGTGTTATCGGTGTTGGCCGTATCGCTCGTGGTCGCGTCAAGCCGAACACCCCGGTTGTCGCTATCAGCGCCGACGGCAAGCGCCGCAACGGTCGTATTCTGAAGCTGATGGGTCACCACGGTCTGCACCGCATTGACGTTGAAGAAGCAGCAGCCGGCGACATCGTCTGCATCAGCGGCTTCGACGAGCTGTTCATCTCCGACACTCTGTGCGATATCAACACCGTCGAGGCGATGAAGCCGCTGACCGTTGACGAGCCAACCGTTTCCATGACCTTCCAGGTAAACGACTCGCCATTCTGCGGTAAAGAAGGCAAGTTCGTGACCTCCCGTAACATCAAGGATCGTCTGGACAAAGAGCTGCTGTACAACGTTGCACTGCGCGTTGAAGAAGGCGACTCGGCTGACAAGTTCAAGGTTTCCGGCCGTGGTGAGCTGCACCTCTCGGTACTGATCGAAACCATGCGTCGCGAAGGCTTCGAGCTGGCCCTGGGCCGTCCTGAAGTGATCATCCGTGAAGTTGACGGCGTGAAGCAGGAACCGTTCGAAAACGTAACCATCGACATCCCTGAAGAATCGCAGGGCAAGGTCATGGAAGAGATGGGTCTGCGTAAGGGCGACCTGAGCAACATGGTGCCGGATGGCAAGGGCCGTGTTCGTCTGGAATACAACATCCCTGCTCGCGGTCTGATCGGTTTCCGTAATCAGTTCCTGACCCTGACCAACGGTGCTGGCATCCTGACCTCGATCTTCGACCGTTACGCTCCAGTGAAGTCGGGCCACATGTCCGGCCGTCAGAACGGCGTTCTGGTTTCGGTTGAAACCGGTAAGGCACTGACCTACTCGCTGGAAACCCTGCAGGCTCGTGGCAAGCTGTTCGTAGAACACGGCCAGGAGATCTACAACGGTCAAATCGTTGGTCAGAACAGCCGCGACAACGACCTGGGTGTAAACCCAACCAAAGGCAAGAAGCTCGACAACATGCGTGCTTCGGGTAAAGACGAAACCATCGCTCTGGTACCACCTGTTCGCTTCACCCTGGAACAGGCTCTGGAATACATCCAGGAAGACGAGCTGTGCGAAGTTACTCCTAAGTCCATCCGTCTTCGCAAGAAGATCCTGGACGAAAGCGAGCGTACCCGCGCTGCCAAGAAAGCCAAGGCGTAATTTAGCCCGCGCTTGAAAAAACGCCCCCGGTCGCGAGACCGGGGGCGTTTTTGTTTGTCTGGGGGAAAGCAGGTTGAGTCTTGAGGATCAAGAGCCCCTCACCCTAGCCCTCTCCCGGAGGGAGAGGGGACTGATTGGGGGATGTTTTAGAAATGCGTCGACCTGGTGGGGCTCAACCGAATCCATAATCGACTGGGTGTTTCAGGTCGATGTATGGCGCCAGACACCTCGGTCGGCCCCCTCTCCCTCTGGGAGAGGGCTGGGGTGAGGGTTGGCTTTTAGAACTTCTCAATCGCGCGGAAATTCTGTTCGCGCACCACTTCCTTTGGCTTGTACGCGCAATACCCCGGCCGCGGCCCGATCTTCGGGTGATTGCGGCAGGTATCCGGGCGCTTGTCATAAATGGTGCACAGGCGGCTCTTACGATCCAGGTAGTAGCAATCGTTGTTGCTCATGCGCTGCAAGGTGAAGATGCCGGACTTCTGGTTGAAGCGTTCGACCAGGCCTTCCTTTTGCAGGCGCTTGGCGATGTTCTTCGGCGGATCGCCCAGTTCGAACTCGTCGACCACACCGATGCGCACCAGATCCTTGATCTTCACCTCGACCGGCAGCGTGCAGCAGCTGGACACGCAGGAACCGCACATTGGGGCTGAGTATTTCGCCCACGTATCGAGACGGTCGATCTCGGCGGCGGCAATCAGGTTGGGCTTCATCATCGGGAGTTACCAGGCGTGTGTGCATCAGGGCGCGCGATCATACCGGGACTGGTGGATTTTTGAACAACCTTTCGCCAGATTTTTTCTGCATACAGGCACATTGCCGGACAATTCGGCACGGCCCCTGCATTCATTAGCTCACTCGCCAAGGTAATGCCGGGCTATCTCACAGTCTCAGGAAATACTGCCGAACCAGAGCCCTCACCGTCGGTCAGACCGTCTAGGCTCAGACAATTCCCGCTCGCTCGAGGTCCTATTGATGACTCAAGAACCACTAGTTCGCGAAGCAGAGGTGGCCGCATTCCGCGACGCCGTCCTGACCAAGCTCACCTACGCGGTGGGCAAAGACCCCGATCACGCCTTCGACCATGACTGGTTCGAAGCCATTGCGTTGGCGGCGCGGGATCACATGGTCGAACACTGGATGGACCACACCCGGCAGATCTACCGCAAAGGTCAGAAACGGGTGTATTACCTCTCGCTGGAATTTCTTATCGGCCGCTTGCTCTATGACAGCCTGAGCAACCTTGGTCTGCTCGACGTCGCCCGTGAAGCATTGACCGAACTCGGTGTCGATCTGGAGCGCATCCGTTTGCTGGAGCCCGATGCAGCGCTCGGCAATGGCGGCCTCGGGCGTCTGGCGGCGTGCTTCATGGAAAGTATGTCGACCCTCGGCATCGCCGGTCACGGCTACGGCATTCGTTATGAGCACGGCTTGTTCCGCCAGGCGATTGTCGATGGCTGGCAGCAGGAGCAGACCGAGCACTGGCTGGATTTCGGTAACCCGTGGGAGTTCGAACGGCCAGAAGTCGTGTACTCCATCGGCTTCGGCGGCAGCGTTGAAACCGTCACCGACATTTCCGGCAAGTCCAAACAAGTCTGGTCGCCGGCGGAAACCGTCCGCGCCATTGCTTACGACACGCCAGTGGTGGGCTGGCGCGGGGCGAGCGTCAACACTTTGCGGCTGTGGCGTGCGCGCGCCATGGAAGATTTGCACCTGGAGCGTTTCAACGCCGGTGACCACTTGGGTGCCGTCGCCGAGGTTGCCCGCGCGGAAAGTATCTCCCGCGTGCTCTACCCGGCGGACAGCACTGAAGCAGGGCAGGAGCTGCGCTTGCGCCAGGAATACTTCTTTGTCGCTGCTTCCTTGCAGGATTTGCTGCGCCGTCACCGCAACATGCACACCTCGGTGCTGACCTTGGGCGATCATGCGGCGATCCAGCTCAACGATACGCACCCTTCGATTGCCGTTGCCGAACTGATGCGCCAACTGGTCGACGTCTACGACGTGGCGTGGGATGCCGCGTGGCAAGTGACCGTCGACACGCTGTCATACACCAACCACACGCTGCTGCCGGAAGCGCTGGAAACCTGGCCAGTGGGCTTGATGGAACGCATGCTGCCACGGCACATGCAGATCATTTACCTGATCAACGCGCAGCACATCGACGCGCTGCGGGCCAAAGGCATTCACGATTTCGACGTGCTGCGCGCGGTGTCGCTGATCGAAGAAGACAACGGTCGCCGGGTACGCATGGGCAACCTCGCTTTCCTCGGTTCGCACAGCGTCAATGGCGTGTCTGGCTTGCACACGCAACTGATGCGCAAAACCGTATTCGCCGAACTGCACAAGCTCTACCCGGAGCGGATCAACAACAAAACCAACGGCATTACCTTCCGCCGCTGGCTGTATCAGGCCAACTCGGAACTGACTTCGATGCTGGTCGATGCGCTCGGCCCGGATCTATTGGATAACCCCGAAGAGCGTCTGCTCGATCTTGAGCCGTTCGCCGAAAAAACCGCGTTCCGCAAAGCTTTTGCCGAGCAACGGCTGCACAGCAAAAAAGCCTTGGCCTATCTGATTCACGAACGGCTGGGTATTGCGGTCAATCCGGCGGCGATGTTCGACGTGCAGGTCAAACGGATCCACGAATACAAACGCCAGTTGCTCAACCTGATGCACACCGTGGCGCTGTATCAGGCGATTCGCGCCGAGCCGGAAGTCGACTGGGTGCCACGGGTGAAAATCTTCGCCGGCAAGGCTGCGGCGAGTTATCACCAGGCCAAACTGATCATCAAGCTGACCAACGACATCGCCCGGGTGGTGAACAACGATCCGACCGTGCGCGGCTTGCTGAAAGTGGTGTTCCTGCCCAACTACAACGTCAGCCTGGCGGAAAGCATCATTCCCGCAGCGGACTTGTCCGAGCAGATATCCACCGCCGGGTTCGAGGCGTCGGGCACCAGTAACATGAAGTTCGGCCTCAACGGCGCGCTGACCATCGGCACGCTGGACGGTGCAAACGTGGAAATGTGCGAACGCATCGGCGCCGAGCACATGTTCATCTTCGGCCTCAGCGCCCAGCAGGTCGAAGCGCGCAAACAGAACCACGAGTTCAGCGCAGTGCCGGACATCGCCGCGTCCCATCGTCTGAACGATGTGCTGCAAGCGATTCGCGGCGGGGTGTTCTCGCCGGATGACACCTCGCGTTATACCGGGCTGATCGATTCGCTGGTGGATTACGACCGCTTTCTGGTCTGCGCTGACTTCGACTCCTACTGGGAAGCGCAGAAACGCGTTGAAGCGCATTGGCACGATTCCAACAACTGGTGGCGTTCAGCGGTGCTCAACACGGCGCGGATGGGCTGGTTCTCCTCGGATCGGACGATTCGCGAGTACGCCACGGATATCTGGAAAGCGCTGGAGTAACTTTCCGTTCGGCTCGATATAATCGCGTGCCGGAAAAGATCGCAGCCTTCGGCAGCTTCTACACAGGTGTTCGCATAACCCTGTAGGAGCTGCCGAAGGCTGCGATCTTTTTGGGTCAGGCTGCGCTAATCTTCCCGGATTGGCCTTTGCGCTTAGGGATATCGACCATGCAATGGATGTTCATGTTGATCGGGCTGGTGCTCGGCTGGCTGCTCGACGAGTCGTTCAGTGACGCGCTGTTGGGCGCGTTGTTGGGGCTGGCAATCGGGCAGACGATCCGCATCGCTCGGCTTGGCTCGCTGGCGGCGGCGCAACAGCAGCAACTTGAGCAGGCGAAGGTTGCTTTGCAGGGCGTCGAACAGCGCCTGTTTCTGCTCGAAGGCGTGCCCCTTCATGCTGCGCCGCCACCGACTTCGGCGCCGGCCGCCGAACCTGTCGTCGAACCGCTCAAAGCAGTCGAAGAAGCCCCGGCCCCCGAACTGGTCTGGGAACTGCCGCCCGAACTCGAACCGATTTCCGCCGTCGCCAGCGAAACCAGTCAACCGCTGCCTGCTGATGTGTGGCGCCTCGATGCCGTCACGCCCGAACCGTCAAAACCCGCCGAACCCCGTGGCCCGAACCTCATCGAGCGCGGCATCAATGCTGCGCGTAACTGGCTGTTCGGCGGCAACACCGTGCTGCGCGTTGGCGTGGTGTTGTTGTTTTTCGGTCTGGCGTTCCTGCTGCGCTACGCCACCGAAGGCATGATCGTGCCGATCGAGTTGCGTTACGCCGGTGTCGCGGCGGCCGCGTTGGGCTTGCTCGCGCTGGGTTGGTGGCTGCGGCGGCGCAACAGCAATTACGCGTTGATGCTGCAAGGCACCGGGATTGCGGTGCTGTACCTGACGGTGTTTGCGGCGATGCGCCTGCACCCGTTGCTCGATCCGTCGGCCGCGCTGGGACTGCTGGTGGCGGTGACGATTTTCTCGGCGATTCTCGCCATTACCCAAGACGCCTTGGGGCTTGCCGCAGCGGCGGCGCTGGGCGGTTTTGCCGCGCCGATCCTGACTTCGACCGGCGCCGGCAACCACGTCGCGCTGTTCAGTTATTTCGCGCTGCTCAACGCCGGCATTCTCGCCATCGCCTGGTTCAAGGCCTGGCGTCTGCTCAACCTGATCGGCTTCGTCGGCACCTTTGGTATCGGTTTCGCCTGGGGTTTGCGTTCGTATACGCCGGAGCTGTTGTGGAGCACCGAGCCGTTCCTGATTCTGTTTTTCCTGATGTACCTCGCCATCGGCCTGCTGTTCGCCCGGCGCAAATTGCTCGACATGCCGGACGCGCCGACGGCGGACGACCGCGAGGCGTTGCTGCACTGGTCTGCGCGCAAGGGCGATTACGTCGACGGCACGATGCTGTTCGGCCCGCCGATCATTGGCTTCGGTCTGCAGTTTGCGCTGGTGCAGCATCTGGAGTTTGCTGCCGCTTTCAGTGCGCTGGCGTTGGGCATGATCTACATGGCGCTGGCCAAGGTGTTGATGGACGGGCGCGCGGTGCTGCTGGGCGAAACCTGTCTGGCGCTCGGAGTGATTTTTGCCAGTCTGGCGATCCCGCTGGGGCTCGATGCGCGTTGGACCTCGGCGGCGTGGGCGGTGGAAGGCGCGGGGATTTTCTGGCTCGGTTTGCGCCAGCATCGACCGTTCGCCCGCGCGTTTGCCTTGCTGCTGCAACTGGGTTCCGGGTTAGCCTTCCTCAGTCAGTTGCGGGTCGGCGAAAGCAGTCTGCTCGACGGTGCGCCGCTGGGCGCTTTGATGCTCGGGATTGCCTTGCTGTTCAGCTTCTATCAATTGCGCAAGGCCTCGCCGCAACAGGCATCACTTTGGGAGCGTCAAGGCTTGCCGGTGTTGGCGTGCCTGGGCCTGACCTTCCTCTATCTGCTGGCGCCGCTGTTCTTCTTCGTTCAGGCCACGGCCATCAGTTGGGCGCTGGCCGGTCTGGTGACGTTGTTTGTCGGTCTGCGGATTCAATCGCGCACCTTCCTGTTCACCGCGTTTGCCGTGCAGTTGCTTGGCGGTGCGTTGTTCCTGTTGCGTCTGCAAGGCGCGGGCGAGGATTCGGCAGCGGTGTTCAGCGCCGGCTGGAGTGGCTTGCTCAGTGCTTCGCTGATCGGTCTGGCGTTGATCGCCGGCATGCTGTTGGCGGCCCGTGATGAAATGGTGCGCGGTGATGTACGTCTGCTGCGCGGATTGTCGGTGGTGCTGTTGGCTGGTCTGGTGCTGATCAATCTGGCGGTGCTGTTTGTCCTGCCATGGCAGACCGCGAGCGCGGTGTGGGCGGCCAGTGGTTTGCTGATTATCTGGTTGAGCCTGTACCTCAAGCAGCGCGTGAGTTTTGTTTTCGGTTTGTTGTTGCAAGTGATCGGTGGCGCGGCGTTTTTGCTGGCCGGTCCGGAGTTGCTCGGGCCACTGTCCAGCGAAGGTTTGAAACCGCTGGCCCATGGCGGATTCTGGACGCCGCTGGTACTGGGGCTGGCGGCGATGATCGGTGCGTGGCGCCTGCAACTGGGCAATCACGCCTCGGCATTCGATGCGTTGAGTTTGCAGCGCTTGTCCGAAGTATTGCTGGTGTGGGGCGCGGGTTGGTGGGCGCTGGCGTGGGTTAGCGAGGTGCTGCGTTTTGCTGCTCCGAATTTGCAAGGCACGTTGCTGCTGTTGGTTGCAGCCGTAAGCGTGGCGGTGTGGACTGTGTTGTCGCTACGTTTGAAATGGCCGGCGCTGGGCTTGCTCTGCACCTTGCTGATTCCGGCGGCAGGTCTGGTGTTGCTCGCTGCTTGGCATTCGCGTTATCACCCGGCGACGGATTTCGGCTGGCTGGCGTGGGCGGCGGTGTTCGCCGTGCACTTCTTCAGTCTGCGGCGCCTGGCGCCGATGTTGCCGGCGCGCGCCTTGAGTACGGCGCATGTATTGGGCTGTTGGTTGCTGATTGGCGTGCTGGCGCTGGAATTGCGTTACGGGCTACTGCTGTTGTCCGAGCAATACAACGCCTGGCGTTGGTTGGGTTGGGCGATTCTGCCGAGCGTTTATCTGCTGCTGGCAGCGGCCCCGCGCTCTTGGCCGTGGCCGGTCGCAGCGTTTGCCCGCGAGTACCTCTTGTACGCCGCCGCGCCGCTGGCGGTACTGATGCTCGCGTGGTTTTGGTTGGCGAATGGCGTCAGCGATGGCAACGCCGAACCGTTGCCGTATGTGCCGCTGCTGAACCCGCTGGAGCTGGGTCTGTTGTTTGCTTTGTTCGGCGTTTATGTCTGGTCGCGCAGTGCAGTTTCGCAGCTGTCGATTCGTCAGGACTACGCCGAATACGCGACGCAACTGATCGCCGGGGTATCGCTGTTCGCTTTCTGCACCGCGCTGGTCACCCGCGCGGCACACCATTGGGCCGGGATTCCGTTCGAGCTCGATCAACTGCTCGGCTCGATGCTGGTGCAGGCCGGATTGTCCATCGTCTGGACGTTGATGGCGCTCGGGCTGATGATCGGCGGGCATCTGCGTCATCGTCGCGAAGTGTGGTTGATCGGCGCGGCGCTGATTGCGCTGGTGGTGGCCAAACTGATTTTTGTCGAACTGAGCAACCGTGGCGGCCTTGCCCGGATCGTCTCGTTTATCGGCGTCGGCGTGTTGCTGCTGGTGGTTGGCTATTTCGCGCCGCTGCCGCCCAAACGCGTCGACGCTGACCCGGCGGCGGCCAAACCGGCCCCGGACACCGAAGGAGTTTCATCTTGAGTCGCATGCGAAATCTGGGTTGGTTGGCGTTGGGCGTGGTGATGGTGGCCGGTGCTCAGGAAAAACCGGCGGACTTCGCCACGCAGGTGCCGCTGTCTGTGAGCGGCAACGGCCCGTGGTATCGCCTCGACTTACCGTTGAGCGTGCAATTGCAGGCGCGCCAGACTGATCTCAGTGACTTGCGGGTATTCAACGCCGCTGGCGAAGCGCAGGCCTACGCCTTGGCGCGCGAGTCGGCGCAGACCCGCGATGACGGCCAGTTGCACGAGGTGAAATGGTTCCCGCTGTACAACGCCGCCGACGCCAGTGAGCGCGCGCCGAATGTGCGCGTGCAATCGACCACCAACGGCACGTTGGTCGAAGTGCAGCCATCCAGCCAGTTGGAGGCGGGTGAAGAAGTGCTGCGTGGCTGGCTGCTGGATGCCAGCGCGATCAAGGCGCCGTTGCAGCAATTGATCCTCGACTGGACCAGTGAGCGCGACGGCTTTCAGCGTTTCAGCATTGAGGCCAGCGATGATTTGCAGCACTGGCAGCCGTGGGGCGAAGGTCAGGTCGCACGACTGACTTTTTCCGATGAGCGCATCGAGCAGCACGAAGTGACGTTGCCGGGGCAATCGGCGCGTTATGTGCGGCTATTGTGGGAGTCGCCGAACTCGGCGCCGATTTTGACGGCGGCACAATTGAAAAGCAGTGATCCGCGCGATTTGCCGCTGCCGTTGGTCTGGTCGCAGGCATTGGCCGGCAGCAGCACCAAGGCCGGGGAATACACCTGGCAGTTGCCGATGGGGCTGAATGTCGAACGCGTGCAGGTTGAACTCAAACAACCGAACAGTCTGGCGCCGGTGATATTGGCGGGGCGACGTGAAAGCAGCCTGCCGTGGCAGGAACTGAGCAGCGGCTTGCTCTATCGCCTGAGCCAGAATAATCAGGATGTAGTGCAGAACGAATTGCAGCTCTACGGGCAGACCGTGCAGCAGTTGAAGCTGACGGTCGATGAGCGCGGCGGTGGTCTGGGCGCGCAGGCGCCCAGCGTGAAGTACGCGGTGCGGGCGACTCAGGTGATCTTCCTTGCACGCGGAGAGGGGCCGTACAGTCTGGCGCTGGGTAATCCGACGGTGAAAACGGCGAACTTGCCGCTGGCGACGCTGATTCCGGATTTCAAGCCGCAGAAGCTGGCGTCGTTGGGCAAGGCGTCGGTACAGGGTGAAGCGGTTGGTACGCAGACATCGACGGCGACCACAGCGGCGGTGGCGGAGACCAATTGGAAGAAGATTGGGTTGTGGGCAGTGTTGTTGTTGAGTGTGGTGTTTTTGGGGGCTATGGCGTTTAGCTTGTTGCGCAAGCCTCCAACCAACACCTGAGAATGGCTGGCGCTGCGCGCCAATCGCTGGCAAGCCAGCTCCCACAGGTTATTTGGTGTACACAAAATAGATGAACGACCGAAGTCCTTGTGGGAGCTGGCTTGCCAGCGATGACGGCCGATCAATCAACAAAAATCCTCAAACCGCCGCTATCACTCAACCACCATCCGTCCCGAACCGGTCTACGCTAAACCCGCTACCTGAACTCTCCACCCACATTCACGTCTCATGCAGGCAATTACACCCCAACGCACGTTACCGGGCGTCTTCGCTCGCTACGTTTTCAGACTCCCTGTAAACTGCGCGGGTTTTTAGCCCCCCATTCCACCGGAGCCGTCCATGTCCCGCGTTACCCTGAGTCGCTATTTGATTGAGCAGACCCGCAGCAATAACACTCCTGCCGATCTGCGTTTCCTGATCGAAGTGGTGGCGCGTGCTTGCAAAGAAATCAGCCACGCCGTGTCCAAAGGCGCCCTGGGTGGTGTTCTGGGCAGCATGGGCACTGAAAACGTCCAAGGCGAAGTGCAGAAGAAACTCGACGTGATCTCCAACGAGATCCTGCTCGAAGCCAACGAATGGGGCGGTCACCTGGCCGGCATGGCGTCCGAAGAAATGGACAATGCCTACCAGATCCCGGGCAAATACCCGAAAGGCGCCTACCTGCTGGTATTCGACCCACTGGACGGTTCGTCGAACATCGACATCAACGCCCCGGTCGGCACCATCTTCTCGGTACTGCGTTGCCCGAACGAATACCTGAGCCAGAACGAGCCGCTGAACGAAAAAGCGTTCCTGCAGCCAGGCACCCAGCAGGTTGCCGCCGGTTACGCGATCTACGGCCCGCAAACCATGCTGGTACTGACCCTCGGTGACGGCGTCAAAGGTTTCACCCTGGACCGCGAAATGGGCAGCTTCGTGCTGACCCACGAAGACATCACCATTCCTGAATCGACCCAGGAATTTGCGATCAACATGTCCAACCAGCGTCACTGGGAAGCCCCGGTACAACGCTACGTGGGCGAGCTGCTGGCCGGTGAAGAAGGTCCGCTGAAAAAGAACTACAACATGCGTTGGGTCGCGGCGATGGTTGCCGACGTACACCGCATCCTGACCCGTGGCGGTCTGTTCATGTACCCGCGCGACAGCCGTGAGCCGTCCAAGCCAGGCAAACTGCGTCTGATGTACGAAGCCAACCCGATGTCGTTCCTCGTTGAACAAGCGGGCGGCGCGTCCACCGACGGTCATCAGCGTATTCTCGACATCCAGCCTGAAGGCCTGCACCAGCGCGTAGCAGTCTTCCTCGGCTCGAAAGAAGAAGTCGCTCGCGCTACGGCTTACCACAAGGAATAAACCATGACCGCGCCCTGGCAGCCGTTGCTCGATTGGTGGTTCGGACACGCCGAATCCCCCGACGAGATAGCGGCTGACAAGGGCAAGTTGTGGTTCGGTAAGCGAGACAGCCAAGACCTCGAAGCGCAGACGCGTTTCGGGGTCTTTGTCGATCAGGCCCTGGCCGGCGAATTGACCGAGTGGACGCAACGTCCCGAAGGTTGGCTGGCGCTGGTGCTGTTGCTCGATCAATTGCCGCGAATGATCTTTCGCGACACTCCCAAAGCGTTTTCCGGTGATCTGCGCGCGCAGAAACTCGTTGCCCAAGGCATTGCGGCGGATTTCGATCGGCAGTTGAAACCGATTCAGCGTGTATTCATTTATCTGGTGTTCGAACACTGCGAAAACCTCGCGGTGCAGAATGAGGCGGTTTCCAGATTTATCGAGCTGGTGGCTGAACAGCCGGAGTCGGAGCGGGCGGTGTTTGCGGATAATCTGGATTATGCCGAGCGGCATCAAAAGGTGATTGCGCGGTTTGGCCGGTTTCCGCATCGCAATGCGGTGTTGGGGCGGGAGTCTACGGCTGAAGAGTTGGTGTTTCTTTCTGAGCCTGGGTCAAGGTTTTAAGGGCTTACCCTCACCCTAGCCCTCTCCCAGGGGGAGAGGGGACTGACCGAGGTGGATGTTGGAGGTACATCGACTTGAGAGACCTGAGTCGAACTCAGGTTTTGAAAGGCTTGAAGATCTGCTCCCTTTCCCCCCTCGCCCCCCTGGGGGCGGTCCGACGTTTCGGGAGGGCTGGGGTGAGGGGGTAAAGCCCTTGATCTTTAAATCCTGAAACTACCCACCAACTGCTTCAACCGCGCCGCCTGCTGCTCCAGATCCGAACACGCCCGCAACGTTGCCTGCAAGTTCTCCACACCTTCCTGATTCAGCGTGTTGATCTCGTTGATATCGACGTTGATCGACTCGACCACAGCGGTCTGCTCTTCAGTCGCGGTGGCCACCGACTGGTTCATCCCGTCGATCTCACCGATACGCTGAGTCACGCTGCCCAACCGCTCACCGGCCTGGTTGGCGATGCCGACGCTGCTTTCACTCTCGCGCTGGCTCTCGGTCATGATGCTGACCGCCTGGCGCGCGCCGACTTGCAGCTCTTCGATCATCTTCTGCACTTGCTGCGCCGAATCCTGGGTGCGGTGCGCGAGGTTGCGCACTTCGTCGGCAACCACGGCGAAACCACGACCGGCTTCACCGGCACGCGCCGCTTCGATCGCGGCGTTGAGCGCGAGCAGGTTGGTCTGCTGGGAAATACTGGTGATCACTTCGAGAATCTGGCCGATGTTCACCGTGTTGCTGTTCAGGGTTTCGATGTTGCCGCACGAATCGCTGATCTTCGCCGACAGCTGCTGCATGGCGTGGATGGTTTTATCGACAACCTGCTGGCCGTCGACCGCGAGGCTGCGCGCATCGCTGGAGTGCTGCGAGGCGAGGGCGGCGTTCTGGGCGATTTCCTGCGCGGCGGCGCCGAGTTGGTTGATCGCCGCGGCCACGCTGTTGGTGCGCGAGGCTTGCTGATCGGAGTTGTACATCGACGAGTTCGACGCTGCGACCACGCGCAGGGCGACTTCGTTGACCTGGCCGGTGGCCGAGGACACTTCACGAATCGAAGTGTGAATGCGCTCAACAAAACGGTTGAATGAGGTGCCCAGTGCGCCGAACTCATCGTTGCCGTGAATCACCAGACGTTTGGTCAGGTCGCCTTCACCTTCGGCGATGTCGTGCATCGCGCGGCCCATGGTCAGCAGCGGTTGCATCAACACGCGAATGAGCATGCCGAGCAGGGCGATGATGATTACCACGGCAATAACCATGGCGATCAGCGCCGAGGTGCGGAATTCGCTGAGCATGGCGAACGCGGTGTCTTTATCGAGCACCAGCGCCACGTACCAGTCGGCCGACGGCACGCCGTTGACGCGGGTGAAGGAGATCAACTGCGTCTTGCCGTCGAACTCGACTTCTTTCAGGCCCGGGCTGACTTTTGGCGCGCCATTCGGGTAGGCCTCGGCGAGGGTCTTGAGCACCAGTTTGCTGTCCGGGTGGATCAGGATCTTGCCATCGGCACTGACGATGAACGCGTGGCCGTGGCCACCGAAGTTCAGCGAGTTGATGATCGCGCTGACGCTGGTCAGGTCGATGTCGGCACCGGCGACGCCGAGCATCTGGCCCTGGCGCTGCACCGGGGTGGCGACAGTGATTACCAGTTTGCCCGAGGACGCGGCGATGTACGGTTCGGTGACGATGGTCTGTTGCGCGCTGTTGGCCGCTTTGTACCAGCCGCGTGCGCGTGGATCGTAATCCGGCGCGCGATTGCCGGCCGGCACCGAGAACATCACGCCGTCGGCGCCGCCAAAATAGCTGAGCTGGAAATTGCCGGTGTAGGCGGGCAGGTCGATGATGCGTTTCAGGCTGGCGGGGGCGTTGCCGTCGACAGCCACTTGCTGCGACAGCGATTGCAGCAATTGAATGCGGCTTTCCAGCCAGGTCTGGATGTTGCTGGTGGTCAGGCTGCCCAGTTCCTGCATCGAGGCTTCGGTGCTGCTGCCCAAGGCTTCGCGCTGTCGATAGTCGTTGAAGAAAATGAAACAGGCGAACGCAACGGCCACCACGAGGGCGGCAGCCAACAAGATCTTGTGGCTGAATTTCATGTTTCTGGTCATCGAATGAACTACCGCGAAGGGGCTGGTCAAGAAAGGGCGGCAATTTGCCACACTCGGGGGCTTTGCGCTGCTCTTATTTCGACCGCGACGCGCCAAAGATTAGGCGTCTTTGGCGAAAGGCGACGAAATGCTCAATAGCCCTACAAAGTGTCTGATTTATCGGCAAATGCCAGACAGGCGGGCTAATAAATAGCCGTCCGCCCACGGAACCAGATGAGGGTTTTCTCTTCTAAGCTTCTGGTTGGCACCATGCCATCCCCCCTCGTTCCAGGAGTTACACCATGTCGCTGCGATCTATCGCCCTTCTGACGTTTTGCGTGCTGTTGGCCGCATGCAGCAAGGTCAATCAGGAAAACTATTCGAAGCTTTCGGCCGGTATGGCCAAGGCCGAAGTCGAGACTCTGCTCGGCAAGCCCACCGATTGCTCGGGCGCGCTCGGCATGTCCAGTTGCACCTGGGGCGACAAGAACAGCTTTATCAGCGTGCAGTATGCCGGTGACAAAGTGCTGATGTTTTCCGGCCAAGGCCTGAAGTAAACCGGGGCTTCGCGCCCACGGAGAAGAAAAATGAAGCGGTTATTGCTGATCCTTTTTGCCGGCCTGGTACTGGCCGGCTGCGCCACTTCCGGCGTAGACCCGTTGGCGCCGAAAACCGTCAACAGCGTCAATCTCAAGCGTTATCAGGGCACCTGGTATGAGCTGGCGCGCTTGCCGATGTACTTCCAGCGCAATTGCGCGCAGTCCGAAGCCCATTACACCCTCAAACCTGACGGCAATGTCGCGGTGCTCAATCGCTGCCTGACGCCGCAATGGCAGTGGGAAGAGGCCAAGGGCACGGCTTATCCACAGGTGCCGGGCAAGACCGATAAACTCTGGGTCGAATTCGATACCTGGTTCTCACGCCTGATTCCGGGTGTGGCAAAAGGCGAATACTGGGTGTTGTACGTCAGCGATGACTACAAGACCGCCATCGTCGGCGACCCGAGTCGCAAGTACATGTGGTTGCTGTCACGCACGCCGACCGTCAACGGTGTGGTGCGTGAAGAGCTGCTGAGCAAGGCGCGTCAGCAGGGTTATGACACGACGCGACTGATCTGGCGTGCGACTGATCGACAGATGGCCAAGACTTCAAACTAAAGAACACCGCCAACCCCCTGTAGGAGTGAGCCTGCTCGCGATAGCGGTGTGTCAGCCATAAATATGTGACTGATACACCGCTATCGCGAGCAGGCTCACTCCTACATTGGGTTATGTGTGTCAGCCTAAAAGGTCGCGCAGGACTTGGGTGAACGCGCGAGCACTGTCTTCTTCGCCAGCATGCCGGCCATCACGTACAACCCACTGGCCGTTGACCAGCACATCGCGCACCTGCCGATCGCCGCCGGCAAACAACCAGCGATTCAAAATCCCGTCACCCGTGGCCGTCGCCAGATACGGATCGCTGCCATCGAGCACAATCCAGTCCGCACGCTTGCCCACCTCCAGCGCACCAACCGGCTGCCCCATCGCCTGCGCACCACCGTCCAGCGCCGCGTCATACAACGTACGTCCAACCATCGGCTGATCCGCGCCATACAAGCGATTACGCCGCTGATCACGCAGGCGCTGGCCGTATTCCAGCCAACGCAATTCCTCGACCACACTGAGCGAGACATGGCTGTCGGAACCGATACCCATGCGCCCACCCTGGGCGAGGAAATCCACCGCCGGGAAAATTCCGTCGCCGAGATTCGCTTCGGTGGTCAGGCACAGCCCGGCGATGGCGCGACTTTTGGCCATCAGCGTGACTTCTTCCGGGTTGGCGTGGGTGGCGTGCACCAGACACCAGCGTTGATCGACTTCGGTATTTTCGTAGAGCCATTGCAGCGGACGCCGACCGCTCCAACTCAAGCAGTCATCGACCTCTTTCTGCTGTTCGGCGATGTGAATGTGCACGGGGCATTGCTTGTCGCTGGCCGCCAAGACTTCGCTGATCTGCTGCGGGGTCACCGCGCGCAACGAGTGGAAGCACAGGCCCAGCGACTGCGCCTTTTGCTGCGCCAGTAACGGCTGCAAACGCGATTGCAGATTCAGGTAATTTTCGGTGCTGTTGATGAAGCGGCGCTGGCCGTCATTCGGCGTCTGGCCGCCAAAACCGGAGTGGCTGTAGAGCACCGGCAACAGGGTCAGACCAATGCCGCTTTCGCTTGCGGCCTGACTGATGCGCAACGCCAATTCAGCCGGATCGGCATACGGCTGACCATTGCTGTCGTGGTGCACATAGTGAAATTCAGCGACCGAAGTGTAACCGGCCTTGAGCATTTCGATGTACAGCTGACGGGCAATCACGCCGAGCTGATCCGGGCTGATTTTTCCGACGAGGCGATACATCAGATCGCGCCATGTCCAGAAACTGTCGTTGGGGTTGCCGGCCACTTCGGCCAGACCCGCCATCGCTCGCTGGAAGGCATGGGAGTGCAAATTCGGCATGCCCGGCAGCAGCGGGCCGCTCAGCCGTTCAGCGCCATCTGCGGTGGAATCGGCCTGGATTCGGGTCAGCAAGCCCTCGGCGCTGACCTCAAGACGTACATTGTTGGCCCATCCGTTAGGCAGCAGCGCGCGTTCGGCAAAGAAGGCGGACATGGTTCAGCACCCCATCGTGTGTTATTTGTATATACATATACAGACGTTTGCCTGCCCGGTAAACTCCGGCAAGCTAGCCACTTTCATCCAATGAACAGGGATCAACCGTGCCGACTCCGCCTCCAGTCTCCCCGTTGGCCGCGAACATGGGCGACAGTCCGGCGCCCTTGTACGCCCGCGTCAAACAGATGATCACCCAGCAGATCGACAGCGGAAACTGGCCGCCGCACTACCGCGTGCCGTCCGAGAGCGAGCTGGTCAATCAACTCGGTTTCAGCCGCATGACCATCAACCGTGCCCTGCGCGAGATGACCGCCGACGGTCTGCTGGTGCGCATGCAAGGCGTCGGCACGTTCGTCGCCGAACCGAAGAGCCAGTCCGCGCTGTTCGAAGTGCACAACATCGCCGACGAAATTGCCTCCCGTGGCCATCGCCACACCTGCCAGGTGATCACCCTCGAAGAAGAGGCCGCCGGTTCCGAGCGTGCGCTGGCGCTGGACATGCGCGAAGGGCAGAAGGTCTTCCACTCGCTGATCGTGCATTACGAAAACGACATTCCGGTGCAAATCGAAGACCGTTTCGTCAACGCGCTGGTCGCTCCGGAATACCTCAAACAGGATTTCACTCTGCAAACGCCGTACGCCTATCTGAACCAGGTGGCGCCGCTGACCGAGGGCGAGCACGTGGTTGAAGCGATCCTCGCCGAATCCTCAGAGTGCAAGTTGCTGCAGATTGAAAAGGGTGAGCCGTGCTTGTTGATTCGTCGCCGCACGTGGTCGGGGCGTCAGCCGGTTACCGCTGCACGATTGATTCACCCGGGTTCCCGTCATCGTCTGGAAGGGCGGTTCCATAAATAGAGAGCATAAATGAATGGTTTGAAGGTTTTACGCGCCGAAGGCTACCCGCGCATGCCGTGGAAAAACGGCGGCGGCAGCACTGAAGAAATCACCCGTGACGCGGGTGCCGGGCTGGACGGTTTTGGCTGGCGTCTGTCGATTGCCGACATCGCCGAATCCGGTGGTTTTTCAACATTCGCCGGTTATCAGCGGGTGATCACCGTGTTGCAGGGTGACGGCATGACCTTGTGCGTTGACGGCGACGATACGCGGCCGCTGTTACCGCTCGACCCGTTTGCCTTTAGCGGTGAAAGCCAGGTGTTGTGCACGCTGCTCGGCGGTGCGATTCGCGATTTCAACCTGATCTATATGCCGCAGCGTTACAGCGCGCGGTTGCAGTGGCTGGACGGTGAGCAGCGTTTCTTCAGCTCGGCGGGGACGGTGTTGGTGTTCAGTGTCAGTGAGTTGCTGGAAGTCCGGATCGGTGACAGTGTTTCGCAGTTGGGGCGACATGATTGCCTGCAACTGGACGGCAACAGCGGTCTGGCCGAAGTCTCCACCAATGCGGGTTGCTGCGTCATTGAACTGACTGGACGCTGATTCAGAAATCTTAAAAGATCGCAGCCTTCGGCAGCTCCTACAGGGTGTACATCAAACCCAGTGTAGGAGCTGCCGAAGGCTGCGATCTTTTGCTTTTGGGGTGTTTCCAACCACGCACCAACTTGTTACCGAACGCCCCAGCGTGGCGCAAAACCACGCTCACGTAACAAAGTCCCATCGCCCTAAATCATCCCCACGAAAAATTTCATCCACGCCCGAACCCTTGATTCAGGCGCTCTCCAGCACTGCGCGCAATTTTTCTTGAACGCCCCTCCAACAAGTTGGCCGCTTGATTGCATATGCTTGTATGTACAAGTAAAGACGTATGCGTATGAGTCGCTCGAGACTCTCCGCAGCGTCCACTGATTCGCTTGTCGCGCATCGAAGCGCACAGGCTGCTTGCCCACTGCCAGGGTTGGTTTGAATTGATCGCTGAGGAGTCTTTTTCGTGACTGACAATAAGCCTACAAAGTTTCGCAACGTTGAGATCCGCGCCGCCCGCGGCAACAAGCTGACCGCCAAGAGCTGGCTGACCGAAGCGCCGCTGCGCATGCTGATGAACAATCTCGACCCGGAAGTTGCCGAGAACCCGAAAGAGCTGGTGGTCTACGGTGGTATCGGTCGCGCCGCGCGTAACTGGGAGTGCTACGACAAGATCGTTGAAAGCCTGACCAACCTGAATGACGACGAGACCCTGCTGGTGCAATCCGGCAAGCCGGTCGGCGTGTTCAAGACTCACAGCAATGCCCCGCGTGTACTGATCGCCAACTCCAACCTCGTCCCACACTGGGCGAGCTGGGAACACTTCAACGAACTCGACGCCAAAGGCCTGGCCATGTACGGCCAGATGACCGCCGGCAGCTGGATCTACATCGGCAGCCAGGGCATCGTCCAAGGCACCTATGAAACCTTCGTTGAGGCCGGTCGCCAGCACTACAACGACAACCTCACCGGCAAGTGGGTTCTCACCGCTGGCCTCGGTGGCATGGGCGGCGCACAACCTCTGGCGGCAACTTTGGCCGGCGCGTGCTCGCTGAACATCGAATGCCAGCAGGTCAGCATCGATTTCCGTCTGAAAAGCCGTTACGTCGACGAGCAAGCCAAAGACCTCGACGACGCTCTGGCGCGCATCGATAAATACACCAAGGAAGGCAAAGCGATCTCCATCGCCCTGTTGGGTAACGCCGCAGAAATTCTCCCGGAACTGGTAAAGCGCGGCGTGCGCCCGGACATGGTCACCGACCAGACCAGTGCCCACGATCCGCTCAACGGTTACCTGCCTGCCGGCTGGACCTGGGACGAGTACCGCGCCCGCGCCAAGACCGAACCGGCCGCTGTGATCAAAGCCGCCAAGCAGTCGATGGCTGTGCACGTCAAAGCCATGCTGGAATTCCAGAAGCAAGGCATCCCGACCTTCGACTACGGCAACAACATCCGTCAGATGGCACGGGAAGAAGGCGTCGAAAACGCGTTCGATTTCCCGGGCTTCGTACCGGCCTACATCCGTCCGCTGTTTTGCCGTGGCATCGGCCCGTTCCGCTGGGCGGCACTGTCGGGTGATCCGCAAGACATCTACAAAACCGACGCCAAGGTCAAAGAGCTGATCCCGGATGACGCGCACCTGCACAACTGGCTGGACATGGCCCGCGAGCGCATCAGCTTCCAGGGTCTGCCGGCACGTATCTGCTGGGTTGGCCTGGGCCTGCGCGCCAAGCTCGGTCTGGCCTTCAACGAGATGGTTCGCAGCGGCGAGTTGTCGGCGCCAATCGTGATCGGTCGCGACCACCTTGACTCCGGCTCGGTCGCTAGCCCGAACCGCGAAACCGAATCGATGCAGGACGGTTCCGACGCTGTGTCCGACTGGCCACTGCTCAACGCTTTGCTCAACACCGCGAGCGGCGCGACCTGGGTTTCCCTGCACCACGGCGGCGGCGTTGGCATGGGCTTCTCGCAGCACTCGGGCATGGTGATTGTCTGCGACGGTACTGACGAAGCGGCCGAGCGCATCGCGCGCGTGCTGCACAACGACCCGGCTACCGGCGTCATGCGCCACGCCGATGCCGGTTACCAGATCGCCATCGACTGCGCCAAGGAACAGGGCCTGAACCTGCCGATGATTACCGGCAAATAAATGCAAAACCCCTGTAGGAGCTGCCGCAGGCTGCGATCTTTTGATGTTGGTTTTTCAAGATCAAAAGATCGCAGCCTGCGGCAGCTCCCACAGAGAATCTAACAATCCACAGAGGTTGAATCATGGCTGTCAACACCGATCGTGCAGGCAACAAACCGTTGATCGAAAGGCGTTCGATCGACTACATCCCGGAAGCGGAAAGACACGGTCGTCTGTTTAGCCAGTTCACCCTGTGGATGGGCGCCAACCTGCAAATCACCGCGATTGTCACCGGGGCCTTGGCCGTGGTGCTCGGCGGTGATGTGTTCTGGTCGTTGATCGGTCTGTTGATCGGTCAATTGCTGGGCGGTGGAGTGATGGCGCTGCATGCCGCGCAAGGCCCGAAGCTGGGCCTGCCGCAGATGATCTCCAGCCGCGTGCAGTTTGGCGTTTACGGCGCGGCGATCCCGATCGTGCTGGTGTGCCTGATGTACCTGGGTTTCACCGCGACGGGCACCGTGCTTTCCGGCCAGGCGCTGGGGCAGTTGTTTAACGTCAGCGACAGTGTCGGCATCCTGATTTTTGCCAGCGTCATCGTGCTGGTGACGGTGCTCGGTTATCGGGTGATCCACTGGATCGGCCGTGTTGCCAGCGTCATTGGCGTGATCGCTTTCGTGTTCCTGTTCTGGCGTTTGATGAGCCAGACCGACGTCGGCGCACTTCTGCAAATCCGTCATTTCAGCTGGAGCAGTTTCCTCCTCGCGGTGTCGCTCGCGGCCTCCTGGCAGATCGCTTTCGGCCCGTACGTGGCTGACTATTCCCGTTACCTGCCGAGCAATACCTCGGCGGTCAAAACATTCTTCGCCGCCGGTGCCGGCTCTGTGGTTGGCGCACAAGTGGCGATGATCCTCGGCGTGTTCGCCGCGGCTTCCTCCAACGGTCAGTTCGCCGGTCACGAAGTCGCCTACATCGTCGGCCTGGGCGGCACCGGTGCCACCGCGGCGCTGCTGTACTTCAGCATCGCGTTCGGCAAGGTGACCATCTCGACGCTGAACTCCTACGGCAGCTTCATGTGCATCGCGACCATCATCAGTGGTTTCAAAGGCCATCTGACGGTGACCCGGATGCAGCGTCTGGTGTTCGTGCTGGTGATCGTCGGCGCCGCTACTCTGATTGCGCTGCTCGGTCAGCACTCGTTCCTCGGTGCGTTCAAGTCTTTCATCCTGTTCCTGCTCGCCTTCTTCACCCCGTGGAGCGCGATCAACCTGGTCGACTACTACTGCATCACCCGTGAGCGCTACGACGTGCCGGCGCTGGCCGACCCGAATGGCCGCTACGGTCGCTGGAACCTGCTCGGCATCAGCGTCTATGTGTTCGGTGTGCTGGTGCAGTTGCCGTTCATCTCCACCAAGTTCTATACCGGTCCGCTGGTGGCCGCCCTCGGTGACGTCGATATCTCCTGGATCATCGGCCTGGTGCTGCCGGCCGTCGTCTACTACGTGTGTGCAAAAAAATGGCACAGCGCGGTGCCCGATCAACTGATTCTGCCGGTCGAGCAGAACAGCGTTGTACAACCTAAAACAAGCGGGGCCGGTCGCGCTGCGGCGCAGGCCTGATTTGGACGTGGACAGGGCTGGATGCCTCTTGACTGCCGTAAGCCAATTCATGATTAGGAGCGTCACAACAATGAAATCGAACAAGACCCTGCTGACCACATTGCTGTCCATGGGCCTGCTGGCCAGTGCCGGTGCGTCCCAAGCCGCGGGCTGGTGCGAATCGGGCAAACCGGTGAAGTTCGCCGGGCTGAACTGGGAAAGCGGCATGCTGCTGACCGACGTCCTGCAAGTGGTGCTGGAGAAAGGTTACGACTGCAAGACCGACAGCCTGCCGGGCAACTCCATCACCATGGAAAACGCCCTGAGCAGCAACGATATTCAAGTGTTCGCCGAAGAATGGGTCGGCCGCAGCGAGGTCTGGAACAAGGCCGAGAAGGCCGGCAAGGTCGTCGGTGTCGGCGCTCCGGTAGTGGGCGCGGTGGAAGGCTGGTACGTGCCGCGCTATGTGATCGAAGGCGACGCCAAGCGCAAGCTTGAGCCGAAAGCTCCAGACCTGAAAAACATCGCTGACCTGGGCAAATACGCCGCCGTGTTCAAGGACGCTGAAGAGCCGTCCAAGGGCCGTTTCTACAACTGCCCGGCCGGCTGGACCTGCGAACTCGACAACAGCGAAATGCTGAAAAGCTACGGCCTCGAAAGCAGCTACACCAACTTCCGTCCGGGCACTGGCCCGGCGCTGGATGCGGCGGTGCTGTCGAGCTACAAGCGTGGCGAGCCGATCCTGTTCTACTACTGGTCGCCAACCCCGCTGATGGGCCAGGTGGATCTGGTCAAACTCGAAGAAAAACCGGGCGTCGACAAGACCGTGAGCATCAAGGTCGGTCTGTCGAAAACCTTCCACGACGAGGCCCCGGAACTGGTCGCCGTGCTGGAAAAGGTCAACCTGCCGATCGATCTGCTGAACCAGAACCTGGGCCGCATGGCCAAGGAACGTATCGAGTCGCCAAAACTGGCGAAAATCTTCCTCAAGGAACATCCTGAAGTCTGGCATGCGTGGGTCAGTGAAGACGCAGCCAAGAAAATCGACGCGGCGCTGTAGGTCGATACCTCCCGGTCAACCGTGAGGCTGGCCGGGGGATATGCCGTAAACGCTTGATTGAGATTTCTGATTGAGAGCCGCTTATGTTTCCCGAAAGCTTTACCTTTTCCATCGCCGACTGGGTCAACGGTTGGGTCGATTCGCTGGTCACCAACTACGGTGATGTGTTCCGCCACATCTCCGACACCCTGCTCTGGGCCATCGTCAACCTCGAAGGCTTGCTGCGCGCAGCGCCGTGGTGGTTGATGCTGGCGATCGTTGGTGTGGTTGCCTGGCATGCCACGCGTAAAGTCGTGACCACAGCAGTCATCGTCGGTCTGCTGTTCCTCGTCGGCGCCGTTGGCTTGTGGGACAAGCTCATGCAGACCCTGGCGTTGATGATGGTCGCGACGATCATTTCGGTGCTGATCGGCATTCCGCTGGGGATTCTCTCGGCGCGCAGCAATCGCTTGCGTTCGGTGCTGATGCCGCTGCTCGACATCATGCAAACCATGCCGAGTTTCGTGTACCTGATCCCGGTGCTGATGCTGTTCGGTCTGGGCAAGGTCCCGGCGATTTTCGCCACGGTGATCTACGCCGCGCCGCCGCTGATTCGCCTGACTGATCTGGGCATTCGCCAGGTCGACGGCGAAGTGATGGAAGCGATCAATGCGTTCGGCGCCAACCGCTGGCAGCAACTGTTCGGCGTGCAACTGCCGCTGGCCCTGCCAAGCATCATGGCCGGGATCAACCAGACCACCATGATGGCCCTGTCGATGGTGGTGATCGCCTCGATGATCGGTGCCCGTGGTCTGGGTGAAGATGTGCTGGTGGGGATTCAGACCCTCAACGTCGGACGTGGCCTCGAGGCCGGTCTGGCGATCGTGATTCTCGCAGTGGTCATCGACCGCATTACTCAGGCGTACGGTCGGCCACGGCATGAGGTGAGCAAATGAGCAACGCAACCGTGAGCAAGATCGAAGTCAAAAACGTCTTCAAGATTTTCGGCAACCGCGCCAAGGATGCGCTGGCCATGGTCGGTCAGGGCAAGACCAAGGATCAGGTGCTGAGTGAAACCGGTTGCGTGGTCGGCGTTAACGACCTGTCGCTGAGCATCGGCACTGGCGAGATCTTTGTGATCATGGGCCTGTCCGGTTCCGGAAAATCGACACTGGTGCGCCACTTCAACCGGTTGATCGACCCGACCAGCGGCGCGATCCTCGTCGACGGCGTCGACATCCTGCAATACGACATGGATGCCCTGCGCGAATTTCGCCGGCACAAGATCAGCATGGTGTTCCAGAGCTTCGGCCTGTTGCCGCACAAGACTGTGCTCGACAACGTCGCCTACGGTCTGAAAGTCCGTGGCGAGAGCAAGCAAATGTGCTCGGAACGCGCGCTGCACTGGATCAACACCGTCGGCCTCAAAGGCTACGAAAACAAATACCCGCACCAGCTCTCCGGCGGCATGCGCCAGCGTGTCGGCCTGGCGCGCGCCTTGGCGGCGGACACCGACATCATCCTCATGGACGAAGCGTTCAGTGCGCTGGATCCGCTGATCCGCGCCGAGATGCAGGACCAGTTGCTGGAGCTGCAAAAGACCCTGCACAAGACCATCGTCTTCATCACCCATGACCTCGACGAGGCGGTGCGTATCGGCAACCGCATTGCGATTCTCAAGGATGGTCGCCTGATTCAGGTCGGTACGCCGCGCGAGATTCTGCATTCGCCGGCGGATGAGTATGTTGACCGGTTCGTGCAGCGGCGGGCGGCGGTGGTTTGATCTGAATTATGCAGTGCACTGACTGGCCCTATCGCTGGCAAGCCAGCTCCCACAGGGGTTGTGTGAACAATGAGGGCTCGCAGGCCCAGTTCCTACAGAGATTGTGTGAACACTGGAGATCCTGTGGGAGCTGGCTTGCCAGCGATGAGGCCGGTAAAGCTGCATCAATATTACGGTTGAGGTTTTAGATGTCTCAGGCTGAAAAAATCGTTATCACCGGCGCCCCTCTGCGCTGGCAGGACTTGGTCGCCGTTGCCCGTCATGGCGCGCTTCTGGAGCTGTCCAGCGACACCTGGGCGCGCATCGAAAACGCCCAAGGCATCGTCCAGCGCATCGTCGCCAGCGGCGAGCGCGCCTATGGCGTCAATACCGGTCTGGGCGGTTTGTCCAACGTCTCGCTGCAGGACGAACAACTCAGCCAGCTCTCGCGCAACACCTTGCTCAGCCACGCCTGTGGCGTCGGCCCGGTGCTCGCCGACGAGCAGACTCGCGCGATCATCTGCGCCGCCATTCACAACTACAGCCACGGCAAATCCGGCCTGCATCGCCGAGTCGTCGAAGCGCTGCTGGCGCTGCTCAATCGCGGCATCACCCCGCAAGTGCCGTCGCAAGGTTCGGTGGGCTACCTGACGCACATGGCGCACATCGGCATCGCGTTGCTCGGCGTCGGCAATGTCAGCTATCGCGGGCAGATCATTTCGGCGCAACAAGCGCTGGCCGAAGAGGGGTTACAACCGGTTCAGCTCGGCGCAAAAGACGGTTTGTGCCTGGTCAACGGCACGCCGTGCATGACCGGCCTCAGCTGTCTGGCGATTGCCGACGCGACGCGTCTGGTGCAATGGGCCGACGTCATCGGCGCGATGAGTTTTGAAGCCCAGCGCGGCCAGATCGATGCGTTCGACGCTGAAATCATCGCGCTGAAACCGCATCCGGGCATGCAGCAGGTTGGCGTCAATCTGCGCGCCTTGCTCGATGGCAGTGAAGTGATCGCGTCGAGCAAAGGCATTCGCACTCAGGATGCGCTGAGCATCCGTTCGATCCCGCAAGTTCACGGCGCCGCGCGCGATCAGCTCGATCATGCAATCAAGCAGGTCGAGGCCGAACTCAACGGCTGCACTGATAACCCATTGTTGCTAGGCACGCCGGACAACTTCCGGGTGATGTCGCAAGCCAACCCGCACGGCCAATCGGTAGCTATGGCGGCGGATTTGCTGGCGATTGCCATGGCCGAAATCGGCTCGATTGCCGAACGTCGTCTGGATCGTCTGGTGAATCCGCACGTCAGCGGTCTGCCGGCATTTCTGGTGGCCAATCCGGGGGTGAACTCCGGGATGATGATCGTCCAGTACGTCGCTGCGTCACTGTGTGCGGAAAACCGCCAATTGGCGCAACCGGCGGTGCTCGACAACTACATCACTTCGGGCCTGCAGGAAGACCATTTGAGCATGGGCACCAACGCTGCGCTCAAGCTGCATCGTGCGCTGGAAAACTGCACGCAGATTCTCGCCATCGAATATCTGCTGGCGGCGCAGGCCTTTGAATTTCTCAAGGAACAGCGCTTCGGCGCGGGCACTGACCGCGCGTGGCGACTGCTGCGCGAAACGGTTCCGGCCTACGATCAGGATCGCTGGCTGGCGCCGGATATCGCCGCCGCCGCGAGCGTGTTGAAAGCCCCGAATGTGCTGGGCAACGTTTTACCAAATTTGCACTGAAAAATACCCACGCCAGCGTGCCAAGGCGCGACTCCCCAAAAGGCGAGACGCGACGGACAACGGACATCTCCGGAGCGTCTGGCGAGTTAATAACAAACTCTCAAAAGGAGCACAAAATGACTGCGCTGAACCTGATTCCCGGCCAACTGAGCCTGGCCCAACTGCGTGATGTCTACCAGAACCCGGTCAAGCTGAGCCTCGACAACAGCGCCTCGGCGCAGATCGAAGCCAGCGTCGCCTGCGTTGAACAGATCCTCGCCGAGAATCGCACTGCCTACGGCATCAACACCGGTTTTGGCCTGCTGGCCTCGACGCGCATTGCCAGCGAAGACCTGGAAAACCTCCAGCGCTCGCTGGTGTTGTCCCACGCCGCCGGTGTTGGCCAGCCGATTAGCGATGAACTGGTGCGGCTGATCATGGTGCTTAAGGTCAACAGCCTCAGCCGTGGTTTCTCCGGTATTCGCCGCGTGGTGATCGATGCGCTGATCGCGCTGATCAATGCCGAGGTTTATCCGCATATTCCGCTGAAAGGTTCGGTGGGCGCTTCGGGCGATCTGGCACCGTTGGCGCACATGTCGCTAGTGCTGCTGGGCGAGGGCAAGGCGCGCTACAAGGGTGAGTGGATGGAAGCCACCGAAGCGCTGAAAGTGGCTGGCCTGACGCCGCTGACGCTGGCGGCGAAAGAAGGTCTGGCGCTGCTTAACGGTACTCAGGTTTCCACGGCGTTCGCGCTGCGTGGTCTGTTTGAAGGTGAAGATTTGTTCGCGGGCGCGCTGGCGCTGGGTGGTCTGACGGTTGAAGCGGTATTGGGTTCGCGTTCGCCGTTCGACGTGCGTATCCATGCGGCTCGTGGCCAGAAAGGTCAGATCGATGCTGCCGCTGCGTACCGTGATCTGCTCGGCGAGCGCAGCGAAGTCTCCGACTCGCACCAGAACTGCGAGAAGGTGCAGGATCCGTACTCGCTGCGCTGCCAGCCACAAGTCATGGGCGCCTGCCTGACCCAGTTCCGTCAGGCCGCTGAAGTACTGGCGGTCGAAGCCAACGCCGTATCGGATAACCCGCTGGTCTTCGCCGCTGAAGGCGATGTGATTTCCGGCGGCAACTTCCACGCCGAACCGGTGGCCATGGCTGCTGACAACATGGCCCTGGCCATCGCCGAGATCGGCTCGCTGAGCGAACGCCGCATCTCGCTGATGATGGACAAGCACATGTCGCAGCTGCCGCCGTTCCTCGTCGCCAATGGCGGCGTGAATTCCGGTTTCATGATCGCTCAGGTGACAGCAGCGGCGCTGGCCAGCGAGAACAAGGCCTTGTCGCATCCGCATTCGGTGGACAGTCTGCCGACCTCGGCTAACCAGGAAGACCACGTATCGATGGCCCCGGCGGCTGGCAAGCGGCTGTGGGAAATGGCTGAAAACACCCGCGGGATTCTCGCGGTGGAATGGCTCGCGGCGGTGCAAGGACTGGACCTGCGTAACGGTCTGAAGACCTCGGCGAAGCTGGAGCAGGCCCGGGCGATTCTGCGTAAGGAAGTGCCGTTCTATGAGAAAGATCGGTTCTTTGCGCCGGATATCAATGCGGCGACTGAATTGTTGGCTTCGCGGTGCCTGACCGAGCTGATTCCAGCGAAACTTTTGCCTAGTTTGTAAGTGTTTTTTCAGGGAGAGCTTTGTTGTTACTGACATCGATCCCCCTCACCCCAGCCCTCTCCCCCAAGGGGGAGAGGGGGAAGGGAGCCGATCTTCGTGGTTTTCAAAGCCTGAGTTCGGCTCAAGATTTCCAGGTCGATGTACCTCGACAGAGCAACCCGGTCAGTCCTGCTTCTTCCTGGCGAGAGCAGGGAGCCGATCTTCATGGTTTTCAGAACCTGAGTTCGGCTCAAGACTTTCAGGTCGGTGTACCTCGACAGAACAACCCGGTCAGTCCCCTCTCCCTCCGGGAGAGGGCTAGGGTGAGGGGCTTTTCAGAGGCTACCCACCAAACCAAACACAACGGAGGCCAACAGTGAAAACCCTCTGGCAACACTGCCACGTCGCAACCATGGCGCAGGGCGTCTACTCGATCATCGAGGATGCGGCCATCGTGACGTCCGGTGCGCTCATCGAGTGGATCGGCCCGCGTAATCAACTGCCATCCGGCGAATACCCGGCGGTCAATGACCTGCAAGGCGCGTGGGTCACGCCCGGCCTGATCGACTGCCACACCCACACGGTGTTCGGCGGCAACCGCAGCGGCGAATTCGAAAAGCGCCTGCAAGGTGTCAGCTACGCCGAAATCGCGGCTTCCGGCGGAGGCATCGCCAGCACCGTGCGCGCGACTCGCGAGGCCACTGAAGACGAGCTGTTCGCCAGCGCCGCCAAGCGCCTGAAAAGCCTTATGCGTGACGGCGTGACCACGGTTGAAATGAAGTCCGGTTACGGCCTCGATCTGGTCAACGAACGCAAAATCCTTCGTGTCATCCGTCGCCTGGAAAAAGAGCTGCCGATCAGCGTACGCAGCACCTGCCTGGCCGCCCACGCGTTGCCACCGGAATACAAAGATCGTGCCGACGACTACATCGATCTGATCTGCAGCGAGATGCTGCCCGCTCTGGCTGCCGAAGGACTGGTCGATGCCGTGGATGCGTTCTGCGAACACCTGGCGTTCTCGCCAGAGCAAGTCGAGCGCGTGTTCATCGCCGCGCAAAAACTCGGTCTGCCGGTGAAACTGCACGCCGAACAATTGTCGTCGCTGCATGGCTCCAGCCTCGCCGCGCGTTACAAGGCGTTGTCCGCCGATCACCTGGAATTCATGGACGAAGCCGACGCCATCGCCATGGCCGAGTCCGACACCGTCGCGGTGCTGCTGCCGGGCGCGTTCTACTTCCTGCGTGAAACCCTATTGCCGCCAATGGACGCCCTGCGCAAGCATAAGGTGAAAATCGCCATCGCCAGCGACCTCAACCCCGGCACTTCGCCCGCGCTGTCGTTGCGGCTGATGCTGAACATGGCCTGCACCTGCTTCCGCATGACTCCGGAGGAAGCCCTGGCCGGTGCGACGATTCATGCCGCGCAAGCGCTGGGCATGGCCGACACCCACGGTTCGCTGGAAGTCGGCAAGGTCGCGGATTTCGTTGCCTGGCACATTGATCGTCCGGCGGATCTGGCCTATTGGCTCGGCGGTGATCTGGACAAACGCGTCGTGCGTCACGGCGTCGAATCAAATCTGTAGGAGGGCGGTTGTGGATAAGGTTCTGAACTTCAAACAAGGACGCGTGCCGCTGCTGATCAGCATGCCTCACGCCGGTGTGCGCCTGACCCCAGCGGTGGAAGCCGGGTTGATCGCCGATGCGAAAAGCCTGCCGGACACTGACTGGCACATCCCGCAGCTTTACGATTTTGCTGAACAACTCGGCGCCAGTACGTTGGCTGCCGAGTACTCGCGATTCGTCATCGATTTGAACCGGCCGTCCGACGACAAACCGTTGTATGCGGGCGCTACCACCGGGCTCTACCCGGCGACGCTGTTCGACGGCATTCCGTTGTTCCGCGAAGGCCACGAGCCGTCGAAAGAAGAACGCGCGACTTATCTGGAGCAGATCTGGACGCCGTATCACCGTACGCTTCAGGAAGAGCTGGCACGGCTGAAGGCCGAATTCGGTTACGCGCTGCTGTTCGACGCGCACTCGATCCGCTCAATCATCCCGCACCTGTTCGACGGCAAACTACCGGACTTCAACCTCGGCACCTTCAATGGCGCCAGTTGTGATCCACAATTGGCCGCGCAACTGGAAGCGATCTGCGCTGGTCATAGCAACTACAGTCATGTTCTGAACGGACGCTTCAAGGGCGGCCACATCACCCGTCATTACGGCAACCCGGCCGAGAACATCCACGCGGTGCAACTGGAGTTGTGCCAGAGCACCTACATGGAAGAGTTCGAACCGTTCCGCTATCGCCCTGACCTCGCCGAGCCAACGCGGGTGGTACTAAAGGAATTGCTGCAGGGCTATCTGGCCTGGGGCGAAAAACACTACCGCGGCTGACTCACCCCTGTAGGAGCTGCCGAAGGCTGCGATCTTGATCGTTCCCACGCAGAGCGTGAGAACGATCAGGCCCCGGAGCATGCTCATTGACGTAAATCGGGTTTATGATGCCCAACGGCAGAATAATAGAAGTCCCCCCAGGGATGACCTCGACCCCTTACGGAGCGCGCAATGCAGACTTTGTTTCCGCAGATCAAACCTCACGCCCGGCACGATCTGGCTGTCGATGACACCCATACGCTGTACGTCGACGAAAGCGGTTCACCGGAGGGTTTGCCGGTTGTGTTCATTCATGGCGGCCCCGGCGCCGGTTGCGACGCGCAGAGCCGTCGCTATTTCGATCCGAACCTGTATCGCATTGTAACCTTCGACCAGCGCGGTTGCGGGCGCTCCACGCCGCACGCCAGCCTGGAAAACAACACCACCTGGGATCTGGTTGCCGACCTTGAGCGCATCCGCAAACACCTGGGCATCGACAAATGGGTGCTGTTCGGCGGCTCGTGGGGCTCGACCCTGGCGCTGGCCTATGCGCAAACCCACCCTGAGCGTGTTCACGGTCTGATCCTGCGTGGGATCTTTCTCTGCCGTCCGCAGGAAATCGAGTGGTTCTATCAGGCCGGTGCCAGTCGTCTGTTCCCCGATTATTGGCAGGATTACATTGCGCCAATCCCGCTGGACGAGCGCGACGATCTGCTTAGCGCATTCCACAAGCGCCTGACCGGCAACGACCAGATCGCCCAGATGCACGCGGCCAAGGCTTGGTCGACGTGGGAAGGGCGCACCGCGACCCTGCGGCCGAACCCGCTGGTGGTCGATCGCTTCTCCGAGCCGCAGCGCGCGCTGTCGATTGCGCGGATCGAATGCCATTACTTCACCAACAACGCCTTCCTTGAGCCGAACCAGCTGATTCGCGACATGGGCAAGATCGCCCATCTGCCCGGCGTGATCATTCACGGTCGCTATGACGTGATCTGCCCGCTCGACAACGCCTGGGAACTGCATCAAGCCTGGCCGAACAGCGAACTGCAGGTGATCCGTGATGCCGGCCACGCCGCATCCGAACCGGGCATCACCGATGCACTGGTGCGCGCCGCGGGCAATATGGCTCGGCGCCTGCTCGACCTGCCGCCCGAAGAAGCATGAAGGGGCTTTTACAGCGGGTACGCGGTGCGCGGGTTGAAGTCGCGGGTGAGGTAGTCGGGGCGGTCGATCACGGTTTGCTGGTGCTGGTGGCGGTCGAACCCGACGACACGCGTACCAGCGCCGACAAACTTCTGCATAAGCTGCTTAACTATCGGGTATTCAGTGATGCGGAGGGCAAGATGAACTTGTCCCTCGCCGATGTCGGTGGCGGGTTGCTGCTGGTCTCGCAGTTCACCCTTGCGGCCGACACCAAAAGCGGGTTGCGCCCGAGCTTTTCGACAGCCGCGCCACCGGCGTTGGGCGAGGAATTGTTCGACTATCTATTAAGCAGTGCGAAACAGGTGCATGGCACTGTGGCATCAGGTAGATTCGGCGCCGATATGCAGGTGCATTTGGTCAACGATGGCCCGGTTACCTTTTTGTTACAGACCTGAAAGCGCTTGAAACACCTTTTTGGGAAATTTCGACCGTTTTTAGGGTGTTTTCGCGATAAATACTTTGTTACCCCTGATGCGTTGTCATGCGGGCTACTAGATAATCGCGCGCACTGGGATCAGCGTTCGCTGATCCATTTTCACTTAGGTAGAGACTTGTCCGGATCCGATTGGGGAATCATTTTGCCCCAGCGGAGTCGGAACAATGCTCGCCAACCTGGCATATAGATAGCTGGCCGTTGGTTTTTTGATCTGTTTTCGGCGAGGGTTGCTCGTGATTGTTAGTCCCTGTAATGCAGCAAAAATGTCTGCCAAACGCATGCGAAGTGCCCTGGTAGCGGGTTCGGCGCTCCTGTGCCTGCTCAGCGCCGGCCAGCTTTGGGCGTTCAATCTTGACGATGTATCGGCGAAGGCTAAAGAACTGGCCGGGCAGAAGTTCGAAGCCCCGCGCAGCAATCTGCCGAACGAATTCCGCGACATGAAGTTCGCGGACTATCAGAAAATCCGCTTCCTCACCGAAAAGGCTGAGTGGGCTGATCAGAAAACCCCGTTCAAACTGTCCTTCTATCACCAGGGTATGCACTTCGATACACCGGTGAAAATCAACGAAATCACAGCGAACACCGTCGAAGAGATCAAATACGATCCGACGCGCTTCGATTTCGGCGACCTGAAATTCGATCCGAAAGCCACCGAACAACTGGGTTATGCCGGTTTCCGTGTGCTGTACCCGATCAACAAGGCCGACAAGCAAGACGAAATCATGACCATGCTCGGCGCGAGTTACTTCCGCGTTGTCGGCAAGGGCCACACCTACGGCCTCTCGGCGCGTGGTCTGGCGATTGATACCGCGCTGCCGTCGGGTGAGGAATTCCCGCGTTTCCGCGAGTTCTGGATTCAACAGCCGAAGCCGGGCGACAAGCATCTGGTGATCTTCGCCCTGCTGGATTCGCCGCGTGCCACCGGTGCCTACCGTCTGATCCTGCGTCCGGGCAGCGACACCATTGTCGACGTCAAAGCGCAGATGTTCCTGCGTGACAAGGTCGGCAAACTGGGCATCGCGCCACTGACCAGCATGTTCCTGTTCGGCGCCAACCAGCCGTCGAAAGTCCTCAACTACCGTCGTGAACTGCACGACTCCAGCGGTCTGTCGATCCATGCCGGTAACGGCGAGTGGATCTGGCGTCCACTGAACAACCCGAAACACCTGGCCGTGAGCAACTTCAGCATCGAGAACCCGCGTGGTTTCGGTCTGCTGCAACGTGGCCGCGACTTCAGCCACTACGAAGACCTCGACGACCGCTACGACAAGCGCCCAAGCGCCTGGATCGAGCCGAAGGGCGAGTGGGGCAAGGGCACCGTTGATCTGGTAGAAATTCCGACCGCCGACGAAACCAACGACAACATCGTTGCGTTCTGGAGCCCGGAAAAAATGCCGGAGCCGGGTCAGCCGCTGGAATTCGCCTACCGCATGCACTGGACCATGGACGAAGCGGCGATTCATGCGCCGGACAGCGCCTGGGTTTCGCAGACTCTGCGTTCGACCGGTGACGTCAAGCAATCGAACCTGATCCGTCAGCCGGATGGCAGCGTTGCCTACCTGGTCGACTTCGAAGGTCCATCGCTGGCCGCGCTGACCCCGGATGCCGACGTGCGCAGTCAGGTCAGTGTTGGTGACAACGCCGAGCTGGTTGAAAACAGCGTGCGCTACAACCCGGAAACCAAAGGCTGGCGCTTGACCCTGCGCATGAAGATCAAGGACGCGAGCAAGTCGACCGAGATGCGTGCCGCCCTGGTTCAGCCAGTCGTGACTGCTGATCTGGCGAAATCGGTGCCGGCGTCCAACTCGTCCGTTGCCAAGGCCGACAAGGTTGCCGCCAAGCAACAAGAGAAACTCGACAAGGAAGCCAAGGCCGCCGAGGCCAAACAGGCCGACGCCAAGCCAGCTGCAGATGCCAAGGACAAGGCCAACAAAGACGCCAAGCAGCCTGTTGCTGCCGACGCGGCCCCAGCCACACCGGAATCGGCACCGACTGAAGAAGTCCTGACCGAGACCTGGAGCTATCAGTTGCCTGCCGATGAGTAACTCTCAAGTACAGCCAGAGACTCTTTCCGAGTATCTGGCGCATCTGCCGATGACCGACGAGCAGCGCGCGGAACTCGCGGGCTGCCAGTCGTTCAGCGAGCTGCATGAACGCCTGTCGTCTTCAACGTTCGACGCTCCTGCCGAGGCCGCCCAGGCTTCGGTGGGCAAGCGCCTGACCCTGAGCACCGCCGAAGAACTTGAAGACGCGGAGATGCTGGTGCTCGACGCCAGCGGTCGCGTCAGCATGAAGGCGACGCCGCCGATCCGTCGGACCAAGGTCGTGCCGGAGCCGTGGCGCACCAATATTCTGGTGCGTGGCTGGCGCCGTATGACCGGTCGTACCAACCCGCCGCAGCCGCCGAAGGACGAAAACGTCTTGCCGGCCGCGCGCTGGCGCACCGTCGGCTCGATCCGCCGCTACATTCTGTTGCTGCTGATGCTCGGTCAGACCATCGTCGCCGGCTGGTACATGAAAGGCATCATGCCGTACCAGGGCTGGTCGTTCGTCGATCTGGAAGAAGTCCTGCATCAACCGCTGCTGCAAACCGCCACGCAAGTGCTGCCGTATGCGCTGCAAACCAGCATTCTGATTCTGTTCGGGATTCTGTTCTGCTGGGTGTCGGCTGGTTTCTGGACGGCGCTGATGGGCTTCCTCGAGTTGCTCACCGGCCACGATAAATATCGTATCTCCGGCAAAAGCGCCGGCAACGAGCCGATTGCCAAAGACGCGCGTACCGCGCTGGTGATGCCGATCTGCAACGAAGACGTACCGCGTGTGTTTGCCGGTTTGCGGGCAACGTTCGAATCGGTTGCTGCCACTGGTGATCTGGACCGCTTTGACTTCTTCGTGCTCAGCGACAGTAATGACACGGACATCTGCGTCGCCGAACAACAGGCCTGGCTGGATGTCTGCCGCGAAGCCAAAGGTTTCGGCAAGATCTTCTACCGTCGCCGTCGCCGTCGTGTGAAGCGCAAGAGCGGCAACCTCGACGACTTCTGCCGTCGTTGGGGCGGTGACTATAAATATATGGTCGTTCTCGACGCCGACTCGGTGATGAGCGGTGAGTGCCTGACCAGTCTGGTGCGCTTGATGGAAGCCACGCCGGACGCCGGGATCATCCAGACCGCGCCGCGTGCGTCGGGCATGGACACTCTCTATGCGCGTATGCAGCAGTTTGCGACCCGCGTGTACGGCCCGCTGTTTACCGCCGGTCTGCACTTCTGGCAGTTGGGTGAATCCCACTACTGGGGTCACAACGCGATCATCCGCATGAAGCCGTTTATCGACCACTGCGCCTTGGCGCCGTTGCCGGGTAAAGGCGCGTTCTCGGGTGCGATTCTGTCCCACGACTTCGTTGAAGCCGCGTTGATGCGCCGTGCCGGTTGGGGCGTGTGGATTGCCTACGACTTGCCGGGCAGCTACGAAGAACTGCCGCCGAACCTGCTCGACGAACTCAAGCGTGACCGTCGCTGGTGCCACGGCAACCTGATGAACTTCCGTTTGTTCCTGGTCAAAGGCATGCACCCGGTGCACCGCGCGGTGTTCCTCACCGGCGTGATGTCGTACCTGTCGGCGCCGTTGTGGTTCTTCTTCCTGGTGCTGTCGACCGCGCTGCTGGCGGTGAACACGCTGATGGAGCCGCAGTACTTCCTCGAGCCGCGCCAGCTCTATCCGCTGTGGCCACAATGGCACCCGGACAAGGCGATCGCGCTGTTCTCGACGACCATCGTGCTGCTGTTCCTGCCGAAACTGTTGAGCATCATCCTGATCTGGGCCAAGGGCGCGAAAGAGTTCGGCGGCAAGTTCAAGGTGACCCTGTCGATGCTGCTGGAGATGCTGTTCTCCATGCTGCTGGCGCCGGTGCGGATGATTTTCCACACGCGTTTCGTCCTCGCCGCGTTCCTCGGCTGGGCCGCGACCTGGAACTCGCCGCAGCGTGACGACGACTCGACGCCTTGGAGCGAAGCGGTCAAACGCCACGGTCCGCAGACCCTGTTGGGCTTCTGCTGGGCGCTGCTGGTGATCTGGCTGAACCCGAGCTTCCTCTGGTGGCTGGTGCCGATCGTCGGTTCGCTGATGCTGTCGATCCCGGTGTCGGTGATTTCCAGCCGCGTTGGTCTGGGCCTGAAGTCCCGTGACGAGAGCCTGTTCCTCATTCCTGAGGAATACAATCCGCCACAGGCGCTGCTGGCGACCGACCAGTACACCCACGAAAACCGTTACCACGCCCTCAACGACGGCTTTGTCCGCGCGGTGGTCGATCCGCAGCAGAACGCTTTGGCGTGTTCGCTGGCGACCTCGCGTCACGGTCAGGCCGAGCCGATCGAATGGCTGCGTCAGGAGCGTGTGCGTCACGCGATCAAGGTTGGCCCGGCCGGGCTGAATAATCATGATCGCTTGCAACTGCTGAGCGACCCTGTTGCCTTGGCGCGTTTGCATGAGCAGGTCTGGGCCGAAGGTCACGCTGAGTGGCTGGATGCATGGCGGGCTTCGGTGAAAGCCGATCCCCATGCGCCGTTGCTGCCGCTGCGACCGGTGAGTATGCAGGCGCAACCGGCCTGATAAAGAAACCCCGCGATGTTGCGGGGTTTTTTTTGGTCTGCTGAAAAGCCCCTCATCGGAACGCCGCCCGCCTACCCCTCTCCCAGAGGGAGAGGGGACCGACCGCGTTGAATATTCGAGTTACACCGACCTGAAATATCCAGTCGAGCTCGGATTTGAACAGCATGAAGATCTGCTCCCTTTCCCCCTCGCCCCCTTGGGGGAGAGGGTTGGGGTGAGGGGTTAGCTCTTGATTGTTAAACAAATCGTCCATTAAACCTTGTGCAAAAAAACGAGTGCGTTAGCATCCGTCCCCGAATTGGCGCACCCGGGCTTTTTTGCCCGTCACTGTTGGTTTTCGCGCCGCACACGCAATGGTTTTGGGGACTTGAAGATGAAGAAGTATCTGTCGATGCTGCTGGTCGGCGTCACGGCACTGGTTGCAGTCAATGCGGCGCAGGCTGGCGCAATCGATGACGCGGTCAAGCGCGGCACGTTGAAAGTCGGTATGGATCCGACCTACATGCCGTTCGAAATGACTAACAAGCGCGGCGAAATCATCGGTTTCGAAGTCGACATCCTCAAAGCCATGTCCAAGGCCATGGGCGTCAAACTGGAGCTGGTTTCGACCGGTTACGACGGCATCATCCCGGCGCTGATGACCGACAAGTTCGACATGATCGGCAGCGGCATGACCTTGACTCAGGAGCGCAACCTGCGCCTGAATTTCAGCGAACCGTTCATCGTGGTCGGCCAGACCCTGCTGATCCGCAAGGAGCTGGAAGGCACTATCAAGTCGTACAAAGACCTGAACACCGCCGACTACCGCATCACCTCCAAGCTCGGCACCACCGGCGAAATGGTCGCCAAGAAGCTCATCTCCAAGGCCAAGTACCACGGCTACGACAATGAGCAGGAAGCGGTGCTCGACGTGGTCAACGGCAAGGCTGATGCCTTCATCTATGACGCGCCGTACAACGTCGTCGCGGTGACCAAGGTTGGTGCCGGCAAACTGGTGTTCCTCGACAAGCCGTTCACCTACGAGCCTTTGGCCTTCGGACTGAAGAAGGGTGATTACGACAGCATCAATTTCATCAACAACTTCCTGCACCAGATCCACGAAGACGGCACCTACGATCGCATCCATGACAAGTGGTTCAAGAGCACCGAGTGGCTCAAGGACATGGAATAACGCGCATCCGCTGATCGTTTCCACGTCGAGGCGTCGAACCGTCCGCGTGGGAACGCATCCTGTGACGCTCCGCGTCACGAACAGGCAGGGACGCAGAGCGTCCCGAGCGGCATTCCCACGCAGAGCGTGGGAACGATCATCCGAGAACCTGCAATGAAACAGAAAAAAGCCCAATGGCCCTGGCACGTCCTCACCGTGCTGGTGCTGGTCGGCCTGGCCGGCGCGTTGTATTACGCGACGTCGCTGATGTCCTACGAATGGCGCTGGAACCGTGTGCCGCAGTACTTCGCCTATCAGGCCGAAGAAACCCAGCGTGCCACTGACATTTCCACCGTCACCGAACTGGTGCGCAAGGGCAGCAGCGCGCAAGTCACCCTGCGCAATGACGCCGGTGACGAGCAGCACCTGACCGTCGACGAGAACAGCCTGCAATTCGCTCAGGGCGACGATGTGGCCGAAGGCGACGTCGTGGGCGTGACCCGGCATTGGGCGGCAGGACCGCTGTTGTGGGGCCTGTGGACGACGCTTTGGCTGTCAGTGGTCTCTGGGGTACTCGGTCTGTTGATTGGTCTGGTTACCGGCCTGTGCCGTCTGTCGAGCAACCCGACCCTGCGCGACCTCTCGACCATTTACGTCGAACTGGTGCGCGGTACGCCGCTGCTGGTGCAGATTTTCATTTTCTATTTCTTCATCGGCACGGTGATGAACCTGTCCCGCGAATTTGCCGGGATCGCCGCGCTGTCGCTGTTCACCGGTGCCTACGTGGCGGAGATCATCCGTTCCGGCGTGCAATCGATTGCCCGTGGCCAGAACGAAGCGGCGCGTTCGCTCGGTCTGAGTGCCGGTCAATCGATGCGTCACGTGGTGCTGCCGCAAGCATTCAAACGCGTGCTGCCGCCGCTGGCCGGGCAGTTCATCAGTCTGGTCAAGGACACCTCGCTGGTGTCGGTGATTGCCATCACCGAGCTGCTGAAAAGCGGCCGTGAAGTCATCACCACCTCGTTCTCGCCGTTCGAGATTCTGTTCTGCGTCGCCGGTCTGTACCTGTTGATCAACCTGCCGCTGTCGAAAATCGCCAGCCGGCTTGAGCGGAGGCTCGCGCAAAGTGATTGAAGTCCGCGATCTGGTAAAAGTCTTCGACACCCGTGGCCAGGTGGTGCGCGCGGTGGATAACGTCAGCACCACGGTGGCCAAGGGCGAAGTGCTGGTGGTGATCGGTCCGTCGGGTTCCGGCAAGTCGACCTTCCTGCGTTGCCTCAATGGCCTGGAAGAGTTCGATTCCGGTTCGGTGAGCATCGACGGCCTGCAACTGGCCGACCCGAAAACCGACGTCAACGCCTATCGCCGCGAAGTCGGCATGGTCTTTCAGCATTTCAACCTGTTCCCGCACATGACCGTGCTGGAAAACCTCTGTCTGGCGCAGAAAGTCGTGCGCAAGCGCGGCAAGAAAGAGCGCGAAGCCAAGGCCATGGAGTTGCTGAAAAAGGTCGGGATTGCACAGAAGGCCAACGAGTTTCCGTCACGTCTGTCCGGCGGTCAGCAACAGCGCGTGGCGATCGCCCGGGCGCTGGCGATGGAGCCGAAGGTGATGTTGTTCGATGAGCCGACCTCAGCCCTCGACCCGGAGATGGTCGGTGAGGTGCTGGACGTGATGAAGAACCTGGCCGTGGAAGGCATGACCATGGTTTGCGTGACCCACGAAATGGGCTTTGCCCGGGAAGTGGCGGATCGGGTGTTGTTCTTCGATCACGGCAAGCTGTTGGAAGATGCCGCGCCTGCCGAATTCTTTGATACACCGAAGGATCCGCGTGCGCAGGCCTTCCTGCGTCAGGTTCTGTAACTGCGGCGTTCTCTCGGCCGCCATCGCTGGCAAGCCAGCTCCCACAGGGTTTGTAGTCGATCACAAAGTTTGTGTTCAACCCATTCACTGTGGGAGCTGGCTTGCCAGCGATAGCATCACCTCGGTTCAGAGCGAACCGAGGTGGATGAATCACCTCAAACCTTGAAGCGCCCCACCAGCATCTGCAAGTGAGTACCCAGGCGCGCCAGCTCAACGCTGGACGCCGCGGTCTCTTCACTCGCCGCCGACGTCTGATCCGACACATCCCGCACATTCAGCACGCTACGGTTGATCTCTTCCGCCACCGCGCTCTGCTGCTCGGCCGCTGCGGCAATCTGCTGGTTCATCGCCTGAATCGCCGACACGGTGCGGGTGATGCTTTCCAGCGAGCCACCGGCGCGACGGGTCAGCTCGACGCTGCTGTCGGTCAGGGTGCGGCTGTTGTCCATGATCGTTGCCACTTGCTGAGTGCCGTTTTGCAGGCCGACGATCAGCTCCTCGATCTCTTCGGTGGACTTCTGCGTGCGCTGCGCGAGGCTGCGCACTTCATCGGCCACCACAGCGAAACCGCGTCCGGCTTCACCGGCACGCGCCGCCTCGATGGCCGCGTTGAGGGCCAGCAGGTTGGTTTGCTGCGCCACCGACTTGATCACGTCGAGGACGCTGCCGATCTTGTCGCTTTCGCGCTTGAGTTCACCCATGGCTTCGGTGGAATGACCAACCTCAACCGCCAGACGCTCGATCTGCGCGATCGCTTCGCCGACGACCTTGTCCCCTTCGCGGGCCTGCTGGTCAGCAGCCACGGCGGCTTCGGAGGCTTCCTCGGCGTTACGCGCGACTTCCTGCACGGTGGCGGCCATTTCATTCATGGCGGTGGCGACCTGATCGGTCTCGATTTTCTGATTATTGACCCCGGCGCTGGTTTGCTCGGTCACCGCTGAGAGTTCTTCGGCAGCGCTGGCAATCTGAGTGACGCCATCGCTGATGCCGCCCACCAGTTCACGCAGGCCTTGGGTCATGCTCTGCATCGAGCGTTGCAGTTGGCCGAGTTCGTCACGGCGCAGGGACACCAGGTTGTGGGTCAGGTCGCCAGCGGCCACGCGCTCGGCAACTTTCAGGGTCTGGTTCAGCGGGATGATGATCTGGCGGGTGATCGCCCAGGCGGCCAGCAGGCCGAAGGCCACGGCGAGCAGGGTGGCGATGATCAGCATGTTTTTGGCGTGCGCGGCATCGGTATCGCGCACCACGGTTTGCGATTCAGTGAGTTTCTTGCTGACGTCGATGAGGATGTCGCCCTGAGTCGACATGCGCGCGGCGGCCTTGGCGTTGTTGACCTGCGAGTCGCGGAACTGAGCTACCGCGGCGCGATAGGCTTTGATCGAATCGGTGGCCTGTTGCAGGTTGGCGATGTGCTGTTCCGGCAGTTTGGCCGGCAGGCTGTCGAGATTCTTCAGCGCATTGTCGATGGCATCCAGCGCTGGTTGTTCGGCTTCGGCCTTGCCGCTGTAGGTGTAACCGCGCACTTGGTAGCGTGCTTGCTGTAGCAGTTTGCTCAGCTCGATCACGCTGTTGAATTGCGCGACGCTGTCACCCGCCAGCATGGATTTTTCCACTTCCGCGACCTTGGCCACGGCGTTGTCGGCACTCGCGCCAAGCTTGCTACGGGCATCTTCGCGCTGCACCGTGGCTTGGGTCATGTCGGCAAAGGCGCGTTTGTACTCGGCGACGGCGGCCAGTTGTTGATCGACCATCGCCGCGTCGGACGGCTGTTCAATCAGGCTGCGTGCGGTTTGCAGGCCGCTGTCGAGTTTGTTGAGCAGATCGGTGACTGCCCCCGGACCTTGTTCGCCACGGCGTGCTTCGTAGTCCAGACGTGCCAGGCGCAGGTCCTTGGTCAGCTCATTGAGGCTGGAGATAAAGCCGAGTTTGTCACCACGGCTGATGATGCCGCTCATGCCGGTCCAGCCGGTGAAGGTGATCAACAGTGTCAGCAACAGCACCAGGCCGAAACCGATGCCCAGCTTGCGTTTGACGCTGACGTTTCCAAGACTCTCGGCTAACCAACGGTACATGCGACCACTCCCTTCGGACCACTAATTGGACTTATGGAGAGGGTATCGGCCGAATGATGGCAATCTGTAACGCCATTTATCCACCGGAGCCGCACGGTATCAATGTAGGAGCTGCCGTAGGCTGCGATCTTTTGATCTCGCTTCTAAAAACAACATCAAAAGATCGCAGCCTGCGGCAGCTCCTACAGGGGAGCTGTGTTTGGTTAGAAGAGACGGGCGAGCAGGGCGGTGACGGCGGTTTCGACGCGCAGGATGCGCTCGCCGAGTTGCACCGGTTGCAGGCCGGACTTGGCCAGCAGATCGATTTCGTAGGGGATCCAGCCGCCTTCAGGGCCGATGGCCAGCGTCACCGGTTCGTTGAGCGCGCGCGGGCACGGTGGGTAGTTGCCGGGATGGCCGACCAGCCCGAGGGTGCCTTCGGTAATCGCCGGCAGCCGGTCTTCAACGAATGGCTTGAAGCGCTTCTCGATGATGATTTCCGGCAGCACGGTGTCGCGGGCCTGTTCGAGGCCGAGGATCAAATTTTCGCGAATCGCTTCCGGCTCAAGAAACGGCGTCTGCCAGAAACTCTTCTCGACCCGGTAGCTGTTGACCAGGATCACCTTCGACACGCCCATGGTCGCCACGGTCTGAAACACCCGGCGGAGCATCTTCGGGCGCGGAAGGGCCAGCACCAGCGTCAGCGGTAGCTTGGCCGGTGGCGGCTGATCGAGGCTGACACGCAGCTCCGCTTCACCCGGTTCCAGACGCAGCAGTTCAGCCGAACCCATCAGCCCGTTGATGCGCCCGACGCGCAGGCTGTCACCGACTTCCGAACGGTGGACTTCCTGCATGTGCGTCAAACGGCGATCACGCAGCACCACGCGGTCGGCTGCAATGAAATCGGCCTCTTCGAGCAACAGCAGGTTCATGCCTGGGTCGCTGGTGGCTGGTCGTTGTGGTCGTCGGCCGGGTTCTCGTCCGGGCGTTCGCGCTTGCTGATCAGGCCACCGAACAGAATGCCGATTTCAAACAGCATCCACATCGGCACGGCCAGCAGGGTTTGCGAGAAGATGTCCGGCGGCGTCAGGATCATGCCGACCACGAAGCAGCCGATGATCACGTACGGGCGGATCTTCTTCAGGTAGGCCACGTCGACCACGCCGATCCACACCAGCAGCACCACGGCCACCGGAATCTCGAACGCCACGCCGAAGGCGAAGAACAGCGTCATGACGAAATCGAGGTAACTGGCGATGTCGGTCATCATTTCCACGCCGGCCGGGGTGGCCGCAGCGAAGAATTTGAAGATCAGCGGGAACACGAAGTAATAGGCGAACGCCATGCCGGTATAGAACAGCAAGATGCTGGAAACCAGCAGCGGCACCGCGATGCGCTTTTCATGCTTGTACAGGCCCGGCGCGATAAAGCCCCAGATCTGATGCAGGATTACCGGGATCGCGAGAAACAGCGAGACCATCATCGTCAGCTTCAGCGGCGTCAGGAACGGCGACGACACATCGGTGGCGATCATCGTCGCGCCGACCGGCAGGTATTGGCGCAGCGGCGTCGAGACGAAGGTGTAGATCTGCTGGGTGAACGCAAACAGCCCGGCGAAGATGATGAAGATCGCCGCCACACAACGCAGCAGGCGGGTGCGCAACTCGGTGAGGTGCGAAACCAGCGGCATGTGCTGGTCGTTTTCGGGGAGATCGCTCATGGGGCTCGCGGCGGCAATGTTGGGTCGTGAGGCGCGGGTGTAATCGGCGCGGCGGTTGGGGCTACGTGTTCAACCGAGGTTTGTGCAGGCGCTGGTTCTGCCGGCGCTACAACGGCAGCAGGTGCAGGTGTCGGAGCAGGCGCGACGGGTGCAGTCGGCGCATGAATCGTCTGCTGACCCACATGCTCAACCGGCGTCGGCTCCTGCTGAACCGGCGAGAAAATCTTCCGCGCCTCCTGCTCCAGCGACAGAATGTGCTCGTTGTGCAGTTGCCGACGAATCTCGTCGGCACCGATTTCACGTTCAACTTCCTGTTTGATCGCGTTGAAGCTGCGCTTCAGCCGACCGACCCACAGGCCGGCGGTGCGTGCAGCGCCCGGCAGACGCTCGGGGCCCAGCACCAGCAGGGCGACGAGGCCGACGAGCAGCAGTTCAGAGAAGCTGATACCAAACATTAGTCAGTGCTCACACGTCTTTGCGGATCGGCTCTTCGACTTTCTGCGCCTGCACGTCGATGGTGTGCGGCGGGTTGGCCTGAGCGGTGGCTTGCGGCTGCACCGGTGGCACTGGCTGCGCAGGTGTCACGGTTGGATCGGCAGCCGGTTTTTCATCGTCGTTCATGGCTTTGCGGAAGCCCTTGATCGACTCGCCAACGTCGGTGCCGAGGTTTTTCAGTTTCTTGGTGCCGAACACCAGCACCACGACAACCAGAATGACGATCCAGTGTTTCCAGTCAAAAATGCCCATGTTGCTGTTCCTCTCTAAAAGTTGTTCAGGCGGACGGACGCGAGGCTTTCTCGACGTGTCCGGACAGGCCGAAGCGACGGTCCAGTTCATCCAGCACGGCCTGCGGATGCTGCCCCAGTTGGGCGAGCATGACCATGCTGTGGAACCACAGGTCGGCGGTCTCGTAGATCACGTCGCTGCAGTCGCCACTGATCGCGGCGTCCTTGGCGGCAATAATGGTTTCGACCGACTCTTCGCCGACTTTCTCCAGAATCTTGTTCAAACCCTTGTGATACAGACTGGCCACATAGGAGCTGTCGGCGGCTGCGCCTTTGCGCTCTTCGAGCACTTCGGCCAGGCGGGTCAGGGTGTCACTCATGTTTGTGTCCTGCGGAATAGATAGCGTGCGGGTCTTTCAGGACCGGGTCGACGGTTTTCCAGTCGCCGTTCTCGAAGACACGGTAAAAGCAGCTTTGACGGCCGGTATGGCAAGCGATGTCGCCGATCTGTTCAACCATCATGATGATCACGTCGGCGTCACAGTCCAGACGCATCTCATGCAGCGTCTGCACATGCCCTGACTCCTCGCCCTTGCGCCACAGCTTGCCACGGGAACGTGACCAGTAGATTGCACGGTTTTCCGCGGCGGTCAGTTCCAGCGCTTCGCGGTTCATCCAGGCCATCATCAGCACGCGTCCGGTCTTGTGATCCTGGGCAATCGCCGGCACCAGGCCATCAGCGTCCCACTTGATCTCGTCCAGCCAGTTTTTCATCTTCGACTCCGACAGCGAACCCCACACTTCAATAGTCGGGTTCAGGCATTGAAACAGTGTGCCAGCCGATCACGAAACTGGCTATCGGCGAACGACCAGATACAAGCCGACTGCCACCATGATTCCCGCAGGCCAATGCCCCAACTCGTTAAGCGGGCCACCGATAGCGAGGATCACCCCGCCTGCCAGATGCGCGCAACCGAGCAAGCGCAGGAACCAGTCGTCCTTGCGTTTATGCCATGGCGGCGGTGGGTCGTAGGCGTGCGGTTGCGACATGCGTTCGAGCAGGTCGCGGGCCATGTTGGCCAGATGCGGCAGTTGTTCGAACTGGCTCTGCACGTTGCCCAGCAAGGCTTTGGGGCTGACGCGCTCGCGCATCCAGCGTTCGAGGAATGGCTGCGCGGTGTTCCACAGATCCAGATCCGGATACAACTGACGGCCGAGGCCTTCGATGTTCAGCAGGGTCTTTTGCAGCAGCACCAGTTGCGGTTGCACTTCCATATTGAAGCGCCGTGCAGTCTGGAACAGGCGCATCAGCACTTGGCCAAATGAAATATCTTTTAACGGTTTTTCGAAGATCGGTTCGCACACGGTGCGGATCGCCGCTTCGAATTCGTTGAGTTTGGTTTCCGCCGGCACCCAGCCCGAGTCGATGTGCAGTTGCGCCACACGACGGTAGTCACGCTTGAAGAAGGCGAACAGGTTGCGCGCCAGATAGTCCTGGTCTTCCGGGGTCAGGCTGCCGACGATGCCGCAGTCGATCGCGATGTACTGCGGGCTCCACGGGTTGACGGTGCTGACGAAGATGTTGCCCGGGTGCATGTCGGCGTGGAAGAAACTGTCGCGGAACACTTGGGTGAAGAAAATCTCCACTCCGCGTTCGGCGAGCATTTTCATGTCGGTGCGCTGATCGGCGAGGGTCGCCAGATCGGTGACCTGAATGCCGTAGATGCGCTCCATCACCAGCACTTTCGGCCGGCACCAGTCCCAATACACTTGCGGTACATAGAGCAGCGGCGAACCTTCGAAGTTGCGCTTCAACTGGCTGGCGTTGGCCGCCTCGCGCAGCAGGTCGAGTTCGTCGTAGATGGTTTTTTCGTAGTCCTGGACCACGTCGACCGGGTGCAGCAGACGCGCGTCGGCCGAGAGTTTTTCGGCGGCGCGGGCGAGGATGAACAGCCACGCCAGATCCTGCGCGATGATCGGCTTCAGGCCCGGGCGGATCACTTTGACCACGACTTCTTCGCCGGTTTTCAGCTGCGCGGCATGCACCTGCGCAACCGAGGCTGAGGCCAGCGGCTCGACGTCGAAACGGCTGAACACGTCGCTGATTTTCTTGCCCAGTTGTTCTTCGATCAGCTTGATCGACAGTTGCGAGTCAAACGGCGGCACGCGGTCCTGCAACAGCATCAGCTCATCGGCGATGTCTTCCGGCAGCAGGTCGCGGCGGGTCGAGAGAATCTGCCCGAACTTGATGAAAATCGGCCCCAGATCCTGCAACGCCAGACGCAGACGCGCGCCACGGCTCAGGTCCAGCGGCTTGCGCGGGAACCAGCGCCACGGCAGCACATAGCGCAGCGCCAGGAGGAACCAGGGCAGCGGCAGATCGAACAGCAGGTCATCGAGGCGGTAGCGGATCACGACAGACTGGATGCGCAACAGACGGCGGACGGCGAGCAGCTTCATGCGTTATCGCTTGGGTCGAGGGATCGGGAAAGGCGCTCGAAACGCGCCTCGAGACGTTCCAGATCAAGTTTGATCCGGTCCAGTTCGCTGAACCGCGCTTCGGCTTCGCGCTGCCCGACTAGGGTGCGCGATTCTTCGGCGAGGTATTCGGCGAGGTTCTGGTTGAGGCTGGCAAATCCTTGTTGATACCAGCGCGCGCGGCTGCGCAGATGGCCACCGACCAGTTGCGTGGCGACCGGGCCGAGCCAGCGCGAGAGTTCGTACTCCCAGTCCAGCTCAAGATCTTGCAGGACACCGGCCAGCTCCAGCAGCACGCCGCTGTCGCCATCGAGCTCGACTTCCGGGGCGTGCAACACCGCGGTCTTGTCTTTGCTCACGGCCAGTTTGATCAGGCTGGAGGCCGGCGCGCGCAGGGTGCAGTCGACACCGGTTTCCCAGTGCGAGGCCAGCATCAAACCTTCGTCGCTCGGCAGAATGAACAGTTGCAGCGCCGGGCTGCGGCAGTCGACGGCAATCACCTTGCCGGTCAAATGCGCCAGCCGCGGCAGCGCCGTGCTGTCGAGACGCAGCACCCGGTTGAGGCCGAGTTCAACGCTGGCGAGCAGCCCGGTGAGCAACATCAGGGCTTGATGCCGCGGTGCAGGGCGACGATGCCTGCGGTCATGTTGTGATAGGTCACGCGGTCGAAACCGGCGTCGACCATCATCGACTTCAGGGTTTCCTGATTCGGGTGCATGCGGATCGATTCGGCCAGGTAGCGATAGCTTTCCGAGTCGTTGGTGATCAGCTTGCCCATCAGTGGCATGAAGGCGAACGAATAGGCGTCGTAGGCTTTCGACATCAGCGCATTGGTCGGCTTGGAGAACTCCAGCACCAGCAGACGACCGCCCGGCTTGAGTACGCGCAGCATCGAACGCAGGGCGTCTTCCTTATGCGTTACGTTGCGCAGGCCGAAAGCGATGGTCACGCAGTCGAAGTGGTTGTCCGGGAACGGCAGTTTTTCCGCGTCCGCCTGAACGAATTCGACGTTGCCGGCGACACCCAGATCGAGCAGGCGGTCACGACCGACCTTGAGCATCGATTCGTTGATATCGGCCAACACCACTTGACCGGTCGGGCCGACCAGGTGCGAGAACTTTTTGGTCAGGTCACCGGTACCGCCGGCGATGTCCAGCACGCGGTTACCGCTGCGCACGCCCGACAGTTCGATCGCGAAACGCTTCCACAGACGGTGCATGCCGCCCGACAGAAGGTCGTTCATCAGGTCGTACTTGGCGGCTACCGAGTGGAAAACCTCAGCGACTTTTTCCGCTTTCTGGCTTTCCGGAACGTTTTTGAAGCCGAAGTGAGTGGTGGGTTCGGCATCGCTGCCTTTGCGCTGATCAGTCATATCGCTGTCACCAAAAGAGAATGCGCGACATTCTAATCCCCAAGCCATGCTTTGTCTTGGAATGGCTAAAGGTAAGATGGGCAACCCTCGGGACGATTTGCCGCAGCGGCGGTCAAGATTTACCGACACATCTTTTTCGCCCCATTCAAAAAACAGGAGTCAATCAATGGCCAAAATCACTGTTGAGCGTGCCCACAACCTGGGTAAGGAAGCCGCCCGCGAGAAGGCCGACAAACTGGCGCAAAAACTCTCCGAGCAATACGGCCTGGAGCCGCAATGGTCCGGCGACACCCTGAACCTCAAGCGCTCGGGCGTGAAAGGCGCGGTGCATGTGGCGGACGATTCGATCAAGGTCGACGTTGAGCTGGGCCTGATGATGTCGGCCATGAGTGGCATGATCAAAGCCGAAATCGAAAAAGCCCTCGACAAAGCTTTGGTTTGAACATCAAAAGATCGCAGCCTTCGGCAGCTCCTACAGACTTACACATTCCCCTGTAGGAGCTGCCGAAGGCTGCGATCTTTTCATTCAGGCACCACCGATTCATGTCAGTTGTTAGGGTGCCGTTTCTAATTTTTCTGCCTACTTTGTGCCTGAGCCCGACACTTTCCCGGGCAGTTCCTCAAACCTTCTGCGCGTGAGGTGCACCATGGCCAAAGTTATTTTGAAGAAAAAAATCGACGTTTCGACTTCTGCTCTGAGCGACGTCAAATCCTATGCCCGCAAGATCTGGCTGGCAGGCCTGGGTGCCTACGCCAAGGTCGGCCAAGAGGGCAGCGACTACTTTCAAGAGTTGATCAAGGCTGGTCAAACTGTTGAAAAGAAAGGCAAAAAAGCCGTCACTGAAAAACTCGAAGCGGCCAACGCCGAGATCGATGAAGCCAAGAGTGAAGTGAGCTCTTTCAAAGGTCGCGTCGAAGTTCAGCTCGACAAGGTCGAGAAGGCGTTCGACTCCCGCGTAGCAAGCGCCTTGAATCGTATCGGCATTCCGTCTAAACATGACGTTGAGACACTCTCTGCTAAGCTCGATGAGCTGACGGCATTGCTCGAACGCGTCGCGCGTAAATCTTAAGGAGAACGGGATGGCTGGTAAAAAGAACACCGATAAAGAAGGCAGCTCGTGGATCGGGAAAGTTGAAGACTACTCCCGCAAAATCTGGCTGGCTGGTTTAGGCGTGTACTCGAAGATCGACACTGACGGCAGCAAGCTCTTCGATACATTGGTCAAAGACGGCGAGAAAGCCGAGAAGCTCACCAAGTCCGCAGTCGGCAAAAAAGTCGATGCCGCCAAGGACTCTGCTTCTTCGGCCAAGTCGCGCATCAGCGGCGTGAAAGATCGCGCACTGGGCAAGTGGGACGAGCTGGAAGGGGCTTTCGACAAGCGCCTGAACAGCGCGATTTCGCGCCTGGGTGTACCGAGCCGCAATGAGGTCAAGGCACTTAACAGCAAGGTCGACACACTGACCAAACAGATCGAAAAACTCACTGGTCTGAAGGCTCAACCTGTGGCGGCGAAAACCGCTGCGGCAAAACCGGCAGCGAAAACTGCGGCGGCCAAACCAGCGGCAAAATCCGCTGCCAAGCCACTGGCAAAAGCAGCGGCTAAACCCGCAGCTAAAGCAGCGGCCAAGCCTGCAGCAAAAACCGCAGCGGCCAAGCCAGCTGCTAAAGCTGCAGCCAAACCGGTTGCTGCCAAAGCCGCCGCCAAACCGGCAGCAAAACCTGCGGCCAAAACGGCAGCGAAACCAGCCGCCAAGCCAGCCGCGAAAACCGCTGCCGCCAAACCGGCTGCCAAGCCTGCGGCCAAACCCGCTGCGGCGAAGAAGCCTGCCGTGAAAAAACCGGCCGCAGCGAAAGCCGCCGCACCGAAACCGGCCGCACCTGCTGCAGCCAAACCGGCCACTCCGGCAGCTCCGGTAAGTGCGTCGAACTCCGCCGCAGCACCGACTCCGGTGGCTACCCCGACTGTTGCATCGACGCCGTCGACGCCAACCAGTCAGTCCTGATTCTTCAGGGCAAAACAAAACGCCCGGCCTGTGAAGGTCGGGCGTTTTTGTATCTGAATTCCAACAGCCCCTCACCCTAGCCCTCTCCCAGAGGGAGAGGGGACCGACCGAGGTGTCTTGCGTCGTACGTCGACCTGAACGATCGAGTCGATTATGGATTCAACAAAACCCTTTCAGGTCGGTGTAGCTCATCAGCATCCCCCAATCAGTCCCCTCTCCCTCCGGGCGGTCCGACGTTTCGGGAGGGCTAGGGTGAGGGGCTTTTGATTTCAGTCGTGATCTTCAAGGTATTGCAGGGCCATCCGCTCCGTGGCGACCTTAACCGGCGGCAGCAAATGCGGCGCCACCAGCATCATGATCTGATAAACCACCAGCCTCACTTCCCCCTCACGATCCAGAATCCGCTGATAATCCAGCGAGAACAGCAACGTCATGGTGATCTGCTCCACCAGTTGCCCCAACGCCTGCGTATCACTGACCAACTGCCCCGAAGCCTTCAACCGCGCCAACAACGACGCCAGCGTGCGCTTCAACGCATTGAGCAGATGACGAATGCCCTTGGCCAGCTTCGGCAAGCGTCCGGCCAAGTTCGACAGGTCCTGAAACAAAAACCGATATTGCGCCAACCGCTCGACGATCAAATGCAAAAACAGCCAGTAATCCTCCGGTGCCAGTTCCACATCCGATGGCGGATCGAGCAGTGGCGCCAGTTCATTCTGGAAGCGTTCGAACAACCCGAGAATCAGCGGTTCCTTGCCGTGGAAGTGGTAGTAGAGGTTGCCCGGGCTGATCCCCATTTCATTGGCCACCTCCATGGTGGAGACATTCGGCTCGCCCTTTTCGTTGAACAGTTGCAAAGCACATTCGAGAATCCGGTCGCGGGTTTTCATCCAGTCTTCTTAGAAAAGTTCGGTTAAGCGTCAGCGCACACGCACGTAAGTACCGGGCGCTGCCTCCATCGGTGGATAGTTCGGGTTGCCAAGGGTGAACGAGGTTTCGTGCTGCGCCCCGGAGCGCTGTTGAATCCATTCCAGCCACTGCGGCCACCAACTGCCGTCGACGTGCTTGCCGTCGTAGTACCAGGCACGCGGGTCGCTGCTCATCTTGGCGTTCTCGACATAGGCGGCTTTCGGGTTGCTCGGCGGGTTGAGGATGCTCTGCACATGACCGCTGTTGGACAGCACGAAACGTCGCTCGCCGCCGAGCAACAGGGTCGAGCGATACACCGCGTCCCACGGGGTGATGTGGTCGTTCATGCCAGCTACGCTGAAGCTGTCGACGGTGACTTTCTGCAAATCGATCGGTGTGCCGCACACCTCGAGACCGCCCGGATGGGTCAACGGGTTGTGCTTGAAGAAGTCCAGCAAGTCACCGTGGAACGCGGCGGGCAAGCGCGTGTTGTCGTTGTTCCAGTAGAGGATGTCGAAGGCCGGCGGTTCTTTGCCCAACAGGTAGTTGTTGACGAAGTAGCTCCAGATCAAATCGTTGGGGCGCATCCAGGCGAAGACCTTGGCCATGTCGCGACCGTCGAGTACACCTTTCTGGTAGGAGCGGCGCTTGGCGGCTTCGAGGGTTTGTTCATCGGCAAACAGCGTGGCTGAGGTTTCGATTTCACTGTCGAGCAAACTGACCAGATAGGTCGCGCTGGAGACCCGTCGCAGTTGCCGCTTGGCCTGCAAATGGCCTTGCAGGGCGGCGATGGTCAGCCCGCCGGCGCAGGCGCCCATCAGGTTGACCTCGCGGGCGCCGGTGATCGCCCGACAGATGTTCATCGCTTCTTCCACCGCTTCGACGTAGGTCGACAGGCCCCATTCGCGATGACGTACATCCGGATTGCGCCAACTGATCATGAACGTTTGCAGGCCATTCTTCAGTGCGTACTGGACGAAGCTGTTGTGTGGGCTCAGGTCGAAAATGTAGTACTTGTTGATTTGCGGCGGCACCACCAGCAGCGGCTTGGCGTACTGCTTTTCGCTCATCGGTTTGTACTGGATCAGCTCCAGCATTTCGTTGCGAAACACCACCGAGCCGGTGGTAGTGGCGACGGTCTTGCCGACCTCAAAGGCTTGTTTGGTCACCTGACGTGGCAGGCCGTCGTTGTGCAGCAAGTCATCGAACAGGTGACTGAGGCCGCGCACCAGACTGTGCCCGCCGGAGTTGAAAAGCTCCTTGACCGCCAGCGGATTGAGCAAGGTGTTCGACGGCGCCACGGCGTCGTTGAGCAGGGTGAAGGCGAAGTGCGCACGAGCGCGATCGTCCGGGCTCATGTTGCTTTCATCGATCCAGCTTTTGACCTGTTTTTGCCAGGCCAGATAGGCCTGCAGGCTGCGCCGGTAAAACGGGTTGAGGCTCCACGCCGGATCAGCGAAGCGGCTGTCGTTCGGATTGGTCGGGTGCAGGGTTTCGCCGAGCAGCACGCGGCCCAATTGACCGCCGAGTTTCAACGCGTGCTTCGCACTGTGAATCGGATTGCGCAGGCCATGGGCGGCGACGCTGCGCAAGGTCGAGATCAGGTCCCGGCCACGCAGGCCGGTGATCGCACTTTGTGCGTTGATGAACACGGCGGGGCTGGGCACTCCGCCCGTCGCTGGTTTGTCGCGCATGACTCAACACTCCTTCGTCTTCAGGCCAAAAACAAACTCACCGAACCAGAACACCATAGACGCTGTTGCGGGTTGCTGCCTGCGCGGCGTCCTGCCGCGCACTCTTTGCCAAAGGCCTGCATAAAGCCTGCCGCCGGGGTTAACCGCCCAGCGGTGTCGGATGCGGGTGCATCACCGCGCGCTGACGTTCCTCCTGGAGGAATTTCATGATGATTGGCGCCACCGCTTCAGCACGGGTAATCAGGAACAGATGACCGTCGTCGATGATGTGCAGTTGGGCGTTGGGAATGCGCCAGGCGAGCATGCGCATGTTGATCAGCGGGATCAGCGGATCGTCATCGCCGGCCAGCACCAGCGTCGGCTGGTGGATCTTGTGCAGCCAGTGGATGCTGGTCCAGCCGAGGCCTGCGAACAGTTGCCAGTAATAACCGAGCTTGCCCGCCGAACGCACTTTCGCGGCGTGGCTGGCCGCCAGCGTCGGGTCACGACGGAACGAGCCGCCGTAGATCAGCGGGGCGATGCGGATCACATGGGAAGGCTGAATGTAGCGCCGCGGACTGGCCATCATCCACAGCACTTTCGGTTTGCCCGGCACCATCACCGCACCGGCCGCGGTCGCCGCCAGCACCAGTTTCTTGCAACGCTCGGGGTAGTCGTAGGCGAACTGCTGCGCGAGCGCACCGCCCCACGACACGCCGATGACGTTGACCTGGCCGTAGTCGAGGTAATCGAGCATCCGCGCCGTCAGCTTGGCCAGCCCGGGAAAGCGATACGGTCGGTTCGGCGTCGAGGAACCGCCGACACCGGGCACGTCGAAGGCGATCACTTCCAGATCCGGGTCCAGCGCCGCGACAAACGGAAAAACCAGCTCCAGGTTGGCGCCGATGCCGTTGAAAATCAGCAAGGGCGTCAAGTGAGGCTTGCCGGGGCGTACCGCCGTGCGGAGGGTCTGGCCATCCAGATCGACGGTACGGAATATGAACGGTTGCGGCATGCGTCAGGCCCTGTGGATTTAAATTCACCACACCCCGTGTAGGAGCTGCCGAAGGCTGCTCCTACACGGGGTGTGGTGGTGTCAGTTACCGCTCGTGAACGTAAGTGCCCGGCGATGCTTCACCCGCCGGATACGCTTTGTTGCCCAGTTTCAACGGGGCCTTTTTCAGGTTGCCCGAGCGCTCGGCCTGCCACGCTTGCCAGTACAGCCACCAGGAATCAGTGTGCTTGGTCGAGTTCTCTTGCCACTCATCGGCATTGGCCGCCATCTCTTCGCCGGTCATGTAACGCGATTTCGGGTTGCCCGGCGGGTTGAGAATGCTCTGGATATGCCCGCTGCTCGACAGCACGAATTCGACCTTGCCACCAAACAACTGCGCCGACTTGTAGCAGGACTTCCACGGTGTGATGTGGTCGTTGGTGCCGGCCAGCGAGAAGATGTCAGCGGTGACCTGCTTGAGGTCAATCGGCGTGCCGCACACTTCCAGTGCATTCGGGCGAATCAGTGGATTGTTTTTGAACATCTCGATCAGGTCGCCATGGAATGCGGCGGGCAACCGTGTGGTGTCGTTGTTCCAGAACAGGATGTCGAACACCGGCGGCTCGTTGCCGAGCAGGTAGTTGTTGACCCAGTAGTTCCAGATCAGGTCGTTGGGACGCATCCACGCGAAGACCTTGGCCATGTCTTTGCCTTCGAGCACGCCGGCCTGGTACGAGTGGCGCTTGGCGGTCTCCAGGGTCTGCTCGTCGACGAACAGGGCGACGTCGCTGTCCAGTGTCGTGTCGAGCACGCTGACCAGCAGCGTGAGGGCATTGACCTTCTTCTCGCCGATCGCCGCGTAGTGGCCGAGCAGGGCGGTGCAGGTGATGCCGCCGGAGCAGGCGCCGAGCATGTTTACGTCTTTGCTGCCGGTGATCGCGGTGACCACGTCGACCGCTTCTTTCAGCGCATCGATATACGTCGAGAGGCCCCACTCGCGCTGCGCCTTGGTCGGGTTGCGCCAGCTGACGATAAACGTCTGCACGTTATTGCGCAGGCAGAAGCGCGCCAGACTCTTGTCCGGGCTCAAATCGAATACGTAGAACTTGTTGATCTGTGGCGGCACCACCAGCAGTGGACGCTCGTGGACCTGCTCGGTGATCGGCTTGTACTGGATCAGCTCCAGCACGTCGTTGCGAAACACCACCGCGCCTTCGGTGACGCCGAGGCTCTTGCCGACCTCGAACGCGCCCATGTTGACCTGGCTCGGCATGCCGCCGTTGTGGACCAGATCCTTGGCCAGATGCGAGAGGCCATCGAGCAGGCTCTTGCCACCGGTTTCGAAGAAGCGTTTGACGGCGGCCGGGTTGGCCGCGGTGTTGGTCGGGGCCATGGCTTCGGTCATCAGATTGATGACGAAGTGGCCGCGGGCGATGTCTTTGGGTGACAGGCTGCTGTCATCGATCCAGGCATGGAGTTCCTTGCGCCACGCCAGGTAAGTTTGCAGATAACGTTTGTAGAGCGGGTTCTGGCTCCACGCAGGATCGGCGAAGCGACGGTCATCGCCAGCCGGTTGCAGTTCGGATTTACCAAACAGCACGTTCTTCAGTTCGAGGCCGAAATGGGTAACGTGCCTGACGCTATGGATCGGTTGTCTGATGGCCTGTTTCAGCACCATACGAGCAGAGGCCAGCAGATCCTTTCCGCGTAGCCCAACGACGGGATTAAGCCCCAGGGTGTTTTCCGAGGCTTGGTACTTCAGGTCATCGTTATTCTTGTTACTCATCTACGACGCTCCATTGTCCTGAGACGAGTACCCGGTTTTCTGCTGTGCAGTTCCACAGCCAATGCCAGGTACTACTGCTCGGGTGACCGTTAATTCTGCATAGCTGCTTTACAGTCGTAGAGCACTGCAGGGAACTTGCCAGCTCCATTGGTTACCCGAGTTTAATTTTTTTCGCAAGCGGGCCGATCCTCGGCCACACAGCAGAGCATTCAAACAGATGAATTTAGAAAATGCCCTCTAATGAGCGCAAGGCACGAGCTAGAGCATCAGCTTGACGACTGACTCGTTCGGATCGCGGGTCTTGCCCGCCGCTTTGAGCTCGGCCAGATAATCGGCCCAGAGTGCGTCATAACGTCGCCCCAGCTCGTATAGATAATCCCAGGTGAACAAGCCGCTGTCGTGACCGTCGTCGAAGGTCAGTTTCAGTGCGTAGTGACCGGCCGGTTCCAGTTTGCTCAGGCCGACGTTGAGCTTGCCGAATTGCAGGATCGGTTTGCCGTGGCCCTGGACCTCGGCGGAGGGGGAATGCACGCGCAGGAATTCGGCGGGCAGGGTGTATTCCTCGCCGGACGCGTAGGTGAGCGTCAGGGTTTTCGAGGCTTTGTGCAGTTTGATGTCGGTGGGGATAGTAGTCATTGCAGGTCATCCGACTAGAGGAACACCCTGTAGGAGCTGCCGCAGGCTGCGATCTTTTGATCTTGTCTTTTAAAAATCAAAGATCAAAAGATCGCAGCCTGCGGCAGCTCCTACAGGGACGGTGACCTACAGGATATAACGGGACAGGTCTTCGTTCTGCGCCAATTCGCCGAGGTGGCTGTTGACGTATTCGGCGTCGATCAGAATCGGCTTCTCATCGTGCGTGCTGGCCAGATCGCCGGCGCTGAACGACACCTCTTCAAGCAGACGCTCAAGCAGTGTGTGCAGACGACGGGCACCGATGTTCTCGGTCTTCTCGTTGACCTGCCAGGCGATCTCCGCCAGACGCTTGATGCCTTCGGGCTCGAACTGAATGTTCAGGCCTTCGGTTTTCAGCAGTGCGCAATATTGCTCGGTGAGCGAGGCATGCGGTTCGCTGAGGATACGTTCGAAGTCCGACGGGCTCAGGGCCTTGAGTTCGACGCGGATCGGCAGACGACCTTGCAGCTCAGGCACCAGATCGCTCGGCTTGCTCAGGTGGAAAGCACCAGAGGCGATGAACAGGATGTGGTCGGTTTTGACCATGCCCAGTTTGGTGTTGACGGTGCAGCCTTCGATCAGCGGCAGCAGGTCGCGCTGCACGCCTTCACGGGACACATCGGCGCCGCCAACGTTGCCACGCTTGGCGACTTTGTCGATCTCGTCGATGAACACGATACCGTGCTGTTCAACCGCTTCCAGCGCTTTGGCTTTCAGCTCTTCTTCATTGACCAGACGCCCGGCTTCTTCGTCGCGCACCAGCTTCAGCGCTTCTTTGACCTTGAGCTTGCGCGCTTTCTTTTTGCCCTTGCCCATGTTGGCAAACAAGGACTGCAACTGGTTGGTCATCTCTTCCATGCCTGGCGGCGTGGCGATCTCGATGCCGGCCACTTCGGCGACTTCGATTTCGATTTCCTTGTCATCCAACTGACCTTCGCGCAGACGCTTGCGGAACAGCTGACGGGTGTTGGAATCGCTGCTTGGGGTTTCTTCATTGCTGAAGCCCATGCGTGCCGGCGGCAGCAGTGCGTCGAGGATACGATCCTCGGCAGCGTCTTCGGCGCGATGGCGCACGCGGGTCATTTCCTGCTCGCGGAGCATCTTGATCGCGGCGTCGGCCAGATCACGGATGATCGATTCGACGTCACGGCCAACGTAGCCGACTTCGGTGAACTTGGTCGCTTCGACCTTGATGAACGGCGCGTTGGCCAGTTTCGCCAGACGACGGGCGATCTCGGTTTTACCGACGCCGGTCGGGCCGATCATCAGGATGTTCTTCGGGGTCACTTCAACACGCAGCTCTTCAGGCAGCTGCATGCGGCGCCAGCGGTTGCGCAGGGCAATCGCGACGGCGCGCTTGGCATCGTCCTGGCCGATGATGTGGCGGTTGAGTTCGTGGACGATTTCGCGGGGAGTCATGGACATAATAATTGACGGTCCTCAAGCAGAAACAAGCCGTGGCACAGGGCCGCGTCAGGCTTATTCAGCGAGATCCTGCTCCTCAATGGTCTGAGTGTGGTTGGTGAATACACAGATGTCGCCGGCGATGCCGAGGGCGGTTTCGACGATTTCACGGGCCGACAGGTCGGTCTTTTTCAGCAGCGCGCTGGCGGCGGCTTGCGCGTAGGCGCCGCCGGAACCCATGGCGATCAGGCCATCTTCGGGTTCAACCACGTCACCGTTGCCGGTGATGATCAGCGAAGCGTCTTTGTTGGCCACCGCGAGCATGGCTTCGAGGCGGCTCAGGGAGCGGTCGGTGCGCCATTCTTTGGCGAGTTCGACAGCGGCGCGTACCAGGTGGCCCTGATGTTTCTCAAGCTGGCCTTCGAAACGTTCGAAGAGGGTAAAGGCGTCAGCGGTGGCACCGGCAAAACCGGCGATGACCTGACCGTGGTACAGGCGACGAACTTTTTTCGCGTTGCCTTTCATCACGGTATTGCCGAGAGAAACCTGGCCGTCGCCGCCCATGACGACTTTGCCGTGACGGCGGACTGAAACGATGGTGGTCAAGGGAAGAGTCTCCACACAGCGGGGCGAAAGTGCCTTATGCCCATTCATATGGGGGTGCTGGAGAGGATTTCAACCGTAGCGCAGGAGAGGGGACGAGCGGTGTCTTGTATTTGATCGTTCCCACGCTCTGCGTGGGAAAGCAGCCCGGGACGCTCTGCGTCCCTTCACCGCTGGGACGCGGAGCGTCCCTTGAGGCATTCCCACGCAGAGCGTGGGAATGATCGGCCGAGGGTCAGCGGCTTTGGCGTTGTTGTAACAACAGGTTGCTGAAGCCGGCGCCGGCCAGTTGTTTCTGTGCGGTGGTCAGCTGTTCACGGTTGCTGAACGGGCCGACCAACACGCGATACCAGGTTTCATCTTTCACCGTGCCGGACTCAACCGCCACCGCCTGACCGAGCAGAATGATCTGCGCGCGAACCTTGTCGGCATCGGTTTCCTTGCGGAACGAACCGGCCTGCAGGAAGAACTTGGTCACCGGCGCCGCTTTGCTCACCGGTGGCGCGGGCGGCGGGGTAATCCCGGCCAACGCTGCCTGAGCGCGCGCGGTGTCGATCTTCGCCGCTTCCGCCGGGGTCACTGGCGTGGTCGGGATGGCCGGCACTTGTGGCGTCGGTAGAGTCTTCTCCGGCACCGCGTCCGGCGGCACGATCACTTCCGATTCCGGCAACAGGGTGTAGAAGTCGTACTTCGGCTTCACTGGCTGAGTCGGACTCGGCGGAGTCTTGTTGGCCTCGGCGATCTTCGACGCTTTCTGCTGTTGCGCCTGTTCGACCTTCTCACGCTTGACCGTGTCGCTACCCTTGCCCGGCTCGAGCTTCATCAGGAACACGATGAACGCGCCGACCGTGAGGCCGATGGCCATCCACAGCCAGCCCGGAATCGGTTGCTTCGCAGGAGCTTGGTAACGGCTGGCGCCACGCTTGGGTGCAGGTTTTTTCTTGGCAGCCAACTTACATACGCTCCAGAGTTTCCAGACCCAGCAGCTCCAGGCCTTGCTTGAGGGTGCGACCGGTCAGCGCGGCCAAGCGCAGACGGCTCTGCATCTGGGCCGGGGTTTCGGCGGCGAGGATCGGGCAGTTCTCGTAGAAGCTGGAGAACAGACCGGCAACGTCGTATAGGTAAGTGCAGAGAATGTGCGGCGTGCCTTTCTCGGACACGTTGTTCAGCACTTCGCCGAACTGCGCCAGTTTCGCCGCCAGCTCTTGCTCATGTGCGGCTTCCAGCACGATCTGGCCATCGACTTCGCTGAAGTCCTTGCCCAGTTTGCGGAACACGCCGGCGACGCGGGTGTAGGCATAGAGCAGATACGGCGCGGTGTTGCCTTCGAAGTTGAGCATCAGGTCGAAGTTGAAGCTGTAGTCGCTGGTGCGGTGCTTCGACAGGTCGGCGTACTTCACCGCGCCGATGCCGACGACTTTGGCGATGTTGCGCAGTTCGTCTTCGGCCAGCTCCGGGTTCTTCTCTTTCACCAGGCTGTAGGCACGTTCCTGTGCTTCGGTCAGCAGGTCGATCAGCTTCACGGTGCCGCCGTCACGGGTCTTGAACGGACGGCCATCGGCGCCATTCATGGTGCCGAAGCCCATGTGTTCCATTTCCATCGGATGGGTGACGAAACCGGCCTTGCGCGCCACGGCGAACACTTGCTGGAAGTGCAGGGCCTGACGCTGGTCGACGAAGTACAGCGCGCGATCGGCTTTCAGCTTGCCGCTGCGGTAGCGCACGGCTGCCAGGTCAGTGGTGGCATAGAGGTAGCCGCCGTCAGCCTTGACGATGATCACCGGCAGCGGGTCGCCGTCGGCGTTCTTGAACTCGTCGAGGAACACGCACTGGGCGCCGTTGCTCTCGACCAGCATGCCAGCGGCTTTCAGGTCGTTGACCACGTTGATCAGGTCGTCGTTATAGGCACTTTCGCCCATCACGTCGGCCATGGTCAGTTTGACGTTGAGCAGTTCGTAGATCTTCTGGCAGTGCGACAGCGAGATGTCCTTGAACTTGGTCCACAGGGCCAGGCACTCGGCGTCGCCGGCCTGCAACTTGACCACCAGACCACGGGCGCGGTCGGCGAATTCTGCGGACTCGTCGAAACGCTGCTTGGCCGCGCGGTAGAAGTTTTCCAGGTCAGACAGCTCGTCGCTGGTGATCGGGTTTTCCTGCAGATACGCCATCAGCATGCCGAACTGGGTGCCCCAGTCACCAACGTGGTTCTGACGGATCACTTCGTCGCCGAGGAATTCGAGGACGCGGGCCACGCCGTCGCCAATGATGGTCGAACGCAAATGGCCGACGTGCATCTCTTTGGCCAGGTTCGGTGCCGACAGGTCGACTACAGTGCGCTGCGCCGGGCCAGCCTTGCGCACGCCAACATGGGCATCAGCCAAGGCAGCGTCGAGACGCGAGGCCAGGGCCTGAGTGTTCTGGAAGAAATTGATGAAGCCCGGGCCGGCGATTTCGGCCTTGGTGACGTTCTCGTCAGCCGGCAGTGCGGCGATGATTTTTTCCGCCAGATCGCGCGGCTTCATGCCCGCAGGCTTGGCCAGCATCATCGCGATGTTGCTGGCGAAGTCGCCGTGGGTCTTGTCGCGGGCGTTCTCCACCTGGATCGCCGGCGACAGGCCTTCAGGCAACACACCTTCGTTGACGAGTTGGGTGAGGGCTTGTTGGATCAGCTGGCGAATGGTGTCTTTCATGGTCTTCTCTTTCGACCGCAAGCGCGGCGGGCGCATCGATGCGCGGGTGGAAAAACTGGGCATTATCCGTTGCGAAGACGGGCTTGCCAACCTTAGCAGGCAGCTTATGGATATGTGGTGACATTCAGATCAAAAGATCGCAGCCTGCGGCAGCTCCTACACGGCGATAGGCATTTTCCTGTAGGAGCTGCGCAGGCTGCGATCTTTTGATCTTCAATACAAATCGACGGGGTCGACATCCAGCGACCAGCGCACCGCGCGCCCGCTCGGCATCTGCTCCAGCACCAGCAGCCAACTGGCCAGCAACCGATGCAACGGTGCCCGCGCTGTCGCCTGCAACAACAACTGCGCGCGATAACGTCCGGCGCGGCGTTCCATCGGCGCCGGCACTGGCCCGAGCAGTTCAATCCCGCTCAGATTCTGCTCGGCCAGCAAGCGCTCGGCCTCGCTGCACGCCTCATCGAGAAAGCCTTCCGCCTGTCCCGGCTTGTGCGCTTCGGCACGCAACAACGCCAGATGCGCAAACGGCGGCAGGCCGGCGGCGCGACGCTCGCTCAGAGCCTGTTCGGCGAAGGCGAAATAACCCTGTTCGGTAAGTTGTACTAATAAAGGATGGTCGGCGAGGTGGGTCTGGATGATCACCTTGCCCGGCTCTTCGGCTCGCCCGGCACGGCCGGCGACTTGCACGATCAACTGCGCCATCCGTTCGCTGGCGCGGAAGTCGCCGGAGAACAGGCCGCCGTCAGCATCCAGAATCGACACCAGCGTCACCCGTGGAAAATGGTGCCCCTTGGCCAACATCTGCGTACCGACCAGGATGCACGGCTGACCTTTCTGAATCGTCGCGAACAGTTGATTCATCGCGTCCTTGCGCGACGTGCTGTCACGGTCGACGCGCAGTACCGGGTAATCGGGAAACAGAATCGCCAGACGTTCCTCGGCACGCTCGGTGCCGGCGCCGACCGGGCGCAGATCGACCTTGTTGCACTTCGGGCACTGGCGCGGGGTGCGTTCGACGTAGCCACAGTGGTGGCAGCGCAGTTCGCCGTAGCGTTGGTGCACGGTCATCCGCGCATCGCAGCGCGAACACTCGGACATCCAGCCGCAGTCGTGGCACAACAGCGTCGGCGCAAAGCCGCGACGGTTGAGGAACACCAGCACCTGTTGCCCATTCGCCAGCGTCTGACCGATGGCTTGCTGCATCGGCCCGGAAATACCGCTGTCCAGTGGGCGGCTTTTTACATCCAGACGCAGGAACCGCGGCTGCTTGGCACCGCCTGCACGTTCATTCAGGCGTAGGAGGCCGTAACGGCCGGTGTAGGCGTTGTGCAGACTTTCCAGCGATGGCGTCGCAGAACCGAGCACGATCGGGATGTTTTCCTGCCGCGCACGCACCAGCGCCAGATCGCGGGCGTGGTAACGCAAACCTTCCTGCTGTTTATAAGAGCCGTCGTGCTCTTCGTCGATGATGATCAGCCCGGGGTTTTTCATCGGCGTGAACAGCGCCGAACGCGTGCCGATAATAATGTCGGCCTCGCCATCGCGCGCTGCGAGCCAGGCTTCGAGGCGCTCGCGGTCATTGACTGCCGAGTGCAGCAGGGCGATGCGCGCATTGAAACGCTGCTCGAAGCGCGCCAGGGTCTGCGGGCCGAGGTTGATCTCCGGGATCAGCACCAGTGCCTGTTTGCCGGCTTCGAGGGTTTCACGGATCAGTTGCAAATAGACTTCGGTCTTGCCGCTGCCGGTGACCCCGGCCAGCAGAAAGGCGTGATAACTGTCGAAACCGGCGCGAATTGCTTCATACGCGGCGCGCTGCTCGGTGTTCAGCGGCAATTCCGGTTGCGCCAGCCAATGCTCATGGCGCACGCCGGGTGCATGGCGGCGAATTTCCACTTGCGCCAGGTTTTTCGCCAGCAGCAGATCAAGGCTGTCCTTGCTCAGCATCAGTTTGCTCAGCAACTGATGGGCGACTCCGTGGGGGTGCTGGGCCAGCGTCGCCAGTGCTTCACGCTGGCGCGGTGCGCGGGCGATGCGCGGATCATCAAGGCTGGCGCCAGGCACGATCGACCAGAAACGTTCCTGCCGGGCCTCGGCCAGCTCACCCTGGCGCAGCAGTACCGGCAGTGCCCAGCTCAGGGTGTCGCCGAGGCTGTGCTGATAATACTGTGATGTCCACAGGCACAGCTTGAACAGCGCCGGTGGTAGCGGCGCGGTGGCATCGAGCAGGGCCAGCGCCGGTTTGAGTTTCTCCACCGGCACTTCGCTGGTGTCGGTGACCTCGACCAGAATCCCGATCATCTCGCGCCGACCGAACGGCACCCGCAAGCGCATGCCCGGCTGCAATTGCTCGCGCAGCACGCCGGCCGGCGCCCGGTAATCGAACAGGCGGCGCAAGGGCGAAGGCAGGGCGAGGCGCAGAATGGCATCGGGCACGCGGGGGGATCTCGATCAACAGGCGATTAAAAGGACTGCTTACATAACCTGTGGGAGCGAGCCTGCTCGCGAAAGCAGTGTGTCAGGCGACGAAGATGCTGGCAGATAGATCGTCTTCGCGAGCAGGCTCGCTCCCACAGCGGTAGTGCAATGGGCCGGGAGCCTAGCAGACGGTCGGTCTCGGTGACAGCTTGCGTGTTTGAAAAGGTCTGGTAGAATCCGCGGCCTAATTACGTGCGGTATTCAACAATAGTGTTGGGTGGCGGCACGCTAGCTGAGGAAGACACCATGAAAGCTGATATTCACCCGAATTACCCAGTCATCGCTGTTACCTGCAGCTGTGGCAACAAGTTCGAAACCCGTTCGACTTTCGGCAAAGCTCTGCCAATCGACGTGTGCAACGAATGCCACCCGTTCTACACCGGTAAGCAGAAGACTCTGGACACCGGTGGTCGCGTTCAGAAGTTCGCAGACCGTTTCGGTGCTTTCGGCAAGAAACCTGCTGCTGCAGAGTAAGGTTGAAGGGCCCGGTGGGCTTTTCCTCGTTGCTGAAAAAGGCGTCCCTCGCGGGCGCCTTTTTTGTGTCCGCGATTTGGCTGTCCGGCGCGCAAGCCTATTGCCCGGCGCCGACTGGATTGACCAGCGTTACGGTGCAGCGCGTGGTCGATGGCGACACCTTGCGTTTGAGCGACGGCCGCAGCGTGCGGATGATCGGCCTCAACACGCCTGAGCTGGGCAAGCAGGGCCGCAGCGATGAACCTTTCGCGGTGGCGGCACGCAAGCGCCTGCAAGCGCTGGTCGATGCCAGCGGCGGACGTGTCGGCTTGCTCCCCGGCACGCAAGCCAAAGACCACTATGGGCGTACGCTCGCGCATATTTACAGTGCCAGCGGCGCCAATCTCGAAGCGCAAATGCTCGCCGATGGCCTCGGTTATCAGGTCGCCGTTGCGCCGAATGTCGATCTTGTTGCCTGTCAGCAAGCCGCCGAACGCAGTGCGCGAAAGGCCGGGCTGGGCCTCTGGCGGCAGTCACCTGTACTGAAAGCGGCGCAGATTCAACGCTCGGGTTTCGCCGTGATCAGTGGGCGTGTGAGCAAGGTTCAGCGCAATCGCGGTGGAATTTGGATCGAGTTGCAGGACGCGCTTGTGTTGCGCGTTGCACCCAATCTGGTCGGACAATTCGACAATGCCCATTTGCAAGCGCTGAAAGGCAAGCAGATCGAGGCTCGTGGCTGGATCGTCGATCGTTCGCGGCGCGCTGGGCTGCAATCCGGTCAGTCACGTTGGTTGCTTCCGCTGACGGATCCATCAATGTTGCAAACGCCGCACTGAAGAAAAATTGTAGACATTTTTTCTGTCGATTGTGAACAGTCCAGCCCTTGTGCGCCGTGGCTCTTGGCCCAAAGTCGTAGGGCAGGGCGCTTGACAGGGGTGACCGCTCAGTCTTGTGGGGACTTTGCGAGGCGCGTATCCTCGCTGACCAGTCTGTCCAACAGTAAAAAGCGGAATGCCAAAATGTCTGATCTGAAAACTGCCGCTCTCGAATATCATGCCAATCCTCGTCCAGGGAAGCTGAGTGTCGAGCTCACCAAGGCCACTGCTACCGCTCGCGACTTGTCGCTGGCCTACAGCCCCGGCGTAGCTGAACCAGTGCGTGAGATCGCTCGCGATCCTGAACTGGCCTACAAATACACCGGCAAGGGCAACCTGGTTGCAGTCATTTCCGATGGCACCGCGATTCTCGGCCTGGGCAACCTCGGCCCATTGGCTTCCAAGCCAGTGATGGAAGGTAAAGGCGTACTGTTCAAGCGCTTCGCCGGTATCGACGTTTTCGACATCGAAGTCGACTCCGAAAGCCCGCAAGCCTTCATCGACACCGTCAAGCGTATCTCCATCACCTTCGGTGGCATCAACCTGGAAGACATCAAGGCGCCAGAGTGCTTTGAGATCGAACGTGCTCTGATCGAGCAGTGCGACATTCCGGTATTCCACGATGACCAGCACGGCACCGCGATCGTGACCGCTGCGGGCATGATCAACGCTCTGGAAATCGCTGGCAAAACCCTGCCGGACGCGAAAATCGTCTGCCTGGGCGCCGGTGCTGCCGCCATCTCCTGCATGAAACTGCTGGTGAGCATGGGCGCACGCATCGAAAACATCTTCATGGTTGACCGTACCGGCGTGATCCACTCCGGCCGTGACGACCTGAACCAGTACAAAGCCGTGTTCGCTCACGCCACCGACAAGCGCACCCTGGCTGACGCACTGGCAGGCGCTGACGTGTTCGTCGGTCTGTCCGGCCCGAACCTGCTGAGCGCTGAAGGCCTGCTGTCGATGGCGGCCAACCCGATCGTGTTCGCCTGCTCGAACCCGGATCCGGAAATCTCCCCGGAGCTGGCGCACGCCACCCGTAGCGACGTGATCATGGCCACCGGCCGTTCGGACTACCCGAACCAGGTCAACAATGTACTGGGCTTCCCGTTCATCTTCCGTGGTGCCCTGGACGTTCGCGCCAAGCGCATCAACGAAGAAATGAAAGTGGCTGCGGCCAACGCCCTGCGTGAACTGGCCAAGCTGCCGGTTCCACAGGACGTGTGCGATGCCTACGGCGGTGCTCCGCTGGAATTCGGCCGTGAGTACATCATTCCGAAGCCAATGGACAAGCGCCTGATCACCCTGATCTCCGACGCTGTGGCCAAAGCTGCGATCGAGACCGGTGTGGCGACCCTGCCGTATCCGAAGAACTACCCGCTGAAAAGCGTGGATGACGTGTTCAACGGTTAATTCGTTGTAGCACTTCAAACAGAAGCCCCGGCTCGTGAGAGTCGGGGTTTTTTATTGCCCGAAGATCAAGAGCCCCCTCACCCTAACCCTGAGGGAGAGGGGACTGACCGTGGAAGATTCGCGAGATACACCGATCTGAAAGTGCGTTAGCGCCTATGGATTCAGCACAGCACGTTCAGGTCGGCATCACTCACCAGCATCCCCCAATCAGTCCCCTCTCCCTCCGGGAGAGGGCTAGGGTGAGGGGCTCTTGATCCTCAGGCAATAAAAAGCCCCGCACTTCAACCGAAGGCGGGGCTTTTCATTAGCAGCAGATCAGAACAAGTCGATCGGCGCCTGCTCATCTGCTGGCAGCGGGCTGCCCGGTACGGCGCCATTGCCCAGTTCATTCACCGACGGTGGCGTGTCTTCAGACTTGAACAGCTCGAAGTACGCGCCGGGTGTGCTCGGCGTCGCCGCACGGCCACTGACCGGGTCCACACGCAAGCTCAGCAAACCTTCCGGCTCAGGCTGCACGTGCGGCGGCTTGTCCTTGAGCGCAGCCGACATGTAGTTCATCCAGATCGGTAGCGCCACAGTACCGCCGAACTCACGGCGTCCGAGGCTTTCCGGCTGATCGAAGCCGGTCCACACCGTGGTCACGTAGTCGGCGTTATACCCGGAGAACCACGCGTCTTTCGATTCGTTGGTGGTACCGGTTTTCCCGGCGATATCGCTGCGGCCCATGGCCAGTGCGCGACGGCCGGTGCCAAGCTTGATCACGTCCTGCAACATGCTGTTGAGGATGTACGTAGTGCGACCATCGACAATTCGCTCAGCCACTGCCGGTGCTTGCGGCACGGCCGCGCTGCCCGGCACTTCGCCCGCAACCGGTGTGGCGTTGACCGTAAACGAATCGGTGTGCGGCGCTGCGATACCGTCCGTCGCCGAACTACCCTGAGGCACGGTCGGCGGGTTGGCGACGAACAGCGTGTCGCCGTTGCGGCTTTCAATCTTGTCGATGATGTACGGAGTGATCTTGTAGCCGCCGTTGGCGAACGTACTCCAACCGGTGGCAATCTCCATCGGCGTCAGCGTTGCAGTGCCCAGCGCCAGCGACAGGTTTGGCGGCAGATCCTGCTTGTTGAAGCCGAAACGAGTGATGTAGTCGATGGTTTTGCCCACGCCCATCGCCTGCAGCAGGCGGATCGACACGAGGTTGCGCGACTTGTACAGCGCCTCACGCAAACGGATCGGGCCGAGGAAGGTGTTGGTGTCGTTCTTCGGACGCCAGACCTTGTCCAGGTACTCGTCGACGAACACGATCGGCGCGTCGTTGACCAGCGTGGCAGCGGTATAGCCGCTATCCAGCGCGGCGCTGTAGACGAACGGTTTGAAGCTCGAACCCGGCTGACGCTTGGCCTGCATGGCACGGTTGTAGTTGCTCTGCTCGAAGGCGAAACCGCCGACCAGCGAGCGAATCGCACCGTTCTGCGGGTCCAGCGACACCAGTGCACCTTGTGCCTGCGGGATCTGGCTGAATTTCAGCGAATTGTCTTTCTGGCGCTGCACGCGAACCAGATCGCCGACCTGTGCAACATCCGACGGCTGACGCGGATTGGCGCCCATGCTGTTGGTGTTGAGGAACGGTCGTGCCCATTTCATGGTGTCCCAGGCGACGTGCTCTTCGCCGGTGCGCGTCAGCACTTGCAGGCCGTTCTTGTCGACCTGGGTGACGATGGCCGGTTCGAGGCTGCTGATCGTGCGTTGTTTGGTCAGTTCGCTGGCCCAGGCCTCACGGGTCTTGCCCGGCAGGCGCGACTCGGGGCCACGGTAGCCGTGACGCTGGTCGTAGGTCATCAGGCCTTCGTGCAGCGCGGTGTTAGCCATTTCCTGCAGGTTGCTCGGCACCGTGGTGGTGACGCGGAAACCTTCGGTGTAAGCGTCGCTGCCATAGCGGCCGACCATTTCGGCGCGGGCCATCTCGGCGATGTACGGCGCGTTCACTTCCGGGGTTGGCACGTGATAGCTGGCGTTCAGCGGCTCGTTGATCGCGGCGGTGTAGTCCGCTTCGCTGATCTTGCCGAGCTTGTACATGCGCCCGAGGATCCAGTCGCGGCGTTCTTTGCTGCGTGCCGGGTTGGCCAGCGGGTTGAAGCGCGAAGGCGCTTTCGGCAGGCCGGCGATCATCGCCATCTGCGCCAGGCTGACATCACGGATCGACTTGCCGTAATACACCTGCGCCGCCGCTTCGATGCCATAGGCGCGGTTGCCCAGATAGATCTTGTTCACGTACAGCTCAAGGATTTCATCCTTGGTCAGCTGCCGCTCGATCTGCAGGGCCAGAAGGATTTCGGTGGTTTTGCGCGAAAAACTGCGTTCGCTGGTCAGGAAGAAGTTCTTCGCCACCTGCATGGTGATGGTGCTGCCGCCGGACTGAATGTGTCCGCTTTTGACCAGTTGGGTCGCGGCGCGCATCAGGCTGCTCGGATCGACGCCATAGTGGTTGGCGAAATTGTCGTCTTCAGCACTTAGTAACGCATTAATGAAATTGGGGGGAATGTCGGCGAAACGGATCGGTGTACGGCGCATTTCGCCAAATTCTGCGATCAACTTGTTGTCGCTGCTGTAGACCCGCAACGGAATCTGCAACTGAATGCTTCGCAGAGCCTCCACAGACGGCAAACCCGGACTAAGGTAAAGAAACGCGCCGCTGAGACCTAAAAGCAGTCCGCAGAAAACGGCGACGATGGACCAACCGAAAAATTTCAGCAGACGAATCAAGGCTTTTGGACATCCAGGGCAAAGAATGAATTTGGCGACGGGGCTCCGGCTACACACAGAACCATCCGCGCTTGCAGTAAAAAGCGGAAAAAAACGCTGGGCATTATAAGCACTTTTCTGCTGGGGGCGTCATTTGCGCTTCTGTCAAGACGGGGTGAAGGAACGCAATGCGTATTACAGAGTCCGTAACTCACGGAAAGTCATAGGGAATTGGTAGTGCTGGGACTCTTCAATAAAAAGGCCAATACGTTACTGGGGATCGACATCAGTTCCACGTCAGTGAAGCTGCTGGAACTGAGCCGTCAGGGTGATCGCTACCGGGTCGAGGCGTATGCGGTAGAGCCGTTGCCGGTCAACGCCGTGGTCGAAAAAAACATCGCCGAACTTGAAGGCGTCGGTCAGGCCCTGAGCCGTGTGCTGGTCAAGGCGCGCACCGGGCTCAAGAGCGTGGCGGTCGCGGTGGCCGGTTCTGCGGTGATCACCAAAGTCATCGAAATGGACGCCGGGCTGTCCGACGACGAGCTGGAAAACCAGCTCAAGATCGAAGCCGACCAATATATTCCCTACCCGCTGGACGAAGTCGCCATCGATTTTGAAGTCCAGGGTGTATCGCCGCGCAATCCCGAGCGGGTCAACGTGTTGCTCGCCGCCTGTCGCAAGGAAAACGTCGAAGTCCGTGAAGCGGCGCTTGCCCTCGCCGGCCTGACGGCGCGGGTGGTCGATGTCGAGGCCTATGCGCTGGAGCGTTCATTCGGCCTGCTTGCGACGCAACTGGCGGCCTCGCAGGAGCGTCTGACCGTCGCGGTGGTCGACATCGGCGCGACCATGACCACCCTCAGCGTCCTGCACAACGGCAAGATCATCTATACCCGCGAGCAATTGTTCGGTGGCCGGCAACTGACCGAGGAAATCCAGCGCCGCTATGGCCTGACCCTCGAGCAGGCCGGGCTGGCGAAAAAACAGGGTGGTCTGCCCGATGATTACATCAGCGAGGTCTTGCAGCCGTTTCGCGAGGCGCTGGTGCAACAAGTGTCGCGCTCGCTGCAATTCTTCTTCGCCTCCGGCCAATACAACGCGGTCGATCACATTCTGTTGGCCGGCGGCACGGCGTCGGTGCCAGGGCTGGACCGTTTGATCGAGCAGCGCCTGAATACGCCGACGCAAGTAGCCAATCCCTTTGCCAGCATGGCCTTGAGCAGCAAGGTCAACGCTGGAGCATTGGCCAGCGATGCGCCGGCGCTGATGATCGCCTGCGGGCTCGCGCTCAGGAGTTTCGACTGATGGCGCGGATCAACCTCCTGCCGTGGCGCGAAGAGCGTCGCGAAGAACGGCGCAAACGCTTTCTGCTGGCCTTGATCGGAGTGGTGGTCGGCTCGGTCGGAGCGGTGCTGATTGCCGATCAGGTGATCAGCGCGGCCATTGAGCGGCAAGTGGCGCGCAACGACTACATCGGCAAGCAGATCGCCGTGGTCGACGAACGAATCAAGCAGATCAGCGAACTCAAGGCGCGCCGTCAGCAATTGGTCGAACGCATGCGCATCATTCAGGATTTGCAGGGCAACCGGCAGATCAGCGGGCGAATCTTCGATCAGCTGGCGCGTACGCTGCCGGACGGCGTGTATTTCACCGATGTGAAGATGGTCGGCAAAACCCTGTCGATCAGTGGTGCTGCCGAATCGAACAATCGGGTCTCAGACCTGATGCGCAATCTGGAGGCCTCCGACTGGTTCGACGCACCGAGCCTCAATGAGGTGAAGGCAACGACTGCAGGCCAGGTGGATCAGGCCAACACCTTTGAACTGACGGTACGGCAGACCCAACCCCGCACCGTGGAGGACGAGCAATGAAGCCGTCCGAATGGCTGGAAAGTCTGCGCGACATTGATTTCAACGATCTCGACACCAGCAACATCGGTTCCTGGCCGGCCGCCGTGAAAGCCATGGCCGGAGCGCTGTTGATGGTGCTGGTGTTGGCGCTTGGCTATAACTTTTTCATCAGCGATATGGAAAACCAGCTGGAGGCCAAGCGCGAAGAAGAAGTCGCGCTCAAGGAACAGTTCGCCAGCAAGGCGCGCCTGTCAGCCAATCTCGAGCTGTACACCCAGCAAATGAAGGAAATGGAAAATACCTTCGGCGTGCTGCTGCGGCAATTGCCCAGTGACACCGAAGTGCCGGGCCTGCTCGAAGACATCACCCGTACTGGCCTGGGCAGTGGCCTGGAGTTCGAAGAGATCAAACTGCTGCCGGAGGTCACTCAGCAGTTTTACATCGAGCTACCGATCCAGATCACCGTCACCGGCGCCTATCACGACCTGGCCACTTTCGTCAGTGGCGTGGCCGGGCTGCCGCGCATTGTCACCTTGCATGATTTCGAACTCGCTCCTGCCGATAAAGAGGGCGGGCCGAAGCTGCGCATGAGCATCCTTGCCAAGACCTATCGCTATAACGACAAGGGGCTGCAGAAATGAGCCCGATTCGTTACATCGCGTTGTCGATGACGCTGCTCGCGCTGAACGGTTGTGGTGGCAGCGATGACTTCAGCGATCTCGATGCCTACCTGAACGAAGTGCGCCTGCGCCCGGCAGGCAAGATTGAACCAACCCCGACATTCCGGTCTTACCCCACATTCACTTACAGCGCGGCCAACCTGCGCAGTCCGTTCTCGCGCCAGGTGCGGGTCGATCTGGCCGGGCAGAAACATGGCTCACGCAACGTCAAACCCGACCCCAACCGGGTCAAGCAATACCTCGAAGGTTTCAACATCGAGCAGTTCGAGATGGTCGGCACGATTGCCAATGCTTCCGGCTCCTTCGCGTTGTTGCGCGGAGCGGGCGCGGTGCACCGGCTGAAAGTCGGCGATTACCTGGGGCGCAACGACGGTCGCATCGTCGCCATCAGCGCCACCCAGGTCGATGTGGTCGAGATCGTGCCCGACGGCGAAGGCGCCTGGCTGGAGCGTCCGCGCACCATTCCTTTGAAAGAGCACTCATAGTGGAAGTCGAACAATGAACAGGATTTTCTCCACCCTCGGTTTTTCGCTATGGATAGCGCTGATGTCGCCGATGGTACTCGCGGCCAATCTGAAGACGCTGGATGTCGCGGCGTTGCCGGGTGATCGCGTCGAGCTGAAGTTGTCGTTCGACGGCCCGCCGCCGCAGCCCAAGGGCTACACCACTGAATCACCGGCGCGGATTGCGTTGGATCTGCCCGGTGTTGTCAGTCAGTTGGCCAGCAAGAACCTCGATCTGGGTAGTGGCAATGCGCGAACGGCCACGGTGGTCGAAGCGAAGGAGCGCACGCGGCTGATTGTCAGCCTGACGCAGCTGGCGCCTTACACCACGCGGGTCGAGGGCAATAACCTGTTCGTGGTCGTCGGTCAGGGCGCACCGGCAGCTGCGCCGCGTCCTGCTGTCGTTGCGCCTCGTGCTACTGCAAAAGCTACTGCGCCCACCAAGGCATTTGTACCGAAAAGCCGGGCGATTCGCGGTGTGGATTTCCAGCGTGGAACAGCAGGCGAAGGCAATGTCGTCATCGACCTTTCCGATCCGACCATGGCCCCGGATATCCAAGAGCATGACGGCAAGATCATTCTCAGTTTCGCCCGCACGCAGTTGCCGGAGAAGCTGCGGGTGCGCCTCGACGTCAAGGATTTCGCCACCCCGGTGCAGTTCGTCAATGCCGCAGTGACCGCTGATCGCACGGTTATTACCGTCGAGCCCAGCGGCACCTACGAGTACTCCACCTTCCAGACCGACAACAAACTGACCGTCAGCATCCGCCCAATGACGGTCGATGACCTGCAAAAACGCAACGCTGACCGTCAGGCGTACGTGGGCGAAAAGCTTTCGCTGAACTTCCAGGACATTGATGTGCGCTCGGTGCTGCAACTGATCGCCGACTTCACCAATCTCAATCTGGTCGCCAGCGACACGGTGCAGGGTGGCATCACCTTGCGCCTGCAAAACGTGCCGTGGGATCAGGCGCTGGATCTGGTGTTGAAAACCAAAGGCCTGGATAAACGCAAGATCGGTAACGTGCTGCTGGTCGCTCCAGCCGATGAAATCGCAGCACGCGAGCGCCAGGAACTGGAGTCGCAGAAACAGATCGCCGAACTGGCGCCGTTGCGCCGTGAGCTGCTGCAAGTGAACTACGCCAAGGCAGCAGACATCGCCAAGTTGTTCCAGTCGGTGACCAGTGCCGAAGCGAAAATCGATGAACGCGGTTCGATTACCGTCGATGAACGGACCAACAACATCATCGCCTACCAGACCCAGGATCGCCTCGACGAACTGCGGCGAATCGTGGCACAGCTGGATATCCCGGTGCGTCAGGTAATGATCGAGGCGCGAATTGTCGAGGCCAACGTCGATTACGATAAAAGTCTGGGTGTGCGCTGGGGCGGGTCGATTCAGAACAAGGGCAACTGGAACGCCTCCGGAGTCAACGGTTCGTCGACCACCATTGGTACACCCGGCAGCACCAGCACCAACTCACCGTTCGTCGACATGGGTACCGTGGGCAATACTTCAGGGATTGGCATTGCCTTCATCACTGACAATGTCCTGCTCGATCTTGAGCTGACAGCGATGGAGAAGACCGGCAACGGTGAAATCGTCTCGCAACCGAAAGTGGTCACCTCCGACAAGGAAACCGCCAAAATCCTCAAAGGCACTGAAATTCCGTATCAGGAAGCCAGCTCCAGTGGTGCGACTTCGGTGTCGTTCAAGGAAGCCTCGCTATCGCTGGAAGTGACGCCGCAGATCACCCCCGACAACCGCATTATCATGGAGGTCAAGGTCACCAAGGACGAACCGGACTACCTGAACAAAGTGCAGGATGTGCCGCCAATCAAGAAAAACGAGGTCAACGCCAAGGTGCTGGTCAACGACGGCGAAACCATCGTGATTGGCGGTGTTTTCTCAAATACTCAAAGCAAGGTTGTAGATAAGGTGCCATTTCTTGGCGATGTGCCGTATCTTGGCCGCCTTTTCAGGCGTGATGTGGTTTCGGAGAAAAAATCCGAGCTGCTGGTATTTCTCACACCACGTATCATGAATAACCAGGCGATTGCTGTGAGTCGTTGATTCTGTGCGAAATTTGATTCTTGTAGGACCGATGGGCGCTGGCAAAAGCACCATCGGCCGGTTGCTGGCCAAAGAGCTGCGCCTGCCGTTCAAAGATTCCGACAAGGAAATTGAACTGCGCACGGGCGCCAATATCCCGTGGATCTTCGACAAGGAAGGCGAGCCCGGCTTTCGTGACCGTGAGCAGGCGATGATTGCCGAGCTGTGCGCGTTCGACGGCGTGGTCTTGGCGACCGGCGGTGGCGCCGTCATGCGCGATGCCAATCGCAAGGCCCTGCATGAGGGTGGGCGAGTGGTGTATCTGCACGCCTCCGTCGAACAGCAAGTCGGCCGCACGGCGCGCGACCGCAATCGGCCGTTGCTGCGCACCGCCAATCCGGAGAAAACCCTGCGCGACCTGCTGGCGATCCGCGATCCGCTCTATCGGGAAATCGCCGATCTGGTGGTGGAAACCGACGAACGGCCGCCACGCATGGTGGTGCTCGACATTCTTGATCGTCTGGCGCAGCTTCCACCCCGTTAAAGCATCGTTCGAAATGCGCTATCCTCGGCGTCCTGTCACAGCCCGTCGAGGTTGTGGCGGATGGCGTGCGAGCGGCGTCATACCCGCTGTAGGCCGCAGACAACCAATAATTCAGGGCAGGACGCCTGCTTCCATCTTCACTGTGGGGACACATGCAGACACTCAAGGTCGATCTAGGCGAGCGCAGCTACCCGATTCATATTGGCGAAGGTTTGTTGGATCAGCCCGAGTTGCTGGCTCCGCACATCCATGGGCGGCAAGTGGCAATCATCTCCAACGAGACCGTTGCGCCGCTCTATCTTGAACGTCTGACCCGCAGCCTCGCGCAGTTCTCGGTGATCTCCGTGGTGCTGCCGGACGGCGAAGCCTTCAAGAACTGGGAAACCCTGCAACTGATCTTCGACGGTCTGCTGACCGCCCGTCATGATCGCCGCACCACCGTGATCGCCTTGGGCGGCGGTGTGATCGGCGACATGGCCGGTTTCGCCGCATCCTGCTATCAGCGCGGCGTCGACTTCATCCAGATTCCAACCACTTTGCTTTCTCAGGTCGATTCATCGGTGGGCGGCAAGACCGGTATCAACCATCCGCTGGGCAAGAACATGGTCGGCGCGTTCTATCAGCCGAACGTGGTGCTGATCGATACGGCGTCCCTGAAAACCCTGCCAGAGCGCGAACTGTCTGCCGGCCTGGCGGAAGTCATCAAATACGGGCTGATCTGCGACGAGCCGTTCCTGACCTGGCTCGAAGACAACGTCGACGCCCTGCGCGCGCTGGACCAGAAAGCCCTGACTTACGCCATCGAGCGCTCCTGCGCAGCCAAGGCTGCGGTGGTCGGCGCCGATGAGAAGGAAACCGGTGTGCGCGCCACGCTCAACCTTGGCCACACCTTTGGTCACGCCATCGAGACCCACATGGGCTATGGTGTCTGGTTGCATGGGGAAGCGGTCGCAGCTGGCACGGTGATGGCGCTGGAGATGTCTGCGCGTCTGGGCTGGATCAGTGATGAGGAACGCGATCGCGGTATCCGCCTGTTCCAGCGCGCCGGTCTGCCGGTGGTGCCACCGACTGAAATGACCGAGGCCGATTTTCTTCAACACATGGCAATCGACAAAAAAGTGATCGACGGTCGTCTGCGCCTGGTGCTGCTGCGCCGGATGGGCGAAGCGGTAGTGACCGACGATTATCCGAAAGAGGTTCTACAGGCCACGCTGGGAGCGGATTACCGCGCCCTGGCTCAGCTTAAAGGTTAATAAGATTCCGATGACTAGTTTGCATGCCGACGAGGCGTTCCTCGGCCATTTCCAGTTAAGTCACGACCCGTTCGCGCCACGCGTGCCGGGCTTCAAGTTCTTCCCGGCCCAGCGCAAACCGGTGCTGGGGCAGTTGCATCATCTGGCGCGTTACAGCCAGTTGCTACTGGTGGTCACTGGCCCGCAAGGCAGCGGCAAGACGCTGCTGCGCCAGGCGCTGGTCGCCAGCACCAACAAGCAGTCGGTGCAGAGCGTGGTGGTTTCCGCCCGTGGCGCCGGTGATGCCGCTGGCGTGCTGCGCCAAGTGGCGCAGGCACTGAACGTCGCTCAGGCCGATGTTGGCGCGATTCTGGAACAAGTGGTGCAACTCGCGTTGACCGGTCAGGAAGTCTATCTGTTGGTGGATGACGCCGAGCAGCTCGATGAATCCGCCCTCGAAGCGCTGATGGCGCTGGGTGCCGGCGCACCGGAAGGTCGCCCGCACGTGTTCTTGTTCGGTGAGTCGTCGCTGATCGCTCAGCTTGAGGCTTTGCATCTTGAGGAAGAGCGCTTTCACGTCATCGAGTTGCAGCCTTACACCGAAGAAGAGACTCGCGAATATCTCGACCAACGGCTCGAAGGTGCCGGCCGGGGTGTCGAACTTTTCACCGCAGATCAGATCTCTGATATTCACGAAAGTGCCGAGGGTTGGCCGGGCAACATCAACCAGGTCGCTCGCGATGCTCTGATCGAAGTCATGATTGCCAGCCGCTCAGCGGTCAAGCGTCCAAGTATGGGGTTCAACATGCCGAAGAAACACGTATTGGCCATTTCCGCCGTCGTTGTGGTCGCGGTCGCTGCCGCCTGGCTGATGCCGGGTCGCAACAAGGCGCCGACCACCGGTGCACCGGCCAATGAGCAGGCACAGTTGCCATTGGGCCAGGGCGCAGCCAATGGCGGCGCGCCGAACGTCGAGTTCGCCGGTAATACACAGCCGATGCCGTTGCCGCTGGTCGGCAACTCGCAACCGGTCATGCGCGGCCCGTTGGCCGAAGCGGCCGGCGGTATTACCGAAGGCGACGATGGTGTGCCACTGGAAGGTTCCAGCAATACCCCGCCGACCGTAACCACTTCCGCACCGCCTGCGGGCGTTCCGGCCGGTCCCGCGCCGACACCGGTTCCGTTGCCAGCCGCCAAGCCCACCCCGGCGCCGACGCAAGTTGCCACCGCCAAGCCTGCTCCAGCCGCGCCAGTCGCCAAACCGGCTCCAGCGCCAGCCAAGCCAGTCGCCGCTGCCAAACCGGCCGAGAAGCCGGTGACCGTTGCCAAAGCCGCCGGTGGCAGCTGGTACGCCGGTCAGCCGACCGGCAACTACGTGGTGCAGATCCTCGGCACCAGCTCTGAAGCGGCGGCGCAAAACTTCGTCAAAGAGCAGGGCGGCGAGTACCGTTATTTCAAGAAAGTGCTCAACGGCAAGCCTCTCTATGTGATCACCTACGGCAACTTCGCCAATCGTGATGCAGCCGTTTCTGCCATCAAGGCCTTGCCAGCGAAGGTTCAGGCTGGTAAACCTTGGCCTCGCACTGTCGCCAGCGTCCAACAGGAACTGGCAACAACTCGCTGAAGATTCGGCGGCCTTACCCAGGCCGCCTCTCCAAGCACCTCAAAATTTCTGCAAGTGCGCGCCGTCTCTACAGACCGCGTGCCTTGTGGTGTCTGCGTTACAGTAGTCTTTGAGTCGTTGCGGTCAAAATTAAAAAAGTTTTGACTAGCACAGCAGATCGCTTTAAACCTTTCACAAATGCGACATGAATTTGCGACATTTCGTCGTCAAATTTGTGAGCCTCTGTGTCGCTGTGTACAATGACCACCCTTTTGCCCCCGCCAAGCCGGCGTACGTTCGGCGCAGGACGCAAGTGGTTGAATTGAAAAGAAATTTGCCTCGAAAAGAGGCAGCCTGGTGAGAAAGTGTCTATGAAAGCAGGTCTGTACCAACCAGATGAATTCAAGGATAACTGCGGTTTCGGCCTGATAGCCCATATGCAGGGCGAGCCCAGTCATACCCTTTTGCAAACGGCCATCGAGGCCCTGACCTGCATGACCCACCGCGGTGGGATTAATGCCGACGGCAAGACCGGTGACGGTTGCGGTCTGCTGATTCAAAAACCTGACGCGTTCCTGCGAGCCATTGCCCAGGAAACCTTCAGCGTCGAGTTGCCCAAGCAATACGCGGTGGGCATGGTTTTCTTCAACCAGGATCCGGTCAAGGCCGAAGCCGCTCGCGAGAACATGAACCGCGAGATCCTCGCTGAAGGCCTGCAACTGATCGGCTGGCGTAAAGTGCCAATCGACACCAGCGTCCTCGGCCGCCTCGCTCTCGAGCGCCTGCCGCAGATCGAGCAGGTGTACATCGGCGGCGAAGGCCTGAGCGATCAGGACATGGCCGTGAAGCTGTTCAGTGCCCGTCGCCGTTCGTCGGTATCCAACGCCGTCGACTCCGACCACTACATCTGCAGCTTTTCGCACAAAACCATCATCTATAAAGGCCTGATGATGCCGGCCGATCTGGCCGCGTTTTATCCGGACCTGAGTGACGAGCGCCTGCAAACCGCGATCTGCGTGTTCCACCAGCGCTTCTCCACCAACACCCTGCCGAAATGGCCGCTGGCGCAGCCATTCCGCTTTCTCGCCCACAACGGCGAGATCAACACCATTACCGGTAACCGTAACTGGGCGCAGGCCCGTCGGACCAAGTTCAGCAACGATCTGATGGATCTGGAAGAGCTCGGCCCGCTGGTCAACCGTGTCGGTTCCGACTCCTCGAGCATGGACAACATGCTCGAGCTGATGGTCACCGGTGGTATCGACCTGTTCCGTGGCGTGCGGATGATCATTCCGCCGGCGTGGCAGAACGTCGAAACCATGGACCCGGATCTGCGTGCGTTCTACGAGTACAACTCGATGCACATGGAACCGTGGGACGGCCCGGCCGGCGTGGTCATGACCGACGGTCGCTACGCGGTGTGCCTGCTTGACCGTAACGGTCTGCGCCCGGCGCGTTGGGTCACCACCACCAACGGTTTCATTACCCTCGCGTCGGAAATCGGCGTGTGGGATTACAAGCCGGAAGACGTGATTGCCAAAGGCCGTGTCGGCCCTGGGCAGATCTTCGCGGTGGACACCGAAACCGGGCAGATCCTCGACACCGATGCGATCGACAACCGTCTGAAATCCCGTCATCCGTACAAGCAATGGCTGCGCAAGAATGCCCTGCGCATTCAGGCGACCATGGAAGACAACGACCACGGTTCGGCGTTTTACGACGTCGATCAGCTCAAGCAATACATGAAGATGTATCAGGTCACGTTCGAAGAGCGCGATCAGGTCCTGCGTCCGCTTGGCGAGCAAGGCTACGAAGCCGTTGGCTCGATGGGCGACGACACGCCGATGGCCGTGCTGTCCCAGCGTGTGCGCACGCCGTACGACTATTTCCGTCAGCAGTTCGCGCAGGTCACCAACCCGCCGATCGACCCGCTGCGTGAAGCGATCGTGATGTCGCTGGAAATCTGCCTCGGTGCCGAGCGCAACATTTTCCAGGAGTCGCCGGAACACGCCTCGCGCGTGATCCTCAGCTCGCCAGTGATCTCGCCGGCCAAGTGGCGCTCGCTGATGAACCTCGACCGCCCGGGTTTCGAACGGCAGATCATCGACCTCAACTACGACGAAAGCGTTGGCCTCGAAGCGGCCATTCGCAACGTTGCCGATCAGGCTGAAGAAGCCGTGCGCGCCGGTCGTACCCAGATCGTTCTGAGCGACCGTCATATCGCCCCAGGCAAGCTGCCGATCCACGCCTCGCTGGCGACCGGTGCCGTGCACCACCGGCTGACCGAAAAAGGCCTGCGCTGCGATTCCAACATCCTTGTTGAAACTGCTACCGCCCGTGACCCGCATCACTTCGCGGTGCTGATCGGTTTCGGCGCCTCCGCGGTCTATCCGTTCCTGGCGTACGAAGTGCTGGGCGACCTGATCCGTACCGGTGAAGTGCTGGGCGACCTCTACGAGGTGTTCAAGAACTACCGCAAAGGCATCACCAAAGGTCTGCTGAAAATCCTGTCGAAGATGGGTATTTCGACCATCGCTTCGTACCGTGGCGCGCAGCTGTTCGAAGCCATCGGCCTGTCCGAAGAAGTCTGCGACCTGAGCTTCCGTGGCGTGCCGAGCCGCATCAAGGGTGCGCGTTTCGTCGACATCGAAGCCGAGCAGAAAGCACTGGCTACCGAAGCCTGGAGTCCGCGCAAGCCGATCCAGCAGGGCGGTCTGCTGAAGTTCGTCCATGGTGGCGAATATCACGCTTACAACCCGGACGTGGTCAACACCCTGCAAGCCGCCGTGCAGCAGGGCGACTACGCCAAGTTCAAGGAATACACCTCGCTGGTGGACAACCGTCCGGTGTCGATGATCCGCGACCTGTTCAAGGTCAAGACCCTCGACACGCCGCTGGACATCAGTGAAATCGAACCGCTGGAATCGGTGCTCAAGCGCTTCGACTCCGCCGGTATCTCGCTGGGCGCTTTGTCGCCGGAAGCTCACGAAGCCCTGGCCGAAGCCATGAACCGCCTCGGCGCGCGTTCGAACTCCGGCGAAGGTGGTGAAGATCCGGCGCGTTACGGCACCATCAAGAGCTCGAAAATCAAGCAAGTTGCGACTGGCCGTTTCGGGGTAACCCCGGAATACCTGGTCAACGCCGAAGTGCTGCAGATCAAGGTCGCGCAAGGCGCCAAGCCGGGCGAGGGCGGGCAACTGCCGGGCGGCAAGGTCAACGGGCTGATCGCCAAGCTGCGTTACGCAGTGCCGGGCGTAACCCTGATTTCGCCACCGCCGCACCACGACATCTACTCGATCGAAGACTTGTCGCAGCTGATTTTCGACTTGAAACAGGTCAACCCGAAGGCGCTGGTTTCGGTCAAATTGGTTGCGGAAGCAGGCGTCGGCACTATCGCCGCCGGTGTGGCCAAGGCCTATGCGGACTTGATCACCATCTCCGGCTACGACGGTGGCACCGGTGCTTCGCCGCTGACTTCGATCAAATACGCCGGCGCACCGTGGGAACTCGGCCTCGCCGAAACTCACCAGACCCTGCGTGGCAACGACCTGCGCGGCAAAGTCCGGGTGCAGACCGACGGCGGCTTGAAAACCGGCCTCGACGTGATCAAGGCTGCGATCCTCGGCGCCGAAAGCTTCGGCTTCGGTACCGCGCCAATGATCGCGCTGGGCTGCAAATACCTGCGTATCTGCCACCTGAACAACTGCGCCACCGGCGTCGCCACTCAGAACGAGAAGCTGCGCAAGGATCACTACATCGGTACCGTCGACATGGTGGTGAATTTCTTCACCTACGTCGCCGAAGAAACCCGTGAGTGGCTGGCCAAGCTCGGCGTGCGCTCCCTCGAAGAGCTGATCGGTCGCACCGATCTGCTGGAAATCCTCGAAGGCCAGACCGCCAAGCAAAACCACCTGGACCTGACGCCGCTGTTGGGCAGCGATCACATCCCGGCGGACAAACCGCAGTTCTGCGGCGTTGAGCGCAACCCACCATTCGACCAAGGCCTGCTGGCCGAGAAAATGGTCGAGATGGCTTCGTCGGCGATCAACGACATGAGCGGCGCCGAGTTCGATCTGGATATCTGCAACTGCGACCGTTCGATCGGCGCGCGGATCTCCGGCGAAATCGCCCGCAAGCATGGCAACCAAGGGATGGCGAAAGCGCCGATCACCTTCCGCTTCAAAGGCACTGCCGGTCAGAGCTTCGGCGTGTGGAACGCCGGCGGTCTGAACATGTACCTCGAAGGCGATGCCAACGACTACGTCGGCAAAGGCATGACCGGTGGCAAGCTGACCATCGTGCCGCCGAAGGGCAGCGTTTACAAAACTCAGGAAAGCGCCATCATCGGCAACACCTGCCTGTACGGCGCCACCGGCGGCAAGCTGTTCGCCGCCGGCACCGCAGGCGAGCGTTTCGCCGTGCGCAACTCCGGTGCCCACACGGTTGTGGAAGGCACTGGCGATCACTGCTGTGAGTACATGACCGGTGGTTTTGTCTGCGTGCTGGGCAAGACCGGTTACAACTTCGGCTCTGGCATGACCGGTGGTTTCGCCTACGTGCTCGATCAGGACAACACCTTCGTTGACCGGGTCAACCACGAACTGGTGGAAATCCAGCGGATCAGCGGCGAGGCGATGGAAGCCTATCGCAGCCACCTGCAAAACGTGCTGAACGAGTACGTCGCGGAAACCGACAGCGAGTGGGGTCGTGAACTCGCCGAAAACCTCGATGACTACCTGCGCCGTTTCTGGCTGGTCAAGCCCAAGGCTGCCAACCTGAAATCGTTGCTTTCCAGCACTCGTGCCAACCCGCAGTGATATGCGCCTGAAGAGTTTGATGAGGTTTTAACAATGGCTGAACGTCTGAATAACGACTTCCAGTTCATCGATGTCGGGCGCAAAGATCCGAAGAAGAAACTGTTGCGTCAACGCAAGAAAGAGTTCGTCGAAATCTACGAACCGTTCAAACCCCAGCAGTCGGCCGATCAGGCTCACCGCTGCCTGGGTTGCGGCAACCCGTATTGCGAATGGAAGTGCCCGGTACACAACTTCATTCCCAACTGGTTGAAGCTGGTGGCCGAGGGCAACATCCTTCAGGCCGCCGAGCTGTCGCACCAGACCAACACCCTGCCGGAAGTCTGCGGCCGGGTGTGCCCGCAGGATCGTCTGTGCGAGGGTGCCTGCACCCTTAACGACGGCTTCGGCGCGGTGACCATCGGATCGGTCGAGAAGTACATCACCGACACCGCGTTCGCCATGGGCTGGCGCCCGGACATGTCCAAGGTCAAACCGACCGGCAAACGTGTCGCGATCATCGGTGCGGGCCCGGCGGGCCTGGGTTGTGCCGACGTGTTGGTACGCGGCGGCGTGACCCCGGTGGTGTTCGACAAGAACCCGGAAATCGGCGGTCTGCTGACCTTCGGCATCCCCGAGTTCAAGCTGGAAAAGACCGTGCTGAGCAATCGTCGCGAAGTCTTCACTGGCATGGGCATCGAGTTCCGTCTGAATACCGAAGTCGGCAAAGACGTGACCATGGAACAACTGCTCGCCGAATACGATGCGGTGTTCATGGGCATGGGCACCTACACCTACATGAAGGGCGGTTTTGCCGGTGAGGATCTGCCGGGCGTGTATGACGCGCTGGACTTCCTCATTGCCAACGTCAATCGCAACCTGGGCTTTGAAAAGTCGCCGGAAGATTTCGTCGACATGAAAGGCAAGAAGGTTGTGGTGCTGGGCGGCGGTGACACGGCGATGGACTGCAACCGCACGTCGATCCGTCAGGGCGCCAAGTCGGTGACCTGCGCTTATCGTCGTGACGAAGCGAACATGCCCGGCTCGCGCAAAGAGGTGAAGAACGCCAAGGAAGAAGGCGTGAAATTCCTCTACAACCGCCAGCCGATCGCTATCGTCGGTGAGGACAAGGTCGAAGGCGTCAAAGTGGTCGAGACCCGTCTCGGCGAACCGGACGCCCGTGGCCGTCGCAGCCCCGAGCCGATCCCGGGTTCCGAAGAGATTATCCCGGCCGATGCCGTGGTTATCGCTTTCGGCTTCCGCCCGAGCCCGGCGCCGTGGTTCGAGCAGTTCGAGATCCAGACCGACAGCCAGGGCCGCGTTGTTGCGCCTGAGCAAGGTCAGTACAAGCACCAGACCAGCAATCCGAAAATCTTTGCCGGTGGCGACATGGTGCGCGGTTCCGACCTGGTGGTGACGGCGATCTTCGAAGGCCGCAATGCTGCCGAAGGGATCCTCGATTACTTGGGCGTCTAAACCCTTCTAGCTGACCGCAATGCAATACCTGTGGGAGCTGGCTTGCCAGCGATAGCATCACCTCGCTCAATCTGACAAAACGAGGTGTCTGCATCGCTCGCAAGCCGGCTCCCACAGTGCTTTGTGTTGCTGCAAAAATCTGCATTCCAACGCAATAAATTGACCCGATAGACAAAAGGCTGACCTGCATCCGTGCCTTTTGCGTCGCGCTCTGAGAAAATGCCCGCACTTTTTTTCCGGATGCCGACATGACTGCCCTGAAGAACGACCGTTTCCTCCGCGCCCTGCTCAAGCAACCCGTTGACGTCACCCCGGTGTGGATGATGCGTCAGGCCGGTCGCTACCTGCCGGAATACCGCGCCAGCCGTGCCCACGCCGGTGATTTCATGAGCCTGTGCATGAATCCGGAATTCGCCTGCGAAGTCACCATGCAACCGCTCGACCGCTATCCACAACTGGACGCGGCGATCCTGTTTTCCGACATCCTCACCATCCCCGATGCCATGGGCCAGGGCCTGTACTTCGAGACCGGTGAAGGTCCGCGCTTCAAAAAAGTCGTCAGCACCCTCGCTGATATCGAAGCGTTGCCGATCCCTGATCCGCACAAAGACCTCGGCTACGTGATGGACGCGGTCAGCACCATCCGTCGCGAACTGAACGGTCGCGTGCCGCTGATCGGTTTCTCCGGCAGCCCGTGGACACTGGCCACCTACATGGTTGAAGGCGGCTCGTCGAAGGACTTCCGCAAGACCAAGGCGATGCTCTACGACAACCCGCAAGCCATGCACCTGCTGCTGGATAAACTGGCGCAGTCGGTGACTTCGTACCTCAACGGCCAGATCATGGCCGGCGCGCAAGCGGTGCAGATATTCGATACTTGGGGCGGCAACCTGTCGGCAGCGGCGTATCAGGAGTTCTCGCTGGCTTACATGAAGAAAATCGTCAGCGGCCTTATCCGCGAGCACGACGGTCGCCAAGTGCCGGTGATCCTCTTCACCAAAAACGGCGGCCTGTGGCTGGAAAGCATCGCCGACGCCGGCGCCGACGCCTTGGGTCTGGACTGGACCTGCGACATCGGCAACGCCCGCGCCCGCGTTGGCGACAAAGTTGCGCTGCAAGGCAACATGGACCCGACCGTGCTTTACGCCAAACCGGAAGCGATCCGCACTGAAGTCGGGCGCATTCTGGCCAGCTATGGCAAGGGCAGCGGCCACGTGTTCAACCTCGGCCATGGCATCACCCCTGAGGTTGATCCGGAGCATGCGGGTGCGTTCCTGCGTGCGGTGCATGAACTGTCGGCGCAGTATCACGAGTGATCGCCACACCATAAAAAACGCCCGGCTAAATGCCGGGCGTTTTTGTTTCCGCGATCCAACGTCGGACACAGATCATTTGTAGGAGTGAGCCTGCTCGCGATAGCGGTGAGTCAGTCGACCGATGTGTTGGCTGACACACCGCTATCGCGAGCAGGCTCACTCCTACAGGGGTTTTGTGTCAGGCCTTAACACCCTGCAACGGCGGCAACTTCGCCAGTTTCAACGCTACCAGCAGCGCGATCAGCAACAACGAGCCGATAAACAGGCCAATCCCGTTCCACCCGCCGAGATGCCAGAACACCCCGCCCGCCGTCCCGGCAATGCTCGACCCGGCGTAATAACTGAACAGATACAACGATGAGGCCTGCCCCTTGGCCTTCGTCGCGCGTCGACCGATCCAACTGCTCGCCACCGAATGCGCGCCAAAGAAGCCAAAGGTGAAAATCAACATGCCGACAATAACCAGCGGCAGCGGCGTAAACATCGTCAACGCAAGACCCGCAAACATCAGTGCAATGGTCGCCCACAGCACCTTGCGTCGCCCCAGTTTGTCCGCCAATGAGCCAATCTTCGCCGAGCTGTAGATCCCCGACAGGTACACCACCGACAGCAAGCCAACGAACACCTGATCGAGGTTGTACGGCGCGGCCAGCAAGCGATAACCGATGTAGTTGAACAGCGTGACAAACGCGCCCATCAACAGGAACGCTTCAAGAAACAGCAACGGCAGACCGGCATCGCGAAAATGCATGGTGAAACCATCGAGCAGACTGCGCGGGTGCAGTGAGCGTGAGCGGAAGTTGCGCGATTCGGGGAGGATCTTCCAGAACACCGCTGCGGCAATCATCGCCAGACCGCCGATCACCAGCATCGCCGTGTGCCAGCTGACAAAGTCGATCAACACGCCGGTGATCAAGCGCCCGCTCATCCCGCCAATCGCGTTGCCGCCGATGTACAAACCCATCGCCAGGCCAATGTGTTGCGGGTGAATTTCTTCACTCAGATAGGTCATCGCCACCGCTGCCAGACCGCTCAACGACAGCCCGATCAGCGCACGCATGATCAGCACGCCTTCCCAGCTCGGCATCATTGCGCTGGCCATGGTGCACAGCGCCGCTGCGAACAGCGCAGTCACCATCACCGGTTTGCGCCCGATCCGATCAGAGATCGGCCCGGTGATCAGCAGGCCGATGGCGAGCATGCCGGTGGCCACCGAGAGGATCAGGCTGCTCTGCGCGGCGTTGATTCCGTACTCGTGGGACAGCAGCGGCATCATCGGCTGCACGCAATAGAGCAGGGCAAACGTCGCGAAGCCGCCGCTGAACAGCGCCAGCACCGTGCGCATGAACATCGGCGTGCCTTTTTCGATGTAGATCTCTTGCAGCTCGGCGTCGACATCGTCGGCCGCAGCAGGCGGGACTTCATGGGCTAGGGGCGCGACAGCAGTTTTCACTTCAGACCTCGGAGGGCACGGCCAGGCAGGCAATGAAAAAATCATATAGCTGGCTAATGTTTCTATCCAATATATTGTTCGACCTGTTTGATAGTTTTAACGACCTAATGGGGTTTCCATGGAATTGCGTCATCTGCGCTACTTCATCGCCGTTGCCGAAGAACTGCATTTCGGCCGCGCCGCACAGGTGCTTGGCATCTCGCAGCCGCCGCTGAGCCAGCAGATTCAGGCGCTGGAGCAAGAGGTTGGCGCGCGGCTGTTCGAACGCACCAATCGCCGGGTCGAGCTGAGTGAGGCCGGGCGATTGTTTCTGGAGGAGGCGCGGCTGGTGCTGGCGCAGGTCGATAAGGCGGCGGATGTCGCCCGGCGTGCGCAACTCGGTGAACTGGGCGAGTTGAAGATTGGTTTCACCTCGTCGGCGCCGTTCAACTCGACGATTCCACAGGCGATCTTTTCCTTCCGTCAGCGTTTTCCGGCGGTGCATCTCAACCTTCGCGAGATGAGTAGCACGCAAGTCGCCGAGGGTTTGATGGATGAGTCGATCGAGGTCGGTATCATGCGCCCGCTGGGTTTGCCGGATTCGCTCAGCGTGGTGGAGTTGATGCGTGAGCCGCTGGTCGCGGTGCTTGGTTCCAAGCATCCACTGGCGCAGGGCAGTGAAGAAGGGCTGTTCCTCTCGGCGCTGGCGCTGGAGCCGTTCGTGTTCTTTCCGCGCAGCTACGGCAGCGGGCTGTATGCGCAATTGCTGAGTCTGGCGCGTGATGCCGGGTTCAGCCCGCACTTCGCCCAAGAGGCGGGCGAGGCGATGACTATTATCGGTCTGGTCGCAGCGGGGCTGGGGGTTTCGGTGCTGCCGGCGTCCTATCAGCGGATGCGCATCGACGGCGTGGTCTACCGACCGTTGCTCGATCCGGAAGCGGTGTCTGCGGTGTGGCTGGTGCAGCGCAAGGATCAGAAGTCACCGATGGCCAAGGCGTTTGTCGACCTGCTTACGCGCAAGGTCGAGTCCGCTTAAAAGATCGCAGCCTTCGGCAACTCCTACAGGGAAACGCGAATTCCATTGTAGGAGTAGCCGAAGGCTGCGATCTTTTGATCTTGCCGTTAGGGCAACCGCACCAAATCCCCCTTCAGCGCCACCCGCGTGACAAATATCCCCGCCCGGCACTCGTACGTATTCAAATCCTTGCGCACATACTGGTCGTAGTAACTGACGATATTCACCACCGCATTCGCCCCGACCCGCTTGGCATCAGCCTGTAACTTAATCAGATTTGACTGCAACACCCACTCGCAGGAATCGTGGTCACTCTTGTTGAAACCGTTGGTTTTCAGATCACTGACCACCCCACGCCGCAACAACTGCTGCGTGCCCTGCGGCCCATTGCCGAGCAGATAGAACTTCACACTGCCATCCAGCCGCCCGGCGCGAATCGCGTCCGACAGCACGGTTTCGAAGGGCATGTACATCAGGTTGGTGGCGTGGCTGGCGCTGGGCAGTAGCGCGAAAAGCGCAGCGGCTATCAGGGCTTTCACTTGCATGGTCATCTCCTTGACGGTGAAAGAGAACCGCGAGTGCTCGACCGACCGGGCCCGCCGTTCTGACAGGCGTATCGATGGCCTGCATGAGCGAGTGTAGATGCTGTGTGGCGAGTGTTCAGCTTGTGGAGCCGTGTTCACCACATTTGCGGTTACGAACTGTTTTAGCGAGCGTTTGTTTTCTTGCGCAGAATCGATTTCTTTAAGTGAGTGCCATGGATGCCACTTCGATACCAGCCCAAGGAAGGTAGTGTTCTGATCTGCGACTTCAGAGGTTATGAAGTACCTGAGATGGTCAAGGTCAGACCCGTTGTCGTGATACGAAAACACAGAACCAACAGTATGTTGGTGACGGTCGTACCGCTCAGTACCACTGCACCGGATTGTTTACTTGATCACCATTTCGAACTCTCCAGCCATCTTCAAGGCGCCAGCCCGATCTGTTGGGCGAAGTGCGATATGGTGGCCACTGTCAGCCTTTCCCGACTGGACCGGATCAAAAGCAGAGATCGTGAAGGACGGCGCGTCTATTTGATCTCACACCTTGAAACAGAAGAGTTCTGCGCCGTTAAAGCCGCAGTCAGGCGGGCGCTTGGGCTGTAATGGCAACAGAAGTGGCGCAGTGAGGCCAAACGCCAGCCGTTGTCCTGATTGATGATTCGGGCAATACTGCGAGCGTTCCCGCAAGGGGCTTGTGAGACTCTGAGGATCCTGGGCGACCAGCCATCGCAGAGCCGGACAGGTGATCGGCGATGACAAGCCAACCTGTTTGTGAAAGGGCGCCGAATGGCGCCCTTTGTCGTTTCTACAATCCCATCAATCCACGTGCGCCAAGTCCCCGCGCAATGCCACGCTCGACACCACCAGCCCGGCACGGCACTGGAATTTCTCGGTGTCTTTGTACAGATCGCGCTGGTCGACGCTGGCGATGTTGATCACCGCATTGGCGTCGGCTTTTTTCGCAGCGTTCTGCAGGGTGGCCAGCGCCGATTGCAGAGCCCAGAAGCAGGCGTCTTCGTCGGATTTGTTCGAGCCGTTGGTCTTGCGGCTGCTGCTCACGGTGTCGAGTTTGCGCACTTGCTTGGGCAGCGTTTCGCCGGCCAGGTAGAACTTTACGCTGCCGTCGAGCAGGCCGGCGTCGGTAGCGCGTTTGACGCCTTCGCGGAAGCTCAGGTAGGTCGGCTCGTCGGCGCCCTGTTTAACGATGCCCAGATCGTTGACGAACTCGATGTCGGGGTTGATCGACAGCTCCTTGAGCACGTTGTCGCGCAGGCGGTTGACCCAGCGGTTGTAGTTGCCGTGGATCTTGCCGTCCTTGGCGTCGAGGCCGTAGCTGCTGCGGTAGTCGATTTCGAACGAAGTCGGGGTGAACGGGATGTCGACTTCGGCGTGATGGCGACCGCGTACAGTGATTGCCGCTTTGATCATGCCCGGACGCACCGACTGCACGACCCACTGGCGGTCATTGAGCGCGGTGACGATCGCGCGGCTCATCTGTTGCTGGGTGAAGCCGAGATTGGGCGAGAACTCTTCCCTGGCGTTGTAAACCGGTTTGCTGGTGCAACCGCCGAGCACAAAAAACAGTGCCAACAGAGCGGCGATGCGGTGAAACTGAGTCATTCCCTTCACTCCAAAAGGTGTTGCGGTCAGTGCCAGCGGCGGAAAATCAACGAGGTGTTGACCCCACCAAAAGCGAAATTGTTGTTCATCACGTAGTCGTGATGCATCTGGCGGAATTCACCGCGCAGGTAATCGAGCTTGCCGCAGTGCGGATCGACCTCGTCGAGGTTGAACGTGTGCACGTACAGATCGCGGTTCATCATCTCGATGCTGAACCATGACTCCAGCGCACCGCAGGCGCCGAGGGTGTGGCCGAGGAAGCTCTTCTGCGAGCTGATCGGCATGCGTTCACCGAACAAACTGCTGGTCGCCAGTGTTTCGGCAATGTCGCCCTGTTCTGTAGCGGTGCCGTGACCATTTACATAACCGATGGCATCCGGCGCGAGTCCGGCGTCTTCCAGCGCCAGTTCCATGGCGCGGCGCATGGTCACTTGCTCCGGGCGCGTGGTGTGCTGGCCGTCGGCGTTGCTGCCGAAACCGACAATCTCGGCGTGGATGTGCGCACCGCGCGCCAAAGCATGTTCCAGCTCTTCAAGCACCAGCATGCCGCCACCTTCACCGATCACCAAGCCATCGCGGCCCTTGTCGTACGGGCGTGGGCTGGTTTGCGGCGCATCGTTTTTCAGGCTGGTGGCGTAGAGTGCGTCGAAGACCATGGCTTCGGTCGGGCACAGCTCTTCGGCGCCGCCGGCGAGCATCAGGGGCAGGCGGCCGAACTTGATCGCCTCGTAGGCGTAACCGATGCCCTGGCTGCCGCTGGTGCAGGCGCTGGACGTCGGGATCAAACGCCCGGTGAGGCCAAAGAAAATGCTGATATTGGCGGCGGTGGTGTGCGGCATCATCCGCACATAGGAGTTGGCGTTGAGGCCTTCGGCCACCGAGTTGAGCAGCATGTTGCCGAACGCTTTGATCTCGTCGGTGCTGCCAGTGGACGAACCACAAGCCACGCCCATGCGCCCATCCTTGATCGATTCGTCACCGAGCAAACCGGCGTCAGCCAGGGCTTTTTCCGCCGCGCCGACTGCCAGTCGCGACACCCGGCCCATGCTGCGCAATTGCTTGCGGGTCCAGTGCGCAGGTACTTCGAAGTCATCGATCGGGCCGGCCAGGCGCGTGTTGAGTTCGCTGAAGCGATCCCACTCGTCCATGCGGCGAATGCCGCTGCGATTGGCCGCGAAGTTGCCAGCGATGGTCTCCCAGTCGCTGCCCAGCGAGGTGATGCCGGCCATGCCGGTGACGACGACGCGCTTCATCAGCACAAGCCTCCGTTGACCGCCAGCACCTGGCGGGTGATGTACGAGGCTTCCGCCGACATCAGGAAATTCACTGCACTGGCGACCTCTTCCGGGGTGCCCATGCGTTGCGCGGGGATCATTTTCATCAATTCTTCCACCGGCACGTTTTCGTCGAGCATCGCCGTGTCGATCAGGCCCGGTGCGACGCAGTTAACGGTGATTTTGCGCTTGCCCAGCTCGATCGCCAACGCCTTTGCCGCGCCGATCACGCCGGCCTTGGAGGCGCTGTAGTTGACCTGGCCACGGTTGCCGATCAGCCCCGACACTGAGGTGATGCAGACAATGCGCCCGGCGGCGCGGCGGCGGATCATCGGCATCATCACCGGGTGCAGAACGTTGTAGAAACCGTCGAGGTTAGTGCGCAGGACCACGTCCCAATCGTCGTCGCTCAGCGCTGGAAACGCGCCGTCGCGGGTCAGCCCGGCGTTCAACACCACGCCGTAATAGGCGCCGTGAGTTTCCACGTCAGCTTCAAGGATGGCCTTGCAGGTTTCCCGGTCGGCAACGTCGAATTGCAGAATCCGCGCCTTGCGCCCCAGCGCTTCGATTTGCGCCTGAACGCCTTGCGCCTCAGTCACGCCGCTGCGGCAATGCAGGACGATATCGTGCCCGGCCTGCGCCAGACGCAAGGCAATGGCCCGGCCGATGCCACGGCTGGAGCCGGTGACCAGTACGGATTCAGTCATCGTTCGACTCCTGTGTCTGTTGCAGATATTGATTGACCTGAGGCGGACGGAACACATTCAGGCGCGCGCTGGCATGAATGCCATCGCCATTGATATGGCATTCGAAGACACCCATGCCGTTGTCGTCTTCCAGCGAGCGCAGACCATGAATGGTCAGATCGGTGCCGGCGGGAAACGCTTCGACGTTGCACTCGAACTTGCGTGTGCCGAGCAGAAAGCCCAGCTCCACCGGATTGCCTTTCTGCTTTGCGTGGCAACCGGCAAAAGCGGCGACGCTTTGCGCCATCAGCTCGATGCCGACCCAGGCTGGCAGGCTGCCGTCGGGCAGATTGAACAAGCCATCGGGCTTGACCGTGAGGCGGGTGAAAATCTGCTCATCGTCAAAGCTTGAGATGCTGTCGATCAGAATCATGTCACCCGCATGGGGCAGCAGTTCGGCGAGCGGCCAGGCCGTCATGGGGCGTCTCCGATAATCAGGCTGACGTTATTGCCGCCGAAGGCAAACGAGTTGCTCATCAGGTAGCGGGGTGCAATGGACGTCAGGCGCTCGCTCGCGGTCACCCACTGCAGCGACGGCAGCGCGGGATCGGCCTGCGCATCCCAGACGTGCGGCGGCAAGGCGTGAGCGGGGTTGTCGGCGCTCAGGCTCAGCCAGCAGAACGCCGCTTCCAGCGCACCGGCCGCGCCGAGGGTATGGCCGGTCATCGGTTTGGTCGAGGAGCAGGCGACGCCCTCAGGGAACAGCGTCGCAACCGCCAGACTTTCCATCGCGTCGTTGTGTTGGGTGGCGGTGCCGTGCAGGTTCAGGTAGCTGATCTGCGCTGCTTGCAGATGAGCGCGGCTCAAGGCTTTCTGCATTGCTTGCAGGGCACCGCGCCCGGTCGGCTCGGGGGCGGAAATGTGATGGGCGTCGGAACTGGCACCGGCGCCGAGCAAGGCAATGGCCGGGCCTTCGCCCTGTTGTTTGCTCATGACGAACAGCACAGCTGCTTCGCCGATATTGATGCCGCTGCGGTTGGCCGAGAACGGATTGCAGCGCTCGTCGGATATCGCTTCAAGTGACGAGAAACCGTTGAGGGTCAGTTTGCACAGGCTGTCGACGCCGCCACACAGCACCGCGTCGCACAGGCCCAGATCGAGCAGACGCTGAGCGCTCATCAATGCGCGGGCGCTGGAGGTGCACGCCGTGGAAATCACATAGGCCGGGCCGCTCAGTTGCAGCCAGTCGGCGAGGAAATTGGCCGGGGCGCCGAGCTCCTGTTGGCGGTAGTCGTATTCCGCCGGGAAACGCTGCTCGCGGATGTAGTGCGCCAGACCACGGCTGGCCTCGTCGATGCCCGAAGTGCTGGTGCCGAGGACCACGCCGATGCGCTCGCGGCCATAAGTCTGGATCGCCTGGTTGATCTCATTGCGAATCTGCAATGCCGCTTCCAGCAACAGCTGGTTATTGCGGCTGCGCTGATCGGCGAGTTCTGCCGGGATCGGCGCCAGTTCACCCTGGACGGCAGCGACCGGCAACTCACGCTCCGCCACCCAGCCGGACTCGCGGCGCATGCCTGAGCAGTCGCCGGCGAACAGGTTGCGCGCGACGGCATGTTTGTCGCGGCCCAGTGCGCAAATCACGCCGAGGGCATTCAGGTAAGCGGTCATGGTGTCGGTTCACCCAGCGGAGAAACGCGGTAGTGCGGGCCTTGGGGCAGGTTCAATTCGAAGCTCAACGGTTGTGAATAACGGATATCCCAGCGCGCCGGCAGAGCGCGTTGCTGTCCCTGTTGTTGCGCGGCGGGGTAATTTCGCAGCAGTTCGCCGGACGGGGTCAGGGCGAATAACAGCGCAGCAAACAATTCGCGGGCTTCCGGGTTCGGCGGCAACAGCCCATCGGCCTGCCAGTGGCCGTCGATCAGTTGCTGACGCGCTTGCGGAATACCCAGCGGATCCATCATCGACCAGCGGATGCCCGGGCCTTCGCGCTGGATCACCAGCAGCCAGTCCTGGCGTTGTTCGGCTTGATTGCGTTCAATGTGCAATTGCAGCGGCAGCGGGAGTGTCGGATTGCCCGCCGGCAACGGCGCCTGGCTGGCGCAGGCACTCAGGAGGACAAATACCACCAACATTAGCCACACCACAAACCTTGTGGGAGCTGGCTTGCCAGCGATGGCGCCGGCACATCGAGCATTTTTGTTGACTGACACACCGCTATCGCTGGCAAGCCAGCTCCCACAGGGTTTCGGGTGTGCAGGTCGATAGCTGTGCATCAGAAAGTACCTTGCAGCGGCTTGCGCGCTACCACGTTTACCAGCGTTTCCTCACGCTGCCCAAACGGTTTCGGCTTGCGCACCCCGAACCGCTCCAGCAAACCAAAATCCTTCGACCGGCTCCACCACAGATACGGGTACGAGACATTCTTCTCGGCAAACTCGAAACCCTGCCCGCGAATCATCTGCAGGTACTGCGCCGCACTCTTTTGCACGTGCATCGGATGGCGGAACAACCAGCGGATCACCCAAGTATCAATGTAAGCCTCGGTGGACTCGGCGAACAGCAGATAGCCACCCGGTTTCAGCACCCGGTAAAACTCGGCCAAAGCCTTTTCCTGCTCGACCAGATGATGAAAGGTCTGGTGGCAGAACAGCAGATCAACGCTGGCGTCCGGCACATTGAGCGTCGCGCAGTCACTGCCGATCAGCTCTACATCGAGGCCCAGACGCGTCGCTTCTTCAGCGCTCAACTCCAGGCTGTGCGGATCGGCGTCAACACCGATCAAACGCTGTGGCGCGAAGGTCTGGCGCAGATGACCGAACGACTTGCCCTGTCCGCAACCAGCGTCCAGCAACACCGGATGTTCCGGCAGCGCTTCACTGAACAAACCACGCAAATCATTGATCGCCACCCGCAACACATGGTGCTGCCAGGTGTGGCTGCGCAGGAACCAGACACCGAAGCGGGTCTCCTCAACGTAGCTATCGCTCAAGTAGTTCATGTGGCGTCCTTTGCACAAAGTTCGGAAATCATCTTCAAGCGACGGCGCGCTTCGCTGACGAACGGGTTGCGCTCATCCCAGGCGTAGCCGGCGAGGATCGAGCAAATCATCCGACGGATTTCCGCCTGACTGTCTTCATAAAAAATCACGTCTTGAAACGTGCCGGCATACCAGCCCTCGACGTAGCAGCGGAAGGTGTCGACGCCGCGCTTGAGCGGCTCGGCGAATTCGCTTTGCCAGTCGACCGTTTCACCTTGTAACTGACGGTGCAGCACGGCGGCGGCCATGCTCGCCGAGCGCATGGCGATGGTCACGCCGGAGGAGAACACCGGGTCGAGAAATTCTGCCGCGTTGCCGAGCAGGGCGAAGCCCGCCCCGTGCAGGGTTTTCACATTGGCGGCGTAACCGCCGAGGGTGCGCGCCGGGGTGTCCCACACAGCCTTGTCGAGTACGCCGGCAAGGCTTGGGGTTTCGGCGATGAAGCTGCGCAGGCAGGCATCCAGATCGCTGTCGCGGCCCTTGAAATGCTCTTGCGCCGCGACCACACCCACCGAGCAGCGTCCGTTGCTGAACGGGATCGTCCAGAACCAGATATCGCGATGCTCAGGATGGGTGGTGACGAGGATCTTTTCGCGGTCGAACGACGGGTTGTCGATGTGATCTTCGACGTGGGTGAACACCGCCTGACGCACCGGGAAATTCGACGGTGCTTCGAGGTCCAGCAGTCGCGATAACACGCGACCGTAGCCGCTGGCATCGAGGACGAAATCCGCTTCGACGCGATACTCGCTGCCGTCCTCGCGGCGCACCTCGAGCAACGGTTTTGTCCGGTCGAAATCGACGCTGACGATGGCATCGCCGTAGCGGATTTCCGCGCCTTGCAGCGCCGCTTGATCGGCCAGCAGTTTGTCGAAATCGGCGCGTTGCACCTGAAACGTGGTCGGTTTGCCGCCGGTAAAGGTGTCACCGAAATCAAAGGCGCTGTAACGCTCGCCCCAGGCGAATGCGGCGCCGGTCTTGCGCTGGAATCCGGCGGCGTTGACGGCGTCGAGCATGCCCGCCTCTTCGACGAAATCCAGGCAATGGCTGAGCAGGCTTTCGCCGATCGAAAAGCGCGGAAAATGCTGGCGCTCGATCACCAGTACATCGTGGCCCTTGCGCTTGAGCAGCGCAGCGGCGATGGCGCCGGACGGGCCGGCACCGATGATCACGACCTGACGGGATTCCATTTCAACGATTGGCACGTGAACTCCGGGGCAGGTGGGATTTGATATCCAGCGGCGCGCGATGCAGGCCGATAAGGGCCGGTAGCAGCGTCGCGATCAGGCCCATCAGCATCAGCGCGAAGTACAGCGCCGGGGTGATGAGTTGTTGTTGCAAGAGCAAATTGAGAAAGACGATTTCGCTCAGGCCGCGAATGTTCAGCAGCACGCTTTCGCGCCAACGGCTGGCGCCTTCGAACGAAGCGCCGGCCCAGCCGAGGCCGAGCCAGTTGCCAAGCAGTTTACTGGCAATCGGCAACAGCAGCAGCGCCGCCCATTGCAGCGGACCAAGGCTGGCGAGGGCACTGTGCACGTCGATCTGGACGATGCCGAACGTCAGAATCAGCGGGATCGCCAGCCACGTCTGCAAACGGTTCATCCAGCGCGCCGGCAACGGCAGCACCAGCGGCACTTTCAGCGCGGCCATGCACAGCAAATAGCCAATGCCGAAGATCAGCGCGTTGAGTTTGTAATGCTCGGCCATCACCAGCAACGCGAAGAAACCGATGCTGTAGGTCAGTGGTCGGCGTACGCCGATGACGCGCAACAACAACGGCACACAGGCCAGGCCCAGCGGCAACAACAGACTGCTCAGGTGCAGACTGCCTTGGGCGAGCCCGAACAATGTCCAGCAGGTCAGATCAATGAGGATCGCGGTCTGCACCAATCGGCGAGTGGCGGCCGGCGGATATTCGATGTGGCGCAGATACAGGTACAGCACCGGGATCGCGGTAATCGCGAACACCAGACCGATGGCCAGCGAGTTGAGCCACGGTTGCGTCGGCAGCAGCCAATACGCAGCGGCAAGACCACAGGCGAACGGCACGAGGAAACTCGGCACGGCGATTTTCACGCTCTGCCGATCCAGTTTCAGATCGATCACATCACTGAGAATGTGTCCGAGCAGCAGGGCAAAACTCAGGCTGTAGAGGTTTTTCAGCCAGTCTGGCGCGATCAGTTCGGCGCCACTGAGCTGCCAGACCGGTTCGATCCAGAAGTACATCAGCAGCGGCAAGCCGAAGCTCGCCAGCAGCAACTGGCTGACAATCGGGATCAGGCCGAAATGGCGGCCAATACGAGTGGCCACGGCGAACAGCGCCATGGCCAGCAGCCAGAAAACGACGACCATCATGCCGCTGGCTCCGCGACGGCTGCCGTGTGTTCGTGGCGCCCGGCCCACGGTGCCAGCATGAAGCTGAACGCCAGACCGAGGCTCACCGACAGACCGAAGTTGCTCACCGCCGGCGTGCTGGAAACCGCCAGCAAACCAAACGACAGCCACGTCGTCACAGCCGCCAGCAAGGTGCCGAGCAAACTCACCGCCGCACCACCGACTTGCTCGCGCATAAGAATCGCGTAGTCGACGCTGATGGCCGTCACCAGCAACAGGCCGAACAGGCTGAACAGGGTCAGCGGCTGACCGAGCCAGCCAAGGCTGGCCAGACTGCATAAAGCGGCGAGCAACGGCAGAGCGACGATGCGCAGCGCGCCGCCGAGACCGAACGGCAGCATCAGCACCAGCACGATCAGCGCGCAGGAGGCGAGTTTCAGTTCGGCAGCGCTGATTTGCGTCGCGGCAAAAACTTCGTTCAATTCCCCGAGGCGATCGACCAACACCACCCCTGGCAAATCGAGTGCCTGTACCCGCAGCAGCGCCGGGTTATTCAAGCCTTGCAGGCTGGTCATTGCCGCTACGCCGTCTTCCGTCGGACCGAGCCAGAGCGTGCGATAAGGCTCGCCGAGCGGGCCGGCCAATGCCGCGTCGATGTCCTCGGCAGGCACGGTCTGCAATTGCTGTAGTTCGGTTTGCAACGCGGCGAGCGGCACGCCGAGGTCGAGCAGTGGCTGCCAGTATTGCGGCAGTTTGTTCAGCGCCTGGCGCACTTGCTCTTGCTGGTTCGGCGGGCTCACCAGTTGATCGAGGGCCAGATAGCCTTGCAGCTTGTCGAGGTTGACCAGTTGCTCCAGACGTTCGCTCAACGCGGCCTGACGTTCGAGCAATTGCTGCTGATTGTCGGCGCGCACGAGGAAAAACTGGCTGGTCGGCTGATAGCCGGTGATGCGCGCGATGGTCTGCGCTTCGTCGGTCAGGCGTTGCGGCGCGCCGACCCACTGGCGAATGTCATTCTTGCTTTGCAACTGCACCAGACCGCCCACACAGAAGGCGAGCAGCAATGCCAGCAACACCGGCGTGCGTACGCGTTCGAGGAGTTTTTCGCGCAGCGCAACCATGCGCTCGGCCAGATGCAGCGGCCATTGCGCGGGGCGCAGTTCGACGTTTTTCAGCAACGCCGGCAACAGGCACACCGCCGACAGATAGGCACCGAGCAAGCCGGCGGCGGAGAACACCGCGATTTGCGTCAGCGCCGGGAACGGCGTCCACGCCAGCGCGAGATAGCCGATGGCGCTGGTGATCAGGCTCAGGGTCAGCCCGGACAGCGTCAGGCGCAACGCCGGCCAACTGCGCCACGGCTTCAGGCTCCAGCTCTTCGACAGATAGTGCAGCGGATAATCCACGGCCACGCCGATCAGGCTGGAGCCGAGCACCAATGTCATCACATGCATATGGCCGAACAGCGCGACACAAGCCACCGCCCCGAACAACATGCCGACCAGCACCGGCACGAACGCCAGCAGCACGCGCCAGCGACGGAAAGCGAGCAACAGCAGCAACAGAATACCGATCGTGGCACCGCCGCCGACCCAGGTCATTTCGCGAGTGGCTTGCTGCTGACCGTTGGCCGCGTACAGCAAACCGCTGGCGGCGAGCAGTTGCACGTCGGATTTCGCCGCCTGTTCACGGCTATGTTGCAGCAGCGCGGCTACTTGCAGCGGCAGGTTCATGTCGAACGCGTTGCCGGTGGTGCGTGCCCGCAGCAGCACCCAGCTCTTGCCGTCGGCATCGGCGATCAGCGCGCCGCTGCCGATGTCCAGTTGCACTGCACCGTGCTGCGGCTGGCTGTTCTGAATGCGCCCGGTCAGGCCAAGCCAGTCATCCTGACTCGGCACCAGACTGAAACCGCTGAACGGGTCGAACAGGGCTTGTACGCGTTGCTGAATGAAGGCGTCGGGGTGTTCGATCAGCAATTGCCGGTCATCCGCCGAGAGCATCGCCAGTCGCCCTTGCAGCAGTTGTGTGCGCAGCGCTGGCAGGTCTGCTTGCAGGTTCCACTGCACCTTTTCGAACAACCCGCTGGCCTGCCATTGCTCGCCCAACGTCTGCGCCATAGTCACGGCTTGTTGACGATCGGCATGGCCGACCAGCACCAGCATTTCTCGGTTTAGCGGTTCCTGCATGCGCTGCTCGGCGCGCTGTTCGAGGGCGTCGGGGTGGGTGCCGGGCACCAGCTCCATCAGATTGGCCGACAGCGGCGCGCCGTCGCGCCATTGCCAACCGGCCAGCGCGACAACGGCCAGCAGCAGGATCAGAAACAGCCAGGGCAGCCTGCGTTCACTCGGCAAAGTCATGTTGCTCCGCGTCGCTCAGCGGTTGGCCAGCGGTGCTGTCCTGCATGCGCAGCACGGTGCTGTCGCCCTGGGTTTCCAGCAGTTCGATGGTCTGCACCAGCGCGCCGCCGTCGATGTTGATCTGGTTGAACACTTGCTTGAGCAGCAGCGAGCGCGGGGTCAGGGTGAGTTTCCACTGTTGTGCATCGCCGCTCAGCGCCAGTTCGAAGTCGCGTTGCAGGCCGCTGCTGTCACCTTGCAGCACAGCGAGGAACAAACGGTTTTGCTCAGCCCCGGCGCTCTTGTTCGGCAGCAGTTGCCAGCCATTATCGTCGCGGCGGGCAATGCCTTTGCCGGTGATGCGGTAATCCTGTTTCAGCGGGGTTTTCAGCATCCAGAGCAGACCGTGATTCTTCGCCAGAACGAAACTGCCCTTGCTGATCAGCGGCTGCGGCAGGGCGCGCAGGTGTTTTTCCTGAATGAACTGGCCGTGGATCACGTCCGGCTTCGCCAGTTGTTCGCTCAGTTGTTGCAGGTCGAAAGCATTGGCCAGCGCTGACAGCGTCAGCAGCGCCAATACGCTCAGGCTTTTAACCCAAACATTCATCGCAGCATCCTTTCTACGGCGTCGGTGAAGACCTTCGGTGAGGCCAGCTGCATCTCGCGACTGCTGACTTCGACGGCGACTTGCACCGAGCTGGCGCGGGTCAGGCGTTCGCCGCTGTGCAGGTCAGTGATCAGATAATTGATCTTCAGACGGTTTTCCCACTCAACCAGGCTGGCGCGTACATTCAGGCGCTGACCAAACACTGCGCCGCGCACATAGCGCAGTTGCAGGTCGATGATTGGCCAGGCGTAACCCGACTCGACCATCTGCGTGTAGTTGTGGCCGATCTTGTCCAGCAGCGCGCAACGCGCCACTTCGAGGTATTTGACGTAATGGCCATGCCAAACCACCTGCATGGTGTCGACGTCGAAAAACGGCACGAGGATTTCAGTATCGGCGTGAAGCACTCCGGCGCTACGCATGCAGCCTCCAGTGTTGCGCGGCAATGCGTTGCAGGCACAGGCGCAATTCGCCTTCCAGTGCGCGGTCTTCGATGACTGGCGGGAAGTCCTTGGCCAGTTCCTCGTGCATCGCCGCCAGCGACGGCGGCAACGGTCGCGCGTCTTCGGCCTGAGCGCGCAGCCACACGCCTTGATTGGCGGCGAGAAGGGTGGCGGCGGCGACCTGTTCGGTCAGCTCCAGCACGCGGATCGCATCGCGGGCGGCGATGGTGCCCATGCTCACTTTGTCTTGGTTGTGACACTCGGTGGAGCGCGAGAAGACGCTGGCGGGCATGGTATTTTTCAGCGCTTCGGCGGTCCAGGCGCTGGTGCCGATCTGCACGGCTTTGAAGCCATGGTTGATCATCGCGCGATCCGCCGGGGCGCCGGAGAGGTTGCTCGGCAGACCGTGGTTGTAGCGCTCGTCGACCAGCAAGGCGAGTTGCCGGTCCAGCAGGTCAGCAACGTTGGCCACGAGGTTTTTCAGGCTGTCCATGGCGAACGCGATATGTCCGCCGTAGAAGTGCCCACCGTGCAACACGCGCTCGGCTTCGGCGTCGATGATCGGGTTATCGTTGGCGCTGTTCAGTTCTGTTTCGATGAACGAACGCAGCCAGTTCAGGCTGTCGGCCAACACCCCGAGCACATGCGGGGCGCAGCGCAGCGAATAGCGATCCTGCAATCGATGCAGCGGCGCGGTCGGTGCGTCGATCGCCAGATCCTTGCGCAGCCATGCGGCGACCTGCATTTGCCCCGGATGCGGTTTGGCGGCGAACAGGCGCTCGTCGAAGTGTTCTGGGTTGCCTTGCAGCGCGACCACGTTGAGCGCGGTGATGCGCGTGGCCAGTTGCAGCAGATAGTCGGCGCGGGCGAAAGCGAGGCAGGCAAGACCGGTCATCACCGCAGTGCCGTTCATCAGTGCCAGTGCTTCTTTCGGGCGCAGCACCAAAGGTGTCCAGCCCAGTTCGCGATGCACATCGGCCGCCTGACGGCGCTCGCCACGGAACATCACTTCACGCTCGCCGGACAGTGTTGCGGCAACGTAGGACAGCGGCGTCAGATCGCCGCTGGCGCCGACCGAACCTTCTTCGGGAATCAGTGGGAGGATGTCGTATTCGAGAAACGCGTGCAGACGCTCCAGCAGTTCCACACGCACCCCGGAGACGCCGTGGCACAGCGACTGCAACCGTGCCGCGAGCACCGCGCGTGTGGCTTGCGCATCAAGCAGCTTGCCCAACCCGCAGCCGTGGAAGGTGTAGAGGTGACGCGGCAACGCTTCGACGTGATGCAACGGCACCGCGACCACGCAGGAGTCGCCGTAACCGGTGGTGACGCCGTAGATCACGCCTTCCTTGTCCAGCAGCGAATCGAGGAACCGCGCGCCCTTGGCGATGCGTTCGCGATAGTCGGCGTCGCTCTGCAACTGCACGGGTGCCTGACGGTTGGCCAAGGCCAGCACGTCTTCGATGCGCAAAGGGCGTTCGCCGAAGGTTACCGGCTCATGGGTTGGCGTGGTCATCGGTCTTCCAGAAAGGGTAAAAGTTGAACCATTGTTGCGGCGCTTCGAGGCAATAGTGACTCAGGCGCTGCGCATAGCGGGTGGCCCACTGATGAATGACCTGCTCGCGCTCGCTGCGCTTCCATACCACGGCGTCGGCGAAGGGCTCGAGGGTCAGGCGATAGTGACCGTCCGGTTGCTTGAGGCACATCAGCAGGTTGACCGGGCATTTCAGCAGACCGGCGAGCAGCCACGGCCCTTGCGGGAACGGCGCCGGATGGCCGAGAAAGTCCACGGTGACGCTGCGCCCGCCATGCAGCGGTACGCGGTCGCCGGCAATCGCCAGCCACTCGCCGCGCTCCAGCCGTTCGTGCAGTTGCAGCATGATTACCGGGTCGAGTTCGCTGACCTGAATCAGGCGCAGATTGGTCGCCCCGGCTTCACCGAGCAGGCGGTTGAATTGCTCGGCGTGCTTGGTGTGTACCAGCACGTTCATGGTGACCTTTTCGCCGATCTCCGCCAGTGCGCGGCACACTTCCAGATTGCCCAGGTGCGCGCCGACCAGCAGTTGCCCGCGACTGCCGCGCAACTGATTGCGCAGTAGCGCCGGGTCGATGATTTCGATTTGTTCGATACGCAGTTTGCCGTTCCATACGTCGAGCTTGTCGAGCATCGAATCGGCGAACGCCATGAACTGACCGAACACCCGCCAATGAGTAGGGCGCAACGCGTCGCGCTGACTCCATGCGGCCAGGCGCCGCTGGTATTGCCAGGCGCTGTGTCGCGCGGTGCGGCCAAACAGGAAAAAGTACAGGACGATGCCGTACAGCAACGGGCTGAGCAGGCGTCGTCCCAAGACCTTGGCGGCGAACGCGGTGAATTTCATCAGCAGGAAGCTGCCGCGCTCTTCGCGGTCAGCCCAGTGCTTTTTGTCGGCTTCGCCGGTCATGTTCGCCACCGCCGCCAGAGGATCACCGGGAAGCGCAGCAACATGCCGAGAAACAGCCGTGTGTGCATGCTGGAAATCAGCGCGTTGTCGTGGAACAAGCGGAAGTGCGACACACCGTCCAGCGGGTAGTGCACGCTGGTTTGCAGCCAGCGCATCGGCTGATTGCGCCACGACAGGCGCACGAGAATGTCTGAGTCGAAATCCATGCGCTTACCGACTTTTGCCGAGTCGATCACCGCCAGCGTCGGGGCCAGCGGATAGACGCGAAAACCGCACATCGAATCGCGGATCTGCAGCGACAGCGTGTTGATCCAGACCATCACGTGGGTCAGATAGCGCGCATACAAACGGCCTTTCGGCACACTCTCGTCGAACAGCGGATAACCGCAGATCATCGCCTCGGGATGTGCGCGGGACTCGTCGACGAAACGGGCAACATCGTGCAAGTCGTGCTGACCGTCGGCATCGACCTGCAGCGCATGGCTGAAACCCAATAGCGAGGCTTCGCGCAAACCGGTCATGACCGCGCCACCCTTGCCCTGATTGGCGGTCAGGCGCACCAGGTGCACGTTGTCGCGTTCCGCCAAACCGTCGAGCACCTTGGCACAGGACTGGGTGCTGGCGTCATCCACCAGAATGCACGGCAAGCCTTGCGCGAGCAGGGCGTCGACCACGGTGCCGATCGCGGTTTCGTGGTTATAAACCGGGATCACTGCACAAGGATTATGCATGCCGGTAATTCCTGTGGGAGCGAGCCTGCTCGCGATTGAGTGCGCAGCACTCACGAAGGTCAACCATGCTCTGCACCCAAAAGGATCCGCCCACTGGAGCAGGTCGCCGTGTCATTGCGATAAGCGAAATACAACTTGCCGCGCTCCAGATCAAACCGCAGATGCAGCTGAATTTCATCTCCGGGCCGCACCAATTGCTGGAATTTCAGCACTTCCATACCGGCAAACGGGCCGGTCAGGTTGAGCAATTGGCGACCCAGGTTCAACGCCCATTCCACCTGCACCACGCCGGGCAATACCGGCGCCTTGGGGAAGTGGCCGCTGAAGTAGGCAAGGTCCGGTGGCACGCTCAGTTGCAGGCTCCACTCGCCAGCGCTTTCGACTTGTTCCAGCACCTCGGGCGCTTTCGGTCGCGGCGCCATCAACAGCGCTTCGATATCGACCTGCGGCAGCTTGCCTTGGCTGTTCAACGGCAATTGCCGCACCAGCCGCCAGCGTCGCGGCAAAGCCAGCGCTTCGCAGTGTTGGCGCAAATGCTGGCGCAGGGTTTCGGTCAGGTTGCGGCGGCCGTGTTCCCGCAAGGCAAACAGGCCGGCCTCGCTAAGCACCAGCAGTGCACCGAGGGAGGCGCGATTTTCCTGCACCACGCCGAGACGTGCTTCTGCGACCCAGTCATGGGTCACCAGCGCTTGTTCGAGCATGGGCAGAGAAATGCGTTTTTCTTCGAGTTTGACGATCCGGTCCAACCGCCCCAACAGTTCGAAACGACCATCGGCGGCGATGCGCGCTGCATCAGCGGTGTGCTCGACGTGTCCGGCAGGCAGGTAAGGTGAAGCGATCAGTAGAGCGCCGTCGTTATCCTGGCTCAGTTCGACACCGGCGAACGGTTGCCACAGTTGTTCACCCTGACGCCAGGCAATGCCGCCGGTTTCCGAGCTGCCGAGAATTTCCGTCGGCCACTGCTGCAAGCGCTGTTGCAGACTCTGCGCGGCCTCAAGCGGCAACGCCCCACCGGAGGAAAACACCCGACGCACGGCGCTGAGGGCTGGCCAGTCGAGGTTGTCGCCCATGCGTTTGAGCAGCGCCGGGCTGGCGACCCAGGCGAAGGCCGGGTATTCGCGGCTGGCGCGCTGCATATCTTCCGGGAAGGCCAGTTGCTGTCGCACAAAAGCGCGCCCGGCGCACAGCGGCCACAGCACGCGAAACAGCAAACCGTAGATGTGTTGGGTGGCGACGCTGCCGATGATGCAGGCCTCACCGAGGTCCGTGCCCCACAGTTGCTCCAACGCCTCAACTTCGTTGGCCAGTTGGCACAGGGTCTTGTCGATGCGCTTGGGCTCGCCGCTGGAGCCGGACGTGCAAAGGCTCAGACGGCACTGGTCGAGATCCAGTTCGGCGCCGGGCAATGGCGGCTGATTAAAGTCGCTCAGTTGCGCGTCATCGGCATGATCCGTCAGCCACAGATCGACGTCAGCGGACCAACGCTGGCGGGTTTGCGCTTGCAGGTCCGAGGGCAGCAGCACACTGACGCCGGCACGCCATGCGCCCAGCAAAGCGATGGCCAGTTCGGCGGCGTCCTCAAGATGCACAGCCAGGCGCTTCACGCCCTGCGCTTGCAGACCGGCGGCAATGCTCAGCGCCTGTTCGCACAGGTGCGCGTGATCGAGGGCCGGTGCGTGGCTGATGGCCCGCGCCGGCACAGGCTTGAGCAACAGCTGCTCAAGTTTTATCCAATTCATGTGCGGCCTCTTACCCGTTGTCGTATCAGCCATTCAATGGCAAACATCAGGCCGATCAATCCATAGGAGATCAGGCCGGTGTACAACATCCACCAATTCAGCGGCGCCCACAGGGTCAGGAGGGCGGCGCACAAACCGTTGCAGAAGAAAAACACGCTCCAGGCCACCGTGACCTTTCTCGTATAGCGAATCGCAATGTCCGGCAACTCTGGCTCACGCAAGCGCGCCAGGCGCTCGACCATCGGCGGACCGAATTTCAGGCTCAGGCTGAACAGCACCAGCATGAAACCGCTGATCAGCACCGGATACCAGCGCAGCAACAGCGGGCTGTCGAACAGCGCCAGCAGCAGGCAGAACACAATGGCCACGCCAGCCATCCACAGGCTGCCGGGCTTGCGCTCGCCGGTCAGCGCCCGTGCCAGCCAGAGACTGCCCAACAGCAGGCCGAACTGCCACGGAGCAAAATGCTCCATGCCGAAATACACCGCAAAGGGATACAGCAGACCGGCCAGCAGCAGGCCGAGGCCGATCAGTCGGCTCATGCGGCCGGTTGAACCAGACGGTAGACCGCCTCGACCACGTCACCGACCGTGCGTACCGATTTGAATTCTTCGGCGGCAATTTTCTTGCCGGTCTGGCGCTTGATGTGATCGATCAGATCGACCGCGTCGATGCTGTCGATTTCCAGATCCTGATACAGATTGGACTCCAGGCTCACACGGGCAGGATCCAGTTCGAACAGCTCGACCAAGGCATCGCGCAGGGTGTTGAAAATATCGTCACGAGTTTGCATGGTCCGGTCTCAAGCTGCCTGTTTTGCCGTGACGAACGCCGCAAGGCTGGCCACGTTGGTGAAATGGTTACGGGTGTCTTTGGCGTCGGCGTCGATCTTGATGCCGTATTTCTTCTGGATGGCCAGGCCCAGTTCCAGCGCGTCGACGGAATCCAGGCCGAGGCCTTCGCCGAACAGCGTCTGCTCGTCGCCAATGTCGTCGACGCTGATGTCTTCGAGGCCGAGGGCATCGATGATCAGCAGTTTGATGTCACGGTGCAGATCGCTCATCTTCGGCGAGCTCCTTAATGAAATAGGTGTGCAAATAATCGTTGAGCTTGCGCGAGGCTTGCGGTGCGGGTCCCTGCGCGGCGAAAGTCTGTGGGTCTATATCGGCCCCGACGCGAAAACTGAAGTGCACGCGGCGGCGGGGGATCCGATACCAGGGTTCGGCTTTGGTCAGTGTGGTCGGGCTGACCTTGATGACCACCGGCGTGAGGATTTTCGCACCGCGCAGGGCAATTGCCGCAGCGCCCCGATGGAAGGCTGGCGCCTGCCCCGGCTGGGTGCGCGTGCCTTCCGGGAAAATGATCAGGGTCTGGCCGTTTTGCAAGGATTGGGCGGCCGCATCGAGCATGTCCATGCTGCCGTCGTTGCTGATGTATTCAGTGCTGCGCAACGGGCCACGGGTGAAAGGGTTTTCCCACAGGCTTTTCTTCACCACGCAATTGGCCTGGCGCACCAGACCGATCAGGAACACCACGTCGATCAGCGAAGGATGGTTGGCAATGATCATCTGCCCGGGTCGGCCGAGACGTTCGGCGCCCTGAATGTCATAGGTCAGCACGCCGGTCCGGGCCATGAACCGCACGAAGAACCAGAACAGCCGACTGACGGTCTCCCTCGCGCGTTGGCGATGCGAGACGGCGTCACCGGGCAGGCAACCCAACAACGGAAACACCAGCACACGCAGGCACAGCCCGCCTAGCCCGAACAGGGCAAAGCTTGCGGCGGTGGCCAGCAGGCGCCAGTAATAGGCATCGCGGTTTTTTTCGGTCACGGGTTGCGTTGCCAGGTCCATACACGATTTTTCCAGGCATGTTGGCAAAGGGGTTGCTGGCCGAGCAGGGTGCGCAACAGATTAAGCGCGTGAGGCCAGTGCGCTTTTGACCGTGTTTCTGTGGCGCTGTTCAGGGTCAGCCGCCAGTCGGTACCGGGGGTGAGCAAAAGACCGAGTGCGTAGGGAAACGGCACATCATCGATCCACGCCGAATAGGCTTCGGGCGGTTGTTCTTCGGTGATCACCAGCAGCACTGCCGGAGCGCCTTCGTTGAGCAGGGCAGCGGCTTCCAGCATGCCGTGCTCAAGGCCGTCGCCAGCAGCGGCGAGGGCGGTCATTTCGCTGGTTTCACCGCGCATGATCGACCACAGGCCGATGATCGCGTTGTGCACCGACAGGCTGAACTGCGTCGGTGACAGCGGCTGTTCGTTGGCCAGATCGCTGAGGATCTCGTAGGTACGCGGGGTTTCGCCGTGACGCGAAACAAACACCAGCGGCAGATTCTCCCGTCCGTCGGCGAGGGGCCAGCCAACGCTGAACGCCATGCGTGCCAGTCGGCTGAGGCGACGGCGCTGCATGGCCGGCAAAAACGACACATCGGGCGCGGCATCACTGCGCTGGAGCACGACCGATTGTCGGCTCCAGGCCTGCCAGGCGTCCACGCCGTCGAGGCCTGGGGCCCACGCGCGCCATTGGGCGATGTTGAAGTTGATCACGGACATTCATCCCGCCCCTGCGGGCTTTTGTTGACGCATTGAGTCGCCCAAGCCGCGGCAGGCTTGACGTGGCGCAGGGCGCCGAGTGGCGCGCATTATCCCGGTGAGAGGAGTGTGTAGCAAATGCTGGTTACATTTTGCGCAATGAAATGTACCGAATGGTTCGCAAGAAAACTGTCACTTGGCCATTATCCAGGTTGTCGGCGGCTTGTCTGTCGGGTATCTCGGCGATCAATGGCGGTTTTTATCCTAGCTGTCCGTGGATTTTTGCTCCTGACTCTGTAGTCCGCGTCCATGAAGGTAGCGAAGCAACGTCGCGCACATCTACACTCGGTCATTCTTTGATACACGGAGGTTTGGTCATGCGGCGCGTGGTGTTCAATCAGAAAGGTGGCGTAGGCAAGTCGAGCATTGCCTGCAATCTGGCGGCGGTCAGCGCCAGCGAGGGTTATCGCACGCTGTTGGTCGATCTCGATGCCCAGGCCAACTCCACTCAGTATCTGACCGGGCTCACCGGCGACGACATCCCGATGGGTATTGCCGACTTCTTCAAACAGACCCTGTCTTCCGGCCCGTTCTCGAAGAAGAATCAGGCGGACATCTACGAAACCCCGTTCGACAACCTGCACATCATCACTGCGACTGCCGAATTGGCCGACCTGCAGCCCAAGCTTGAGGCCAAGCACAAGATCAACAAGCTGCGTAAGTTGCTCGACGAGTTGTCCGAGGATTACGACCGGATTTACCTCGATACGCCGCCAGCGCTGAATTTCTACGCGGTATCGGCGCTGATTGCCGCTGATCGCGTGTTGATTCCTTTTGATTGCGACAGCTTCTCCCGTCAGGCCCTGTACGGCCTGATCGCGGAAATCGAAGAGTTGAAGGACGACCACAACGAAGGTCTGGAAGTCGAAGGCATCGTGGTCAACCAGTTCCAGGCCCGGGCCAGCCTGCCGCAGCAGATTCTCGATGAGCTGATTGCCGAAGGTTTGCCGGTACTGCCGGTGTATCTGACCAGTTCGGTGCGCATGCGCGAATCACACCAGGCCAGCATGCCGCTGATCCACCTCGATCCCCGGCACAAGCTGACCCAGCAATTCGTCGAACTGCACAATCTGCTCGAAGATCACTGATCTCTTGAGCTACGCAGATCCCCTGTAGGAGTGAGCCTGCTCGCGATAGCTTCCTTTCAGTCACTCAAGTGTTGGCTGACAGGACGCTATCGCGAGCAGGCTCACTCCTACATTGTTTGACGGTGTGTCAGATCCCTTGGCTACGCAGCCACGCCATCAACTGCGGCAACGGAAATGCGCCACTCTGCCGCGCCACTTCCTTGCCGTTCTTGAACAGAATCAAACTCGGAATCGAGCGAATCCCCAACTGCGCCGACAACTGCTGATGGGCCTCGCTATCAAGCTTGGCCAAGCGGCACTTGCCCGCCAACTGCGCTGCCGCCTGCTCGAACACCGGCGCAAACGACTTGCACGGCCCACACCATTCCGCCCAGACATCCACCAGCAACGGCAGATCACCCTTGATCTGACTGGCGTAATCGCCTTGCTTGAGATCGAAGGGTTTGTTCAGCAGCACAGCGGATTTGCAGCGTCCGCACTTGGGCTGGTCCGCAAGGCGCTCGGCGGGGATGCGGTTGAGGCCGTTGCAGGAGGGGCAGGGGATGAGGAGTGGTTCGGACATGATGGGCTCTCAGGCAGGAAGTCTATGAGACTGATCTGGAGGCAAAGTCGCGATTATCAAGGAATTGATCTGTAGGTCATTACCTTCCTCAGTTGAGGAAAGGGCCTACGCACGTCTGCGCGGAGGCTGACTATCTGTATTTTATCTAATCGGTCATCTTGTGCAGACCTGAGCGAAATACCATTCCTATGACCGCCAAGACAGTTAAACGCCTTCCACTCTCGGAGCTTTTGAAGGGCTCTGAATATCTAAAATTCTTAAATGCCCAAACGGTTTTTTCTCTCGCCGGGGGCTCTGTTGGATTTGAGAATGTTTGGATTGATTCCGGCGCGGACCAAAATTCGGGTCTCTTTCCTCGCTCGCTGCATCGGCCAGAAAACGAAGACGACTACGATGCCTTGGTATTGGCAGTCGACGAACTGCTGGAAATTACCGGCGATGATGAGTCGCACCCGTTGATGAGGCTGGTCGACATCATCGGTGACTGGATCGAAGAATTGGATCACACCCATCACCCCATGGCCCAGGCAAGTGGCGAAGAGGTTCTCGGTTACATGATGCGTGAACACGGCCTGACTCAGAGCGACTTGCCGGGTGTTGGTACTCAGTCGGTTGTGTCGGAGATTTTGAACGGCAAGCGCAAGCTTAACTTGCGCCAGATTCGTTGGTTGGCAGAGCGCTTCAATGTGCCAATCGATGTGTTTACCTGATGTTGGTTCAGGAAGAACAACTGATCTCCAAATGCTTGCCCCACTCCGGCGGTCGCTCGGCATAACCCTCCATCCCCGGCTGCTCTTCAAACGGCTTGCTCAGCACCCCATGCAGCCGGCGTACTTCTGAGTAATCCCCTTGCTCAGCCGCATCGATAGCCTTTTGCGCCAGATAATTGCGCAGAATGTACAGCGGATTGACTGCATGCATCCGCGCGCGGCGCTGTTCCTGATCAGCATTGCCATCGCGGGCAACCCGGGCGGCGTAGCGCTCGCCCCAGGCGTCGAAACCCTTGATGTCGACGAAGTCATCACGTAGGCGGGAAACGGCCTGTTCGGCGGATTCTTCACCGAGTCGGCGGAAGAACAGCGTGTAGTCGACGCCGCTGTTCTGCATCAGTTGCAGCAGGTCTTCCAGCAACTTCTGGTCGTCTTCCTCGGCGGTGGTGAATCCGAAGCGGCGGCGCATCAGGTCGAGGTAGTGCGCCTGAAACAGTGGCAAATACAAGCCGAGGGTTTCACGCAGGGCTTCGACGCTGATGAACGGCGTCAACGCTTGAGCCAATGCACTTAGGTTCCACTGGCCTACCGGCACCTGATTGCTGAACGAGTAGCGGCCCTGATCATCGGAATGGTTGCAGATGAAGTTGGCGTCGAAATCGTCGAGGAAGGCGAACGGCCCGAAGTCGAAAGTGATGCCGAGGATCGACATGTTGTCGGTGTTCATCACGCCGTGGCAGAAACCGTAGGCCTGCCATTTGGCAATCAGTTCGGCGTTGCGTTCGACGATTTCGCGGAACATCGCCAGATACGGTTCAGGTTGTTCCCGGCATTCGGGGAAGTGCATCGCCAACACGTGTTCGCCGAGCTGCTTCTGCTGCTCGGGGCGCTTGGTGTAATAGAAGTATTCGAAGTGGCCGAAGCGGATGTGGCTCGGCGCCAGACGCAGGACCATCGCTGCGCGTTCCTGCTTTTCACGCCAGACAGGGGTGTCGGAGCCGATCACACAAGCCGCGCGCGACGAAGGAATGTTCAACGCGAACAAGGCTTCGGAGGCAAGGAACTCGCGGATCGACGAACGCAGCACCGCACGGCCATCGCCCATGCGCGAAAACGGCGTCTGCCCGGCACCCTTCAGGTGCAAATCCCAATGCTCGCCGGCAGTGTTGTAGACCTCCCCGAGCAGCAGCCCGCGACCATCGCCGAGTTGTGGCGTGTAACCGCCGAACTGATGCCCGGAATAGATCATCGCCCGCGGCTCGGCATCGGCCCATAGCTTGTGGCCGCCAAACAGTTCGGCAAATTCGTTGGTTTCGGCGGTCGTCGGATCGAGATCGAGCAATGCCAGGGCCGCCGGGCTCGCCACGACCAGACGCGGATTGTCGATCGGCTCGGGCAGCACGTGGGCGGAGAACGCATCGCCCAGGCGGGCGAAGCGATTGTCGAAGGTCAGTTCGTCGAGGGCTTTCAAGGGCCGGCTCCAGCAGAATGTCCGAGCATTCTGCTGGGATTAGACCGGTTAGTCGAGTTTGGCCGGCGGCGGCTCTTGCAACGGTTTCTGATCGTCGGCAATCGGCACGATGGTTTTCGTTTCCGGCTCGATCGGCACCATCTTGTATTCCTGTCCGTGCAGGTTCTTCAGATAAACCTCCATCTGGCGGAATGAGATGTTGATGTGCTGCTTCTTGAACTCGCGGTTGATAAAGCGGTTGACCTCATCGAGCACCGGGTTGCGGTCACCGAGGTCGCGCACGTGCATGCGCAACTCGTGGTCGAGAGTGCTTTCACCGAAGTTGAGGAAGTACACATGCGGCTCGGGTTCCTTGAGCACGCGCGGGTTCTCGCGGGCAGCCTTGAGCAGCAGTTCCTTGACCAGATCGAGATCGGAGCCGTAGTCGACGCCGAGTTTCAGCGTGACGCGGGTGATGGTGTCGGTCAGCGACCAGTTGATCAGTTGCCCGGTGATGAACGTCTTGTTCGGGACAATGATGTCCTTGCGGTCGAAGTCGGTGATGGTCGTGGCGCGGATGCGGATCTTGCTTACCGTGCCTGAGAGGTTGCCGATGGTGATGGTGTCACCGATCCGCACCGGGCGTTCGAAGAGGATCATGATGCCGGAGATGAAGTTTGCAAAAATCTCCTGCATGCCGAAACCGAGGCCGACCGACAGCGCCGCCACCAGCCATTGCAACTTGTCCCAACTCACGCCCAGCGTCGACAGGGTCGAGACGAAGCCAACGCCGGCAATCACATACGATAGCAGCGTCGTGGTCGCATAAGCACTGCCCTGCGCGAGATTGAGCTTGGACAGCACGAACACTTCGAGCAGGCCCGGCAAGTTGCGCGCCAGAGCAAAGGTGATGCCGATGATGATCAGCGCACCAAGCATGTCGCCGATGCTGATCGGCACCATGCTCATGTTGGCGCCGGTGCCGCTGGTGTATTCGTAGAGGGTGATGTTGTCGAGGTACGAGAACACCGAGATCAGGTCCGACCAGACCCAGTACAGCGCGGCGATGAAGCCGCCGAGCAGGGCCAGGCGGATCAGGCGCAAGGACTGTTCGTTGACCTTTTCGATATCCAGCGTTGGCTCTTCGATCACCGCTTCGCCATCGCCGGCTTCTTTCGCCGCCTGACGTTTAGCCAGGGCGCGCTGGTAGGCCAGGCGCCGCGCTGCAACGCTCAGGCCACGGACGAAGGTGGCTTCGATCACCAGCCAGAACATCAGCAGGTACAGGGTGTTGATCAGTCGGTCACTGAGTTTCAGGGCGGTGTAGTAGTAGCCGAAACATACAGCGACAAAAAGCGCGATCGGCAGCAGGGTGAACATCACGCCGACGGCTTTGCGGAACAGCGAGGCGTTTTCGTGGGCCGGGCTGCTGATCAGCAAGCGACTGAGCAGCCATGCCATCAACGCGTAGCAGGTCAGCACCACTGGCATGCCGAGTACATCGTCGGCGAGCGCCGCCGGTTGCAATTCGGCGACCGCCACTACGGCCACCAGCGCCATGACCACCAGCCCGAGCCGGCGTACCCAGCCCTGAAGGAATTCGACCTGGGGTTTTTCCCAGCGAAAGTGCAATTCGGCCACACCGCCGGGCGCAAGGATTCGATAGGCGGTGTAGAACACCAGCCACGCCTGACCCATCTGCAGGAGCGCTGCGCCCATGTTGGCGTTCTGGCCGCGCGCGTCGATCTGCAAGGCCAGTCCGCACAAGGCGAGGCCCAGCGCCACCGGCATCGCCAGCAGAATATTGATCAGAATGGCCTGCGGTGTGTGCCACTGGCTGTCGCGTTTGAAATGGCCGATGTCCTGGTGAACCTTGTTCAGGCGACCGTAGAGACTTTTGCGGCGCCACAGCAGTGCGCCGATCAGCAATGCCAGAGGCAGAAACAGCAGTGGTCGCTGGGTCAGGCCGTCGGTCAGCTCGCTCAGGCTGGAGGCCCACGGCAGTGTGTCAACCTGACGTTTCAACCGCTCCGGTACACCCCGCATCCACTCCAGATCCAGCGGCTTGTTGCTGGGAATCCAGAACATTTGCTCATCGAGGGTCGCACGCAGGCTCTGCGCGGTGCTCAGCAGTTGTTTCTGGTTGAGTTGCAGGGTGATCGATTCGTTGAGCATCGAGCTCAATTCGCGGTTCAGGCGCTCCAGCAGATCGACGCGGGTGTTGGCCAGATCCAGCAGGCTTTTACGCAACTGCGGGGTGACTTGTTCCGGCGGCTGAGTGGCCAGCAGGCTGTCGACATAGGACGCCGGATTGCTCAACAGTTCACGCTGCTGGCTGACGTCGAACTGATACAGGCGAATGTCGGCGATCTGATCCGCCAGATCACGATCGACCTTGAGTCGTGGCAGGGCTTGTTTCTGTTTGTAGAGAATCTTCGACAGCAACAGGCTGCCCTTGAGCACGTTGATCTGCTCATCGAGGGCCGCATCGCTCTGGGTCAGGGAGTCGAGTTGCTGCTTGGTCTGCAGGTTCTGCTGGGTGACTTCGTTGAGGCGGTCGGTGCTTTTGAGCAGATAGTCGGAGAGCTTGAGGTTGGCTGAGCTCTCAGTGGCGAGCAAGCTGCTGCTGCCGGCCTTTTGCGCTTCGATCGACTGCTGGGTCACGGTTTCCTGCGACTGCGCCAGACGTTTCTGATTGATCAGCGTCTGCAGTTCCTGGATCTCGCGGTCGAGGCGGTCGGATTTCTCCGAGAGCAGGTCATGCTGGGCGTTGCCCAGATCCTGCAACTGGCTGTTGCCGGCCAGCTCCTGGCGGCGTAAAGGGATCAGCGCGTTCAGCGCTGCGAGTTCCGCGTTCAACTGATCACGTTGCTCGCTGCTGACGGTCTTGCCGGCGTCCTTGCCGGACTTGAGGATGTTGTTGATCTGCTGGATGCGCGTCTGGCTGGCGGAAATTTCCGCCTGGGCGCGCTCGGGACGGGTCTGGGCAGTGATGATCAGACTGTTGGCGTCGGCCAGCGCTTTTTGCAGATCGCTTTGCTGGGTCGAGCGATCCGTCAGGATCTGCTCCAGCTGTTGGATCGACTCCTTGGGAAAACGCTGTGCCACCGGCACGACCGCCGTGGCCTTTAGGCGCGTCAGTTCGCGAGTGTTTTCGATCGTCTGCTTCGGCGCCGTGGCTAGCTGCTGTTTGAGGTCGATCAGCTTTTGTGCGTAATCACGCTGATTGTTCAGTTGAGTCAGCGTGCTCTGCAAGGTGGTTTGCAGGGCCTTTTTATCGGCATCTGGCAGTTTGCTGTCGGCCAGCTTGTCGAGACTGGCCTGCACGGCGTCGCTGGACGGTGGTTCGGCGGCGTACAGCGGGCCGACAGTGAGACTCAGGCCCAGCAGGGCCGCGGCGAAAAAGGAGCGCAGGGTAGGCATAGAGACCGGTCAAGCAAGTGAGAGTGGACGCAGTTTAGAGGAAGAGCCCGGGGCCCGGGCGACTTCCTTCGGGGAATCTGACGCCCACTTTGCCGATCTTGTTCCCGTCCATGACCGCAACCGTCCAGTGGGTGTTGTTCCACTCCACCTGGTCGCCGACGATGGGTGCGCCACCGACTTTGTGGGCGATGAAGGCGCCCAGGGTCATGTCCGGATCAATACCCTCGGCCGGCAGGCCATAGAGTGCGGCAACCGCTTTAAGCTGGGCGTCTCCTTCAAGCACGAAATCACCGAAGAAGCGCAGATCGAGACCGCGCTGCGGCGCTTGGCTGAACAGTTTTCCGAGCGCGCCGAGGTTGTGTTCATGGCCGATAACACACAGTAAATCATCGACTTCCAACACCGTACTACCCGACGGATGGAGCAGTTGCTGGCCACGAAACAGGGCGGCGATACGTGTGCCTTCGGGCATTTTCAGTTCGCGCAGGGGCGAACCGATGCACCATTTCTCCGCACCGAGCTTGTAAACGAACAGCTCCCATTCGCTGGTGACGTGGACTTCCAGCGCCGCCCGGGAAATCGGCGCAGGCTCCGGCGGTACCGTGACTTTCAGCAGCTTGGCGACCCACGGCAGGCTCGTGCCCTGCACCAGCAGCGACACCAGCACGATAAAGAACGCGAGGTTGAAGTACAGCTGCGCATTCGGCAGCCCGGCCATCAGCGGGAACACCGCGAGAATGATCGGTACCGCGCCGCGCAGGCCAACCCAGGAAATAAAGGCTTTTTCGCGACCGTGGAAGGCCTTGAACGGTAGCAGGCCGACCATCACCGACAGCGGCCGCGCAAACAGAATCATCCACAGCGCCAGACCGAGAGCGGGCAGGGCGATCGGCAGCAAATCGTGCGGCGTCACCAGCAGGCCGAGCACCAGGAACATGCCGATTTGCGCCAGCCAGGCCATGCCGTCGAGCATATGCAGAATGCCGTGGCGGCTGCGCACCGGGCGGTTGCCGATGACCAGACCGCACAGATAAACGGCGAGGAAGCCGCTGCCGTGCAGGGCGTTGGTCAGGGCGAACACCACCAGACCGCCAGCGATCACCAGAATCGGATACAGGCCGGCGGCCAGATTGATCCGGTTGACCAGTTGCAGCATCAGCCAGCCGCCACCGAGACCGATCACGCCGCCGATGCCGAACTCGCGGATCAGATGGGTCAACAGGCTCCAGTGCAGGCCGGTCTGGCCGCTGGCGAGCATGTCGATCAAGGTCACGGTGAGAAACACCGCCATCGGGTCGTTGCTGCCGGATTCGATTTCCAGGCTGGCCGTCACCCGTTCGTTCAGGCCTTTGCCACCAAGCAACGAGAACACCGCTGCGGCGTCGGTTGAGCCAACGATGGCGCCGATCAGCAGGCCTTGAATCAGATTGAGGTCGAACAGCCATGCCGCTGCCATGCCGGTCAGGCCAGTGGTAATCAACACCCCGACCGTGGCCAGCGATAACGCCGGCCATAGCGCCACGCGGAAACTCGACACCCTCGTGCGCAAACCTCCGTCGAGGAGGATCACCGCCAGTGCGAGGTTGCCGACCAGATAGGCCGTCGGGTAGTTATCGAAAATGATCCCGCCGCCATCGACCCCGGCGGCCATGCCGACTGCAAGAATAATGACCAGAATCGGGATGCCGAGACGGGAGGAGAGGGAGCTGACGAGAATGCTTGCGCCTACCAGCAACGCGCCGATCAAGAACAGGCTGTTGATGGTCGTCGCATTCAAAGGCAGTACTCCAGAAGCGTAAAGACGGGCACAAACTGACCATGCAGTCTGCGTGCCAGCGATTCTAACCTGTTGAAATGTGATGCTGTCAAAAAGGTTTTTCAGTGTGGCATCAGGTTTTGTGTTCGGCGGGCGATTGCTGCCCTCACCCTAACCCTCTCCCGGAGGGAGAGGGAACTGATCGAGGTGTTTGTGCGAGGTACGCCGACCTGAAATTCCGAGTCGAACTCAGACTTTGAAAAGCATGAAGATCTGCTCCCTTTCCCCCTCTCCCGGAGGGAGAGGGAACTGATCGAGGTGTTTGTGCGAGCTAC
>NZ_CATKQE010000061.1:0-337326 GCF_949767845.1 Pseudomonas sp. IT-232MI5
CCCCTTTCGGCTTCGATGAACTGAAGCAACTCACTGCCGAAACCTACATAACTCATTGAATCTCAAGGAGTTTTCCGTTTCGACTGCGCCGGAAGTGGGGCGAATTATAGACATCTGAAATCTGCCGTCAACCGTTAATTTCGCTTTTCTTGCAAAACCTGCTTTTTAGCCAGCAAACGCGGGATCCGACGCGTCACCGGCGGAATACGCAGTAGCAGGAGCACCGCACCTATAAAGGCATAGATCGCCCACTCCTCAAGATCAGCGCGCACGATCCACAACATGTGCAGCAAACCCAGGCCCAGAATCACGTAGACCAGACGATGCAGTTTCTTCCAGCGCACACCTAAACGACGCTGACTGTAGCGATTGGAAGTCACCGCCAACGCCAACAATCCGAGAAAGCCCAACGCCCCTACTATTATGTAAGGTCGCTTGCGCAACTCGACCGTCAGCTGCGACCAATCGAAACCCAGAATGAACGCCATATAGCTACACAGATGCAAAACCACATAGGCGAAACACCAGAGCCCCAACTGCCGGCGAACCGCAATCCACCCTGCCCAGCCGGTCAGTTTCTGCATCGGCGTCATGCTCAGGGTGATCAATAACAAGACCAATGTTCCCAGCCCCAGCCGATCAACCAGCACTTTGCCGGGATCCGGCCCAAGCAAATCCTCAAGCGCCTGATACAACCACAGCATCGGCCAGACCGCTGCCGCAATGAAAACGCCTATACGCCAGTACGGGAATCGCATCAGTAGTTCTTCCGCAGATCGAGCCCTGCATATAAAGAAGCGACTTCATCCGCATAGCCGTTGAACATTTGCGTATCACGAACATTCGGCTTGAACAGACTGTTCGGCAGGCGACGCTCCCGTGCTTGCGTCCATCGTGGGTGATCAACCGTAGGATTCACGTTCGCATAAAACCCGTATTCATCTGCCGCAATGCTCTGCCAGGTCGTCTTCGGCTGCTCGCTGACCAGACTGATGCGCACGATGGATTTGACGCTCTTGAAGCCATACTTCCACGGCACCACCAGACGCAGCGGCGCGCCATTCTGATTCGGCAATTCACGGCCATACATGCCTACCGCCAGAATCGCCAAGGGATTCATCGCCTCATCCAGCCGCAAGCCTTCTACATAAGGCCAATCGATCAAGGCAAAACCGGAGCGCTGGCCGGGCATGCTCTTGGGATCCTGCAAGGTTTCAAAGCGAATGTATTTGGCTTTGGACGTTGGCTCGACCTGCTTGAGCAGCGCCGAGATCGGAAAGCCAATCCACGGAATGACCATCGACCACGCCTCGACGCAGCGCAAACGATAGATACGCTCTTCCAACTGATAAGGCTTCATGAAGTCTTCCAGCGCATAGCGCCCTGGCTTACCCACCTCCCCGTCGATCACTACGCTCCATGGTTCGGTTTTCAGCGAGCCGGCATTAGCTGCCGGATCACCCTTGTCGGTACCGAATTCATAAAAGTTGTTGTAGTGAGTTGCATCTTTATAAGGCGTGATCGCCTCATCCTTGACGTTGACCGCTCCCCATTTAGTAGAAGGCAGCTTCTCGATAAACCATGCAGGTGCCTTGCCCGGCTCGACATCGGCATACCGCGCCGCATCGTCAGCATTGGCCCAGCGCGGCAGGCTACTGACGGCGATACCGGCAGCAGTGGCCCCCAGCAATTGGCGGCGAGAAAGATAGATGGATTCAGGTGTGACATCCGACTCGTGGCAGTCGGACGCTTTGGGGACTTTGATCAACATGGCAACTCCGCAGCTTTGGAGGACAGATGCACCCATAGACTGCGGAGTATGCGGGAAATTACATCACTCGGCTTTTTTGTGCCGACGAAGATGCAACAGGTACTGAACCGGGCCGGACGCCGCGTAAGCAAGGAACACCAGCAACAGAATGCGCGGTGGATCGCTGAATACCACGGCAAACACCAGCACCACAGCAAGGATAGCCACGAACGGTACGCGCCCTTTCAGATCCAGCTCTTTAAAGCTGTTGTACTTGATGTTGCTGACCATCAGCATGCCGGCGGCCGCCACCATCAACGCAACCAGGAACGACATCTTCGAACCCTGAATGCCGTAATCGCTGAACGCCCAGACAATCCCCGCCACCACACCAGCAGCCGCCGGACTGGCCAGACCGATGAAATAGCGCTTGTCCGCCGTACCGACCTGAGTATTGAAGCGCGCCAAACGCAACGCCGCGCCTGCTACATAGATAAAGGCGACCATCCAGCCGACCTTGCCCATATCGCCCAACGCCCAACCGAATGCCAGCAACGCCGGTGCAACACCGAACGCGACCATGTCCGACAGCGAGTCGTACTCGGCGCCGAAGGCACTTTGTGTATTGGTCATGCGCGCGACACGACCGTCGAGGCCGTCGAGCACCATGGCAACGAATATCGCGATCGCAGCGAAAGCAAAATACTTGCTCGCGTTGGCGGAATCACCGGCACTCAAGGCCGCCTGGGCGCTCATCGAGTTGATGATGGAGTAAAACCCTGCGAACAGGTTCGCAGTGGTGAACAGATTCGGCAGCAGATAGATACCACGATGCCGGACTTTACGACCTTCTGCGTCGTGCCCTTCCTCGATGTGTTCATCGATAGGCAGCAGGCTTTCGGCGTCAGAAGCCTTGTTCGGCTCTTCGGGACGTTCGCTCATGGACATTACCTTGCAACGGTTTGGAGAAAATTCGACAGGTGCTTGAGGACGACAGTTCGGCCACAAACGCTGCAGCTTTATACCAGAACCACCGGCTCAAACGAAAAAACGCGGCCGAGGCCGCGTTTTTTCATACAAGGGACGACGACTTAGTTTTTGGCTTTGTCGACGATCTTGTTGGCACCGATCCACGGCATCATGGAGCGCAGTTGCTCGCCGATGACTTCGATGCCGTGAGCGGCGTTGTTACGACGCTTGGCGGTCATCGAAGGGTAGCCGGTTGCGCCTTCGCTGATGAACATTTTGGCGTATTCGCCGTCCTGAATACGTTTCAGGGCGTTGCGCATGGCCTGACGGGACTCGGCGTTGATCACTTCCGGGCCAGTCACGTACTCGCCGTACTCGGCGTTGTTGGAGATCGAGTAGTTCATGTTGGCGATACCGCCTTCGTACATGAGGTCAACGATCAGCTTCAGTTCGTGCAGGCACTCGAAGTAGGCCATTTCCGGCGCGTAGCCAGCTTCAACCAGAGTTTCGAAACCGGCTTTGACCAGCTCAACGGTACCGCCGCACAGAACGGCTTGTTCGCCGAACAGGTCGGTTTCGGTCTCGTCCTTGAAGGTGGTTTCGATGATGCCGGTACGACCGCCACCAACGCCAGCGGCGTAGGACAGCGCAACGTTTTTGGCGTTGCCCGAGGCGTCCTGGTAGATCGCGATCAGGTCAGGGATACCGCCGCCCTTGACGAACTCGGAACGTACGGTGTGACCCGGAGCTTTCGGCGCGATCATGATCACGTCGAGGTCGGCACGCGGTACAACCTGGTTGTAGTGGATCGCGAAGCCGTGGGAGAAGGCCAGGGTGGCGCCTTTCTTGATGTTCGGCTCGATTTCGTTCTTGTACAGGGAAGACTGGAACTCGTCCGGGGTCAGAATCATGACCAGGTCGGCAGCAGCAACAGCGGAAGCAACGTCGGTCACTTTCAGGCCGTGAGCTTCTGCTTTGGCAACGGTGGCCGAACCTTTACGCAGACCAACGGTAACGTCGACACCGGAGTCTTTCAGGTTGCACGCTTGGGCGTGGCCCTGGGAACCGTAACCGATGATGGCAACTTTCTTGCCCTGGATGATCGACAGGTCGCAGTCTTTATCGTAGAAAACTTTCATGAATTTCCCCTATATATCCAGGCCGTTCAGGCCATTCGCTAATTTGGTTTAGATGCTGAGTACTTTGTCGCCGCGGGCAATGCCGGTCACGCCGCTACGGACGGTTTCCAGAATCGATGCGGTGCCGATGGACTGAATGAAGCTGTCGAGCTTGTCGCTGGTACCGGTCAATTGAACGGTATACACGCTGGCGCTGACGTCGACGATCTGTCCACGGTAAATATCGGTGGTGCGTTTGATCTCGGCGCGTTGGGCGCCAGTGGCCTTGACCTTGACCAGCATCAGCTCGCGCTCGATGTGAGCGCTTTCCGACAGGTCCACCAGCTTGACCACTTCGATCAGCTTGTTCAGGTTTTTGGTGATCTGCTCGATGACTTCATCGTGGCCAACGGTGGTCAGCGTCAGACGCGACAGGGTCGGGTCTTCGGTCGGAGCCACGGTCAGGCTTTCGATGTTGTAGTTGCGCTGCGAGAACAGGCCGACTACGCGAGACAGAGCGCCGGGTTCGTTTTCCAGAAGCAAGGAAATAATGTGCCGCATGATTAAGTACGCTCCGTCTTGCTCAGCCACATATCGCGCATCGAGCCGTCTTTGATCTGCATCGGATAGACGTGCTCGCTGGTGTCGACCGAAACGTCGATGATCACCAGGCGATCCTTCATGGCGAACGCTTCTGCCATCTTCGACTTCAAATCTTTCGATTCGGTGATGCGTACGCCGACGTGGCCGTAGGCTTCAGCCAGCTTGACGAAGTCAGGCAGCGATTCCATGTAGGAATGCGAGTGACGGCTGCCGTAGCTCATGTCCTGCCACTGACGCACCATCCCCAGAACACCGTTGTTGAGGATGACGATTTTCACTGGCAAGCCATATTGCAGGCAGGTCGACAGTTCCTGGATGTTCATCTGGATACTGCCTTCGCCGGTGACGCAGGCAACATCGTCATCCGGGAAGCTCAACTTGATGCCCATGGCCGCCGGGAAACCGAAGCCCATGGTGCCCAGACCACCGGAGTTGATCCAGCGGTTCGGCTTGTTGAACGTGTAGTACTGCGCAGCGAACATCTGGTGCTGGCCCACGTCGGAAGTGATGAAGGCATCGCCCTTGGTCACTTCGCAGAGGGTTTCGATCACGGTCTGTGGCTTGATCTTGCTGCCGTCGCCCTTCTCGTAAGGGAACAGGCCGCGATCACCGCGCCATTCATCAACCTGCTTCCACCAGCTGGCAACGGACTCCTTGTTCGGGGTCTCGCCGATTTCCTTGAGGATCGCAACCATTTCGGTCAGGACGCTCTCCACCGGGCCAACGATTGGCACGTCGGCCTTGATGGTCTTGGAAATCGAAGCCGGGTCGATATCGATGTGGATGATCTTGGCGTTCGGGCAGAACTTCGCCGCGCCGTTGATCACGCGATCGTCGAAACGTGCGCCGACCGCGAGGATCACGTCAGCATGGTGCATCGCCAGGTTGGCGGTGTAGCTGCCGTGCATGCCGAGCATGCCGATGAACTGACGATCAGTACCCGGGAAACCACCCAGGCCCATCAACGTGTTGGTCACGGGCAGGTTGAGCATTTTCGCCAGTTCGGTCAGCGGTGCAGAACCGTTGCCGAGGATCACGCCGCCACCCGAATAGAGCACTGGGCGCTTGGCCGCCAGGAGCATTTCTGCCGCCTTGCGGATTTGCCCGGAGTGACCGCGAACGGCCGGGCTGTAGGAACGCAGCTTGGCTTTTTTCGGGAAGATGTATTCGAACTTCTCGGCCGGGTTGGTCATGTCTTTCGGTATATCGACCACGACCGGGCCCGGACGACCGGATTGCGCCAGGTAGAAGGCCTTCTTCATGACTTCCGGGATTTCCGAAGCGTGCTTGATCATGAAGCTGTGCTTCACGATCGGCCGGGAGATACCGATCATGTCGGTTTCCTGGAACGCGTCGGTGCCGACCATGGTGCTTGGCACCTGACCGGAAATGATCACCATTGGAATCGAGTCCATATAGGCGGTCGCGATCCCGGTAATGGCGTTTGTGGCGCCAGGACCGGAAGTCACCAATACCACGCCGGCTTTACCGGTGGCACGGGCATAACCGTCAGCCATATGGGTTGCCGCTTGTTCGTGACGAACCAGGATGTGAGTCACTTCCGGTTCTTTGAACAGGGCATCGTAAACATGCAGGAGAGCACCACCCGGGTACCCGTAGATATATTTGACGCCTTCGTCACGCAAAAAGCGGACGAGCATCTCACCGCCAGATAAAAGCTCCACGTTGTTCACCTCTAAAACGCCAGAATACCGTCCACAAAAAAGGGGCGGGTCTTAATAGGTTTACTTCTCGGCAGAGCATGAGCGACGGTGGTCGCCGACTACGTCAGCACTGACTGAGCAAGTATTGGGATCGTCCCAAGTGTTGCGGGCCTTTCCCACCCAGCGCGAGGTAACGCGTTGCGGGTGTAACAGGTCGGCGCGGATGTGCGCCTCATGATCTACCGAGTGGGTCTGCTTCTGGCAGTCCCTCTACAGCGGACTTTGGATTCTTCTGTTTCGCCCTCTCCAAGTCAAGCCGTCTATGTGGTTAATTGTGGGTAAACACATGAGAACGCAAGAAAAAACCTGAAAACCGCTACTCTGTTAGTGTCAATTGCGCACTTTTACCAAGGATTCAGCATGCGAACGCTCCTCCTCACTCTGCTGATCGGCATCAGCCCATGGGGCATGGCCGCTCAAATCTACAAATGGGTCGACGCTCAAGGCGTCACGCATTTCGATGCGCAGCCGCCAGCGGGCCAGCCGTCGACGACCTTGCAGACGCCCTCGTCGCCCCCGCCCAAGCCCGGGGCAATGCCGGGCAGCGGTGTACTCGGTGACCAGAAGGCTATCGACGACAAGGTGAAGAAACAGGTGGCTGACCAGCAGGCGCAGCTCAAGCAGTTTTGCGAGCAGGCACGGACGAACCTTGCGCAATTGCAGAACAATCCGCGCCTGAGGGAGGAGGTGGAGGGGCAGATGCGCCGGCTGGATGATGCACAGCGTCAGGAACGCATCGTCGAGGCACAGAAACAAATCGCGCGGAATTGTGAATAGACACCTGTAGGAGCTGCCGCAGGCTGCGATCTCTTGATTTTGCTTTCAAAAACAAGATCAAAAGATTGCAGCCTTCGGCAGCTCCTACCTATCCGGTGTCAGTCTGGGTTAGCGCGAGGCAGTGATCAGCAGGTCAAACTCTTTGAGCAGCACCTGCAACTGACGATCCTTGCCACCCAGGTTGCGCTGGGCGAAGACCATTTCGGCCATTTCCTGAATCCCCGAAGCATTCGGCAACGGCAAATCCTGTTCAAGGATCATCTTCATGCGTGGCAGGAAGATCCATTGCAGCCACTGCTCGAAGTCCAGTGTATCGACCGAAAACGGCTCGACACTGCTCAGCGCTTCGGCCGACGGAGAAACCTCATCCCACCAGCCTTGTGTGCGCAGCTCACGCTCGATCAGCAACAGCTGATCAGCGATTTTCGGGAAACGAGCATCCATCACAGCGAAACCTTGGCCTTCTGACGGGCCTGAGCGGCGCCGGCGGAATCGCCTTGTTTCTCACGGGACTGAGCAATGATTTCCCATAGGCTGGCCTGCAAGTCCGGACGACCGTTGGCCATGGTCAACGCACGACGGGCGAACTGCTCTGCTTGCGGCGCGTCACCTTGGGCCATGCGCACCTGCGCCAGACGATAAAGCACTTGCGGCTCACGCGGCGCCACACGCTGAGCACGCTCCAGGCTGGACGACGCGCCATTGAGGTCGCCACCGGCCTGTTGTTGTTGAGCTGTCGTCAGCAAGGCAAGCACCGGACCGTCCAGTTGCTCATCTGCCGACAAGCCACCGCCGCTGCTGGCCGAAGGAATCCCGCTGGGCGTCGACGGCATGCTGTAGCTGCCGGAATTGATCGGCGCGGACTCGGCCGGCGAAGGATTGTACGGCCCCGCCGTGATACCGCCGGATGCCGGGCCTGGCACGATTGGCGAAGCGCTGATCGGTGTCGACACGGCAGCGCCGCCGCCCGGCACCATCACCACCACACCAGTATCACCTTGCGGAATGGCCTGAGTCTGGCCCTGCGCAGGACGCTTCACCGTCGTTTGACGGAAACCGCCATTGGCCGAAATACGCTCGCTGTTGGACACCGCAGTACCGGAATCAACCACCGGAATCGAACCACGCTGTACGGTAGAGCAGCCGCTGAGCAAAGCCACGGCGGTCACCGCTGGAATCAACCACTTGTTCACTTGAAACCCTCTTCGCTTAATTCATCCAGCCCTTGACCCAATCCATCACCGACTCGCCGGAAGCAGGCGTTTCGCCCGCACAGGCGGCGCCGGGTGGCGGTTCGCTGCCGCGAATATACGGCATCTGCACCGCCCCCGGGCAGTTGGCATCGGAGCCCTGCCCGGTACGCGAATCGACCCACGCCTGCACGACGTTGTCCGGTTGCGGCATGTCCAGCGGCAGCGGATCGGCCTTGCGCATGAAACTGGTCCAGACCTGCAGCGCACCAGTCGCCCCGGTGAACGGTGTCTTGCCGTTGTCATCACGACCCAACCAGACCACCGCCAGCAGATCCTGACTGAAACCGGCGAACCAGCTGTCACGGGAATCGTTACTGGTACCGGTCTTGCCCGCCAGCGTCAGAGTCTTGGGCAGCACGTTATAAACCGAGCTGCCGGTACCTTCACGCATCACGCGCTGCATGGCGTTCTGGATCAGATAAATGGACGCCGGATCGAAGCGCTGCTCAATCTGAAACGGATAACGCTTGAGCGGCTCGCCCTCGGCGGTCAGCACGCTGCGAATCCCGCGCATCGGCGTATTGAAACCACCGTTGGCCAGCGTCTGGTACATGGTCGCGACTTCGATCGGGGTCATGCCGCCAGCGCCGAGAAGCATCGACGGGAATGCCGGGAACTCACGCGTCACGCCCAGTCGACCCAGGGTTTTCAATACATTCGGCACGCCGACTTCCAGGCCCAGACGCGAAGTCGACAGGTTGTAGGAATGCGCCAAGCCCTGATAAAGGAACACGGTACCGTGAGAGCGACGGTCATAGTTCTGTGGTTTCCACACCTGACCGTTCGCGCCTTTGACCGACAACGGATCGTCGGACAGCCAACTGGTCAGGGTGTACTGGCTCGGTTTTTCCAGCGCAGTCAGATAAACCGCAGGCTTGATCAACGAGCCAATCGGCCGCACGGCATCCAGTGCGCGGTTGAAACCGGCATAACTGGCCTGACGGCTGCCGATCATGGCCTGGACTTCGCCGGTTTCCGGATTGGTCACGACCATCGCCGCTTCCACGTCATCAGAACCCTTGCGCCCGGCCAGACGTTTGAAGGTGTCGTTGACCGACGCTTCGGCCTTCATCTGCAGGATCGGATCGAAACTGGTGAAGATGCGCAGGCCTTCTTCGGTCAAGTCTTCGTCGCGGTAGTCTTCACGCAACTGGCGTTTGACCAGATCGATAAAGCCCGGGAACGAGCTGTCGGCGAGCTTGCCGCGCGTGGTCACGCCCAGTGGCATTTTCTTCGCCGCTTCGACCTGTTCGGCAGTCGCCACGCCTTGCTGCTCAAGCACGTCGAGCACCAGGTTACGCCGTTCCAGCGCGCGCTCAGGATTACGACGCGGGTTGTAGTAGGACGGGCCTTTGACCATGCCGACCAGCAACGCCACCTGATGCAGTTTCAGCTCGGACAATGGCTGGCCGAAGAAGAACTGGCTGGCCAGACCAAAACCGTGCACCGCACGCTGACCGTCCTGTCCGACGAAGACTTCGTTGAGGTAAGCCTCAAGAATTTCCTTCTTGTCGTAATGCAACTCCAGCAGCATCGCCATCATTGCTTCGGTGAGCTTGCGAGTCAGGCTGCGTTCGCTGGTCAGGTAGAAGTTTTTCACCAACTGCTGGGTCAGCGTACTGCCGCCCTGGGTCATCTTGCCGCCAGAGGTGTTGACCCAGACAGCGCGGGCAATCGACTTCGGCGACACGCCCCAGTGGCTATAAAAGTCGCGGTCTTCTACAGCGACCAGGGTTTCGAGCAGATACGGCGGCACCTGATCGAGTTTGATCAGAATGCGGTCTTCGAGATTCTTTGGATAAATGCCGCCGATCATCAACGGCTCAAGGCGCACTACGGATAACTTTGAACCGTTGGTCGCCGACAGTTCTGCGACGTAATCGCCGGAGAAACGCACGCGTACCGGCTGCGGTTTTTCCAGGCCTTCATAGAACTGGAAGCCACGGGTATTCAGATCGACCGTATTGCCACTGACGGCTGCGGCGCCGGGGCCATTGCTGACCGCCTCACGGCGATAGCCGAGGGCATCGAGTTCGGTAAGGAAATCGTCCTTGCTGAGCTTTTGTCCGACGAACAGCTCGAGCGGCCGCGCGTAGACCTTGGCCGGGATGGTCCAGCGTTTGCCGGAGAACTTCTCCTGCACCACGGCATCGAGGTAAACGGCGAAGCCGGCCAGCACGACAAGGCCGACCAGACTGAGTTTAATGGCCCAGCTCAACCACGGGCTAAGGCCCTTGGAGGGTGGCTTTTTCTTGGTACGAGGGGATCGAGTTCGAGTCATGGCGGCGGATTATACGCACTTTATTCATCCTCAACAGGAGCGCTCCGAGGTTTGCGTCGGGCTGGCGAGCGGCCATAATGGCCACCTCGAATTTCCCCCAGTCTCTGAAGGATCGCCCGTGAGCCAGTCACTGATCGCTGCCCTGCAAAACCCGGCCCTCTACCCGCACCCTGTCGAAGGGTTTCAGGTCATCGAAACCCATATCTCGTGGGTGATCCTCACCGGTCCCTTCGCTTATAAAGTGAAGAAACCGGTAAATTTCGGCTTCCTCGACTTCACCGGTCTCGAGTCGCGTGCACATTTCTGCGCAGAAGAGCTGCGTTTGAACCAGCGTTTGACTGATGATTTGTATCTGGAAGTGTTGCCGGTGACTGGCAGCGTTGAAGCACCGCAACTGGGCGGCGACGGCGCAGCGATCGAATACGTGCTGAAAATGCGCCAGTTCCCGCAGAGCGGTTTGCTCAGCACCCTGCAAGCCAATGGCGAGCTGACCACCCAGCACATCGACGAGATGGCCGAGCAGATTGCGCGCTTCCACCTCACCGCGCCAAAAGTCCCGGCCGAACACGATGCCGGCACCCCGGACAGCGTAATGGCGCCGGTCGCGCAAAACTTCGAGCAGATCCTGCCGTTCCTCAGCGACAAAAACGATCTGCTGCAACTCGACGCACTGAAAGCCTGGGCCGAAAGCAGTTTCGAACGTCTCAAGCCACTGTTCGCTCAGCGCAAAACCGAAGGTTTTACCCGTGAATGCCACGGCGATATTCACCTGGGCAACGCCACGGTCATTGACGGCAAAGTGGTGATCTTCGACTGCATCGAGTTCAACGAACCGTTCCGTTTCACGGACGTCTGGGCCGACACCGGTTTCCTCGCGATGGACCTGGAAGACCGTGGCCTGAAATCCCTGGCGCGCCGCTTCATCAGCCAGTACCTCGAGTTGACCGGCGACTATCAAGGCCTGGAAGTGCTGAACTTCTACAAAGCCTACCGCGCACTGGTTCGCGCCAAGGTTGCGCTGTTCAGCATGCCGGCAGACGCAACACCAGTGCAGCGCGCCACCACCCTGCGCCAGTACCGCAACTACGCCAACCTGGCGGAGAGCTACAGCACCATTCCCTCGCGTTTCATGGCGATCACCCACGGTGTTTCCGCGGTTGGCAAAAGCCACGTGGCCATGCGTCTGGTCGAAGCGCTGGGTGCCATCCGCCTGCGCTCCGATGTCGAGCGCAAGCGCTTGTTCGGCGAGCAAACCGTTACCAACGACGTGCAAGCCGGTATCTATAGTGCTGACGCCAGCACCGCGACCTACGCGCGCCTGCACGAAATTGCGGAAGTGATCCTGCACGCTGGTTTCCCGGTGGTCATCGACGCGACTTACCTCAAACGCGAACAACGCGACAACGCGGCAAAAATTGCCGAAGCCACCGGCACACCATTCCTGATCCTCGACTGCAACGCACCGCAAGCGGTGATCGAGAGCTGGCTGGCGATTCGTCAGGCCGACAAACAGGATCCGTCTGACGCCACCCTGGACGTAATCGAAGCGCAGCAGGCCAATCGTGAAGCGCTGACGCCGGAAGAAATCCTGCGCAGCAAACGCGTGCAGACCAACGAATCCGGCACGCTGGACACCGTGGTCGCGCAGATCCGTCAGCGCCTGCCAGGCCTGTAAGAAACTATTTCGGCCGTGAAGCCCTCGCTCGCTTCACGGCCGTCAAATAGTGGCACTATACTGGCGTCATAAAACCAACGGTGATATGACATGAGCCAGCCGAAACTTCTCGACACCCCGCTGTATGCCTTGCTGCACAAAGATGACATCACAGGTTTCAACAAAGAGCGCCCACAGGATGGCCCGATCGACATGGTCGGCGGCGATTTCCGTGGTCTCGATTTACGTGAACTGAACGCCGATGGCGTGGATTTCCGGGACGCGTACTTCCGTTCCGCCGATCTGCGTGGCATCGATTTCCGCAATGCGTCGCTGGAAGGTGCAAGCCTGGCTCACGCACAGATTTCCGGGGCGTATTTCCCGCCGGAGCTGAGCGCTGACGAGATTCTGATGTCGATGAATTTCGGCACGCGTTTGCGTTATCGCACCCGCTGATCGCCTCATTGTTCCCTGACACAACGCCGTCCCTGCAGGAGTGAGCCTGCTCGCGATAGCGGTTTAGAATTCAACACATGTGTGCCTGCAAGTCCGCTATCGCGAGCAGGCTCACTCCTACATTGATTTGTGTTCCCCCCTCCTCATCTGCGCTCGCAGCCCTTAAAAGCGCCCTTTCTTAGAAGCGTTTGCGTTGAATCCGACCAAACAACCACGCTTTTCCTACTGATGGCTACACTCCTGAGAAGCTCGCCCACGCACCATTCGGCCGTCGCAAGGAGGCTTGATGAATGATGAACTGCAACACCTGAAGAATCTTGGCAAGACGTCGGCGCAATGGCTGCATGCCGTGGGCATCCACAGCGCCTCGGACTTGCGTCGCCTGGGCGCAGTGGATGCCTACCGGGCCGTGCGTACCCGCGGGTTTCGCGCATCGAAGGTGTTGTTGTATGCGATTGAAGGCGCGCTGATGGATGTGCACTGGAACGACATCCCCGCCGAACGCAAGGACGCCTTGAACAAGCAGCTTGAAGCCATTTCCTCGCGCCACAAGAACTGAACGGGCATAGACCGTTATGTATTTACTGGGGGAACAATCGGCCTGGGCCGATGCCTTGATCAACCGTTTGCAGAGCTTGCCTGCACTGTGGCTGCGCGATTTGGCGCCTTGCGGGCCGACTGTGGAGTTGGAAGCGTCGGATGATTTGCTCGCGCAATTGCCCGCCGATCAGCTATTCCTGCTCAATGAAGGTGGGATCAGCGGCTGTATCGCCGCCCGCCCGCTGTTTTATTGGCAGGAGGGTGATTTGATCGGCCTCCAGCAAGGTGAGAACTGGGCTGATTGCCGTTTATGCAATGAAGGGGCATTGCGCTTGACGCCCTATCGGCGTGGTGAGTTTTTCCAGCATTTGCATGCCGACACTCATCGGGCAGAGCAGTTTCTGGAGTATCTGCTCGGGCAAATGGCAATCCTTGCCCATGCCGTCGCGGAGCTGAAGCCACGCGAGTTTCGCAGCACCAACGGTTTCAAACGGGTCGAAGCCGGTGAAACCCTGATCAGCCAGGGTGACGCAGCTGACCACGTGTTCGTAATCATCGACGGGCATGCCGAAGCGTTTGTAGACGGGCAGAAAGTTGGCGACGTGCCCAAGGACGAAATTTTTGGTGCTATGGCCGTGTTCACCGGCGAGCCACGCAGTGCCACGGTCATCGCCCGAGAACCGAGCACAATAATGCTGATTCCCGGTGAACAATTCTTGAGCATGACTCGCACCAATCCGAAGATCGCCCACAGCCTGATCGAGAGCATGGCGCGGCGGATCGGCCAGCTGAATCGGCAGATCACACGAATACCCCCACCGGAAAGCCTGCGCTGAACCCTTTGTTTACGGGGTGTTCCGGCCATTTACCAGACGAATTCAAAGAAACGGAAAAACAGTTGTTGACTCGGTAATGAGAATCGCTATGATTATCACAACTGGTCGCGAGATCAGTCGATATTCTGAAAAGCCCTTGGTTCGGACTCTCAGATTATCTCCTCATCAGGCTAATCACGGTTATTTGACCCGGTTTTTACCGGGTCTTTTTTTGCCTGTGGAAAAGTCATTTGCCGAACTGTTTGCGCATCTGCTCGCAGTAATCCTGCTTGGGCGTGGCGGGCGTGTACCAAACGTAATCGGCCATCGCTGCCGTTATCTCGGTGCCCTGCTCTGCCAGCATCAACACCGTCGGGGACTCCGTGGCGCCCAAATCCACAACATGCAACGGCACGCCAACATCCTTGCGCGCATGCCACGCACCGGCCAGCAAGACTGAAGGTGTCGGGGCCGCCAATAGCCCTTCGGCCATACGCCGATCACGTTGTTGCTGAACAGCGAGCATTGCCGGCATCTGTGATTCGGGCAGCAGGCCACAGTGGGAATCGCTGATCTGCTCCAACAATACGGTTTTCACCGACTCAGCATTGCTGCGCTCTCCCTTCAACACGGACGGATTGCGATAGAAGGTTCGAATCTCGTCGCTATCCAGATTTGCCGCCAGTAGCGGATAAGGTTGAGTGAGCGCGAAGCGGACAATCGGCCCATAGAGATTCCAGTCCCAACCGTCCTGCCAGGCCAATGCACCGGGCAGATCAGCGGACGGCGTTTTCGTCTGGCGTGCCTGGTCAACACGAGGCTGCTGGTCCGGCGTGAACATTTCCATTAGAAGACTGCCCTGCGGCCGCTGCTCGCCGAGCGAGCGCAACAGCCACAACTGCGCGGCATGATGATCGGCATTGTCATGCTGCTCACCGATGATCAACCGCTCAGGCTCAGCCAAGCGCTTCACCAGCTGCTGCGCCGTCAGCACTTCGCCGTTGCGTAGATCGCGAATCTCGCCACTGACCGGCGGTGGCACCACAGCATGCTGACACCCCGCAAGCAACACCACCGCCAACAGCCACATCCCACGCATGCAATCACCTCGATGATCCAGTCAGCGGGCGATAATCAGCGGATGCCCACGCTCCGGGTGCGGCTGCACCAACACTTCGAGACCGAATACGGCCTGGAGCGTGTCCGGTCGCAAAACCTGCTGCGGTGTATCCAGCGCCACCGGATGCCCGCCTTCCAGCAGCAGAATGCGATCACAATAACGCGCCGCCAGATTCAGATCATGCAGGATCACCAATACCGCGGCGCCACGATCAGCAAACTCGCGCACGGCCTGCAGCGTTGTGTGTTGATGCAGCGGATCGAGCATCGACGTCGGCTCATCCAACAGCAGCGTCTGCCCGGCCTGCCCCGGCCAAAGCTGCGCCAGCACCCGCGCCAGATGCACACGCTGACGCTCGCCACCGGACAGCGCCAGATAACTGCGACCGCTCAAGTGCCCGGCATCCGCCGCCGTCAACGCCGCCGCAATGATTTCGTCATCCCGCACCCGACCACTCTGCCAAGGCAAGCGGCCCATGCCGACCACCTCTTCGACGCGGAAAGCAAAATCCAGGGTCGACACTTGAGGCAATACCGCCAATCGCTGCGCACGTTGCGGGCCAGTCCAGTGACTCAACGCCTGCCCGTCGAGGGAAACCCCGCCGTTGCTCGCCGCCAACTCGCCGCACAAGGCGCCCAGCAAGGTACTTTTGCCAGCACCGTTCGGCCCCAGCACACCGAGTACTTCACCCGGTTCAAGCTGCAGCGTGACATCGCTGAGCACTGTCTTGCGACCACGCTGAATGTGCAGATCCTGTGCACGTAACATCAGGCGCGCCCTCGTAACAGCAGATAGAGGAAGAACGGCGCACCGATAAACGCGGTGACAATACCGATCGGCAATTCTGCCGGCGCCAGCGCCAATCGCGCGACCAGGTCAGCCAACAGCAACAGGCTCGCCCCCGCCAACACCGATGCCGGCAGCAAGACTTTGTGATCCGGCCCCGCCAGCAAGCGCACCAGATGCGGCACCACCAACCCGACAAAACCGATCATCCCGGCTGCCGCCACTGCGGCGCCAACCCCCAGCGCCGTACAAAACACTAATTCACGCTTGAGCCGCTCGACATCGATGCCTAAATGCCCGGCCTCGGATTCTCCGAGCAGCAAGGCATTCAGCGCTTTCGCCCGACGCGGCAACCACAATGCGACACCGGCGCTGATGATCAGCAAAGGCCACAGCCGCGCGTAACTGGCGCCATTGAGGCTGCCAAGGTTCCAGAAGGTCAGCGTGCGCAGCGTCGCGTCATCCGCCAGATAAGTGAACAAGCCGACGGCCGAACTGGCCAGCGCCGTCAGGGCAATCCCCGCGAGCAACATGGTTGCAACATTGGTCTGGCCGTTGCGGCGACCGAGTCGATAAACCAGCGCCGTCACTCCAAGCCCGCCGAGAAACGCACAGACCGACAACAGATACGGTCCAAACCATTCCGGCAGACCGCCGAAAAACGAGCCACCAACAATCGCGATCGCCGCGCCCAATGCCGCGCCGCTGGAAACGCCGACCAGCCCCGGATCCGCTAACGGGTTACGAAACAAGCCCTGCATTGCCACACCGGACAACGCCAACACACCGCCGACCGCCAGCCCGAGCAAAGTACGCGGCAAACGAATCTGCCCCAGGATCAGCTCCGCCTGCTCCAGACCGTCCGGTGCCAGCGGCAGGCCGAGCATGCGTAACGCCGCGCGTAATGTATCGAACAGCGGCAGGCTGACCGGCCCCAACGCCAGCGACAGCCAGATCGCCAGCAAACACAGCAGTGTCAGGCCAATGAACAAGGCACGGGGTTTTACCAGTGTGGTCATTGGCCGCTCTTGGCCGGGTAGAAGCCGTCAGTCAGGCTTTTCAGCGCCGCCGGCAAACGTGGCCCGAGGCCGCCGACCAGCAAAGTCGGGTCAAGCTCCAGCACGCGCCCGGCCTTGGCCGCGCGGCTTGAATCGAGAATCGGGTTTTCCTTGAACAGCGCTGCTTTCGCCGCCTCACCGGTCAACGCACGGTCGGCGAACACCAGCACCTCAGGATCAAGGCTGGCGAGGGATTCCACGGAGAACGGTTTGTAACCGGTGTGCGTCGCCAGATTACGCCCCCCGGCCTGCTGCAACAGCCAGTCGGCGGCAGTGTCCTTGCCGGCGATCAACGGTTTGCCGCCCGCATGCCCGAGCAACAGCAACACGCCCGGCGCCTTTTGTTTGCTCTGCACTTGAACAACACGCGCCTTCTGCGCATCGAGCTGCTGTTGATAAGTTTGCAGCAACTGCGCAGCCTTCGGCTCGGCGCCGAGCAATTGGCCCAAATGAGTAACGTTTTTCTCCAGCGTCGGCAGATCCGGTTGAGCCGAGAACAACACCACCTGAACCTTGGCCGCTTTGACTTGCGACAGAACCGGCGGCGGGCCCATTTCTTCAGTGCCAATCAAGATATCCGGACGCAGACTGAGAATGCCCTCAGCCGAAAGGCTGCGCTGATAACCAATGCTCGGCAGCGCCTTCAACGACTCCGGGTGCTGGCTGGTGGTATCGACGCCGACCAGTTTCGATTCGCCGCCCAACGCACTGACCCACTCCGACAGCGCACCGCCGGCACTGACCCAACGTTGCGGCAAATCAGCCGCTGCAGCCTGGTGGCTGACCAAAAGTCCGACACACAGCGTGGCAACGCGGGTACTCAGGCGCATACACAGCTTCCTTGAATAAGGTTTTTCCCGGGCATCAGGATGGCAGGCCAAGTATCCTCGACATCTGCCAGACGCCTGCGGGTGAAGGCCGCCATTTGATAATTGTTTGCATTTAAACGTCAAGCTCGGACATATCCAGACACGAGCGGACACTAGAGGATAGTCATGAAGTTTCTCTGCACGGGCGCCGATCTGGCTGAAGCGAAAAGCCGTGGTTTTGAGATCGACGGCAACAAACTGTTCGCCGTGCGCCGCAGCGGCCAGGCTTATGTCTACCTCAATCGCTGCCCGCATCGCGGCGTCGAACTGGAATGGCAGCCCGACCAGTTTCTCGACCCGAGCAACAGCCTGATCCAGTGCGCCACCCACGGCGCACTGTTTCTGATCGAGGACGGCGAATGCGTCGCTGGCCCCTGCGCCGGGCAATCACTCACCGCCATTCCCTGCCGCGAAGACGCCCAAGGCCTGTGGATCGATGTTTAACCGTTGAGTAACACGTCGAGACGCCGGTCGATGACCATCTCTTCATGGTCCAGCCGCACGCCATACGCCAGCACCTCAACGCCGCAGGCCACTGCTTCGAGAAGTGCATCGGCGTACGCCGAATCGATTTCCTTCGCCGGCCGCACCGCGTCAATCCCGCTCAGATTGACGCAGTACAACTGCACCGCGCGAATCCCGTCTCGTGCCAGATGCGCCAACTCCCGCAGATGCTTGGCGCCACGCTGGGTCACGGCATCGGGAAATGCCGCCACCGCAGTACCGTCGAAGCCCAGGGTGACGCTTTTCACCTCTACATAGGCCGGGCCACTCGGGTATTCGAGACGGAAATCGATACGGCTCTTTTCCTGCCCGTAAGCGACTTCACGTTTCAACGCGGTAAAGCCGTTCAGCTCGCTGATGACACCCGCCTGCAACGCCTCTTCGACCAGACCATTGGCCCGCGCTGTATTCACGCAAAACAACCGGCCTTGCGGGGTTTCACCGATTTCCCATGTACCGGGCAACTTACGTTTCGGATCGTTGGAGCGACTGAACCAGACCTGCCCACCCTCGACCTGACAATTGAGCATCGAACCGGTGTTCGGGCAGTGAATGGTCAGCAACTCGCCGCCAACGGTTTCGATATCGGCGAGAAAACGCTTGTAACGCCGGATCAGTCGCGCCTCTTCCAGAGCAGGATAAAAACGCATCAGCCTTGCCAGCTCTTCAAGCCACGGGCGATTCGCTCCACCGCTTCCTGTAAGCGCGGGAGGTTTTGCGTGTAGGCAAAACGCACATGATGACTGGCCTGATAGCGACCGAAATCCAGACCCGGGGTGAACGCTACATGCTCGGTTTCGAGGAAATGTCGGCAGAACGCGAAGGCATCGCCGCCGAACTGGCTGATATCAGCGTAGAGATAGAAAGCGCCTTCCGGCTCCACGGCGATGTTGAAACCCAACTCGCGCAACGCTGGCAGGAGGAAATCGCGGCGCCGGCCGAATTCGGCGCGGCGCTCTTCAAGAATCGCAATAGTATCCGGCTCGAAACAGGCCAACGCCGCATATTGCGCCATGCTCGGTGCACTGATGTAGAGGTTCTGCGCGAGTTTTTCCAGCTCGCTGACCGCCGCGTCCGGCGCCACCAGCCAGCCGAGACGCCAGCCGGTCATGCCGAAATACTTGGAGAAACTGTTCAACACAAAAGCGCTGTCATCGACTTCCAGCACGCTGGCGGCATCGGTGCCGTAGGTCAGACCGTGATAGATCTCGTCCACCACCAGATGCCCGTGTTTCGCCTTGATGGCTGTGGATAACCCGGCCAGCTCATCGCGTGTCAGGATCGTCCCGGTCGGGTTGGCCGGCGAAGCCACCAGTGCGCCGACGCTGTCGTGATCCCAATGCCGCTCGACCAGATCAGGAGTCAGTTGATAACGCACGTCCGGACCCACCGGCACTAGCTGCGCCGCACCTTCGACCAAACGCAGGAAGTGCCGGTTGCACGGGTAACCCGGATCCGCCAGCAGCCAGTGTTTACCGGGATCGACCAGCAACGCGCTGGCCAGCAACAGCGCACCGGAACCGCCCGGTGTAATCAGAATCCGCCGTGGGTCGATATTCAAGCCATAACGCGATTGATAAAACCCGGCGATTGCCTCGCGCAGTTCCGGAATGCCGCGCGCAGCGGTGTAACGGGTCTTGCCCGCCGTCAGCGCCGCTTGCCCGGCACGAATGATCGGTTCAGCGGTAGTGAAGTCTGGCTCACCGATCTCCAGATGGATGACATCATGACCTTCAGCCTGTAACTCATTGGCCCGCGCCAGCAGCGCCATCACATGGAACGGTTCGATCGCACGACTGCGCGCACTGTAAGGCTGAGCCATTGGTTTTCCTTCGGCAGGGAAAAAGAGACGATTCTACCCATCTGCCGGAACGAGCGAGAACCCGCAGCGGTCACAGCCTCAAGAACGCTGGACTGTAACGATACGCACGTACGCTCCAGGATTGACTAAAATCAGTGATTGAACAGGTCTTCAACACCACCAGACACGGCTTGCCAAACATTTGCAAGCGCCACCCGCCGGGGCCTCGACATCCGGGAGTAGCGCAGGCCGATTTGATCTGGTAAGTTCGCCCGCTTGCAGCCGCAGGGCCGGCAGGTGTCGGTGATGGAGCAATCCTGCGCAATGGATTACAAGAGTAGAGGCGGTCCATTTCATGCCCACCCAAGCAAAGCAACAGCAGCAAACGGCGATCAGCGGCTTCGAACCTTATGTTCAGGCCAAAGACGAAGAGTACATGGGCAAACCCATGCGCGCGCACTTCACCAAGATCCTGACCAAGTGGAAACTGGACTTGATGCAGGAAGTCGACCGAACTGTTGATCACATGAAGGACGAAGCGGCCAACTTTCCCGACCCGGCCGACCGTGCCAGTCAGGAAGAAGAGTTCGCCCTTGAACTGCGTGCCCGTGATCGCGAGCGCAAGCTGATCAAGAAGATCGACAAGACACTGCAACTGATCGAAGACGGCGAATACGGCTGGTGCGATTCGTGCGGCATCGAGATCGGCGTCAAGCGCCTTGAAGCCCGTCCTACTGCCGACATGTGCGTCGACTGCAAGAACCTGGCTGAGATCAAGGAAAAGCAGGTCGGCAAGTAATCTCGACCTGAACGAAAAACGGAGCGTGCGAACGCTCCGTTTTTGTTTCTGCCTTTTGCCTTTTGTAGGAGTGAGCCTGCTCGCGAAATCGGTGTGTCATTCAGCATTTAATCGTCTGAAATTACGCTATCGCGAGCAGGCTCGCTCCCACAGGTTGACCTGCGTATAGCCTGAAAAGTAGCTTCGTCTCCATGACTGCCAAAACATCCCCCGCCTACATCGGCCGCTTCGCCCCAACCCCGAGTGGCCACCTGCACTTCGGTTCGCTGGTTGCCGCCCTCGCCTCCTACCTCGACGCCCGTTCGGTCGGTGGTCGCTGGCTGGTGCGCATGGAAGATCTCGATCCGCCCCGTGAAGAACCCGGTGCGCAGGTGGCGATCCTCAAGGCGCTGGAGAGTTACGGCTTTGAATGGGACGGCGACATGGTGCGCCAGAGCGATCGCCACGATGCTTACGCCGAAGTGCTCAACAGCCTGTTCAATCATGGCCTGGCCTACGCTTGCACCTGCTCGCGCAAACAGCTCGAAGCGTACAACGGCATCTATCCGGGCCTGTGCCGCAATGCCGGTCACGATCAGCAAGACGCGGCGATCCGCCTGCGCGTGCCGGAACTGGAATACCACTTCATCGATCGTGTTCAGGGCGAATACCGCCAGCATCTGGGCCGCGACGTCGGCGATTTCGTGATCCGGCGCCGCGACGGCCTCTACGCCTATCAACTGGCCGTGGTCCTCGATGATGCCTGGCAAGGCATCACCGACATCGTGCGCGGTGCCGACCTGCTCGACTCGACCCCACGCCAACTCTATCTGCAAGAATTGCTCGGCTTGCGCCAACCGCGTTACCTGCACTTGCCGCTGATTATCCAACCGGACGGCAACAAGCTCGGCAAGTCCTACCGCTCGCCGCCGCTACAAGCCGATCAAGCCACGCCATTGTTGCTGCGAGCCCTGCGCGCACTGGGGCAAAACCCAGGCGCCGAACTGGCCCACGCCTCGCCGCAAGAGTTGCTGGCGTGGGGCAGCGCACACTGGGATGCCACACAGATCCCGCGCACACTGACGCTGCCCGAAGCGCAACTGCTATGACGACACTTGCAGTCGTGCGCCCATCCGTTACCATCGCCGCACGTTTTCGGGCACGCGCATAAAAAAGAGAGGCCGGGATGTACATCTATCGCTTGGTCCTGCTTTTAGTCGTGGGGATCTACCTGTTTTCCCCCGCCATCATGGATTGGTGGATCGACGCTACGGGCGCCTGGTATCGCCCGTATCTGCTCTGGCTGATCCTCATAGTCGTGACCTTCATCCTGCAGAGCCAAAAAGATGCCGATGAGCTTTAGCCTGACCCAGATGATCCTGGTCAGCGCCGCGTACCTGGCGGTGCTGTTCGGCGTTGCCTGGATCAGCGAACGGGGCATGATCCCGCGCGCGATCATTCGCCACCCGTTGACCTACACCCTGTCACTGGGTGTTTACGCCAGTGCCTGGGCGTTTTACGGCACGGTCGGCCTCGCCTATCAGTACGGCTACGGCTTTCTCTCCAGTTACCTCGGCGTGTCCGGCGCGTTTCTGCTGGCGCCGGTGTTGCTTTATCCGATCCTGAAGATCACCCGCACCTATCAACTGTCGTCGCTGGCGGATCTGTTCGCGTTCCGCTTTCGCAGCACCTGGGCCGGCGCGCTGACCACGATTTTCATGCTGATCGGCGTACTGCCGCTGTTGGCGTTGCAGATTCAGGCGGTGGCCGACTCCATCGGCATTCTGACCGGCGAGCCGATCCAGAGCCGCGTGGCATTGGCGTTCTGTGCGCTGATCATTCTGTTCACGATTTTTTTTGGTTCCCGGCATATCGCCACCCGTGAGAAGCACGAAGGACTGGTATTTGCGATCGCCTTTGAGTCGGTGATCAAACTGATCGCCCTCGGCGGCGTCGGTTTGTATGCGCTGTATGGTGTGTTCGACGGCCCGCAGCAACTTGAGCTGTGGCTGCTGCAGAACCAGACCGCCCTCGCCGCCCTGCACACGCCATTGCAGGAAGGCCCGTGGCGCACGTTGCTGTTGGTGTTCTTCGCCTCGGCGATCGTGATGCCGCACATGTATCACATGACCTTTACCGAAAACCTCAATCCGCGCTCGCTGGTCAGTGCGAGCTGGGGTTTGCCGCTGTTCCTGCTGCTGATGAGTCTGGCGGTACCGCTGATCCTCTGGGCCGGGCTCAAGCTCGGTGCAACGACCAATCCGGAATACTTCACCCTCGGCATCGGCATCGCCGCCAACAGCAAACCGCTGGCCTTGCTGGCTTACGTCGGTGGCTTATCGGCGGCCAGCGGATTGATCATTGTGACCACGCTCGCGCTGTCGGGCATGGCGCTGAACCACTTGGTGCTGCCGCTTTATCAACCGCCGGCCGAAGGCAATATCTACCGCTGGCTGAAGTGGACCCGCCGCGCATTGATCGTCGCGATCATCATGGCTGGTTTCGGTTTCTACCTGATGCTCGGCGCCGAGCAGGATCTGGCCAACCTCGGCATCGTCGCGTTTGTGGCGACCCTGCAATTCCTGCCCGGCGTGTTGTCGGTGCTGTACTGGCCGACCGCCAACCGGCGCGGCTTTATCGCCGGTCTGCTGGCGGGGATTCTGGTCTGGGTAGTGACCATGCTGCTGCCGCTGGTCGGCAATCTGCAGGGTTTCTACATCCCGCTGCTGAACATGATTTACGTACTCGACGACACCAGTTGGCACATGGCGGCCATCGCCTCGCTCGCCGCCAACGTGCTGATGTTCACCCTGATCTCGCTGTTCACCAACGCCAGCCCCGAAGAAGCCAGCGCCGCCGAAGCCTGCGCTGTGGATAACGTCCGTCGCCCGCAACGGCGTGAGCTGCACGCGGCCTCGCCACAGGAATTCGCCACACAACTGGCGAAACCGTTGGGCGCCAAGGCTGCGCAGAAGGAGGTCGAGCAAGCGCTGCGTGACCTCTATCTGCCTTTCGACGAACGCCGCCCGTACGCCTTGCGTCGTTTGCGCGACCGCATCGAAGCCAACCTCTCCGGCCTGATGGGCCCGAGCGTGGCGCAGGACATGGTGGAAACCTTCCTGCCCTACAAGGCCGGCGGCGAAAACTATGTGACCGAAGACATCCACTTCATCGAAAGCCGTCTCGAGGATTACCACTCGCGCCTCACAGGCCTGGCCGCCGAACTCGATGCCCTGCGTCGTTACCACCGCCAGACCCTGCAGGAACTGCCGATGGGCGTCTGCTCGCTGGCCAAGGATCAAGAGATCCTGATGTGGAACAAGGCCATGGAAGAACTCACCGGGATCGCCGCACAACGCGTGGTCGGTTCGCGTCTGAGCACCATTGGCGAGCCGTGGAAAGAGTTGCTGCAAGGCTTCATCAACCTGCCCGACGAGCATTTGCACAAACAACATCTGGCCCTTGACGGTCAGACCCGCTGGCTGAACCTGCACAAAGCCGCCATCGATGAACCGCTCGCACCGGGTAACAGTGGTCTAGTGTTACTGGTTGAGGATTTGACCGAAACCCAGATGCTCGAAGACAAACTGGTGCACTCGGAACGTCTGGCCAGCATCGGTCGCCTCGCGGCGGGTGTGGCCCACGAAATCGGCAACCCGATCACCGGCATCGCCTGTCTGGCGCAGAACCTGCGCGAAGAGCGTGAAGACGACGGCGAACTGACGGAAATCAGCGGGCAGATTCTTGAACAGACCAAACGCGTGTCACGCATCGTCCAGTCACTGATGAGCTTCGCTCACGCCGGCAGCCATCAGCACAGCGATGAACCCGTGTGTCTGGCCGAAGTTGCCCAGGATGCTATTGGCCTGCTAGCGCTGAACCGACGCAATTTCGAAGTGCAGTTCTACAACCTGTGCGACCCCGATCACTGGGTCGAGGGTGACCCGCAGCGGCTCGCCCAGGTACTGATCAATCTGCTCTCCAACGCCCGCGACGCCTCGCCGCCGCACAGTGCGGTGCGGGTCAAGAGCGAAGCCGGCGAACACACGGTCGATCTGATCGTGGAGGACGAAGGCAGCGGAATTCCGAAGAACATCATGGACCGATTGTTCGAACCCTTCTTCACCACCAAGGATCCTGGCGAAGGCACCGGTCTGGGCCTTGCACTGGTCTATTCCATCGTTGAAGAGCATTATGGACAAATCACCATCGACAGCCCGGCTGATGTACAAAGCCAACGCGGCACCCGTATCCGGGTGACCTTACCGCGTCATGTCGAAGCGACGTCCGCTGTGAACTGAGACCGTCGAGAGTATCGAATCAATGCCGCACATTTTGATCGTCGAAGACGAAACAATTATCCGCTCCGCCTTGCGCCGCCTGCTGGAACGTAATCAGTACCAGGTCAGCGAAGCCGGTTCAGTGCAGGAAGCACAAGAACGCTTCACCATTCCTACGTTCGATCTGATCGTCAGCGATCTGCGCTTGCCGGGTGCGCCGGGCACCGAGCTGATCAAGCTCGGCCAGGGCACACCGGTGCTGATCATGACCAGTTACGCCAGCCTGCGCTCGGCGGTCGACTCGATGAAGATGGGCGCGGTGGACTACATCGCCAAGCCTTTCGACCACGATGAAATGCTTCAGGCTGTCGCGCGGATCCTGCGTGATCGCCAATCGGCACCGGCGGCCGGCGAAGCGGTTGCCAGCAAACCGGCCAATGGCAGCGGTAAATCCGCCGTCGACAACAGCAACGGCGAAATCGGCATCATCGGCTCCTGCCCGCCGATGCAGGATCTGTACAGCAAGATCCGCAAAGTCGCGCCGACCGATTCCAATGTGTTGATCCAGGGCGAGTCCGGCACGGGTAAGGAACTGGTGGCCCGCGCCCTGCACAACCTGTCGAAACGTGCCAAGGCGCCGATGATTTCGGTGAACTGCGCAGCCATTCCGGAAAGCCTGATCGAGTCCGAACTGTTCGGCCATGAGAAAGGCGCATTCACTGGCGCCAGCGCCGGGCGTGCCGGTCTGGTTGAAGCGGCGGACGGCGGCACCTTGTTCCTCGACGAAATCGGTGAGCTGCCACTGGAAGCCCAGGCCCGCCTGCTGCGCGTGTTGCAGGAAGGCGAGATTCGCCGGGTTGGCTCGGTGCAGTCGCAGAAAGTCGATGTGCGCCTGATCGCGGCGACTCACCGGGATCTCAAGAGCCTGGCGAAAATCGGCCAGTTCCGTGAAGACCTTTATTACCGTCTGCATGTGATCGCACTGAAACTGCCGGCCTTGCGCGAGCGCGGTGCCGACGTCAATGAGATCGCCACGGCTTTCCTCGCTCGCCAGAGCGCGCGCATCAACCGTACCGACCTTAAGTTTGCTGCGGATGCCGAACAGGCGATCCGGCATTATTCCTGGCCGGGTAACGTGCGTGAGCTGGAGAACGCGGTCGAGCGCGCAGTGATTCTGAGCGAAAGCCCGGAAATCTCCGCCGATCTGCTGGGCATCGATATCGAGCTGAGCGATCTGGAAGACGACGAGTTCATCGGGCTGCCACCGCAAACGGGCGGTAACGCCAGCAACAGCAGCCATGAGCCGACCGAAGACCTGTCGCTGGAAGACTACTTCCAGCACTTCGTCCTCGAGCATCAGGACCACATGACCGAGACCGAACTGGCGCGCAAACTGGGCGTCAGCCGTAAATGCCTGTGGGAACGCCGTCAGCGTCTGGGCATTCCGCGGCGCAAGACCGGGGTCGCCAGCGAGAGCTGAACGTTACCTGTCGAGTGTGCGGGTAACGCTTGAAGATGTGAAAAAACTGTTACCTCAGTCGATTCACGTAACAGAAGCCGGGGTTATCGGTAACGAAACCCCGGCTTTTTTTCGCCCCGACAAAACGGTTATATCGACCTAACCCCTTGTTTTATTGGGTTTCGCAAAAGTTGGCACGGCACCTGCTATATGTTCAGTACAAGAACAATAACAAGCAATGCACAAGACAATAAAAATAAGACGAATCGACTCACGCACAATAAAAACAAGACGGCGAGAGGCGCAGCTAACTGATTCTTTTGGAGAGGCGTTGTATTTGGGGCTTGCCCCACGACCAGGCCGAGAACAACAAAAACTGTCCTAAGACAGAGCCTGTACTGGTTGGATCGAGAGATCACTGCAATTCAGCGACCAAAGCAATCCGTTTGCTCTTGGCTCCCGATTGGGAGGGTCACGAAGGAAACACTTCGTGGCGAGGGCACTCAACAAAAACAAGAAGCCCGAATCAATAATAAAAAGAGCACGCAACTACTTCTTGGGGAGCTTCGGCTCCCCTTGTAGTTTCTCCTCGTAGCAAAATCCCCCCTTTTTATCGTGCGCGATGCCTGTAGCCTGCGGCTTGCAGCTCAAATCGGCCGTGTCCTACACCATCCCCCGACTAAATGCTAGAATCTGCGCCCATCATGCGGTCATTCTTTGGTATGGCCGAACATTCCTTCAAACAGTGCATCCCATGCTGAAGAAGTTGTTCCAGTCATTCCGAGCTCCCGTGCGTCGTACGCAACACATCCGCAGCACCCCTGAAGTGCTCAACAGCGGCCAACATTCGCTGCAGAAAACGCAATTCAGCCGCTATGCGGTGAATATCGTCGAACGCCTGCAAGGTGCCGGTTACCAGGCTTATCTGGTCGGCGGTTGCGTGCGTGACATGCTGCTGGGCATCACGCCCAAGGATTTCGACGTCGCCACCAGCGCCACCCCCGAGCAAGTCCGTGCCGAATTCCGCAATGCGCGGATCATCGGTCGCCGCTTCAAATTGGTGCATATCCATTTCGGCCGCGAAATCATCGAAGTCGCGACCTTCCGCGCCAACCACCCGGTCAACGAAGACGACGAAGACAGCAACCAGTCTTCGCGTAACGAGAGCGGGCGGATTCTGCGCGACAACGTTTACGGCACCCTGGAAGAAGACGCGCAACGCCGCGACTTCACCATCAACGCCCTGTATTACGATCCGGTCAGCGAGCGCATCCTCGATTACGCCAACGGCGTACACGATATCCGCAACCACCTGATCCGCTTGATCGGTGATCCGAAGCAGCGTTACCAGGAAGACCCGGTGCGCATGCTGCGCGCGGTGCGTTTCGCCGCCAAGCTCAATTTCGGCATTGAAAAGCACACCGTGCAGCCGATCCGTGAACTGGCGCCAATGCTGCGCGAGATCCCGTCGGCGCGTCTGTTCGAAGAAGTGCTCAAGCTGTTCCTCTCGGGACACGGTGCGATCACTTTCGAAATGCTGGTTGATCTGCAGCTGTTCGCCCCATTGTTCCCGGCCAGTGCCGATGCGCTGGAACACAACCCGGAGTACACGCACACGCTGATCAGCGAAGCGCTGACCAACACCGACCTGCGCATCAAGCAGAACAAACCGGTAACCCCGGCGTTCCTGTTTGCCGCGCTGTTGTGGCCTGCCCTGCCGGCCCGCGTGTTGCGCTTGCAGGAACGTGGCATGCCGCCGATTCCGGCGATGCAGGAAGGCGCTCACGAACTGATCGCCGAACAGTGCCAGCGCATTGCGATTCCGAAGCGTTTTACCATGCCGATCCGCGAGATCTGGGACATGCAGGAGCGTCTGCCACGGCGCAGCGGCAAACGTGCCGACCTGTTGCTGGACAACCCGCGTTTCCGTGCCGGTTACGACTTCCTGCTGCTGCGTGAAAGCGCTGGCGAGGAAACCGATGGCCTGGGCGAATGGTGGACGGATTATCAGGACGCCAACGACAGCGAGCGTCGCGACATGATCCGCGACCTCAGCGGTAAAGGTGATGACGCCAGTGGCGCGCCGCGTAAACGTCGCCGCAGCAGCGGTTCCAAGCGCAAACGCGCCGGCGCACCGAGCGCTTCGACAGGCGAGTAAAGGCATGGAACGCATCTACATCGGCATGGGCAGCAACCTCGCTGACCCGGCCGAACAATTGCGCAGCGCCGTCGAGGCGCTGGGGCAATTGCCGCAGACCCTGCTCGCTGGCGTTTCTGCCTTTTATCAAAGCGATTCATTGCTGCCGGGCCAGCCGCGTTACACCAACGCGGTCGCGGCGCTCGACAGCGATCTTGCGCCGATTGCACTGCTCGACGCGCTGCAAGCCATCGAAAACGATCAAGGTCGCGAACGCCTTGAGCGTTGGGGGCCTCGTACGCTGGATCTGGATATTCTGCTGTTCGGCGATCTACTGATCGACGAGCCGCGCCTGAAAGTCCCGCATTACCAGATTCAGGAACGCGCGTTCGTGTTGTATCCGCTCGCCGAACTGGCCCCACAGGACCTGCGCCTGGCCGATGGCCGCAACCTCTCCGATCTGCTGGCAGCCTGCCCGTTCGTCGGCTTGGAACGCCTCCCCCACGCCTGACATAAATCCCTTGTAGGAGCTGCGGAACGCTGCGATCTTTTGATCTTCAAAATCAAGATCAAAAGATCGCAGCGTTCCGCAGCTCCTACAGGAATAGCTTTCCATATCCAGATTTATTGTCGGACAACCCCCCCTCGAATCAGGCCCGCCGCGCCGCTGAATCGCATCAGTAACGGCGGTAACACTCCCCTCGTAACAATGCGGTAACACACGCAATTGACTTCCTGTTGGCTCATCACGACTATAGGCGTCCCGCTGCCGCCAACCCGGCACATACGGGCGCAATCCAGGCCTTATAAGCACGACAAAAGAGCGTGCGCCTGAGTAGATGAAGAATCACGCGCGTTACTCGCAGTAGTTTCCAGAGCGCCTGAACGAGGATTTTTTACATGCCAGCCATCACCCTGACCACGCTCCAGAGCCTCAAGCAGAAAGGTGAAAAGATCACCATGCTGACCTGCTATGACGCGACCTTCGCCCACGCCTGTAATGAGGCCGGTGTCGAAGTGCTGCTGGTGGGCGACTCCCTCGGCATGGTCCTGCAAGGTCACGACAGCACGTTGCCGGTGACCACCGCAGAAATGGCCTACCACACCGCTTGCGTCAAACGCGGCAACACTGATGCCCTGATCCTCGCCGACCTGCCGTTCATGGCCAACGCCACCCTTGAACAAACCATGACCAACAGCGCCATGCTGATGCAGGCCGGTGCGCACATGGTCAAGGTCGAAGGTCAGTTGTGGCTCGCCGAGTCGATCCGTCTGCTCGCCGAACGCGGTGTACCGGTGTGCGCGCACATGGGCCTGACCCCGCAAGCGGTGAACATTCTTGGCGGCTATAAAGTGCAGGGTCGCAACGAGAACCAGGCACGGCAGATGCGCGCTGACGCGATTTCGCTGGAACAGGCCGGCGCGGCGATGCTGCTGCTCGAATGCGTGCCGAGTGAACTGGCCGCTGAAATCAGCCAGGCAGTGAAGATTCCGGTGATCGGGATCGGCGCCGGTAACGCCACCGACGGTCAAGTATTGGTGCTGCACGACATGCTCGGCCTGTCGATCACTGGCCGCGTGCCGAAGTTCGTGAAGAACTTCATGCAGGGTCAGGACAGCATCCAGTCCGCGCTGAAGGCTTACGTCAACGAAGTCAAAGCCACCACGTTCCCTGGCATCGAACACGGATTCTCTGCATGAACACCGTTAAAACCGTACGCGAACTGCGCGCCGCTGTCGCCCGCGCCCGTAGCGAAGGCAAGCGCATCGGCTTCGTGCCGACCATGGGCAATCTGCACAGCGGTCACGTTGCACTGATCACCAAAGCCACGCAACGTGTGGATTTCGTGGTCGCGAGCATTTTCGTCAATCCGCTGCAATTCGGCGCCGGCGAAGACCTCGATAAATACCCGCGCACGTTGGCAGCGGATCAGGAGAAGCTGCTCGAAGCCGGTTGCTCCCTGCTCTTCGCCCCGACGGTCGAAGAAATGTACCCCGACGGCATGGCCGGACAGACTCGGGTCAGCGTGCCGCAATTGTCCGAAGGCCTGTGCGGCGCCAGCCGTCCGGGGCACTTTGAAGGCGTGGCGACCGTGGTCAGCAAGCTGTTCAACATGGTCCAGCCGGATCTGGCGATTTTCGGCCAGAAGGATTATCAGCAACTGGCGGTGATTCGCGCCCTGGTGCACGACTTGAACATGCCGATCCAGATCATTGGCGAACCGACTGTGCGTGCCGCCGACGGCCTGGCGCTGTCCTCGCGCAATGGCTTCCTCAGCGAAGAACAACGTGCGGTGGCCCCGGTGGTTTATCGCAGCCTGAGCAACATTGCCGAGTCGATCAAGCAAGGCGAACGGGATTTCCCGGCGTTGATCAGTGCTCAGCAGCAACTGCTGGAGGCATCTGGGTTGCGTCCGGATTACCTGGAAATCCGCCACGCCCTGACCCTGCGTCCGGCGACGGCTGAAGACCGTGATCTGGTGATTCTGGTGGCCGCATTCCTCGGCACTACGCGGTTGATCGATAACCTGCACCTGAATCTCGATACCCCGGTTTAACCTACACCGCAATACCCCCTGTAGGAGTGAGCCTGCTCGCGATAGCGGTGTGTCAGTCAGCATTAGTGTTGAATGACACACCGCTATCGCGAGCAGGCTCACTCCTACAGTGTTTTTCAGCGTCATGAAGATTGCATTCCAGCTGTATTGCCGCCCTCAAAGCCTTCGGGCACACTGCCCGCCGTTCGATTCCAACCCGGGAAAACCCTCATGCACGCGATCATGCTCAAGGCCAAACTGCACCGCGCCGAAGTCACTCATGCGGTGCTCGATTACGAAGGTTCGTGCGCCATCGATGGCGAGTGGCTGGACTTGTCCGGCATCCGTGAATACGAGCAGATCCAGATTTACAACGTCGACAACGGCGAGCGTTTCACCACCTACGCGATTCGTGGCGAAGAAGGCTCGCGGATGATCTCCGTCAACGGCGCCGCTGCACACAAGGCCAAGGTTGGCGACCGCGTGATCATTTGTGCCTACGCCCATTACAGCGAAGCCGAGCTGGTCAATTTCAAGCCGCGCATGCTTTACATGGCGCCGGGCAATGAGCTGAGCCACACCAGCAACGCCATCCCGGTTCAGCTCGCCTGATCGCGAAACCGCCCCGCTCCCCCTCCGTTTGTCGGCCAGTTCCCGGTCTCGATGTTAAAAAAGTACAGGGATCTGGTCAGACAAAGTCAAGACAGAACGCAGCGCGAGGTTTACTGTATTCGCCCTGTGTCCAGAAATCGTGTCGACGCAGTTGATCCCATGCCCAAACATGGCGTGCCGGGTCTGTTCAGTGTTCAAAAGGCCGTTCAAGTAAAAAGGAAAACCGCAGCGATGGCGTATTACCTCACTCCTCAAGACGTTACCGCTCTGCCCGCCTGGCAAGCGTTGAAAGATCACCGCCAAGCCATGCAGGATTTCAGCATGCGCGAAGCCTTCAACGCCGATCCGCAGCGCTTCAACCAGTTCACCCTTAGCAGCTGCGGACTGTTTCTCGATTATTCGAAGAATTTGATCAACGCCCAGACCCGCAACCTGCTGGTCGGTCTGGCCAATGAAGTCGATCTCAAAGGCGCCATCAAAGCGCTGTTTGAAGGCGAAATCGTCAACACTTCCGAAGGCCGCCCGGCACTGCACACCGCCCTGCGCCGCCCGGTAGGCGACAAACTGTCGGTCAACGGCGTCAACGTGATGCCGGAAGTCCACAAGGTTCTGAACCAGATTACCGATCTGGTCGGCCGCATCCACGACGGTCTGTGGCGTGGTTACACCGAGAAGCCGATCACCGACGTGGTCAACATCGGCATCGGTGGCTCGTTCCTCGGCCCTGAGCTGGTCTCCGAAGCACTGCTGTCGTACGCGCAGAAAGGCGTGCGTTGCCATTATCTGGCGAACATCGACGGCAGCGAATTCCACGAGCTGACGCAGAAACTGCGCGCCGAGACCACGCTGTTCATTGTTTCGTCGAAGTCGTTCAACACCCTCGAAACCCTGAAGAACGCTCAGGCTGCTCGTGCCTGGTACTTGGCACAGGGCGGTTCGGAAGCCGAGCTGTATCGTCACTTCATCGCTGTATCGAGCAACAACGCGGCAGCCGTGGCGTTCGGTATCCGTGAAGAAAACATCTTCCCGATGTGGGACTGGGTTGGCGGTCGTTACTCGCTGTGGTCGGCCATCGGTTTGCCGATTGCCCTGGCCATCGGCATGTCCAACTTCAAGGAGCTGCTGTCCGGCGCCTACACCATGGACCAGCATTTCCAGACCGCGCCGTTCGAACAGAACATGCCGGTGCTGCTGGCCCTGCTCGGTGTCTGGTACGGCAACTTCTGGGGCGCGCAAAGCCACGCGATCCTGCCGTACGACCACTACCTGCGCAACATCACCAAGCACTTGCAACAACTGGACATGGAATCCAACGGCAAGAGCGTGCGTCAGGACGGCACGCCGGTGTCGACCGATACCGGTCCGGTGATCTGGGGCGGCGTCGGCTGCAACGGTCAGCACGCCTACCACCAGTTGCTGCATCAAGGTTCGCAGTTGATCCCGGCCGACTTCATCGTGCCGATCGTCAGCTTCAACCCGGTCTCCGACCACCATCAGTGGCTGTACGCCAACTGCTTGTCGCAGAGCCAGGCGCTGATGCTCGGCAAGACCCTGCCGGAAGCCGAGCAGGAATTGCGCGACAAGGGCATGAGCGAAGAGCAGGTGCACAAACTCGCGCCGCACAAGGTGATCCCGGGCAACCGCCCGAGCAACACCATCGTGGTCGAACGCATCAGCCCGCGTCGTCTCGGCGCATTGGTTGCCATGTATGAGCACAAAGTGTTCGTACAGAGCGTGGTCTGGGGCATCAACGCCTTCGACCAATGGGGCGTGGAGTTGGGCAAGGAACTGGGCAAAGGCGTTTACAACCGCCTGGTCGGCAGCGATGAAACCCTTGCTGATGATCCTTCCACCCAGGGCCTGATCAACTACTTCCGCGGTCGTCACCGCGGTTGATCTGTTGCTTGATAGAGAGCCCCTGAAGTTCAGGGGCTTTTTTTCGTCTGGCGTTTGGCGTGGATTTCGCGGTGGCAGCCAAATCGCTTCCCCCTCACCCCAGCCCTCTCCCCCAAGGGGTAGAGGGGGAAAGGGAGCCGATTTTCACGCTTTTCAATACTTGAGTTCGACTCCGGAATTTCAAGTCGATGTATCAAGCCCAAACACCTCGGTCAGTCCCCTCTCCCTTTGGGAGAGGGGTAGGGTGAGGTGCGGCCTTGATCCCTTCCCCCCATCAGCGCATCTTTATCCTTGTCGCACCACAAGAATAAGGAACCGTCATGTTCGATATCAGCACGTTCCCCAAAGCCGATGCCGTCCGCCAGGCTGCGCAATTGAGTCAGGATGAGTATCGACGGCTTTACCGCGAATCCATTGAACACCCCACGGCCTTCTGGGCCGAACAGGCCACGCGTTTCCTCGACTGGAGCACGCCGTGGCAGACCGTTCAGCGCTACGACCTGAAAACCGGTGAAGCCGCCTGGTTTGCCGGGGGCAAACTGAACGTCAGCTACAACTGCATCGACCGTCACCTGGAACAGCGCGGCGAGCAGACCGCCCTGCTCTGGGAAGGCGACGATCCCGCCGAGTCGGCGCAAATCACTTATAAAAAACTCCACCACCACGTCTGCCGCTTGGCTAACGTGCTGAAAAGCCGTGGCGTGAAGAAAGGTGACCGGGTGTGCATCTACATGCCGATGATCCCCGAAGCCGCGTACGCCATGCTCGCCTGTTCGCGGATCGGCGCGATTCACTCGGTGGTGTTCGGCGGTTTCTCCCCTGATTCCCTGCGTGACCGCATTCTCGATGCCGATTGCCGCACGGTGATCACCGCAGATGAAGGCGTGCGCGGCGGCAAGTTCGTGCCACTGAAGCAGAACGTCGACAAAGCCCTGCAAAGTTGCCCGGACGTCAGCACCGTCGTGGTGGTCGAGCGCAGCCAAGGCAAGGTCGACTGGGTCGAGGGGCGCGATCTCTGGTATCACCAGGCCGTGCGCGATGTCAGCGACGATTGCCCGCCAGAACCGATGGACGCCGAAGATCCGCTGTTCATCCTCTACACCTCCGGCAGTACCGGCAAACCCAAAGGCGTGCTGCACACTACCGGCGGCTATTTGCTGCAAGCGGCGATGACCTTCAAATACGTGCTCGATTACCGCGACGGCGAAGTGTTCTGGTGCACCGCCGACGTCGGCTGGGTCACCGGTCACAGCTATATCGTCTACGGCCCGCTGGCCAACGGCGCGACCACGCTGATGTTCGAAGGCGTACCGAGTTATCCGAGCAGCTCACGATTCTGGCAGGTCATCGATAAACACAAGGTCAATATTTTCTACACCGCACCCACCGCTCTGCGCGCGTTGATGCGTGAAGGTGCCGAACCATTGAAAGAAACCTCGCGCGCCAGCCTCAGGTTGCTCGGCAGCGTCGGCGAGCCAATCAACCCGGAAGCGTGGGAATGGTATTTCAACGTCGTAGGAGAACAGCGCTGCCCCATCGTCGACACCTGGTGGCAGACCGAAACCGGCGGCATCATGCTCAGCCCACTGGTCAGCGCCCAGCGAATCAAGCCTGGCTGCGCCACACAACCGATGTTCGGCGTGCAACCGGTGCTGCTCGATGAACACGGCAAGGAAATCAAAGGCGCCGGCAGCGGCGTGCTGGCGATCAAGTCGAGTTGGCCGGCGCAGATCCGCAGCGTCTATGGCGACCCGCAGCGAATGGTCGACACCTATTTCAAACCCTACCCCGGCTACTATTTCACCGGCGACGGCGCACGCCGCGACGAGGATGGCGACTACTGGATCACCGGGCGCATCGACGACGTGATTAACGTTTCCGGCCACCGCATCGGCACGGCTGAAGTGGAAAGCGCGCTGGTGCTGCACGACAGCATCGCCGAAGCTGCCGTGGTCGGTTACCCGCACGACGTCAAAGGTCAGGGCATCTACGCCTTCGTCACGCCCATGAACGGCACCGAACCCAATGACGAGTTGAAAAAAGAATTGCTCGCCCACGTCAGCAAGGAAATCGGCAGCTTCGCCAAACCCGACTTGATCCAATGGGCGCCGGCCTTGCCGAAAACCCGTTCAGGCAAGATCATGCGGCGCATCTTGCGCAAGATCGCCTGCAACGAACTCGACAGCCTCGGCGACACCTCGACCTTGGCCGACCCGAGTGTGGTGCAGGGACTGATCGACAAGCGCCTCAATCAGTAACACCCCGGGCGTGGTCAGCCGACCGCGCCCGCCCTTTCGCACTGAGTGGTCATGGAATTCATCCGCAGTCGTATTGAAAACCAACTCATGAGCCTGACCGGGCTGTCGCTCGGTCAAATCGACCTGGAAAACCCCAAGGGCGACCCCGGCCTGTTCGGCCCCGACTCAGTCAGTTGGCAAGTGCACGGCGACTTCAGCAGCATGTTGATCGGTGGCATCAGCGCGTTGTTGCTGCAGGCTTTGCATCCGCTGGCACTGGCCGGGGTTTGGGATCATTCGAATTTTCGTCAGGACATGCTCGGGCGTTTGCGGCGCACCAGTCAGTTTGTTTCCGGCACCACGTTCGGCTCGCGACGCGACGCCGACTGGTTGATCGAGAAGGTGCGCACCATTCACCTGCAAGTGGTAGGCACGGCGCCGGACGGTCGGCCCTACGCGGCGAGCGACCCGGATTTGCTGACGTGGGTGCATGTGGCCGAAGTGAGTAACTTTCTCGCAGCGCATTTGCGTTATCGCAATCCGCAGTTGTCGGGGGCGGATCAGGATCGTTATTACGCGGAAATCGCCGTGATTGCCGAACGCCTGGGCGCGCGGGATGTGCCGAAATCACGGCAAGCCGTGGCCGACTATCTGCAACGCATGCGCCCGCAGTTGTTGTGCGATGAACGCAGCCGCGAGGTTTTGCGATTGTTGCTCGCAGCACCGGCGCCGAGTGTTCTGGCGCGACCCTTTGGTGATTTGATGATGAAGGCCGGCATCGACCTGCTGCCGGACTGGGCCAGCGACATGCTCGATGTCCGGCAGAGCTCGCTGCAACGGCAATTGATTCGCGCCAGCGTCAGGCGCAGCGCACCGATGCTGCGTTGGGCGATGCGCAATGGTTCGATGCAACGAGCGAAACGGCGGATGGGCCTGTTGACCTAAAAAGCTTCACGAGCAGGCTCGCTCCCACATTTGGAATGCATTCCCATGTGGGAGCGAGCCTGCTCGCGAAGGCAGCACCTCGGTTACCCGCCAAGCTGTTAAACTCCCGCGCCCCAATTCTCTCCAGCAAGGCGCCCGCATGTCTTCCTTGAATCAGGCGCTGCGCGCCGCCCTCGATCAACGCCAGGACTTGCTCACTGAGCTGCACCGTCAGGGCACCGATTGCTATCGGCTGTTCCACGGCAGCCAGGAAGGCGCCGGCGGTCTGACCATCGACCGCTACGGCCCGCAACTGCTGGTGCAGAGTTTTCACCAGACGCTGGAACGCGATGACCTGCTGCAACTGCACGCGATGGTCAATCAAACCCTGGGCCTGGAAACCTTGCTGGTCTACAACGACCGCTCCCGTGGCAACTCGCGCATCGACCGTGAAGACAGCGTCTACAAAGCCGAAGACGCCGCACTGGTTGATCTGGTCGGTCACGAATGGGGCCTCAATTACCGCGTGCGCGGGCGTCATGCCGGGCAGGATCCGCTGTTGTTCCTCGACCTGCGCAACACGCGCGGCTGGGTCAAGGAGCACGCCAAAGGCAAATCCGTGCTCAACCTGTTCGCCTACACCTGCGGCGTCGGTCTCAGTGCGGCTGCCGGTGGCGCGCGTGAAGTGTGCAACCTGGATTTCGCCGAAGGCAATCTGGCGGTCGGACGCGAAAACGGTCTGCTCAACCCGCAATTTCCTGAGATGCAGTTCATCCAGTCCGATTACTTTCCGGCAATCCGGCAACTCGCCGGTCTGCCGATCAGTCAGCGCCGTGGACAGAAACTGCCGAGCTACCAGCGCCTCGATCAGCGTCAATACGATCTGGTCCTGCTTGATCCGCCCGCTTGGGCCAAGAGCGCATTCGGCACCGTCGACCTGCTGCGCGACTATCAGAGCCTGCTCAAACCGGCCTTGCTGACCACCGCCGACAACGGCGTGCTGATCTGCTGCAACAACCTGGCGAAAGTCAGCATGGACGATTGGCGCGAACAGGTGCTGCGCTGCGCCGAGAAGGCCGGGCGACCGGTGCGTGAGTGGAGCGTGATGACCCCGGGCGCCGACTTCCCGTCCATGGACCAGCAACCGCCGCTGAAAACCCTGATCCTGCAGCTATAAACAACCCTGTGGGAGCTGGCTTGTCAGCGATTGCGGTGGGTCAGTCAACAAAGTTGTCGACTGGTATTCCCTCATCGCTGGCAAGCCAGCTCCCACAGGGGTTCTGTGTTTTGAGAGAAATCTGAACAATCCTGCTCCATGCGAGGTACTTCGGAACCAGAATCGCGTGCCATACTCCAAGGCACTCCGATTCAGACAGATGAAGCCGCACATGCCCAAAGGATTGATTCGCGCGATTGGCGCCTTGTTGACTGCTCTGGCCCTCTACAGCCTGCTGGGGTTTCTGATTTTGCCGGGCATCGCTCTGCGGGTAGCCAATCAGCAACTGGCCACCTACGCGACGGTGCCTGCGCATATCCAGCGCATCGAGCTCAACCCGTTCAGCCTTGAAGTCACCCTGTGGGGACTGGTCATCGGCGAGCCGGGCAAGGAACAGATCGGCTTCGATCGCCTGTACGCCGACCTGCAAATCGACAGCCTGTGGACCAAAGCCCTGCATCTGTCCAACATCGAGCTGGACAAACCAAAGAGCGAAATCCTTTTCGCCAAAGACGGCAAACTCAACCTGCTGGGCCTGTTCAATGTGCCGGCCAGTGAGCCGACACCAGCCGACCCGGACGCCAAACCGTTCCCGCTGCGCATCGACAACATCAAACTGGCCGGCGGCGTCGTGCACTTTGAGGACGTGCGCCCCAGCGAACCCATCGAGTTTCTCTACGACGATCTCAGCTTCGAGCTGAAAAACCTCAGCACCCTGCCCGAAGACAGCGCCGACATGACCCTGGTCGCCATCGGCCCGGCCGGTGGCCGGATCGACTGGAGTGGCAATTTCAGCCTGATCCCGTTCACTTCCGAAGGCACCCTGAAAGTCACCGACGGCAAGATGAAAGCCTTCTGGCCCTACGTGCGAGACTCGGTGCCGCTGGTACTTGAAGACGGCGTGATCAGTCTCAGCAGCGAATACAAACTCAATCTGTCGAAAGAAACCGAACTGCAGTTGAACAATGTCGCGGTGAGCATCGCGCCCTTCGCGATCAAGGCGCCTGATGGACGCCCACTGGCAAAACTCGAACGTCTCGACATCAGCGAAACCTCGCTGGATCTGGCCAAGCAACAAGTCGTGGTCGGCAAGATCCGCAGCAACAAACTGGAAACCTGGGCGGCGCTCGAAGCTGACGGCCAACTGGACTGGCAGAAACTGTTCGCCAGCCAACCGTCGAAACCGGCCGCCAAAGCCGCCGCAGAACCTGCCAGCACGCCCGCCGCTGCCGACTCGCCGAAAGCTGAACCGACTGCGCCAAGCAAGCCTTGGCAAGTGCTGCTCAAAGACGTGCAATTGCGTAACTACACCGTGCATCTGGCCGACCGCTCGGCCCAACCGGCAGTAGCACTGGATATCACCCCACTCAACGTCGACCTGCAGGATTTCGACAGCCTCAACGGCTCGCCCTTCAAGCTCAAGCTCGAAAGCGGCGTGGGCAAGCAAGGCAAGATCACCGCCGACGGCACCGTCAATCTCGCCCCGGTCAACGCCCAGCTCAACGTGAAAACCCAGGACATCGACCTGCGCGTCGCACAGTCCTACATCAATCCTTTCATTCGCCTGGAACTGCGCAGCGGCATGCTCGGCAGTGACCTGAAGCTCAACCTCAAGAGCACCGAACCGCTGGCGCTCAGCGTCACCGGTCGTGCGCAGATCGATCAACTGCACACCCTCGACACCCTGAAAACCCGCGATTTCCTCAAGTGGCAGCAAGTGGTGGTCGAAGGCCTGAATTATCAGCACGGCGACAGTCTGTCGATCGACAGGGTCAACCTGTTCCAGCCTTATGTGCGGTTCATGATCAACGACGATCGCACCACCAACATTGATGATCTGCTGATCCCGCAGCCCGCTGACAGTGGCGCAAAAAGCACAGCAGCCAAACCAGCCAGCAACGAAAAACCGCTGGGCATTCACATCGGTGGCATCGCGATCAATGACGGCTCGGCCAACTTCGCCGATTTCAGCCTGACGCCGAACTTCGCCACCGCCGTGCAGCAGCTCAACGGCCAGATCGGCACCATCGACAGCCGCCAGGCAAAACCGGCCAGCGTCGACATCAAAGGCAAGGTCGACCGCTATGCACCGGTGACCATCAAGGGCGCGGTCAATCCGTTCGACCCGATGGCCAGCCTCGACATCGCCACCAGTTTCAAACGGGTCGAACTGACGACGTTGACGCCCTACTCCGGCAAATTCGCCGGTTACCGCATTCGCAAGGGTCGGCTCAACCTCGACCTGCATTACCTGATCACCAAGGGCCAGCTCAAAGCCGAAAACAAAGTGGTGGTCGAACAATTGCAGCTCGGCGAAAAAGTCGACAGCCCGGATGCCGTGAGCCTGCCGCTGAAACTGGCGATTGCCCTGCTCAAGGACGTCGACGGCAAGATCTCCATCGAATTGCCGGTGACCGGCGACTTGAACAACCCGCAATTCAGCGTGATGCCGATCGTCTGGCAGACCCTGCGCAACCTGATCGTCAAAGCCGCCGCCGCGCCATTCAAAATGATCGGCGGGTTGACCAGTGGCGGCGGTTCGCAAGACCTTGGCACTGTGTCGTTTGCGCCCGGCTCCAGCGAGTTGAGCAAGGATGCCGAAGCGGCGCTGATCAAGCTGTCCCAAGCACTGAAGGAACGTCCGGCACTGCGCCTGGAAATCGAGGGTACTGCCGCGCAAAGCAGCGATGGCCCATTGCTCGCCGAGCAGCGTCTGGAACGTGAATACCAGTACAACTACTACAAGATGCTCCAGCGTCGCGGCGATAAAGTCCCGGCGCAGGCGTCGTTGCTGCAAGTGCCGGACAGCGAGAAAGGTCCGCTGCTCGAAGGCATTTACCGCACCCGCCTGAAAACCCAGCCACCGGCGGAATGGAAGGATCTGGGCAAGGAAGAACGTACGGCGAAAATGCGCGAAGGCGTGATCAAGTTCTGGAGTGGCAGCGACGTGCTGTTGCGTCAGTTGGGTCAGGACCGTGCCAGCAGCATCAAGGATTATCTGGTTGATAAAGGCCAACTGGCAGACGACCGCGTGTACTTCATCGACGCCAACCTTGGCGAAGCCGAAAGCGATGGCCGCGTGGTCACGCAAATGCACCTGGATGCCGAGTGATGAAACTTCAGTGGCTGGCCTTGCTCGCAATGACGCTCGCGGCCAGTCACGCCTCGGCGTCCGATACGCTGCGCTGCGGCAGTCAATTGATCAGCCTTGGCGACCGGTCCAGCGAAGTCCTGCAGAAATGCGGTGAGCCGGTCAGCCGTGATGTGTTGGGCTACAAGCGCAGCGCCAATCGCCGCGAGGAGTTTCAGGTCGAGGAATGGACTTACGGCCCGAGCAACGGCATGTATCAATACCTGCGCTTCGAAGGCAATCGCCTGCGGCAGATCAACAGCAAACGCGGCAACTGAAAAAGCAAAAGATCGCAGCCTTCGGCAGCTCCTACAATCTGGAATGCATTTCCCTGTAGGAGCTGCCGAAGGCTGCGATCTTTTGCTTCTAAAAATAGAACAGGCCCCGACACAAGTGCCGGGGCCCGTAATGGTCACCTCCGTGTGACCGTTCGCATGAACTCTAAAGTTGCGGCAGACGTATTGCTCGGCCCGTCTGTCGCGCCTTCTCCCGGTCCAGGCGAGAAGTCATGCCTTACTCGGCTTTCAGGCCGTCAGCGGAGACCGCTTGTACGCCTTTGATTTTCTTGGTGATGTTCACAGCAGTGGTCTTCTGCGCTTCAGTAATAGCTACATCAGACGACAGCGACACAACGCCTTTGTTGGTTTCTACTTTGATGTCGGTACCTGGAATGCCTTTTTCGGTGACCAGATCACTTTTGACTTTGGTGGTGATCCAGGTGTCGGAAGTAGCTTCTTTCGCCTTGGTGACTTCACCGGCAGCCAGAGTCATTGGAGCCTGGGTAGCCTGAGTGGATTGTGCGAATGCACCGGAAGCCATGGTCAGGGTCAGCGCGGTAGCAGCAGCGGCAGTGATAGCGAACTTCTTCATACGAGTAACTCCTGTTTTTCTGGAAAGTCTGCTGGTTGTCTTGTCAGCAGGGTTACCAAGGTAGTTGCGAACGCTGTGCCAACTTTTCGATCAATACAATATCTTTGTAAATCAACAACTTACAGTTAATGCAAATTTTCGGAATCATGCAATTTGCATGACATGCGCAATATTCACATGCAAGTTGCGGTTTTTTGGAAAGTTCCTAAGACGCTGAAATTATTGAAGCTTTTGTGAAGTGTCGCGCAATGAAAAATGCCCCGCACTGCGGGGCATTCTGTTCAGCACACATTCAACTTATGTACCGCTGGCGGTGCAGCCTTTTGGCGAATAGTCCGGCGCCACAGTGGTGCCGCAAGTCCAGACGCCAGCACCGGTGCCCGATGAACGGGTCAAGGTGATGGTTTTGTCCAGAACAGGGCCAGGAGCGTTCTTGATTGTGCAGACAATGGTGCCGGCCCCGGTCGAAGCGGTGCCCGATGCGGTCACGGCGCAATTTGACGTTGTGACCGTGGCACTACCGGCCACCAGCGTCAGCGTCGGATCGGTACCTTGGTTGATGGTGTCTTCGAACGGCACTTTCATCGCACTGATCTCCGCCAGCCCCGCCGTCACCTTCGACCGCGCCTGATACTTGGAATACTGCGGCAGGGCGATGGTCGCCAGAATCCCGATGATCGCCACCACGATCAACAGCTCGATCAGCGTAAAACCTTGTTGTTTTTTCATAGACACGCTCCATGCATGAGTCGAAATCTCATGATCTGAAAGGGACGCAGCATAGGCCATGCCAATGCCTTCGAGGCCCTGCCCCTTGGGCGCGAACCACCTACAACGCCATTTCCTACAACCCGCAACCGCACTATCTGACACTTTTTGTCACCTGCACCCGCCGTGTTTGGCGCTGTCACTTGACTAGGCTATAAGTCATGAACTGCAAGTGTGCGGAATTCCCATGAATGACATCGCTCTGAGCGGTCTGGCCAAGCAATTGGTCCAGGCCGAACTGCTCACGGAAAAAAGCGCCCAGCAAGCCTGGCAACAGGCCCAGCGCAATCGCCTGTCGCTGGTCAGCTATCTGGTGCAGAACAAACTGGTCAAGAGCTGGCAAGTGGCCGAGATTGCCAGCGAGCATTTCGGCATGGCGTTCCTTGATCTCAATTGCCTCGACAAGGAAACCCAACCCAAAGGCCTGGTCAGCGAAAAACTGGTGCGTCAGCACCATGCCCTGCCCCTGTGGCGGCGCGGCAATAAACTGTTCGTGGGCATTTCCGACCCGAGCAACCATCAAGCGATCAACGACATTCAGTTCAGCACCGGGCTGAGCACCGAAGCCATTCTGGTCGAGGACGACAAGCTCACCGATGCCATCGAGAAGTTCTTCGACACCCACAGCAGTGGCCTGGAAGACATGGCCGATGTCGATCTTGACGGCCTCGATGTCGAATCCGTCGACGACAGCAAGCAGGACGCCATCGGTGGCCTCGATGCCGACGATGCGCCAGTGGTGCGTTTCGTGCACAAGATGCTGCTCGATGCGATCAAGAGCGGCTCGTCCGATTTGCATTTTGAGCCTTACGAGAAAAACTACCGGGTGCGGGTGCGCACCGACGGCATCCTGCGCGAGGTGGCCAAGCCACCGATTCAACTGGCCGGGCGCATCGCGGCACGCCTGAAGGTCATGGCCAGCCTCGATATTTCGGAACGGCGCAAACCCCAGGACGGGCGGATCAAGATGCGCCTGTCGAAAAGCAAGTCGATCGATTTCCGGGTCAACACGCTGCCCACGTTGTGGGGCGAAAAAGTGGTGATCCGGATTCTCGACCCGTCCAGCGCGCAGATCGGTATCGACGCCCTCGGCTATGAGCCCGAGCAAAAGGATCTGTACATGGCCGCACTCAAGCAGCCACAGGGCATGATTCTGGTCACCGGCCCCACCGGGTCGGGTAAAACCGTGTCGCTCTACACCGGCCTGAATATCCTCAATACCGTCGACATCAACATCTCCACCGCCGAAGACCCGGTGGAGATAAACATGGAAGGCATCAACCAGGTCAACGTCAATCCTAAACAAGGACTCGACTTTGCTCAGGCGTTGCGCTCGTTTCTGCGCCAGGACCCGGACGTGATCATGGTCGGTGAGATCCGCGACCTGGAAACCGCCGAGATCGCGATCAAAGCTGCGCAGACCGGTCACCTGGTGCTCTCGACCCTGCACACCAACAGCGCCGCGGAAACCCTGACGCGCCTGCACAACATGGGCATTCCCGGCTTCAACATTGCCACCTCGGTCAGCCTGATCATTGCCCAGCGCCTGGCGCGCAAACTGTGCAGTCACTGCAAGAAAGCCATCGAGATCCCGCGCGAAACCTTGATCAAGGAAGGTTTCCCCGAGGAACGCATCGGCCATTTCACGATCTACGAGCCGGTCGGTTGCGATCACTGCAACGGCGGCTACAAAGGACGCGTGGGAATATATGAAGTGGTGAAGAACACACCAGCACTGCAACACTTGATCATGGCCGAAGGCAACTCGCTGGAAATCGACCTGCAGATGCGCCGCGACGGCTTCGACGACCTGCGCACCTCCGGGCTGCACAAGGCCATGCAAGGCATCACCAGCCTTGAAGAAATCAACCGGGTCACCAAGGACTGAACATGGCGGTCAAGGCAGCGAAAATCAGTATCTATGCCTGGGAAGGTACGGACAGGAAAGGCAGCAAAGTCACCGGTGAACTCAGTGGACAGAATCCGGCACTGATCAAGGCACAACTGCGTAAACAGGGGATCAGTCCCGGCAAGGTACGCAAAAAATCCGCATCGTTGTTGAGTTTTGGCAAACGCATCAAGGCCCAGGACATCGCTCTGTTCACCCGGCAGATGGCGACCATGATGAAGGCCGGTGTGCCGCTGCTGCAGTCGTTCGACATCATTGGCGAAGGCTTTGAAAACCCGGCCATGCGCAAGCTGGTGGACGAGATAAAACAGGAGGTCGCGGCCGGAAACAGCTTCGCCACAGCCCTGCGCAAGAAGCCGCAGTATTTCGACGAGTTGTATTGCAATCTGGTCGATGCGGGCGAGCAGTCCGGCGCCCTCGACACGTTGCTGGAACGCGTCGCGACCTATAAGGAAAAAAGCGAACGGCTCAAGGCCAAAATCAAAAAAGCCATGACCTACCCCACCGCCGTGGTGCTGGTGGCGGCAGTCGTGACCGGGATCCTGCTGGTCAAAGTGGTGCCGCAATTCCAGTCGGTGTTCTCGGGGTTCGGCGCCGAACTGCCGGCCTTCACCCTGATGGTGATCAGCCTGTCGGAATTCATGCAGCAATGGTGGTGGGCGATGCTCGGCGCGCTGGTCGCGGCGATCTTTGGTACCCGCCATGCACTGAAAACATCTCAGGCATTACGCGACCGCAAAGACACCTGGCTGTTGAAACTGCCCTTGGTGGGCACGCTGATGTACAAGTCTGCGGTGGCGCGATTCGCTCGAACCCTGTCGACCACATTCGCTGCCGGTGTGCCGCTGGTGGAAGCGCTCGACTCAGTGGCCGGCGCCACCGGCAACGTGGTGTTCAAGCGTGCCGTGTTGCGGATTCGTCAGGACGTCTCCACCGGCATGCAGTTGAATTTTTCGATGCGCAGCACCGGGGTCTTTCCCAACATGGCCGTGCAGATGACCGCAATTGGCGAAGAGTCGGGGGCGCTAGATGAAATGCTCGACAAGGTTGCAGGCTTTTACGAAGAGGAAGTGGATAACATGGTCGACAACCTCACCAGCCTGATGGAGCCGTTCATCATGGTGGTGCTAGGCGTTATCGTCGGCGGGCTGGTGGTGGCCATGTACCTGCCGATCTTCCAACTCGGCTCAGCGATCTGACATGCCTATCGACGAACTGTTCGCCCTGTATCCACTGGCCTTTGTTTTCACCGCCCTGCTGCTGGGTCTGGTGGTCGGCAGTTTCCTTAACGTGCTGATCTGGCGCCTGCCGAAAATGCTCGAACGCGATTGGCGCCAGCAGGCCCACGACGTGCTCGGTTTGCCCGGCGAAACGCCGCTGCCCACCTACAACCTGATGCTGCCGCACTCCGAGTGCCCACATTGCGCCCATCGCATTCGCCCGTGGGAGAACGTTCCCCTGCTCAGTTATCTGTGGCTGCGCGGGCGTTGTTCCGCGTGTGCTGCGCCCATCAGCAAACGATATCCACTGACCGAACTGGCTTGCGGGCTGCTCTCTGCCTTCATCGCCTGGCATATCGGCTTCGGTTGGTCGGCATGCCTGCTGATTGTCCTGACGTGGGGTTTGCTGGCGATGAGTCTGATCGACACCGAACATCAACTGCTGCCCGATGTGCTGGTGCTGCCGCTGCTGTGGCTGGGGTTGATCGTCAACAGCTTCGGCCTGTTCGTGTCGTTGCACGATGCGCTGTGGGGCGCGGTGGCCGGTTACCTGACGCTGTGGTCGGTGTTCTGGCTGTTCAAACTGCTGACCGGCAAGGACGGCATCGGTCACGGTGATTTCAAGTTGCTGGCGCTGCTCGGCGCGTGGGGCGGCTGGCAGATTCTGCCGCTGACCATCCTGCTGTCATCGCTGGTGGGCGCCATTATCGGGGTGGTTTTACTGCGCTTGCGCAATGAGAAAACCTCCACGCCGATACCCTTTGGCCCGTGGCTGGCAATTGCTGGCTGGATTGCCTTGCTCTGGGGTGGTCAAATAACCGACTTCTATTGGCAGTTTGTCGGTTTGAAATGAATACCCCTGTGGAAAAACCCTGGATTCTCGGCCTCACCGGCGGCATCGGCAGCGGCAAAAGCGCGGCAGCTCAGCACTTCATTGATTTGGGTGTCCACGTGGTGGATGCCGATCACGCGGCGCGCTGGGTGGTTGAACCGGGGCGTGCGGCGCTGACAAAGATTGCCGAACACTTCGGCCCCGACGTGCTGCAGGCCGATGGCACGCTGGACCGCGCCGCCCTGCGCAAACTGATCTTCGAATTGCCGGAGCAACGTCGCTGGCTCGAAGCGCTGCTGCATCCGTTGATCGCCGAAGAAATCGCCCATCACCTGGCGCTGGCAAAATCGCCTTACGCGATTCTGGTTTCGCCACTGCTGATCGAATCCGGGCAATACGCGATGACCCAGCGCATCCTGGTGATCGACGCCCCGCAACAATTGCAAATCGAACGCACCTTGCAGCGTGACCAGACCAGCGAGCAGCAGGTTCAGGCGATCCTCAAGGCTCAGTCGAGCCGCGAAGACCGTGTGAGCCGCGCCGACGACGTGGTGGTCAACGATCGCGATCTCGCCTGGCTGCACAGCGAAGTCGAGCGTCTGCATCACTTTTACCTGACTTTATCCGGAGGCCAAGCATGAGCCAGATCCCCACCGTTGAATGCCCGACCTGTGGCGCCCCCGTAGAATTCACCGCCGAAAACAAGTTTCGGCCGTTCTGCTCCGATCGCTGCAAACTGATCGACCTCGGCGCCTGGGCGTCGGAAGAACACAAAATTCCGGTCGCACCGGATGCCGAGGACGAACTGTTTTCCGGTGACTTCGATCCGCGCCACTGATCCTCTCAGGGCCGCATAAAGCCGTAGTCCTGATCGTCGTCGAGGTTTTCCGCCAGAAAGCGCAACTCGTCGGCCAGGTCTTCGGCGTTGCGCACGGCCTTGCTCTGCTGCACCACCGCACTGAGCAAGGCGCGCAAACTCAACCCCGGGTCAAAGCCCTCCTCCTGCGCCATGTCCAGACTCTGCCGGGTTTCCTGCCTTGCCCACTCGTAAACGCTCATGCCGCTGCTCCTGAAGAGATTTGCGCGAGCATGAAATTTCCCGCGCGTGGCGGGTTTGATGTGGATCAAGACTTGGGGTCGTCGTCCTTCCACGGCGCCGAAAGGTAGCGCGTGCGGTTGAAGGTCTCCAGCCATTCCGGGCTGAATACCACCAGCGCACTGACGATCATGCCGTTGATGAACGCCTCGGGGAAAATGATCAGCCACACGTAACCGATGAAGTCTTCCAGCCACTCCGGCATGGCGAAGAGGCCGTCGTACCACAGCAGCGTCAGGCTGAGGATCAGGCACAACAGGGCCGACAACGCGGCGGCAAAAAATCCGGAACAGAAGATGTACACGAACGGATTGCGCGGCTGCGCACGCTCGACGAGGATCGCCACGCACTCGGTGACCAGCACCGGCAGCAAAATGAACAAGGCACCATTGACCCCCATCGCCGCGAGATCCTGACGCCCGAGCAGCACCAGGCCGATTTGCGCCACCAGCCCGCCGACGATCGCCAGCGGCCAGTCCAGCAGCAGGGTCACCGCCGTCATGCCGAGGAAGTGATACGACACACCGGTATCGAAATCCCTGCGCATCAACCACAACAGAAACAGCGCGAACACGGTTCCGAATAACAGATGCTGACGACGGCTGTCGCTGAACAACTCGACCCACGGTGCACGCAGGATCGCCCAGAGCAACACCGGCAAGTAAATCAGCCAGCCCAGCAGCAGACTTTCAGTCGCCAGCACCTCGACGCCGATCATGGGCGCGCCTTCTCCAGTGCCTCGCGCAGCTCGCTCGCGTTGGCGTATTCACGTTGCGAGAGCAATTGACCGTCCTTGAGTTGCAACCACAACACCTGCCCTTCCGCGCCGGGATAGCGCGATGCAACCCGACCTTCTCGATCGAGCATGACTCGATAGCGGTAGTCGCGCATGGCCGGTACGGCAAACATTTTGGCAATCAGCGCCGGCATGCGCTGGATGTCGGCAACGAATACTGCGTGGCGCGCCTCCAGATAGCCCTTGGGCCGATCCTTCAACGCTTCTTTGATCAGTTTGGCGCCCTCCATATCGCGCGCCACCAGCAGCGTGGTGGTGCTGTTGTCGAGGGTGAAGGGTTGCTCGTGCTGATCGAGTAACGTCCAGGGAGCCAGACGCTCGCCGGTTTCGAGTGCATGGGCACACAGCGGAAAAACAGCAAACAGCAGCAGCCAGCGAAATTTCACGATGAGTCCTCACGGTTTGGCGCAAATAATCGATTGCCATGAGTCTACACCGCCCTTCTCGACTGCCCACTGATGCACTTTGCCGCGTAACGCTTTCAGCTTGTCGCATTTGAACGCTAAGCTTGGGCTTATGGATGACTCAGATTATTTACGCCTGCTGACCATCGCGGCCGAGCAGGCCAACGCCTTTCTGTCCAATGCCCGCAAATGGGAGCGTGAGCGTTGGGTCTGCCAACGCCTGCTGCAAGGCTTGAACATTCCCTACCGCGCCGACGAATTCGCGCCGGCCGGCGAACCGCCGGACGTGCTGTTTCGCGATGCCAATTTCGAGGTGTTCTTCGTGCTCGACGAGGGGCGCCGACTCAACGACGAATGGCGCGATGAACTGCAGCGCCGCCGCAGCGCCTTTTCCCTCAGCCAACTGGTGCGCCGCGAAGCCAAACCGAAACGGATCCCGGCCAATGAATTCTTGCTGCGACTGGCGCCGACCCTGCGCAAAAAAGCCCACAACTACAAGGAACGCGGCATGGATCTGGGCGAACTGGATATCATCGCCTTCGCCAGTCTTAAACGTGAGGTGCTGGATCTGAACAGCCATTTCCCCCCGCCCACCGAATATCTGCGCCAAGGCTGGCGTTCGTTATCTCTTGTCGGCCCGACCTTCGCCCGTGTGCTGTTCGCCCACCCGGACGCACCGGACTTCCTGCGCAGCAACCTCGGTCGCAGCATTGTTTTCGATGTCGGGATCAGCCTGTGACGCCGCTGCAGCAATTGATCGCCGATGTGCCGCAAACCGGCCGCGTGCGCTGGATCGGCGTGCGTCCGGAATCCCGTGGGCCGATGATCGAACTTGATGCGGTGGAAGCGCGGCTGGAAGCAGGGCTGACCGGCGATCACGCCCGTCCCGGTGTGCGTAACGCGCGGCAGGTGACGCTGATCCAGTGGGAACATCTGGCAGTGATCAGCGCATTGATGGGCCGCCCCGACGATCAACCCGTCAGGCCTGAAGACCTGCGGCGCAACCTTGTTATCAGCGGTATCAATTTGTTTAGCCTGAAAGGTCGGCGCTTTCGCATCGGTCAGGCAATATTCGAAACCACGGGCTGGTGTCAGCCCTGCGCACGCCTGCAGAACAACCTTGGCCCGGGCACCTTTCAAGCGGTGCGCGGACATGGCGGAATTACCGCGCGGGTGTTACAAAGCGGGATCATTCGCCTCGAAGACCGGGTCAGCGTCGAGCCGGTTCCGGACAGCGGCTATGCTGCGTTCAACCCCGGATAAAAACCGCTGTAGCTTCTGTCCATTCAGCAACGTCTACCTGACGAGGCAAATATGACCAGCCGCCTGAACCCCGAAGACCAGAAACATGTCGAAGAGTACCTGCAACTGTCCCAACACCGAGTCGAGCGCCGGCCTTTCCGGCCGTGGATGCTCCTGGTGCTGGTGCTGGCAGTGACCATTGGTCTGGGCCTGTTGAGCCGATTTATCAGTTACCTGACGCTATGAGCTGCCTCGCGCTCGCTTGGGTAACGACACCGATTTCCTTTAAAAACCTTGCGAGTTATCCCTATGTCCCATCGTATTGTTATTGTCGGCGGCGGCGCCGGCGGTCTGGAGTTGGCTACCCGCCTGGGTAAGACTCTGGGCAAACGCGGCACGGCCAGTGTGATGCTGGTCGACGCCAACCTGACGCACATCTGGAAACCGCTGCTGCACGAAGTGGCCGCCGGATCGCTGAACTCTTCCGAAGACGAACTTAACTATGTTGCCCAGGCGAAATGGAACCACTTCGAGTTTCAGCTAGGGCGCATGAGCGGGCTAGATCGCGCACAGAAGAAAATCCAGCTGGCAGCAACCTACGACGAAAACGGCGTAGAACTGGTGCCTGCGCGGGAAGTGCAGTACGACTCGCTGGTGATCAGCGTCGGCAGCACCACCAATGATTTCGGCACTCAGGGCGCGGCGCAGCACTGCCTGTTCCTCGACACGCGCAAACAGGCCGAGCGCTTTCACCAGCAACTGTTGAATCACTACCTGCGTGCACACGCCGGGCAAACCGATGTGGTCGAGCAGATCAGCGTGGCGATCGTCGGTGCTGGTGCGACCGGTGTCGAGCTTGCGGCAGAGCTGCATAACGCTGCGCATGAGTTGGCCGCTTATGGTCTGGACCGGATCAAACCGGAAAACATGCACATCACCCTGATCGAAGCCGGGCCACGGGTGTTGCCTGCCCTGCCCGAGCGTATCAGCGGGCCGGTGCACAAAACCCTGGAAAAGCTCGGGGTCAAGGTCATGACCAACGCGTCGGTCAGCGAAGTGACCGCCGACAGTCTGATCACGGCCGATGGCAATGAGATCAAGGCCAGCCTGAAAGTCTGGGCTGCCGGTATTCGCGCACCAGGTTTCCTCAAGGACATCGACGGTCTGGAAACCAATCGCATTAATCAGCTGCAAGTGCTGCCGACGCTGCAAACCACTCGCGACGAGAACATCTTTGCCTTCGGCGATTGCGCTGCGTGCCCGCAACCAGGCACTGACCGTAACGTGCCGCCACGTGCGCAAGCCGCGCACCAACAGGCGTCGTTGCTGGCCAAGTCGCTGAAGCTGCGCATCGAAGGCAAGACCCTGCCGGAGTACAAGTACACCGACTACGGCTCGCTGATCTCGCTGTCGCGTTTTTCGGCGGTGGGTAACTTGATGGGCAACCTGACCGGCAGCGTGATGCTTGAAGGCTGGCTGGCGCGAATGTTTTACGTGTCGCTGTACCGCATGCACCAGATGGCGCTGTACGGGCCGTTCCGCACGGCGATGTTGATGCTGGGTAGCAAGATTGGCCGTGGCACCGAGCCGCGTTTGAAACTGCATTGATGTAAACCTGTGGGAGCGAGCCTGCTCCGGGCGGCGATCCGACGAAAGCGTTCTGTCAGTCGTTATTGATGCGACTGATCTGACGCATTCGTCGGATCGCCGCCCGGAGCAGGCTCGCTCCCACATTGTTTTGTGTTGATCGAAAGATCTGTTTCGTACTGTATCCCCCCTCGTTTTCCCCACCTTCGCTTACAAACTCCCCCGCCTGGCGACACAGTCGCGATACACCGTCACCGCTTAATGGCCACACCCGAGCACACCTGCTCAGGCTTTCGTCCTTAACGTGTGGTTGCGTTGTGCAGCCAGGAGAATGTAAATGTCCCGTACTTCGACCCTCGGTAAAAAATCCATTGGCCTGATCGGCGCAGCCTTGGCTGGCGGGCTGATGTTGTCCGGATCGGTGTTTGCCGCCCAGCCACTGGCACAGGGCTACATGGTCGCCTCGGCGGAAACCTCGGTGAAAGCGCCGGAAGGCAAATGCGGTGAAGGCAAATGCGGCGATGCTTCGATGGCCAAGACTGACAGCGATGGTGACGGCAAGGTTTCCCGCGCCGAATTCCTCAAAGTCGCGCCGAAGTCCGACTTCGACAAGATCGACACCAACCATGACGGTTTCATCGACGAGCAAGAGGCCTACAACAACGTAAAGGCCAACTTTGAAGCCAACGGCAAGAAGATGCCAAAAGGTCTGTTCGAGCACCTGAAAGATCAAGACGGCGCCTGATCGGCAGAAAAAAGCCGCGCTTCTCCTGTGAGAAGCGCGGCTTTTTCATGTGTGGTTATTTACAGTTGGAAACGCCGCACCATGCCTTGCAAAGCATTGGCCAGTTGCGACAACTCATGGCTGGAGGCGCTGGTCTGGTCGGCACCGGCGGCAGAACGTACCGACAAATCCCGAATATTCACCAGATTGCGGTCCACTTCCCGCGCGACTTGCGCTTGTTCTTCCGCAGCGCTGGCAATCACCAGATTGCGCTCATGGATCTCATGCACCGACGCGGTAATGGTTTGCAGCGCCTCACCGGCGCGCTCAGCCAAGGCCAGCGTGGTCGTCGCCCGCGCGGTACTGGCCTGCATCGAATCCAGCGCCAGGCTCGAACCGCTGCGCATGCCCTGGACCATCTGCTCGATCTCCTGAGTCGATTGCTGCGTGCGATAAGCCAGCGCGCGTACTTCATCGGCCACTACGGCGAAACCTCGCCCGCTCTCACCGGCCCGCGCCGCTTCAATAGCCGCGTTGAGCGCCAACAGATTGGTCTGCTCGGCGATCGCCCGAATCACGTCGAGTACTTTGCCGATGTCCTGCGATTGGTTGGCCAGTGATTGCACCAACTCACCGGTCTGTTGCACATCGCTGGCCAGTGCGTTGATGGCCGTGGCGGTCTCACTGACACGCACCTGGCCCAGATGCGCCGACTCGCTGGACTGGCGGGTCGCGTCAGAGGTCGACACCGCATTGCGTGCGACCTCTTCCACCGCAGCCGTCATCTGATTGACCGCTGTCGCGGCTTGTTCGATTTCGTGGTTCTGCTGTTGCAGCCCTTGCGTACTGTCGAGTGTTACCGCATTGAGTTCATCGGCAGCGGTCGCCAGTTGCGTGGCGGAACCGCTGATGCCTTGCAGCGTCTCGCGCAGGTTTTGCTGCATGGTCGCCAAGGCTTTGAGCAAACGGCTGACTTCATCGTTGCCATGAGTTTCGATCGGCCGGGTCAGATCACCCTGCGCCACACTTTCTGCGGCGCTCACGGCACTGCTCAGCGGTCGAACGATACTGCGCGTGAGCATCATCGCCAGTGCCACCGTGGCCAGCGCGGCCAACGCAATGAACAAACTGACGATCGTGCGCGAGTTTTCGTAGTGCGCAGCGGACTTCTGGCTTTCAGCCGCGACCTGTTTGGCAAACAGGTCTGCCAGGTCGTTGAGTTGTTTGCCGGAGCCATCGACGACAGTTTTCATGTCGACCAACAGCAACTTGGTCAGCTCATCACGCTTGCCTTGCTCGGCAAGGGCGAAGGATTGAGCGATACCGCTGCGATACGCGGCGAAGGTTTTTTTGAACTGGTCGTATAACTGTTGGCCTTCCGGGGTGTTGACCAGTTTGTCGTAGGCGGCGATTTTCTCGCTCAGCTCCTTGTCGCGGGTGTCCATCTGGCTGCGGTAGGTGGCGATATTGTTCGCATCCTGGTCCAGCGCCATGCGCAACGAGATGGTGCGAATGCGCAGCATGATCTCGCGAATCTCGTCGCCGCCACGAATGCTTGGCAGCCACTGATTTTCTACCGCAACTTCACTGTCGCGAATACTCGACATCTGCCCCAGCGCAAACACGCCGAGCAAGGCGACCAACACCGCAATCAGGGCAAATCCCAAGGCAGCCCGGGGAGCAATATTCAACTGACGAAGCAACATGACGCACGCCCTTATTCTTGTATTGGCCAGATTCAAGGGGCGAAAGCCATGGCAGTCCCCTCGTGTTAGCGGGCTATCGGCAGGTTGTATGATGACTTGAAGGGAAATGAGTTTTTGTCGGACAAAAAAAATCCCCGTATCTTTCGATACGAGGATTTTTAATATGGTCGGGGTAAGGGGATTCGAACTCCTGACATCCTGCTCCCAAAGCAGGCGCGCTACCGGACTGCGCTATACCCCGGTAAAAAAAAGGCGACCTTTCAAAGATCGCCTTCTTCGATCAGCGCTTTTGGCCTCTGATCTTAAGATTCGATCCCAGCGCTAACTGGTTTCAAAAATGGTGGGTCGTGTGGGATTCGAACCTACGACCAATTGGTTAAAAGCCAACTGCTCTACCAACTGAGCTAACGACCCAAAAATGGTCGGGGTAAGGGGATTCGAACTCCTGACATCCTGCTCCCAAAGCAGGCGCGCTACCGGACTGCGCTATACCCCGGTTTGAAATTGGCTCCGTGACCAGGACTCGAACCTGGGACCCAATGATTAACAGTCATTTGCTCTACCGACTGAGCTATCACGGAACTACATATTTCAATTTACAACGGTGAAACTTGTTGCTTCCAGGCACTCGTTCGCATCGCTGCGTTCGTGTGTCTGAGGCGCGCTATTCTACAACCTAGAACACCTCTGTCAACCCCCTAAATTGCTTTCAAGTTAATGATTTGCAACTTATTTCAGATTTCAACTCAGTGAGCTGAGACCGTCTTGGCGACTGACTGCGGGGCGCACTTTACAAGCCTTTTCCTTTGAGTTCAACAGCCTAACGAAAAAAAAGGCCCCACAAGGTGGGGCCTGCCAATTTTCATTGGCGTTTGGACTTAGTTGAAAACGATTTCGTCGTTCTCAACCACGCCGGTTGCGGTGTCGCCTGGCATGAAGTGACCCGAAAGGATCAATTGCGCCAGCGGGTTTTCGATCCAGCGCTGAATCGCCCGTTTCAAAGGACGAGCGCCATACACCGGGTCGTAACCGACAGCGATCAGCTTGTCCATCGCTTCCGGGCTCAGTTCCAGCTTCAGCTCACGCTCAGCCAGACGCGTACGCAGGCGACCCAACTGGATCTCGGTGATGCCCGCAATCTGATCCCGCGCCAGTGGCTCGAAGATCACCACTTCGTCGACCCGGTTGATGAACTCCGGACGGAAGTGCGACGTCAGCGCATCCATCACCGCAGCACGCTGCGCTTCACGATCACCGACCAGCTCCTGGATCTGTACCGACCCCAGGTTCGAAGTCATGACGATCACGGTATTGCGGAAGTCCACCGTACGGCCATGGCTGTCAGTCAGGCGACCGTCCTCAAGCACTTGCAGCAAGATGTTGAACACATCCGGGTGAGCCTTCTCGACTTCGTCCAGCAGGATCACCGAATAAGGCTTGCGACGCACCGCTTCGGTCAGGTAACCGCCCTCTTCATAGCCGACGTATCCCGGTGGCGCACCGATCAGACGCGCCACGGAATGTTTCTCCATGAACTCGGACATGTCGATCCGCACCATCGCCTCTTCCGTATCAAAGAGGAATTCGGCCAGCGCCTTGCACAGTTCGGTTTTACCGACACCGGTCGGGCCGAGGAACATGAACGAGCCGCTTGGACGATTCGGATCGGACAACCCGGCACGCGAACGGCGTACAGCGTTAGCGACGGCAACCACCGCTTCTTCCTGGCCGATCACGCGTTTGTGCAACAGGCTTTCCATCTTCATCAGCTTGTCGCGCTCGCCTTCGAGCATTTTCGACACGGGGATGCCGGTCCACTTCGATACAACTTCAGCGATTTCTTCTTCAGTCACTTTGCTGCGCAGCAGTTGGTTTTCGCTCTTGCCGTGCTGATCGACCATTTGCAGGCTACGCTCCAGATCCGGGATCACCCCGTACTGCAACTCGGCCATGCGGTTAAGGTCGCCCTTACGGCGTGCGGCTTCCAGCTCCTGACGCGACTGTTCGATCTTCTGCTGAATCTGCGCAGAACCCTGCACCTCGGCTTTCTCCGAGTTCCAGATTTCTTCCAGGTCCGAGTACTCGCGCTCCAGACGGACGATTTCTTCCTGGAGTTTTTCCAGACGTTTCATCGCCGCTTCGTCGCTTTCTTTCTTCAGCGCCTGGGATTCCACCTTCAACTGAATCAGGCGACGCTCCAGACGATCGAGCACTTCCGGCTTGGAATCGATTTCCATGCGGATACGGCTCGCGGCCTCGTCGATCAGGTCGATGGCCTTGTCCGGCAACTGCCGGTCAGTGATGTAGCGATGGCTGAGCTTGGCCGCGGCGATGATCGCGCCGTCGGTGATCGCCACTTTATGGTGAACCTCGTAACGCTCTTTGAGGCCCCGCAGGATGGCGATGGTGTCTTCTTCGCTTGGCTCATCCACCAATACTTTCTGGAAGCGTCGCTCGAGCGCCGCGTCCTTCTCTATATATTGGCGGTACTCGTTGAGCGTGGTCGCACCGACGCAGTGCAACTCGCCGCGCGCCAGTGCTGGCTTGAGCATGTTGCCAGCGTCCATCGAACCTTCGCCCTTACCGGCGCCGACCATGGTGTGCAGTTCGTCGATGAACAGAATGATCTGCCCTTCCTGCTTCGACAGCTCGTTGAGCAGCGATTTCAGGCGCTCTTCGAACTCACCGCGATACTTGGCACCGGCAATCAACGCGCCCATATCCAGCGAGAGCAGACGCTTGCCTTTAAGGCCGTCCGGCACTTCGCCATTGATGATGCGCTGCGCCAGGCCTTCGGCGATTGCGGTTTTACCCACGCCGGGCTCGCCGATCAGCACCGGGTTGTTCTTGGTGCGGCGTTGCAGAACCTGAATGGTGCGACGGATTTCGTCATCACGACCGATCACCGGATCGAGCTTGCCGTCTTCGGCGCGCTTGGTCAGGTCGACGGTGTATTTATCCAGCGCCTGCCGCGACTCTTCGTGGTTGGCGTCGTTAACCGCTTCGCCGCCACGCAGGTTATTGATCGCGTTTTCCAAAGCTTTCTTGCTCACGCCCTGGCCGAGCAGCAACTTGCCGAGCTTGCTGTTCTCGTCCATCGCCGCGAGCAACACCAGTTCGCTGGAAATGAACTGATCGCCCTTCTGCTGGGCCAGCCGGTCAGCCTGGTTAAGCAGGCGCGCCAGATCCTGCGACATGTTGACGTCGCCAGTCGGGTTCTGGATTTTTGGTAATTGGTCGAGCTCTTTGGTCAGCTCTTTACGCAAGCTGTTGACGTCGAAGCCCACCTGCATCAGCAGAGGTTTGATCGAACCACCCTGCTGTTCAAGCATGGCTTGCATCAAGTGCGCCGGCTCGATGGCCGGATGATCGTGGCCGACAGCCAACGACTGGGCGTCGGACAAGGCCAACTGTAATTTGCTGGTTAAACGGTCTATACGCATGGGTCACCTTCCTTTTGAGCAGGCCGGACCTAAAAAACCATCCTGAATAAAGAAACCTGCCAGATACCACTGTAGATGCGGTCGATTCTGCAAGATTCAAGCGTCAGGCAGTTGATGCAGATCAGACAGTCTAGCGGGTGAGCCAAACCAAGGAGGCGAAGCGACCGGTGCGTGAAGCACGGCGATAGGAGAAGAAGCGTGGATCGGTCACGGTGCAGAAGCCACCGCCGTAAACCGCTGTGACACCACGAGCCGCCAGGCGCAGGCGCGCCAGCAAGTAGATGTCAGCCATGAACTTGCCGGCATTGTGGCTCGGCACGAAGGCATCTGCCGCTGCGGGCAATTGATCAATAAAGACTTCCCGCACTTCCGGGCCGACTTCAAAGGCCTTCGGGCCAATCGCCGGGCCGAGCCAGACCAAAACGTCTTCAGCCGGAACATTGAGGCTGTCGAGGGTCGCTTCCAGCACACCCGCCGCCAGACCACGCCAACCGGCGTGAGCCGCTGCGACGCGAGTACCGGCACGATCGCAGAATAATGCTGGCAGACAGTCTGCCGTCATCGCCGCGCAGGCAATGCCCGGCGTTGCCGTCCAGCTGGCATCGGCGGTCGCAACAATGCCCGGATCAGCATGCGCCACGGCAATCCCGTGCACTTGCTGCAACCAGGCAGGCTGTATAGAGAAGTGATCGGTCAGGCGCCGTCGGTTCTCGGCAACAGCCTCAGGACGATCATCGACATGATCGCCGAGATTGAGGCTGTCGAACGGCGCCTCGCTGACACCGCCCTCGCGGGTGGTGACGCAGGCTTTGACGCTGGCCGGCGCAGGCCAGTCCGGCGTCAGCCAGTTCATCCGACGAAGGCCTCGCGATCCTGCTTGAGCAGGGTCAGCAGCCAGACGAAATCTTCTGGCAGCGGCGATTCCCAGCTCATGCGCACACCGGTCGTCGGATGATCGAGTTCAAGGAAGCGCGCATGCAGGGCCTGACGCGGGAAATGCTTGAGGGACTCAACCATCGTCGGGTTTGCCGCCGGCGGAATGCGGAAACGGCCGCCATACGCCGGATCACCGACCAACGGGAAGTTGATATGCGACATGTGCACGCGAATCTGGTGAGTACGACCGGTTTCCAGCTTCACCCGTACGTGGGTGTGGGAGCGGAAGCGCTCCAGCACGCGGTAGTGGCTGACGGCAGGCTTGCCACCTTCCATCACCGCCATGCGCTGGCGCTGCTGGCCGTGACGACCGATCGGGGCGTTGATCTTGCCCCCGGCGGTCACGACACCAATCACGATGCACTCATAGATGCGGCTGACGCTGCGACTCTGCAGTTGAGTAACAAGCTTGGTCTGCGCCTGAATGGTCTTGGCCACCACCATCAGACCGGTGGTGTCCTTGTCCAGACGATGCACGATGCCGGCACGCGGGACATTGATGATGTCCGGCACGTGGTGCAGCAAGGCGTTGAGCAAGGTGCCATCGGCGTGACCGGCAGCCGGGTGTACCACCAGGCCCGCAGGCTTGTTGATCACCAGAATGTCGTCGTCTTCATAGACGATGTCGAGCTCGATGTCTTGGGCGATCCATTCACCCTGGGCTTCCTGCTCGGCAGTCAGCTCAAGGATGGCACCGCCGTGCACGATGTCGCGAGGGCGGATGACCGCCCCGTCCACAGTCAGGCGACCTTCTTTGATCCAGGCGGAAAGGCGCGAGCGTGAGTGCTCAGCGAAGAGTTGGGCAGCGACTTGATCGAGGCGTTGGCCGCCCAATTCGGACGGCACCTCTGCGCGAAGTTCAATTTTATCGGACATGCTCTGACTGTGCGTCGGCACAGCTTTTGGTTTCGGCTGCGCGCTTGTGGTTAAATACGGCGTCTTTTGCCCCGAGGCTTTTCAACGGGGCGCTCATCATAACAGGACGGCCCCGCCCAAGACAGCGGCCGTCATAGGGACGCAAGCCGCCATGCAAGTGAAACACCTGCTGCTGATCGCCATCCTCGCATTGACCGCTGCTTGCTCATCGAAGGAAGTCGTAGACGAAAACCTCAGCGAAGCCGAGCTGTATCAGCAGGCTCAGACTGACCTGGACAACAACAGCTACACCAGCGCCACAGCCAAGCTGAAGGCTCTGGAGTCGCGTTATCCGTTCGGTCGCTACGCCGATCAGGCACAGCTGGAGCTGATCTACGCCAACTACAAGAACGCCGAGCCGGAAGCTGCAAAGTCCGCCGCCGAGCGTTTCATTCGTTTGCATCCGCAGCACCCGAACGTGGATTACGCCTACTATCTGAAAGGTCTGACCTCTTTCGACCAGGACGTCGGCCTGCTGGCGCGCTTCCTGCCGCTGGACATGACCAAGCGTGACCCGGGCGCCGCCCGCGACTCGTACAACGAGTTCGCACAGCTGACCAGCCGTTATCCGAACAGCCGCTACGCGCCGGACGCCAAGCAGCGCATGATCTACCTGCGCAACCTGCTGGCCGCTTACGAAATCCACGTGGCCGACTACTACCTGACCCGTCAGGCGTATGTAGCCGCTGCCAACCGTGGCCGTTACGTAGTGGAAAACTTCCAGGAAACCCCATCGGTCGGCGACGGCCTGGCAGTGATGACTGAAGCCTACCAGCGCCTGCACCTGGACGAACTGGCGGCCACCAGCCTGGAAACCCTGAAGCTCAACTACCCGAACCACCCGAGCCTGCAAGACGGCCAGTTCGTGCCACGGGTTGCCGAAGCCGACAACCGTTCGTTCCTGAGCAAGGCGACGTTGGGTCTGATCGAGTCGCGTCCACCGCTGCCGCCGGGCGAAACCCGCGCCAACCAGGACGTGCAGAAGCAGTTCCAGGACGCGAAAGACGCGATCCCGAACGAGCTCAAGCCTAAAGACGAAAACGGCGACGTGATCGAAGAGCCGGAACCAGAGTCGAGCAACACCGACCGCTCGTGGTTCAGCTACATGACTTTCGGCGTGTTCGACTGATCACACCGGCGGTACAGAAAAGGGAGATCTGCGGATCTCCCTTTTTCATTTCTGCGCTTTAATCCGCTGTGCGCTCGTCAGCTCCTTGGCTAAACTGCCGGATCATCAGTCGAAAAGCCGCTCATCATGCTTCGTTTATTGTTCTGGATCGTCGTGATTTTTGCCGCGATATGGTTGTGGCGTAAATTCAAGGCGCCTGCCGCGTCCAACCCATCCAATCGCCCAAATCGCGAACAGGACGCGCCACCGATGGTGCGCTGCGCCCATTGCGGCGTACATTTGCCGCGCGACCGTGCGCTGAGCGTGCAACAACAGTGGTATTGCAGCCAGGCTCACCTCGAGCAAGGCCCGGGCTCCAGTGATCGCTGAGGCCACCCACGCCGACAGCAAACAGGCGCAGCGCCTGCTGCGCCTTTATCATCTCTACCGCTTAAGCATCGGCATCACCCTGGTGCTGCTGATCTCCAGCAACATGGACAACCGCCTGCTGACGTCGGCCAATGACGAACTGCTGCGCGGTGGCAGTTGGCTGTACCTGATCCTCAATATTCTGTTGGTGGTGTTCCTGGAGAACACACGACGGCCGGCGCAGCTATTCAGCCTGGCCCTCGTCGATATCCTGCTTTTATGCGCATTGTTCTTTGCTGCGGGCGGCGTCGGCAGTGCGCTGGGTAATTTGCTGATTGTCTCGGTGGCGATCAGCAACACCCTGCTACGGCGACGCATCGGCCTGTTGATCGCCGCTATCGGTGCGCTGGGCATCGTCGGCTCGAGTTTCCTGCTCGGCTTCAACCATCCCCTGAGCGCCAATGAATACTTGCAGGCCGGCACCCTCGGCGCTCTGTGCTTTGCCGCCTCGCTGTTGGTGCAAGGCTTGATCCGACGCCTGGAGGTCAGCGAAACCCTGGCCGAGCAACGCGCCAGCGAAGTGGTGGGGCTCGAAGCCCTCAACGCGCTGATCCTGCAACGCATGCGCACCGGCATTCTGGTGCTCGACGAGGCGCGTCGGGTGCAACTGGCCAACCACAGCGCGCAAACCCTGCTCGCGCAATCGCAACTTCAGGGACATCTGATCGATGACTATTCGATGGCGCTGGTTGATCGCCTGCAACTGTGGATGAACAACCCGACCCTGCGCCCACAGAGCCTGAAAATCCCCGGCAACGGCCTGGAGCTGCAACCGAGTTTCATCGCCCTCGAACAAAGCCCAAACCAGCAAACCCTGGTGTTTCTCGAAGACCTCGCGCAAATCGCCCAACAAGCTCAGCAACTGAAACTCGCTGCGTTGGGGCGACTGACCGCTGGCATCTCCCATGAGATCCGCAACCCGCTGGGCGCCATCAGTCACGCCGCACAGCTATTGGCTGAATCCGAGGAACTCGATAGCGCCGATCGGCGTCTGACGCAGATCATTCAAGACCACTCCCAGCGCATGAACCGAGTCATCGAAAACGTCCTGCAACTGTCTCGCCGCCAACAGAGCGCCCCGCAACGACTGGATCTCAAGCCGTGGCTGGAAAACTTCGTTGTTGAAAGCCGCGAACAGGCCAGCGAGCGCCAGCAGATTCACCTGCGAATCAATTCGGGGGATTTCACCACGCTGATGGACCCCAACCAGCTCACGCAAATTCTCGACAACCTGTTACGCAACGGCTGGCGCCACAGCGCCCTGCTGCACGATCAGGCGCAAGTCTGGCTGGCCCTGTTCATCGATCCCGAGAGCCAGTTGGCGGTCCTTGAAGTGCAGGACAACGGCCCCGGCGTGCCTGCCGATGAACAGGCGCATCTGTTCGAACCGTTCTTTACCACCAGCAGCCAGGGCACCGGCCTTGGGCTTTATCTGTCCCGTGAGCTGTGCGAAAGCAACCAAGCGCGCCTAGACTTTCAATCACGCCAAGGCGGCGGCTGCTTTCGCATCACCTTTGCTCACGGACGGAAACAAAGTTGAATACGAGCCCACGGCAAAAAATCCTCATCGTCGACGACGAACCGGACATCCGCGAACTCCTGGAAATCACTCTGGGACGGATGAAGCTCGACACCTACAGCGCACGCAATCTGGCTGAAGCCCAGGCGCTGCTGAACCGCGAGAACTTCGATCTGTGCCTGACCGACATGCGCCTGCCCGATGGTACGGGGCTGGAACTGGTGCAGCACATCCAGCAACGTTATCCACAACTGCCGGTGGCGATGATCACCGCCTATGGCAGCCTGGAAACGGCCATCAACGCTTTGAAAGCAGGTGCTTTCGACTTCCTGACCAAACCGGTCGACCTCACGCGCCTGCGCGAACTGGTCGGCACGGCCCTGCGCATGCCGGCGGCAGGAGGCAGCTCTACAACGATAGAACGGCGCTTGCTGGGCGATTCGCAGCCGATGCGCAGTCTGCGCAAGCAAATCGACAAACTCGCTCGCAGCCAAGCGCCGGTGTACATCAGTGGCGAGTCGGGCAGTGGCAAGGAACTGGTCGCGCGGCTGATCCATGAACAAGGGCCGCGCGCCAGCCAGCCGTTCGTGCCGGTGAACTGTGGGGCAATACCTTCGGAGCTGATGGAAAGCGAGTTTTTCGGCCATCGCAAAGGCAGTTTCACCGGCGCGGTCGAAGACAAGCCGGGGCTGTTTCAGGCGGCCCATGGCGGCACGTTGTTCCTCGATGAAGTGGCAGACTTGCCGCTGTCGATGCAAGTGAAGTTACTGCGCGCGATTCAGGAAAAAGCCGTGCGCAGTGTCGGCGGCCAGCAGGAAAGCGTGGTCGATGTGCGGATCCTCTGTGCCACGCACAAGGACCTCGATGCCGAGGTCGCGGCCGAACGCTTTCGTCAGGACCTTTATTACCGCCTGAACGTGATTGAATTGCGCGTGCCGTCCCTGCGTGAGCGCCGTGATGACATTGAAGTGCTGGCAGCCAATATGCTCAAGCGCCTCGCCAAGGACACCGGCCAACCAGCAGCACGCTTGCATCCGCAGGCGTTGGAAGCGCTGAAGAATTACCGGTTTCCGGGGAATGTGCGGGAGCTGGAAAACGTGCTCGAACGGGCGCACACCTTGTGTGAAAACCGCACGATCGAGGCAGAGGATTTGCGCTTGAGCGAGGGGAACTGCGCGGCGGATGGCGCGATTGCCGATCTGACGCAGATCGACAATCTTGAGGATTACCTGGAGAACGTCGAGCGGAAGCTGATTCTGCAAGCGCTGGAGGAGACGCGCTGGAATCGTACGGCGGCGGCGCAGCGCTTGAGTCTATCGTTCAGGTCGATGCGTTACAGGCTGAAAAAACTCGGTTTGGACTGAGGGCCCCTTCGCGAGCAAGCTCGCTCTCACATTGGATTTTGTGACCGACAAAGATCAACTGTGGGAGCGAGCCTGCTCGCGAAAGCGATCTGCCAGGCTACAGAGAAATATCAGACTAAATGCGGCCTTCAGGCGCATACGGCGCCGGATCAATAATCGGCGCCCTTCCCAGCATCACATCGGCAAACAACTGACACGACGCTGGCGCCAGCACCAGCCCATTGCGGTAATGTCCGCAGTTCAGCCACAACCCGGCAAACCCCGGCACACGGCCAATGTACGGAATGCCCTCCGGCGACCCCGGACGCAACCCTGCCCAGTGCCCTACCACTTCGGCCTCTGCCAGCGCCGGCAACAATTCCACCGCTGAAGCCTTGAGACTTTCCAGCGCAACGTCGGTTGGGGTCTTGTCGTAACCTTCGTGCTCCAGCGTGCTGCCGATCAGGATATGACCGTCACGACGCGGAATCGCATAACGCCCTTTGGCCAGCACCATGCTCGGCAGGAAATCTGCCGCACATTTATAGAGAATCATCTGGCCTTTGACTGGTTCGACCGGCAATGTCAGATCCAGCGTCTTGAGCAGATCACCGCTCCACGCCCCCGCGGTCAGTACGACCTGATCACCGTTGATCACACCCTTCGACGTCTCGACGCCAACAACCTGCCCGCCCTCACGGACAAACCCGCTGACTTCGCACTGTTCGTGAATCGTCACGTTAGGCAGTGCCTGCAACGCCGCTTTCAGTGATTTCACCAGACGCGGATTGCGCACGTTGGCGACATCCGCCATGTAGATCGCTCGGGAGAAACCGCCACCGAGCACCGGCACCGCATCATGCGCCGCCGAGATATCCACAGCCCGCAGCGGCCGGCTTTCCCGCTCGGCCCAAGCCAGCGCTTCGGCTTCATCGTCCAGATCCAGCCAGTACAGGCCGGTGGTATGTACTTCAGGATCCACCCCGGTGTCAGCGAACAAACGCTCGCCGAGCTGTGGATAAAAATCCTGCGACCAGTGCGCCAGTGCCGTGACCGCCGGGCTATAACGCCACGGATATAACGGCGAAACGATACCGCCGCCCGCCCAGGACGATTCCTGGCCGAGGTTCGAGCGATCGAGCAGCACCACGCTGCGTACTTCGGAGGCGAGATTGTAGGCGGTCAGCAGGCCAATCACCCCGCCACCGACAATCACCACTTGCTGTTGCCTGGTCATGTTTGATCCAACCGTAAAAAAGACAGTGGGCGCAAAAGGCACCCGAAAGAAAGCGCCTCAGCGGCCCCAGCAATCCTTGGTGGTCAGCCCGGTAGTCGCGTTGTTCATGCTTCTGACACCGGTGTTGGTCAGGGTGAAATCCCCGCATTTGTCGGTGGCCATGGCCGTGCCCGTCTTGCGGGTGGCGGTCAACAGGAAGGTCTGGTCAGCGATGGTCGGGGTGATGGTGTAGAAATCAGTGCCCGTGCTGAGCCCGGTAACGCCGGTGTAGACATTGCTCTTGGTGTAGAAACGTTCAAGGGTCTGCGCCTGCTCCGAGAGCAGCGACACCACTTCGGCGCGACGGCCCTTTTTCACATATTCGGTATAGCTCGGTGCGGCGATGGTGATGACGATCCCGATGATCGCAATCACGATCATGATTTCGATCAGGGTGAAGCCTCGGTTGGATCTGCGCATGCCTCAAACTCTCGCTTACTGTATTTGTCGCCACATGATACGACGGCTGCCGCCACCGCCCTTTTCTACAATGATCGTGATGGTGCCACTGGTGTCGGTCGTACCCTTGCGCTTGCCATCGCTGGAGACGAAGTTCAGGGTCGGAATGCCACCGGTGAATATCACGCCGCTGGAGATCGAGTCATTGCTGTCGACCAAACCGTCAGAGCTGGTATCGAGCACGGCGTAATTGAGCATCTTACCGCTGAACGCATCCAGTTCGACCAGTTTGCCGGTACCAAAACTCGCACAGGGATCAGTGGTATCAACACTCGCCGTGGTAAAGACAACACGGCCCAGCACGATACTCGCCTGATTGATCACCCGCTCGCCGGTCAGCACGTTGTTGTACACCAGCGGAAGATACCAACCCTTCTCCGCCGGATACGTCGTGTCATTCTGCGTTGTGGTCAGAAACTGTCCAGAGCTGCCGGAGAATGATCCGGTGATCGCCTGCGGCTGCAAACTGCTGACGGTCAACTGTCCAGAACCACCATCGGCGTCCCACACGGAATAGAACGCCTGCAAATCCTTGTTGGTCTTATCGGCCGTTTCATTGAACTTGCCGGTACCGACGAAGACCTGTTTGCCGCCCAGCGCGTTATCCGCCAGTAACGGCTGCGCGGTGATCGGTTGAGTCGCCCCGCCCGCCGTGGTGAACAGTGGCTTGCCGGAAAACGCCACGCCCCAACTATCGGAGGACGTGGCACTCAGGTCGAACTTCCATAACCGCCCCTTCAAGTCGCCACCGTAAGCGGCCTGCACCACATTCGAAGAGTTGACCTTGAGTTTCACCGACGACAAACCGTTGGTGGTTTCCGTGCTGTCGATAACGATTTTCCTGATCAGCGAACCGTCCAGCGCATCCAGTACATACAGGGCCGCCACGCCCGAATTACTGCCGTAGCCATTGGCAATGAATGTCGCCCAGCGACCATTGGCCAAGCGTGCCACTTCCGGACGGGCGTAGGCATAACCCAGATCATTGAATGCGTTCGCAGCACTGGCGGTGGCCGGCGCACTGACCTCCCACAAGGCCTTGATCACATTGCCCGCAGACGCATCAAACAGTTGCAGCCCGTAGAAGGTTTTACCCCCGGCACCGGTGCCGCCAATGGCCAGGGTTTTCCACGCGGTGCCGGACTGCGCGTCGAACACCCCAACCTGACCGTCTACCAAAAACTTGTGGCTCACACCGTTGACGTAGCTGGTATCGGCGATCAGGCGCAATGACGGCAGCACACTGGACGGCATGTAGGCGTAACGGCGAGTACCGTTCGCCGAATTGATCACGTTGACGAAACCATCGTTGGCGTTGACGACCAGGCTGGTGTTCATATTCGCAGCCTTGGTGGCCAGGTAAGTGCTGTAGCTGGTGTCACCGGAAAGATCGGAGGCGGTTTTGTCTGATGGCGAAGCCAGCACCAGCGGCGAATTGATGATGTCGCCGAGCAGCACGCTGCGCACTTTCAGCCCGGCCTTGTTCGTGCCCTTGCTCCACTCCACCAGATCAATGCCACTGATACCGGTGGGCAATCCCTGACTCAGCGTGGTCTGCTGGGCCGGGGAAAAGTTGCCGTAAGCCAGGGTTACCGCTGCGTTGCTCAGGGTATTCCATGACTGAAAGGTCGCGGCGGTGGCGGCTGGCACGATGGTGGTGTCGGTCGTCCACTGCGCCGCCGAGGTATTGACCGTCCCGGTCGAGGTGAACCCGAACGACTTGATCGTGCCGCGCCAGTCCTTGGGGTCATAAGTGGTTTGATAAAAGCTGCTGCTGGACGTCAGTGTGGTTCCGCTGGTGACTCCCGCGCCGCCGGAGCCGGCCTTGGACGTGATGTCGCTCAGCGCCGAGGATAAGGCGGCGTTGAGCCCGGTACTGTCGGTCGCCTGGTAATACCTGCCCTGTCCATAACTGGCGGCGTCCGACAGCATGTCATTATCGGCGGTGAAACCCACGGTGTAGGTGTTCATGTTCTGTTTGGGAAAATCCACCGCATTCCAGCTCTTACCCGCTGCGTCGGTGCCGGTCGAACGCATATCGATGTCAAAGGCAAACTTGGCGATGTCATCCAGATACAGCGTATCCCCTTCACCATCACCGTTAAGGTTGTTGCCGTCATTGTTGACGCCATCCCAGTTCGGCAAACGGCTGCCGCCCAGTGGGTCATTGGTGGGGAAAGTACGGTCGAAGGTCGGCAAGCCGTCGGTGATCACCACACCATAGTTTTTCTGGCAGCGGTACTGAATCGGGCTGGTGTAGGTGGTCGGTGTGCTGTTGTAGTACGGCGCCATGCCACGCATGTAACGAGTGATTTCGTAATAGGTTTCCGCCAACGGCGTGTTGGCCACGGCGCTCAAACCGTTGATGGAAGAGATCAGTGCGTTGTAATTGGTGTCGGCCTGGGCTTGAGTCACGCTGCCGGACACCGGCGACAAATCGCTGATCGCACGAGCAATGAAACCGCCATTGCCGGAATTGTTGCTGGTGGCCGGATTGAATGTCGACAGACCCATACGCAACGTGCGGTTGCTGCTGACCAATGCCGTGGAGACGTTGCGCGCGACGTTGATGCGGTAGTCGTTGGGAATCGCCCCGGTGGTGAAATCGCGTGTGCCGTTGTTGATGGCCAGGCCGAATACGTAGGAAATGTAATCCCCTGAGTAACGCGTATTGCCGCTGCCGACCGGATCCGGCAGCTTCAGGCACAACGGCGCCAGACTGTTGTTATAGAACGCATAGGCGCCGCCGGAGCAACCTGATGTCGGCAGGCTGGACAGAAAGATCGTATCGCCGGTAATCGCTGTCGAACTCAGGCACAGGCCAAGTAAGGCGTTGCATTGCCGGGCCGGGGTGAAATTGTCGGTGGGGTCAAAACCGGTCGCATAGATGATGCTGTTCATACTCCCCGAATCGTCGATCAGCAGCATGACGTTGGGTGGTACCGCTGCCGCACTCAACAGCGGCGAATCGGAAGGCGTGAACGCATACGCCGGCGCGGCCAGATAACAGCTCAGCAGCATGCCGATCCATACTGATATGCAGCGCTCAATACTTCGCATAAACACTCTCCACCACGCTACGCGAAGTGCCGGCGATGCCGACCGCTGTAACCCGATACAACGTCGCCGAGGTGTTGCTCGGTACGTTCACGGCCGTCAGAGTCGTACCGATGTTCTGTACTCCATAGAATCCATTGCCGGCCGCAATCCAGGTCACCCCGGAAGTCGAATTGAGTCCCGCCGCGCTGACCACCGACGACTCCGCCGGCGGCGCGCATTGCGTGGTACCGCTGCATACAGCCAGCGAATAACTGTCCAGTTGCACCGCACTTTCGCCAATGCGCAACGCCGCCTCGGCAGTCTGGAACGACTGATTGCGCAGGCTCACGCTGCCGGCCATTTTTTCCTGCAGGTTGGCGCTCTGCATCGACGACAGACCAATCAGGGTCAGTAACAACAGGAATACCAGACTGACCAGCAAGACCATGCCGTGCTGCGCCTGACGGGTGTGGAGAGTCATCCTCATCGCCGCGCCCCTCACTGCAAGCGGTTGCGCAAAGCGGCAACCACGTTGAAGGTTTGATTGCGCACCCGGTTGTTCGGGTCGGTGAGGGTCAGGCTCAGGCGCACACTGCGGATGCGCGCCGGATCACTGGGATTGGCGCTGTAAGTCGAAGCGGCCACATCCGTTGCCGAACTGGCCAGACCGAACATCACGGTGAACGCACTGACGTTGTTCACCAGCACCTGCTGCGCAGGATTGCCGCTGCCGGTGCCCATGAGAATCTGATTGTTGCTGAAGCTGTAGATCAGACGCCGGATCGGGAACGCGATCTGGCCGCTCGCCGGGGAGCGCAAGCCGGTATAGGCCGTTGCGCTGTTGCGGCAATCGGAGACCACGGTCCAGGTTGGCGTGCCCCCGCCGCTGCCGATATCGGCAGTGACCAGCGTCAGTTTGAGGTTGGCATTGTCCCAGTTGATCGGCGTGACCTGCGCAGCGTTGAAGTCGCCCGCACTGCTCGAATCGGTAATGGTGCCAAGACAGCCGAACATCCCGACCATGCGAATTTCCTGAATCATCTTGCTCAACACAAACCGTGCGTCTTCCTGCATCGCCGCGGCAGTGTTCTGGCTGACATAAGTATTTTTCGCCGCGATGAAAATCTGCACCACGCCCAGCACCACGATGAGCCCCAGTGCCAAAGCAATAAGTAATTCGATCAGACCGAATCCACGGTTTTGCTGCTTCATGGCGTGGCCACCGGATCAACCGCAGCGCGGCTGGTCAGGACAAAGCTGCGCTGGGCGCTGGCGGTGTTGGCGGCTCGCGCATCGCTCCAGTTGATGGTGATGGTGTAGACGCGCTGATTGAGGGTGATGCTGCCAGTCGCGGTCGGCCCACCGAAGTTGGTGATGTTGGTAGTGAAATCGTAGAGGTCCTGATCGCGGGCAACGCTCAGATTGCCCGAGGTCGGCGGCGTGGCGGTGTAGTCGGCGCCGGAGTTGGCGCGGATGCGGTCCATCATGTCGTAGGCAATGAAACTGGCCTGACTGGTCATCCGTGAGCTATCGGTGTACTTCAGCGCATTCAGTTGCACCGCTGCCGCGCCCAGCAGCCCGACCGTCAGAATCAGCAACGCGACCAGCACCTCGATCAGCGTCATGCCGTGCTGTGCATTTTTGCTCCCTGCCCTCATCCGCAACTTCCACCCAATTGAATTCGTCCGTTCAAACACACGCTCAGCGTCCTGCTTTGCGTTCCCAACGTGTAACTGATGACCACCGCCGTCGACGGCGCCGCCAGACCGCCAAGGTTGTTGAAATCCAGTGCGGTCACTCCTGAGGGTAGCGTCAGAGTCGCACCACTGCTCATCGCGGGAACAACCCGCAACACATTGGCCGGAGTGCCAGTACTGTCATAAACCGCCAGTTCACCGGTCCAGACGCTGCCGCCGGCAGTCGGGCGCAGGCGCAAGGTAGTACCTCGATTTATGGCTTCGAGCCTGGCGAAATTGATCGCCCGTTGCAGATCGCCCATCTCGGTATCAGCCCTGCTGCCCTGTACCGAACGGGTGAACGCCGGCACCGCCAGGGTAATCAGGATCACAAAGATCGCGATCGCAACCAACAACTCGATCAGCGTGAAACCTTTTGTACGAAGATCCATCGATGCCCTCCGTTGCCGTCGGCTATACCTGCTTCTACACGCTAGAACATTCAACCGGCCCGCGTCGGTTGATTTGCCCTGCCCGGCGCACGGAGCGCGCCGTTCATCACATTCCACGGAGGGTGTTTTCATGCCGCAACAGGGTTTCAGCCTGATAGAACTGCTTATGGGACTGGCGATTGGCGCAATTGTTCTGCTGCTGGTCAGTCCGGCGTTCGCCACGCTCAGAGAATCGAGCCATCGGGATCAAGCGGCGCAATCGCTGCTCGATGGCCTGCGTAACGCTCGCACACTGGCCATCACGCGCAATCAGAGCGTGGTGATTCATGGCATCAACGGCGACTGGAGTCAGGGCTGGCGGATCATTCTGGATATCAGCGGCAAAGGGCCGAAGGACAGCAGCAATCCGCTGCTGCAAGAGCGTGCGAGTGACACGCAGGTGCCGATTGTCGGCAATTGGTCGGTGAGTCGTTACGTACGTTTCAGCAGTCTGGGGCAACCACTGATGCCCGGGCGGGCGTTTCAGGCTGGGACATTACATGTCTGCTCGGCTCGCGAGCCGGTCAGTCAGCGCCAGATAGTACTGGCGGCGACCGGTCGCGTGCGCCTGAACAGTCAAGAGACTGAGCAGGCGCTGTGTCAAAAAACCGAAAACGTCAGATCGAACGCACGCGCAGCTCTTTAGGCATCGAGAACGTAATGTTCTCTTCACGCCCGGCCAGTTCATCGGCACCGGTAGCGCCCCAGGCCTGCAATTGCTGAATCACGCCGCGCACCAGTACCTCCGGCGCGGAAGCACCGGCGGTAATGCCGATACGCTCAACGCCATCGAACCAGCTCTTTTGCAGGTCTTCGGCACCGTCGATCAGGTAGGCCGGTGTGGCCATGCGCTCGGCGAGTTCACGCAGACGATTGGAGTTGGAGCTGTTCGGGCTGCCGACCACCAACACCACGTCGCACTCGTCAGCCAATTGCTTGACCGCGTCCTGACGGTTTTGCGTGGCGTAGCAGATATCGTCCTTGCGCGGGCCGCCGATAGCCGGGAAGCGCGTGCGCAGCGCATCGATGACACGACTGGTATCGTCCATCGACAGCGTAGTCTGGGTGACGAAAGCCAGTTTGTCCGGGTTGTGTACCTGCAATTCGGCGACGTCTTTCTCGTCTTCAACGAGGTAGATCGCGCCGCCATTGCTGCCGTCGTACTGGCCCATGGTGCCTTCGACTTCCGGGTGACCGGCGTGACCGATCAGGATGCACTCACGACCGTCGCGGCTGTATTTCGCCACTTCGATGTGCACCTTGGTCACCAGCGGGCAAGTGGCGTCGAATACTTTCAGGCCACGGCCGGCGGCTTCGGTGCGCACAGCTTGGGAAACACCGTGAGCACTGAAAATCACGATGACATCGTCCGGCACCTGATCCAGCTCCTCGACGAAGATCGCCCCGCGACTACGCAGGTCTTCAACGACAAACTTGTTGTGCACCACTTCGTGACGCACGTAGATCGGCGGCCCGAAGACTTCCAGGGCGCGGTTGACGATTTCGATCGCCCGGTCCACGCCGGCGCAGAAGCCACGGGGGTTGGCGAGTTTGATTTGCATGCTGTGCCTCGTGTCTTGCGCGCGAAAACAATGAATTACTAATTGTGGGAGCGAGCCTGCTCGCGAAAGCTGACTGACATTCAACACTGATGTCGCCTGACACACCGCATTCGCGAGCAGGCTCGCTCCCACATTTTTACAGCGCTTTAACGTTGATGATCTCGACGTCAAAGGTCAGCGTCTTGCCCGCCAGCGGGTGGTTGAAGTCGATGGTCACTTGCGTGTCGTCGAACTCTTTCACCACACCCGGCAGCTCAGTATTGGCCGCATCGTTGAAGATCACCAGCAAACCCGGTGACAGCTCCATATCGACGAACTGCGAGCGCGGAATGATCTGTACGTTTTGCGGGTTCGGTTGGCCGAAGGCGTTTTCCGGCTCGACGGTCAGCGTGCGCTTGTCGCCGGCCTTGAAGCCGAACAGCGCTGCTTCGAAACCCGGCAGCAGGTTGCCGTCGCCGACCTTGAAGGTCGCCGGGGCTTTGTCGAACGTACTGTCGACGGTGTCGCCGTTCTCCAGGCGCAATGCAAAGTGCAAGGTGACTTCCGTGTTCTGGCCGATGCGTTGCTCAGCCAATACCTGTTCAGTCATGAACGGCTTCTCCGGTCTTTTTACTTTTGAACATATCCAGTGCCAGCATCACCGCGCCAACCGTAATCGCGCTGTCGGCGAAGTTGAACGCCGGGAAGTACCAGCGGTTCTGCCAGTGCACCAGAATGAAATCGATCACATGGCCCAAGGCAATGCGGTCATACAGATTGCCCAGCGCGCCGCCCAATACCAGCGCCAGCGCGACGGCCAGCCAGGTTTCGTTGCGGCCCAGACGCTTGAGCCAGACCACCAGCACCACACTGACCACAATCGCGATCAGGGCGAACAGCCAGCGCTGCCAGCCGGAGCTGTCAGCCAAAAAGCTGAAAGCAGCGCCGGTGTTGTAAGCCAGGGTCCAGCTGAAGTAATCGGGAATGATCACGATCTGCTGGAACATTTCGAGCTTGCCTTCGAAGTAGAACTTGCTGGCCTGGTCGATGACCAGAACCAGCAAGCTCAACCACAGCCAGCTCAACCGTCCGAAACGGCCAACGGCATTAGGCATAGTGACGAACCTCGCCAGCGCCGCTGATGTTGTCGACGCAACGACCGCAGATTTCCGGATGCTCCGGGTTCACGCCGACGTCTTCGCGGCAGTGCCAGCAACGGGCGCACTTCGGGAAGGCCGATTTGACGATCTTCAGCTTCAGGCCGCTGACTTCAGTCACTACCGCATCAGCCGGTGCCTGAACGAACGGCGCAACGCTTGCGGTCGAAGTGATCAGGACAAAGCGCAGTTCGTTGCTCAGCTTGGCCAGATCGGCGCTCAGGGCGTCTTCGGCGTACAGCGTCACTTCGGCTTGCAGGTTGCCACCGACAGCTTTCGCTGCGCGCTGGATTTCCATTTCTTTGTTGACCGCTACTTTGACCGCCATCACGCGTTCCCAGTAGTCGCGACCCAGTTCCACGTCAGCCGGCAGTTCGGTCAGGCCTTCGTACCAGGTGTTGAGCATCACCGATTCGTTACGCTCGCCCGGCAGGTATTCCCACAGTTCGTCAGCAGTAAAGGCGAGGATCGGCGCGATCCAGCGCACCAGCGCTTCGGAGATATGGAACAGCGCGGTTTGCGCCGAACGGCGGGCCTTGCTGTTGGCGCCAGTGGTGTACTGACGGTCCTTGATGATGTCGAGGTAGAAACCGCCCAGCTCCTGCACGCAGAAGTTGTGAATCTTCGAGTAGACGTTCCAGAAACGGTATTCGCCGTAGTGCTCTTGCAGCTCGCGCTGCAGCAGCAAGGTGCGGTCGACCGCCCAACGATCCAGCGCGAGCATTTCTTCGGCCGGAAGGATGTCGGTGGCCGGGTTGAAGCCGGTCAGGTTCGAGAGCAGGAAACGCGCGGTGTTACGGATACGACGATAGGCGTCCGCACTGCGCTGCAGGATCTGGTCGGAAACCGCCATTTCGCCGGAGTAGTCGGTCGAAGCCACCCACAGACGCATGATGTCGGCGCCCAGGGTGTCGTTGACCTTCTGCGGCGCGATCACGTTGCCCAGCGACTTGGACATCTTGCGGCCGGCTTCGTCGACGGTGAAACCGTGGGTCAGCAGTTCGCGGTACGGCGCGTGGTTGTCGATGGCGCAACCGGTCAGCAGCGACGAGTGGAACCAGCCACGGTGTTGATCGGAACCTTCCAGGTACAGGTCGGCACGCGGGCCGCTCTCGTGACCCATCGGGTGCGAACCGCGCAGGACGTGCCAGTGCGTGGTGCCCGAATCGAACCAGACGTCGAGGGTGTCGCTGATCTTGTCGTACAGCGGCGCTTCGTCGCCGAGCAGTTCGGCAGCGTCCATCTTGAACCAGGCTTCGATGCCTTCGACTTCAACGCGTTTGGCGACTTCTTCCATCAGCTCGACGGTGCGTGGGTGCAGTTCGCCGCTTTCCTTGTTGAGGAAGAACGGGATCGGCACGCCCCAGTTACGTTGACGCGAGATGCACCAGTCCGGACGGTTGGCGATCATCGAGTGCAGGCGCGCCTGGCCCCAGGCCGGAACGAACTTGGTGTCTTCAATGGCTTTGAGCGAGCGCACACGCAGGGTGTCACCGCTGGTTGGCTCTTTGTCCATGCCGATGAACCACTGCGCGGTGGCGCGGTAGATCAGCGGGGTCTTGTGGCGCCAGCAGTGCATGTAGCTGTGTTCGATGACGGTGGTGTGCATCAGCGCACCGACTTCGGTCAGCTTGTCGACGATGGCCGGGTTGGCCTTCCAGATGAACTGACCGCCGAAGAACTCCAGCGACGGCACGTACACGCCGTTGCTCTGCACCGGGTTGAGGATGTCGTCGTTGACCATGCCGTATTTCTTGCAGGTCACGAAGTCGTCCACGCCGTAGGCCGGAGCGGAGTGAACCACACCGGTGCCAGCGCCCAGTTCAACGTAGTCAGCCAGGTACACCGGCGACAGACGGTCGTAGAACGGGTGACGGAAGTTGATCAGTTCCAGCTGTTTACCGGTGGTGGTGGCGATGACCGAACCTTCCAGGCTGTAACGCGCCAGGCAGGCCTCGACCAGCTCTTCAGCCAGTACCAGCAGCTTGTCGCCGACATCAACCAACGCGTAGTTGAATTCCGGGTGAACGTTGAGCGCTTGGTTGGCCGGGATGGTCCACGGGGTAGTGGTCCAGATCACGATCGAGGCAGGCTTGCTCAACGATGGCAGACCGAACGCGGCAGCCAGTTGGGCTTCGTCAGCGATCGGGAAGGCCACGTCGATGGTCGAGGACTTTTTGTTCTCGTACTCGACTTCCGCTTCAGCCAAAGCCGAACCGCAGTCGAAGCACCAGTTCACAGGCTTCAAGCCCTTGAACACGAAACCGCCCTTGACGATTTCCGCGAGGGCGCGGATTTCACCGGCCTCGTTCTTGAAATCCATGGTCTTGTACGGGTTAGCCCAATCGCCCAGCACGCCGAGACGGATGAATTCGGACTTCTGCCCTTCGATCTGCTCGGTGGCGTAGGCACGGCACAGTTCGCGGGTCTTGTCCGCGCCCAGATTTTTGCCGTGGGTCACTTCAACCTTGTGCTCGATCGGCAGGCCGTGGCAGTCCCAACCCGGAACATACGGCGCGTCGAAGCCCGACAGGGTCTTCGAGCGGATGATCATGTCCTTGAGAATCTTGTTCAGTGCGTGACCGATGTGGATCGTGCCGTTGGCATACGGAGGGCCGTCATGCAAAACGAACTTCGGACGATCCTTGCCAATCTCGCGCAACTTTCCGTACAGGCCAATACTGTCCCAGCGCTGCAGGATCTGCGGTTCGCGCTGTGGCAGGCCGGCCTTCATTGGGAAGGCGGTGTCCGGAAGGTTAAGCGTGGCTTTATAGTCGGTCATTTAAGGCTCTTCATTAGCGATGGGCGCTAGGTGCGGCTAGTGCACGGGCGGTGGCGACATCCGCATTGATCGCCGTTTTCAATGCCTCCAGGGAGGCGAAGCGCTGCTCTTCACGCAGCTTTTGGTGGAAAACCACCGTCAAACGCCGGTCATACAGATCGCCGGCAAAATCTAAAAGATGGACTTCAAGGTGGGCCTTGCCATCACCTTGCACCGTAGGCCGTACGCCGATATTGGCGACACCGGGCCAGGTCTTGCCGTCGATATCGACATCCACCAGGTACACCCCGGTGAACGGCACGCGACGACGCTTGAGTTGAATGTTCGCAGTCGGCGTACCCAGTTGCCGGGCCAGCTTCTGGCCATGCAGCACGCGACCGGCGATGCGGTACGGGCGGCCGAGCAAACGTTCGGCCAAGGCAAAATCGGCGGCGGCCAAGGCGTTGCGCACTTGTGTGCTGCTGACGCGAATGCCGTCCAGCTCGACGGTTTGTGCCGCTTCGACGGTAAAACCGTGCATCTGCCCGGCCTGCATCAGAAAATCGAAATCGCCGAGGCGGTCGCAGCCGAAGCGGAAATCATCGCCGACTTCCAGGTGCTGCACGCCGAGGCCATCGACGAGGATGGTGTCGACGAACTCACTCGCGCTGAGCTTGCTCAAGCGCTGGTTGAACGCCAGGCACAAGACCCGGTCAACGCCTTCGGCAGCCAACAATTGCAGCTTGTCGCGCAACCTTGCCAGACGCGCCGGCGCAGTCTCGGGGGCAAAGAACTCCCGTGGCTGCGGCTCGAAAATCACCACGCAGCTGGGTACGCCCAACTCGAGCGCACGCTCACGCAGTCGGGCCAGGATAGCCTGGTGACCACGGTGAACACCGTCAAAGTTGCCAATAGTGGCGACGCAGCCCCGATGCTGGGGGCGCAAGTTGTGGAGGCCTCGAACCAGCTGCATAACGCGCTTCTTGCTCATAAAGTGGTCGATTATAACCACACCCGACGGTCGACGACAGGCAACACCGTAACGCAAAGTGAACGAGCCGACAAAACTGCCGGCCCGGGCCTGCTTATAAAGGGTAAAACCTTAGCTCAAGGCCTTGCGATTGAAGTCTCGCAGGCGGAAACCGAGCAGCAGCAACATACCGAAATAAGCGACCACGCCCGCCGCGACCAATGCGCCCAGACGCAGAAAGCGCTCAAGCATGTGCCCCTGATCCCACGCCGGCATGAAATGCATGCCCAGCAACAGCACTGCCGACATCACCGCCACCGCGATAACCAGTTTGAAACCGAACTTGGCCCAGCCCGGCTGCGGCTGATACATCTGCTGCTTGCGCAGTTGATAGAACAGCAATCCGGCGTTGAGACAGGCACCGGCACTGATCGCCAGTGCCAGCCCCGCGTGCGCCAACGGGCCAATCAGCACCAGGTTGAACAACTGAGTAACCACCAGGGTGAAGATTGCGATTTTTACCGGCGTACGGATGTTCTGTTGCGCATAAAAGCCCGGCGCCAGAACCTTGATCACGATAATTCCGAGCAAACCGACAGAGTAAGCAATCAATGCGCGCTGAGTCATTTCGGCGTCGAAGCCACTGAACTGACCGTACTGGAATAACGAAACAGTCAGCGGCTCGGCGAGAATCCCCAGCGCCAGCGCACAGGGCAGCACCAGCACAAAGCACAGGCGCAGGCCCCAATCGAGAATCCGCGAATATTCGTGGCGATCTTTGCTCGCGTAAGTTTTCGCCAGGGTCGGCAGCAGGATTGTGCCCAGCGCCACACCCAGTACGCCGGACGGCAACTCCATCAGGCGGTCGGCGTAATACATCCACGACACCGAGCCTGCGACCAGAAACGAGGCGAAGATGGTGTTGATGATCAGCGAGATCTGGCTGACCGAGACGCCGAGAATCGCCGGCAGCATCTGCTTCATTACGCGCCAGACGCCGGTATCGCGCAGATTCAGACGCGGCAGTACCAGCATGCCGATCTTTTTCAGGTGCGGCAGTTGGTAGAGCAATTGCGCCAGACCACCGACCAGCACCGCCCAACCGAGCGCCATCACCGGCGGGTCAAAGTACGGTGTGAGGAACAGCGAAAACACGATCATGCTGACGTTAAGCAGAGTCGGCACGAAGGCCGGCACGGAGAAACGGTTCCAGGTATTGAGAATCGCGCCCGCCAGTGAGGACAGGGAGATCAGCAATATATAAGGGAAGGTCACCCGCAACAGATCAGAAGTGAGCTGGAATTTTTCCGGCGTGTCGGTAAAACCCGGAGCCGTAGCCCAGATCACCCAGGGTGCGGCAATCATGCCCAGCGCAGTCACCACCGCGAGCACCAGTGTCAGCAAACCCGAGACATAGGCAATGAACGTACGGGTTGCCTCTTCACCTTGCTGGCTTTTGTATTCAGCGAGAATCGGCACAAAAGCCTGAGAGAAAGCACCCTCGGCGAAGATTCGTCGCAACAGATTGGGCAGTTTGAAGGCAATAAAGAAGGCATCCGTCGCCATCCCGGCGCCGAATGTACGGGCAATCAGCGTGTCACGAACAAAGCCCAGAATCCGGGAAAGCATCGTGATAGAGCTGACGGCGGCCAACGATTTGAGCAGATTCATTGAGGGAATTTGTGCCTGTCGATAAACAGCAGGCGAACAAAGCGCCTACTTGTGCGATACTCCGCGCCGCAGCAGCACAGAGCCAAAGCTCGCGAGTTTACAGGTCAAGCGCCGGAAATAAATATCCCGCCTCTTTATACCTACCACTTAGCGGAACGTTTCAAGTGCCCTTGACAAGACTTCAACTCATCGGCATGATTCGCGGCCTATTTTGTTTGCTATTTCCTAAAAAGTCTTTCGAGGAGCTCGACGGTGGCCAACTCACCTTCCGCCAAAAAACGTGCAAAACAGGCTGAGAAGCGTCGCAGCCACAACGCCAGCCTGCGTTCCATGGTTCGCACCTACATCAAGAATGTAGTTAAAGCCATCGACGCAAAAGACGCTGAAAAAGCTCAAGCTGCATACGTTCTGGCTGTGCCAGTTATCGACCGCATGGCCGATAAAGGCATCATCCACAAGAACAAGGCTGCTCGTCATAAGAGCCGTCTGAATGGCCACGTCAAAGCACTGAAAGAAGCTGCTTAATCCGACGTAGTCATTAAAAAACCGACCTTAGGGTCGGTTTTTTATTGCCTGTGATTTAACAAATCCCAGCGCAAAAAAATGTAGGAGTGAGCCCACTCGCGATAGCGGTGTCACAGTCAATAATTGCATCGACTGACACACCGCTATCGTCGGAACGCCGCCCGGAGCAGGCTCACTCCTACAATTGGTTTTGCGGTGCTATTGCTGGACGGGCACCCACGGCAGGATCGGGATGGCGGTCACGGCATTCTGCGGACTGCCTTCGATCAAGCGGTCGCTGTAGACCAGATACACCAGCGTGTTGCGCTTTTTGTCGAGGAAACGCACCACCTGCATGGTCTTGAATACCAGCGAAGTGCGCTCCTTGAACACCTCATCGCCATCCTTCAGATCACCCTTGAACTTGATCGGACCAACCTGGCGACAGGCGATCGACGCCTCGGCGCGATCCTCAGCCAGACCGAGACCGCCCTTCACACCGCCCGTCTTGGCGCGCGACAGGTAACAGGTCACCCCTTCGACTTTCGGATCATCGAAAGCCTCGACCACAATGCGGTCGTTCGGGCCGACAAACTTGAACACCGTCGACACCTGACCGATTTCCTCGGCCGAGGCGAGCAATGGCATTGCCATCAGCAAGCCCAACAATCCTTTCGCTAAACGCATCGAGTTTTCCTTAGACCAGAATCAGGTTGTCACGGTGAACCAGTTCCGGCTCCGCCATGTAACCGAGCAAACCGACAATCGCATCCGACGACTGACCGATGATTTTTTGCGCTTCCAGCGCACTGTAGTTAGCCAGGCCCCGGGCAATCTCACGACCGTCAGGCGCCACACAGACCACCATTTCGCCGCGGCGGAAACTGCCCTGCACCAACTTCACACCGACAGGCAGCAGGCTTTTATTGCCCTTGGACAACGCCGACACCGCCCCCTCATCCAGCACCAGGGTGCCGCGAGTTTGCAGATGCCCGGCCAGCCATTGCTTGCGCGCCGCGAGCATGCCGCGCTCAGGCGACAGCAAGGTGCCAATGCGCTCACCCGCTTTCAGGCGATCAAGCACGCGCTCAAGACGCCCACCGACAATGATGGTGTGCGCACCGGAACGCGCAGCCAGTCGCGCCGCACGCAGCTTGGTCTGCATGCCGCCGCGCCCCAGCGCACCACCCGTGCCGCCCGCTACCGCATCGAGGCTCGGATCATCGGCGCGCGCTTCGTAAATCAGCTGCGCTTCAGGGTTGTTACGCGGATCAGCGTCGAACATGCCGTCGCGATCGGTCAGGATCACCAGCAGATCCGCCTCGACCAGATTCGCCACCAACGCCGCCAGCGTGTCGTTGTCGCCGAAACGGATTTCATCAGTGACCACAGTGTCGTTTTCGTTGATCACCGGGATGACTTTCAGCTCGACCAGTGCGCGCAAGGTGCTGCGGGCGTTCAAGTAGCGCTTGCGGTCGGACAGGTCGTCGTGAGTCAGGAGAATCTGTGCAGTGTGCCGGCCATGCTCAGCGAAGCTCGACTCCCACGCCTGCACCAGACCCATCTGACCAATTGCCGCAGCCGCCTGGAGCTCGTGCATCGCACTGGGTCGTGCGGTCCAGCCCAAACGACTCATGCCGGCCGCCACCGCCCCAGAGGACACCAGCACCAACTCGACGCCAGCCTCATGCAAGGCCACCATCTGCTCGACCCAGACACTCATTGCCGCGCGATCCAGCCCCTTGCCATCAGCTGTCAGCAAAGCGCTGCCGATCTTCACGACCCAACGCTGCGCACCTGTCACCTTGCTCCGCATCATCTTCAACCTTAGCTTGAGGGCAGCGCGACCCAGCGCCGCCCATGACGTTATTTGTGACTTGCGATTTCCAGATACTAAAACGCCGCTCGATTGAGCGGCGCCTTAGAAAAACGGCTTGCAGCGATGATAACACCGCCCTGAGATGAAGACTCAGCAGACACCAGCGATCTTCTGAAGGTCAAAAGATCGCAGCCTGCGGCAGCTCCTACCCAACGAATCAGTCACGCACGTAAATGATTTCCGGACCGTCTTCGTCATCCACATCTTCTTCGTCCCAATCATCGTCGCCGATGTCATGGACCGACTTCACACCGCTGCGACGCAGGGCACGCTTGTCATCCAGCGCCTGCAGTTGCGCGCGAGCTTCGTCTTCGATGCGCTGATCGAGATCGGCCAGCTCTTCCTTATACGCCGGGTCGGCAGCCAAACGGTCGGCACGATCTTCCATGTAACGCATGATGTCGTGGCACAGACGCTCGGTACCGATCTTGGCGATGGCCGAGATCACGTAGACCGGACCGGTCCACTCGAGGCGATCAACGATTTCCTTGACGCGCTCATCGTGATCCTCTTCAAGGATCTGGTCGCACTTGTTCAGTACCAGCCAACGATCACGCTCAGCCAGGGACGGGCTGAACTTGATCAGCTCGTTGACGATCACTTCAGCGGCATCCGGTGCACTGCTGTCATCCAGCGGCGCCATGTCGACGAGGTGCAGCAGCAGACGCGTACGCGCCAAGTGCTTGAGGAAGCGAATACCCAGACCGGCACCGTCGGAAGCACCTTCGATCAGACCCGGAATGTCGGCAATGACGAAGCTCTTCCAGCGATCAACGCTGACCACACCGAGGTTCGGCACCAGCGTGGTGAACGGGTAATCGGCAACTTTCGGCTTGGCGGCCGATACCGAACGGATAAAAGTACTTTTACCGGCATTCGGCAAGCCCAGCAGACCGACGTCAGCCAGGACTTTCATTTCCAGCTTCAGGTCGCGCTGCTCACCCGGCTTACCCGGAGTGGTCTGACGCGGCGCACGGTTGGTACTGGATTTGAAACGAGTGTTACCCAGACCGTGCCAACCGCCCTGCACGACCATCAGCTTCTGGCCAGCCTTGGTCAGGTCGCCAATCACTTCTTGGGTAGCAGAGTCGATCACCGTGGTGCCGACCGGCACGCGCAGGATCAGGTCTTCGCCTTTTTTACCGGTGCAGTCAGTGCTGCCGCCGTTGGAACCACGCTCGGCATCGAAGTGCCGGGTGTAACGGTAGTCGACCAGGGTGTTGAGGTTTTCATCGGCCATCATGTAGATGGAACCGCCATCACCACCATCACCGCCGTTCGGACCACCGTTTTCGATGAACTTTTCCCGACGGAAACTCATGGCGCCATTGCCGCCGTCACCAGCCTTTACGCGAATCGATACTTCATCAACAAACTTCATAACCAACGCCTCTCGCCATACGGACGAGCCGAAAAACAATCAAGACATAAGACTCTTGCAAAAATGAGCGCAGCGACCCCAAAACACGACATGTATCGCACGCCGACAGCCCATACAAACAGTTTTGCAAGAGACTCACCCCACAAACGAAAAAGCCCCGTCGCAAGACAGGGCTCTTCCAGCGATCTCGCGATTAAGCCGCGATTACGCTCACGTAACGGCGGTTGAAAGCGCCTTTTACTTCAAACTTGATCACGCCTTCGATTTTCGCGAAAAGGGTGTGATCTTTACCCATGCCAACGCCGTAACCAGCGTGGAATTGGGTGCCGCGCTGACGCACGATGATGTTGCCGGCCTTGATGACCTGGCCGCCATACATCTTCACGCCAAGGCGTTTGGCTTCTGAGTCGCGACCGTTACGGGTACTACCACCAGCTTTTTTGTGTGCCATGAGTCAATTCTCCTAGTGAGGAATTAGGCTGAAATTAAGCCTGAATACCGGTGATTTTGATCTCGGTGTACCACTGGCGGTGGCCCATACGCTTCATGTGGTGCTTACGGCGACGGAACTTGATGATGCGGACTTTATCGTGACGACCTTGGGAGATCACTTCAGCCACAACGGTAGCGCCAGCAACAACTGGAGCGCCGATATTCACGTCGTCGCCATTGGCAACCAACAGAACGCGATCAAAGGTAACGGATTCGCCGGTAGCGATTTCCAGTTTTTCGATCTTCAGGTATTCACCTGGGGCGACTTTGTACTGCTTGCCGCCAGTAACGATTACTGCATAAGACATGGTATTTCTCCGATAATCCTGCTCACCCAGCTCTTTATAAGAAGAGGTATTGGCTGGCATGGCTGCATTAGGCTGGAAGGCCCGTTGCAATTGCGTAAGGCAGGTGCTGCCCAGGAAGTTCAGGGTGCGCGATTGTACGCAAGGCGCGGCAGCCTTGCAAGTAGCCGTCCATCGCGCCTTGACAGGTCTGGACGGGGGTCCTAGCATGCCGCGCAACCCTTCTGGAGCGACTCTCGCTGATGCAACCCCAAGCTTTCTACCGCGCGGTGGCGGACGATTTTAGCGCCGTCGACGGCATCATCAAGAAGCAGCTGACTTCCCGAGTACCGCTGGTATCGAAAATCGGCGATTACATTACCTCGGCCGGCGGCAAACGTCTGCGTCCTTTATTAGTGTTGCTGTGTGGCAAGGCCCTGGGTCGCGAAGGCGACGACATGCGTCTGCTGGCCGCCACCATCGAATTCCTGCACACCGCCACTCTGCTGCATGACGACGTCGTCGACATGTCCGGCATGCGCCGTGGCCGTTCGACCGCTAACGCCATGTGGGGCAACGCCCCGAGCGTGCTGGTCGGCGACTTCCTGTATTCGCGCTCGTTCGAAATGATGGTCGAACTGGGCTCGATGCCGGTGATGAAGATCCTCTCCCAGGCCACGCGCATCATCGCCGAAGGCGAAGTGCTGCAACTGTCCAAGGTGCGCGACGCCAGCACCACCGAAGAAACCTACATGGAAGTCATCCGCGGCAAGACCGCGATGCTCTTCGAAGCCTCAACCCACAGTGCTGCCGCACTGGCCGGCGCTACCGCCGAACAGAGCGAAGCGCTGCGCACGTTTGGTGATCACCTCGGTGTGGCGTTCCAGTTGGTCGACGACCTGCTCGACTACAAGGGTGACGCCGAAACCCTGGGCAAGAACGTCGGTGACGATCTGGCCGAAGGCAAGCCGACCCTGCCGCTGATCTACACCATGCGCGAAGGCACGCCGGAACAGGCTGCACTGGTACGTCAGGCGATCCAGAAAGGCGGGATCGAAGACCTGGAAAGCATCCGTATTGCCGTAGAAGCTTCCGGTTCGCTGGAGTACACCGCGCAACTGGCCCGTGATTATGTAGCCCGTGCGATCAAGTGCCTTGAGGCGCTGCCAGCCAGTGAATATCGGGATGCACTGGTTGAACTGAGCGAGTTTGCGGTCGCCCGTACGCACTGATATCGCTGAAGCAAGATCAAAAGATCGCAGCCTTCGGCAGCTCCTACAGGGGTTGTCGACGCTGCGATCTTTTGCTTTTGACTGCCTGAAAAGCTAAAACCCTATACAATGTGCGACTTTTAGCGATCCATACCCAAGGAGCCTTAGTGAGCACGTTGCCACCCTGCCCAAAATGCAATTCCGAATACACCTACGAAGACGGTAGCCAACTGGTGTGCCCGGAGTGCGCCCACGAGTGGTCCGCCAGCGGCGAAACCGAAGTGGCGTCCGATGATGCCGTGAAGAAAGATTCGGTCGGCAACGTCCTGCAGGACGGCGACACCATCACCGTGATCAAGGACCTCAAGGTCAAGGGCACCTCGCTGGTGGTCAAGGTCGGCACCAAGGTCAAGAACATCCGCCTGTGCGATGGCGACCACGACATCGACTGCAAGATCGACGGTATCGGCCCGATGAAGCTCAAATCCGAGTTCGTCAGAAAGGTCTGAATCTGTTGTCATCCATCCCGCGCCAGACGTGGGATGGAGCTTCACCCTCCGCGCTCCGCCCCAATAAAACCGCGCAATAGCCAAACGCCAGCCGTTTTGACCTTACGCAATCTTTACCCGGAAAATCTCAGAATCCGCCAATAGACGCTTGCTATTTAATGAATAAGAATTATTCTCATTGAAACCCTTCAAGGAGATGAGAACCATGACTTATTTGATCGACGCGTGGCTGGATCGCCCACACCCTTACCTCAGAATCCTCCATCGGGAAACCGGTGAAGTCTGCGCGGTGCTTGAAGAAGAGGCTCTGCATGAACTGCAGGATCAAGGGGATCTGGACGTCAGCAGCCTCAATTCCAGCGAGCCGCTGGTGCTCAAGGAACTGGTGCGCAATCTGTTCCTGTTCTGCTATGCCCGGGCCTTGCGCCCGACCAGTGAGCTGCATCACAAGATAGAACTATGAGCATCACCCAAAAAACTGTGGGAGCCAGCCTGCTCGCGATGGTATCAACGCGGTCCTGAAGGAAAACCCGGTCGACCCTATCGCCAGCAGGCTGGCTCCCACATTAGCCCGCCATCAAGGCAGGCCCGGTCTTACAGAACGTCCAGCAGCTCGACGTCGAATACCAGAACGCTGTGCGGCGGGATGCTGCCAACGCCTTGAGCGCCGTAAGCCAGTTCGCTCGGCACGTACAGACGCCATTTGCTGCCGGCATTCATCAGTTGCAGGGCTTCGGTCCAGCCGGCGATCACGCCGCCAACCGGGAATTCTGCAGGCTGGCCACGCTCGTAGGAGCTGTCGAACACAGTGCCGTCGATCAGTGTGCCGTGGTAGTGCGTACGTACTTGATCTTCACGGGTCGGCTTGGCGCCTTCGCCCTGAGTCAGCACTTCGAACTGCAGGCCGGAAGCCAGGGTGGTGATGCCTTCACGCTTGGCGTTTTCAGCCAGGAAGGCCAGGCCTTCGCCAGCAGCGGCTTCAGCTTTGGCAGCCGCTTCGGCTTGCATGATCTCGCGGATAACCTTGAAGCTGGCGGACATCTCTTCCTGGCCAACACGGCTTTCCTTACCGGCGAACGCGTCGGTCAGGCCAGCCAGGATCGCGTCCAGGCTCACGCCCGGTGGCGGGTTGTCGCGCAGCTGGTCACCCAGCTGACGGCCGATGCCGTAGCTGACGCGGGTTTCGTCGGTGGACAGATTTACTTCGGACATGACACTGCTCCGCTGTGCGGACGGCCACAAGACTTGCCGTGCGTGCACAGCGCGTCCCGGCGCGCCCGGAACCAAAAGGGCGAGCAGACTAGCACAGATGCTCAGGCGATGGCGCGCAAGGCCTACAGCGCCGAACCCCAGGCCAGTGGCACTTTCAGACTTTCCTCGCTGCTCGGGCCCAGGCCACACATTTCATCGTGTACCGAGGTGTGCACGAGATTGAACGGCAGCACCGGGAAGGCATGCAGCAAATCCCGCGCATGCTCCACCGAACGCAGTGTCAGCATGTTGCCTTTGAGATCACTTAACGGATATGCCGCACCATGCATCCGTGCTTCGAGCAGATAAATCCCGCCTTCCATGGAGATCAGGTTCAACTCATCGACCTTCTTGGCGATGGCATACGCATTCAACTCTTGCAGGTTCATGAACGCACCTCAGACAGTGGCGAATCAGGACCTCTACAGGGATATGCCCGCACGCATCAAAGCACAAGCCACAAATGACACCGCCCGTCTGTTTCGCAACAGACGGGCGGTGTTTTTGCAGCGATCAACGGTTGATCAGTGCTTGGTGACCTTGTCCAGGTAACCCATGGCGAACGCCGAGACGACGAAGGTCATGTGGATGATCACGTACCACATCAAGTGCTCGGGATCGACGTTCTTGGCATCCATGAAGATGCGCAGCAAGTGGATCGAAGAGATCGCCACGATCGAGGCCGCCACTTTCATCTTCAGCGACGAAGAGTCCATGGTGCCGAGCCAGCTGAGTTTTTCCTTGCCTTCATCAATGTTCAGTTCAGAGACGAAGTTCTCGTAGCCGGAAATCATCACCATCACCAGCAGGCCGCCAACCAGCGCCATGTCGATCAGCGACAGCAGCACCAGAATCAGTTCCGACTCGGCCATCGAGAACACGTTGGGCAGGATGTGAAAAACTTCCTGGAAAAATTTCAGTGCCAGCGCCAGCAGCCCGAGGGACAGCCCGATATAGATCGGCGCCAGCAGCCAGCGCGAGGCGTACATTGCATTTTCGATAAAGCGTTCCATTGAATCTCACACAGGGGGCTGGAAATGGCCGCGAGTATACCAGCCCCCCATGACAGCCAGAAACTGCCCGAAAATCCGCCACCTGCGCGTGTGGGTGTTTTTTTTCTGCTAGTGTCCAAACCATTGACAGCCCAGTGACTGTAGACAGGACGTGTGGAAATGGATGTGCGATTACCGATAATGACGGCCGGAATCTGCCTTGCTCTGTTGATCAGCGGTTGCTCGCCCGGCGACGAGAAACACGCCGCCAGCCTTGAAGAAAAAACGGCAAAGTTCGAACAGTCACTGGACGCCATCACCGATCCAAAACTCAAGGACGCCATCACTGAACTCGGCGGCTCGCTGCTGCTGCTCGAACGGGCGCAGATCAAACTCGACGACAACCCACCGCACACCGAATACGGTGAAGACGCCCTCGCCGTGCTCAAGCACTACCCTGCCCCGCAGACGCTGGTCGACACGTTTATCAATGGCTTGTTCGTGCTGCACAAGGACGCCAGTTCCGATTACCTCACCGATCTGCAACCGGTGTTCCCGTTCAACCTGAACATTCCCGGCGGTTTCCTGTTCCCCCATGGCGTGGAATGGCAGTCAGTGACCTTGAGCAACAAACGTGTGATCGCCTATCAGCCGGAATGGTCAGAAACCGATCCTGGCATTCAGCTCAGCCCTTCCAGCTCCAACGTCACCAACCCCGATGACCTGACCGTGACCTATCCGTTCATTGATGGGCTGAACGTGGACAAGAAGTCCCTGCCGCAACCGGTCAGCCTGCAAGGCCAGATCGAAGTCATCGCCCCGCGCCGCCTGTACAGCTTCGACCTGACACAACAGGACGTCGGCCAGACCCGCAGCAATGACAACCTCAGCGTCAAACTGCTGAAACTTGCAAACAACTACGCCGAAGTCGAATTCAGCAACAACCTGCCACTGGCTGCGGAAGTCGCAGAGGCGCAGCTCAATCCGCTGATCGTCCAGGCCCGCGATAAAACCGGGCAGTATCTGGTACGCGCCGGTTCGATCAACGAGAGTCCGGAGCAAGTAGCCTTCTACGAAAAACAACTGACGTACCTGCAACAGCAGAAAGCCTGGAGCGCTACGCTGGAAAAGCAGCTGACCCAGGAACAACAGGATTTCGAGCAGAAACACCCGCGTCGCTACAACAAGGTCTATTTCAATGGCCCGATCGAAACGCTGGAAGTCAGCGTGCTGGATTTTTCTTCGGCGACCGTGACCCGCAAATCGCTGGATCTGCCGATTCGTACGTTCAATCAGCACACCACGGAGAAAACCATCCAGCCGCTGGATCCCTCGGTGACGGTGTACGACGATCTGGCGGTTAGCTGGCTCAAGGGCGCGAGCCTGACCGAAGAGCAATTGAAGGCTGGCATCCGCGTCCATCAGTCCGTGGAAGAACCGAGCGCAGCGCGCATCGAGTTTTCCCATCGCCGCACGTTCAACGATGAGTTGCTGGGCGATGACTTCAGTCCGGGTGTCAGTCCGGTCACGTTCTTTACCGAAAAGCGCAGTGGCAAGCTCGATGAACCGATCGAACTGCCGCCCGAGGCCTATCAAGTCGATCCGCTGCGCGCGACGATCACCTACGACCTGAACCTGTTCCCGGAAACCCCGGCGATTGCGGTAGGCTCAATGCCGCTGTTTCTCGCCACGGTGGCCAAACAGGCATACGACGCCAAGTCCTTGCCCAAAGGCCTGGAGATCAAGAACAACCAATTGGTGGTGGATCTGAAACTGTTCCCGCCCAACGAGTGGCGTTTCTTCGTCAAAGACGACAGTGGCAACTACCTCAAGCAGATTCTCTCGGTCAGCCACGATGCAAGCGCAGAAGGCCCGGCGTTGTTTGGCGTGCATTATTTCTATGGCTGCCCGACCCACGTCGAAGCCTATCAGCGAACCGACCTCGCCACCGTGCAATACGGTTTTGAGGTCAAGCTCGACAAGGCGCCGATGCCTGAGACTGCGCCTTGAAGGGCAAGATCAAAAGATCGCAGCCTGCGGCAGCTCCTACAGGGCGCGGCCGCGACCACCGTTGATCTGCCGCAACTGCGCTTGCAGGTGCAGGCTCCAGATCTGCGGATCGTCAGCCAGTTCGTAGCCATGCAAGGTCAGACTTTCGACAATGGTGTCGAGTATCGATTCGGCGGCGACCGGCCCATGAAACGGGCCCTGGGCTTTGATGGCAGAAGGTTGTTCGCCGGCCATGCCGGCCGCGAAGAGCAGCGTCCACATACCGTTATCGCCGGCCAACGGCTTGATGGCGCATTCGATACGGGTCACAAGACCCAGGCATTGACGGGTGAGACAGAGGTTGCGCGACATGGCGGCGACCCTCGGTGAAGCCGGTATTCAGCCCCCACGGGAGGACTGGCTCGATCCAGTGATACTGTCGATATCCTTGAGCTGAGAATAGAAGAAAAGTCCGCTGCGCAAGCCGAATGAAACCAGAAGGCGCCGAATGGTCATTGTGTGAATATTGGCGCCAGAGTAGTGGCGATTTCCCGAAGATCCCCACAAAAAAAAATGTAGGAGTGAGCCTGCTCGCGATAGCGGTGAACCAGTCGACTTATTCGCCGACTGACACTCCGCTATCGCGAGCAGGCTCACTCCTACAGTTTGACCGCGCCAGGCTTAAGCCGGCTTGGCTTCGGCCAAGGCCTCTTGCGCCAGTTCCTTCTCGGCTTCCTTGAGGTCTTCTTCGCTGATCATTTCAGCGATGTCGCGCAAGCGCTCCACCACCCGCGCGTTGATGCTGCCTTCCGGGAATTCGCCATCGGCATTCGGCTCACCGGCCGGTTCACCGACCAGCAGGCTCAACGCCTCGTCGGCCTGACGCACCGCGTACACGTGGAACTGCCCGGCACGCACTGCCGCCAGGACTTTCTCATCGAGCATTAGCGTAGCGACGTTGGCCTGCGGAATGATCGCGCCCTGCTCGCCCGTCAGCCCGCGTGCTTCGCAGAGACGGAAGAAGCCTTCGATCTTCTCGTTGACCCCGCCCACCGCCTGCACTTCGCCAAACTGATTGATCGAACCGGTGATCGCAAAGCACTGCTTCAACGGGGTTTTCGACAGCGCCGAAATCAGCGTGCACGCCTCACCCAGCGACGCACTGTCGCCATCGACGTAACCGTACGACTGCTCCAGCGCGATGCTCGCGGAAATAGCCAGCGGGAATTCCTGAGCGTAACGGCTGCCCAGATACCCGGTGAGAATCATCACGCCTTTGGAGTGAATCGGCTGCCCAAGGTTGACTTCACGCTCGATGTCGACGATGCCGCTGCCGCCCGGATACACCGTGGCGGAAATCCGCGCCGGCACACCGAATGCCGAATCACCGACTTCGAGTACGGTCAGGCCATTGCATTTGCCGACCGCCGCACCATCAGTGTCGATCAGGATGATCCCGGCGAGCATGTCGTCGAGAATCCGCGCCGACACGCGACCGGTGCGTGTGGCCTTGGCTTTCAACGCACGTTCGATATGCCCGGCATCGGTCATCTCATCGCCGGCCAGATGACGGATGAAATCCGCTTCGCTGACCAGTTGGAACAGATCACCGATACGTGCCGACAAACGCCCCTGGTGCTCGGCCAAACGAGCGCTGTACGTCGCCAGACGTGCCACCGCATCGGCGGTCAACGGTGCCATGCCTTCTTCCGACGTGCGGGTTTTCAACAGCTGGGCAAATTGTTCCAGGCTCTCGTCGACCATCGGGATGTCTTCGTCGAAATCCACGAGGACGCGGAACATCTCCTGGAAGTCCGGATCGAGGTCTTGCAGCGTGTAGTACAGAGAGCGCGCACCGATGATGATGACTTTGACCTGCAACGGAATGTGCTGCGGGTTGAGCGTGACCGTGGCGAAACGGCCCATCTCGCCCAGCGGCGATTCCATTTTCAGCTTGCGCGATTGCAGGGCGCGTTTCAGCGCATCCCACACGAACGGTTCGCTGAGCATTTTTTCCGCTTCAAGAATCAGGAAACCACCGTTGGCGCGGTGCAAGGCACCGGGACGCAACTGCCGATAGGTGGTGTAAAGCGCGCCCTGATCGGTGGTGTATTCGATACGACCAAAGAGGTTTTCGTAAGTCGGGTGCGGCTCGAACACCACCGGCGCACCGCCGCTCACCGGATGGCCGACCACCAGGCTCGGCGCGTATTGCTCTTCCAGCAGCTTGCGCGCGACGGCGTCGGTCTTGCTGTCATCGACCAATTGCTCGACCACGGTTTTCAGCAAGTAGACCTGCATGGCTTGCAGGTAACCGCAGACCGCGGCGTTCTCGGCGTACTTCTCCGACAGCGGCGACAGCAATGGCTGCAGCGCCAAGGTGATGGTTTCTTCGTTGAGCGAACGCAGTTGATTGTTCGACTCGCGCTTCCACTGCGGCAGGCTGGCGAGTTCTTCGTTCAGGCGCTCTTCGAGGCCGGAAATGTCTTCGTGAAAACGCTCGCGATCAGCCTCTGGCAACTGAGCAAATTCCGCTTCGTCCAGAGCCTTGCCGTCGAGCATCGGCGTGAAGGCAACGTTGCTGCTGTCGCGGTACAGGGCGACGTCTTTTTCCAGGGCCAGACGCTCGATGATGTCGAGGGCCTTGTCATAGCGCTGGTTGAAGGCGCGGTCGATGGCGCTTTTCTTTTGCTGGTAGGACGGGTGCTCGAACACCGCTGGAAACGTTGCCAGCAGGTTGTCGATCAAGCCGTTGATGTCACCGATAAAGACGCCGGCAGTGCCCGAAGGCAATTCCAGTGCACGCGGTTCGCGCGGCTCGTCGAAATTATTCACGTAGACCCAGTCGGCCGGGGTCTGCAGGCGCTTGCCTTCTGCTTTCAGGTAGCGTTTGACGAACGAGAAGCGGCCGGTGCCGGGCTCGCCCATCACGAATACGTTGTAACCGGGGCGTGGCATGGCCACACCGAACTGCAAGGCTTCGACCGCGCGTTCCTGGCCGAGCACACCGCGAAAGGGCTCCAGATCATTGGTGGTAGTGAAGCTGAACTGTTCAGCGGAAAACGGACGGGTCAGCGCTTCGGGCGCGAGACGCAAGCTGGCAGCAACAGGATCAGGCATCGGGCTTCCTTAACAATCAGGCGGGGCAGATAGCGGCATTCTGGCGCTGCCCGTGCCCCACTGGCAAGGCGCGCCACACCACAAAGCATAGACAACCGGCCAAGCCGGCGGCCCGCCCCCTGAAACCGGGGTTTATTCCAAATATTTTGCAAAAAACCACGGAACCCCTGGAACGTGCCTAAACTCCAAACTGCGCGGCTGGAACTAATACCGGCCCACTGGCTTCGTTTGGGTCTGTCTCGTACAGAGCTTGGGGGGCCAGAACCCTGTCCATTGGTATGCACACAAAGAGAAAAAAGCTATGAAACGGATTCTTCTCGGTACTCTCTTCACCGCTGTATCCATCAACGCAATGGCGCAAGCTCCAGGCGGCCCGGATTGCGGTTGGGGCAACATGCTGTTCGAAGGTCAGCGTGGCACCCCTGCTCACTTCCTCGCTTCCACCACCAACGGCACTTCCGGTAACGCCACCTTCGGGATGACGTCCGGCACCAACGGTTGCTCGACCAACGCATCGCTGACCTACGGCGGCAAATCCTGGTTTGCCATGAATGGCATGATGAACGAGCTGTCCGAAGACATGGCCAAAGGCAACGGCGAAGCGCTGACGACTTATGCCGTGGTACTGGGCGTGGCGCCGGAAGATCGCGCGCACTTCGCAGCTGTGACTCACGAGCACTTCCAGCAGATCTTCAGCAAGGCTGACGTGACCGCTGAAGACGTGCATACCAACACCCTGGCCGTACTGAAATCGGATCCTCGTCTGGCCAAGTACGCAACTCAGGCTTAAGCTCGACCTCGCCCGCTTCCTTCGGGAAGCGGGTTTTATTTTTTCGGCCCGCCCTCCTTGGGTCTTTATTTCTTTCCTGTTCAAGTTGCCGACTATGCTCAAACGCCTTGCCTGGCTGGCGCTCTGTGTCTGCGCCCCGCTGTCCGCCGCGCCAACCATCGACCCTCAACGTTTGCAGCAACTGGCCAACGACCGCTTCTGGATTTCCCTCGGTCACTACGAAACCGCCAAGCTTGGCGGCTGGCGCAGCTATGTCAGCGACAAGAAGTTTTTTCTGGCGCCCGATGGCAACGAACACCCCGATCATGAACTGGCGGCCACCGTGCAAGCGCTGTACGCACCGGCCAGTCTCGGCGAGCAACATGCGCAATGCGTTTATCCGGCGCGCACCCGCTGGCTGAAAGCGCAGCTCAATCTCGGGGATCTACCGACACCGGCATGCGCTGAATACAAGAAGTGGTTCAAGGATGTCTCGCCGCACAGCGCGGTGATGATCTTCCCGGCGGCTTATTTGAACAGTCCGTCATCGATGTTCGGTCACACCCTGCTGCGTATCGATCAGGCTGACGTGCAGGCCGACAAGACGTCGCTGCTCAGTTATGCGATCAACTTTGGCGCCTACATCGAAGGCTCGGACAACAGCATTCTCTACGCTTGGAAAGGTTTGATGGGCGGTTATCCGGGATTGTTCGCCTTGGTGCCGTATCAGGAAAAACTCTCGGAATACCGCAGCCTGGAAAACCGCGACCTGTGGGAATACCGGCTCAATCTGAGCCAAGAAGAAACCGCTCGCATGGTCGAGCATGTGTGGGAGTTGAAGCAGATCCAGTTCGATTACTTTTTCTTCGACGAAAACTGCTCGTATCGCCTGCTGGAACTGCTGCAAGTCGCACGGCCGAGCCTGCGCCTGACCGAACAATTCCCGCTGACCGCCATTCCTACCGACACCGTTAAAGCGGTGAAAGAAGCCGGGCTGGTGGAAAGCATCGAATATCGTCCGTCCCGCGAGCGCGAACTGCTCAGCCGCGCCGAGCCGCTCAGCGGTGAAGAGCAGCAATGGGTGCTGAACGTCAGCGCCGATCAGCAGCAGTTGCAGGATCCAGCGTTCAAAGCCCTGCCACGGGACCGTCAGGCGTTGATCATCGACGCGGCGTATCGTCTGGAGCGCTACCGCGCCAACGGGCAGGAACGTGATCCGCAACGGGCGCAGCGCAGTTTCGAATTGCTGCGGGCGATCAACAAGAACCCGGCGCCTGAGTTGGACATTCCGCAGCCAGGCTTGCCGGAAGACGGCCACGAATCCCGCACCTGGCAGGCCGGTCTCGGCACCCGTGGTGATCGTGCATTCGGTGAGTACGGTTTGCGCATGGCTTATCACGATCTCAACGACAACGCCGAAAGCTTCCCGCTCGGCGCACAAATCGAGATCCTGCAGATGAAGTTGCGTCAGTACGAAGGCAATCACTGGCAGTTTCAGCAACTGGATCTGGCGACGATTCGTTCGCTGACGCCGCGTAATGAGCTGCTGCAACCGCTGTCGTGGCAAGTCACTGGTGGTCTGGAGCGCGTACCGGGCAAGCATGATGACGAGACGCTGGTCAGCCACGTCAACGGTGGTGGCGGTGGCACGTGGGCGCTGGGTGACGATGTGCTGGGTTTTGCCCTCGGCACCGTGCGCGTTGAACACAACAATGATTTCGCCGAGTTCGTGTCCCCGGCGGGTGGTTTCAATACCGGCGTGTTGTGGAAAAACCCGCTGGGCAATCTCAGTCTGGAGGCCAAGGGCGATTACTTCTTCAATGGCGAAGTGCGCCGCAGCCTGAGTCTGAATCAGCAGTGGGAATTGTCGCGCAACCTTGGTTTGCGCCTGAGTGCGCAGCGTGAGTTCAGCCATCTCGCCACGCCGGAAACCGAGGTCATGCTTGAAGTGAAGTGGTATCACTATTAAAAGATCGCAGCCTTCGGCAGCTCCTACATTTGGAATGTGTTTCACCTGTAGGAGCTGCCGCAGGCTGCGATCTTTTGATCTTTCTTTCACACCCCACCAACGAATCCCCTTCTAGACTTTCCCCATAAGCCGGACAACCGGCGCGGGAGAGTGCGATGTGGCGGTGTGCGGGTTTGTTGGGTGTTGTGTTATTGCTGGGCGGTTGCCAGACCACCCATGAAGATCTGATCGCCAAGGGTTATCCACCGGCCTTCGCCGACGGCTTCGATGACGGTTGCATCAGCGGTCGCCAGGCGGCCGGTTCGATCAGCGGCGAATTCCGCAAGAACGTGCCGCGTTATCTTAAAGACAAGCAATACGCCGAAGGCTGGACCGACGGCTTCCGCCAGTGTCAGGCGATGCTGGAAAACAAGGGACGCGAAGAGTATCGCAACGAACACTGGGACGAACGAGAACGCGCCTGGCAGCAGCAGAAAGATCAGGACGCCGGACGGGCTTATCGCTCGCAATAGGTCGCTTCCAGACATCCAGTGAAACCAAATGCCTGCGAGCATGGCCCAAACCTCATACGAGGAGGACACCATGAGTCGCGCATTCGTCAACGAAGACAACGCCGCCGCGCAAGCCGATCAGCCGGTCGAACGGCAGGTCAGCGAGCAGCCCAATTACGTCACGCCGCAAGGGTTGGCGCAGTTGCAGGCCAAAGTCGCCGAGCTGCAAAGCCTGCATGCCGAACAATCAGCCAGAGGTGAGCAGGCCGACAAGCAACGGCTGGCGGATCTGCAACGTGATTTGCGTTATTTCAATCAGCGCCTGAGCAGCGCACAAGTCGCCGTAGCAGCAACGTCCAGAGACAAAGTGCAGATCGGCAGTTGGGTGACCTACGCCGATGAGCACGACACCGAACGCCGGGTGCAACTGGTCGGCGAAGATCAGGCCGATGCCAGCAAAGGCCTGATCAATTGGGGCTCACCCTTGGGCCGGGCGCTGCTCGGTGCCCGACTCAATGACGAGGTGCTGTGGCAGCGCCCCGCCGGCGATCAAATGATTGAAGTGATCCGCATCGAACCGGCTTAAACCACACCCTGCGCGAGCATTGCATCGGCGACTTTGACGAAGCCGGCGATGTTCGCGCCTTTGACGTAGTTGATCCGGCCGTTCTCTTCACCGTAATGCACGCAAGCGTGGTGGATCGACTGCATGATCGCGTGCAGCTTGCTGTCCACCTCACCTGCCGTCCACAGCAGGCGCATGGCGTTCTGCGACATCTCCAGACCGCTCACCGCGACACCGCCGGCGTTGGATGCTTTGCCCGGGGCGAACAGAATCCCGGCCTCGATAAAGATATCCACAGCCTCCAGTGTGGTCGGCATGTTCGCGCCTTCAGCCACGCACACGCAGCCATTGCGCAATAACGCGTGTGCGGCTTCAGCGTCGAGCTCATTCTGCGTAGCGCACGGCAGCGCGATGTCGCACGGCAGCGACCAAGGCAATTGCCCGGCGCGGAATTCCAGACCGTAAGCTGCCGCCAATTCACTGATGCGCCCGCGTTTAACGTTTTTCAGTTCCAGCAGCGCCAGCCACTGCTCTTCGCTCAACCCGGCTTCGCAATACAACGTGCCTTCGGAGTCGGACAGGGAAATCACCTTGCCGCCCAGATCCATGACCTTGCGCGCCGCGTATTGCGCCACGTTGCCGGAACCGGAGATTGCCACGCGCTTGCCTTCAACGCCCTGCCCGCGACGCTTGAGCATTTCTTCAGCGAAATACACGCAACCGAAACCGGTGGCTTCCGGACGAATCAGGCTGCCGCCGTAGGTCATGCCCTTGCCGGTCAGTACGCTGGTGAACTGGTTGCTCAGGCGTTTGTACTGGCCAAAGAGGAAGCCAATCTCGCGCGCACCGACACCGATATCACCGGCCGGCACGTCAACGTCGGCGCCAATATGGCGATACAACTCGCTCATGAACGCCTGGCAGAAACGCATGACTTCAGCGTCACTTTTGCCCTTCGGATCGAAGTCCGAGCCGCCCTTACCGCCGCCCATGGGCAGCGAGGTCAGCGAGTTTTTAAAGGTCTGTTCGAAGGCGAGGAATTTCAGCACACCCAGGTTCACCGACGGATGGAAGCGCAAGCCGCCCTTGTACGGGCCGATGGCGCTGTTCATCTGGATGCGGAAACCGCGATTGACTTGCACTTTGCCCTGATCGTCGACCCATGACACGCGGAACACCACGGCACGCTCCGGCTCGCAGATACGTTCCAGAATCCCCGAGTTCAGGTAATGCGGATTGGCTTCGAGGAACGGCCACAGACTGCGCAGGACTTCTTCGACGGCCTGGTGAAATTCGGGTTGATCCGGATCGCGTTTTTTCAGGCGGGCGAGGAAGGATTCAACGGATTCGATCATGGCAAAAGTCTCGGCAAATTTATTGTCGTTGGAGGAGATTGGGCCGGACTGTAACAAACGAAATGCGCACAGGAACAGAGCAAAATGTCGCAGTTATGAAATTAAATGGTGCACAGGATATAAATCCGGCTGGTTTTTGCCCAGTTTTGCACCTGAATGGTGAGATCAAATTCAAGTGATGCACCAACAGTTATACCGCCATCGCTGGCAAGCCAGCTCCCACAGTGGACATCGGTGATCTCGAACACCCCACAAAACCCTGTGGGAGCTTGGCTTGCCAGCGATGAATCCAACTCGGTATCCCTGAAAAACCAGGCAAAAAAAAACGGAGCCCGAAGGCTCCGCTTTTTCATGCAACCAACCCGATATCAGGCCAGTTTCTTGTGACGTACCCGGTGTGGCTGGGCAGCCGCTTCGCCGAGACGCTTTTTGCGATCGGCTTCGTACTCGGTGTAGTTACCTTCAAAGAAGATCGCTTGCGAGTCGTCTTCGTACGCCAGGATGTGCGTCGCCACACGGTCAAGGAACCACCGATCGTGAGAGATCACAATCGCAGCGCCCGGGAAGTCCAGCAGGGCTTCTTCCAGGGAACGCAGGGTTTCAACGTCGAGGTCGTTGGACGGTTCGTCGAGCAGCAGGACGTTGCCGCCCTCCTTCAGGGTCAGCGCCAGGTGCAGACGACCGCGCTCACCACCGGACAGGTCTTTGACGAACTTCTGCTGATCGCCGCCCTTGAAGTTGAAGCGACCGACATAAGTACGCGACGGAATCTCGTAGTTGCCGATGCGGATCTGGTCGGAACCGTCGGAGATCTGCTGGAACACAGTCTTGCTGCCATCCAGGTCGTCACGGCTCTGATCGACGCAGGCCAGTTGCACGGTTTCGCCGACTTCGATGCTGCCCGAATCCGGTGTTTCCTTGCCCATCAGCATGCGGAACAGGGTCGACTTACCGGCACCGTTACCGCCGATCACGCCGACGATGGCGCCCTTCGGCATCGAGAACGACAGGTTGTCGATCAGCACGCGATCGCCGTAGCCCTTGGTGACGTTCTTGAATTCGATGACCTTGTCGCCCAGGCGCGGACCGGCCGGGATGTAGATCTCGTTGGTTTCGCTGCGCTTCTGGAATTCCTGCGATTGCATTTCTTCGAAGCGTTGCAGACGTGCCTTGGATTTCGACTGGCGGGCTTTCGCGCCTTTGCGCACCCACTCCAATTCTTCTTTCATGGCTTTTTCGTGGGCCGACTGCTGCTTGGATTCCGCCGCCAGACGATCGGACTTGGCTTCAAGCCAACCCGAGTAGTTGCCTTCGTACGGAATGCCCGCGCCGCGGTCGAGTTCGAGAATCCAGCCGGCGACGTTGTCGAGGAAGTAGCGGTCGTGCGTGATCGCTACCACGGTGCCCGGGAAGTCGTGCAGGAAGTGCTCCAGCCACGCCACGGAGTCAGCGTCCAAGTGGTTGGTCGGTTCGTCGAGCAGCAGCATGTCCGGGGCGGACAGCAGCAGACGGCACAGGGCCACACGACGCTTTTCACCACCGGACAGGTGTTCTACTTTTGCGTCCCAGGCCGGCAGACGCAGTGCATCGGCGGCGACTTCCAGTTGGCGCTCAAGGTTATGACCGTCGCTGGCCTGCAGGATCGCTTCGAGCTTGGCTTGTTCGGCGGCCAGTTTGTCGAAGTCCGCATCCGGGTCAGCGTAAGCGGCGTAGACCTCGTCCAGACGCGCTTGCGCGTCCTTGATCACGCTGACTGCTTCCTCGACCACTTCACGCACGGTCTTGGTCGGATCAAGTTGTGGCTCTTGCGGCAGATAACCGATGTTCAGGTCCGGCATCGGACGGGCTTCGCCCTCGAACTCGGTGTCGACGCCGGCCATGATTTTCAGCAGCGTGGACTTACCCGAACCGTTGAGGCCGAGTACGCCAATTTTGGCGCCGGGGAAGAACGACAGCGAAATGTTTTTGAGAATTTCCCGCTTCGGCGGAACAACTTTGCCCAGCCGATGCATGGTGAAGACGTATTGAGCCATGGAGAACCTTGGGTCAGTGACAGATGAATGATTGCAGCGCAGGCGAAGCCCGGCCAGACCATGCGCGTCGTTCACTTGATGGTTATCAATGCGTGCGCGCTGAAAAAGTCTGAGTCTAGGAGCTGGAACGCTCCCGCGTAACCGGCAAAGCTACCTGAATGACCGGTGGCAGTCCAGCCGCGCGGGGCTGGCACTTCGCCACGACTCAAGGCATGCTAGCCGCCCTTTGGGCGTCCGGCTTATAGTGCACGTCGCGCCAGTCCAGCCAAACCGCAGGATTCCAGCTTGTCCAATGTCACTCCGCCAGCCTCTGTGAGCAGCACCCCACCGGCGCCCGGCTCGTCCCTGCGCGGTACATTAAAGGGTGCGCTGGCGACGCTTGTGCTTTTGTTGCTCGCATTGCTGTTCTGGCAACTGCTCGATCAACTGCGCGAAACCCAGAAAAACCAGCGTCAATACACCATCGATTACACCGCCGACCTCGCCTCGCAGGTCAGCCTGAACATGGCGCTGAACGCGCAAATCGCCCTCAACCTGCTACCGATCGTCGAACAACCGCAATCAGCCGACGAACAGCAGGCGCTATTGCGCAAGCTCCAGCAATCCTTGCCTGATCTGCGCAGCTTGGCCTTGCTCACCCCTTCCGGCAAAATCATCAGCGACAGTGCCGACAACAGCCACGACGCCGATTACCTGAGCGAACTGGTGCGCCGCAGCCGTGCACAGGCACATTACTTCAGCAACGCCGACGACGGTTCTGTGGTGCATCTGTTATTGCATCAGGCCAGCGGCAGCACGCGCGGTTATTGGGTACTGCGCTTGACCCCGACGTTCTTCGACTCGCTGACCAAACAGGGCGAAACCGGCATCCGCCCGTTGTGGCTGGTGGAAAACCGCCTCAACCATCAGATCATCAGCCGCGACGAAGCGCAGCCTTCGGCCAGGCCCGGCGTCTTGAGTCCGGACGACATGGCCAACACGGTGTTGACCGTGCCACTTAGCAGCAGCGACTGGCAATTGCGTGGCCTGTTCGACCGCCAGCGCGTGCTCGAAGAATTGCTGCCGGCGTTTATTGGCAAATGCCTGCTGGGTCTGGCGTTCTCGATGCTGCCGGTGATCGCCCTGCTCAACATGCGCCGCCGCCAGCGCCAGTTGCATGAGGGTCGCCGACGCTATCAAGACATTTTCGAAGGCACCGGCGTGGCGCTGTGTGTGCTTGATCTGTCCGGCCTCAAGCAGGTGTTCGACAAGGCGCAGATCCAGACCAGCGACCAGCTCAAAGCCTGGCTCGACCAGCCGGCGCAACGTCAGCAACTGCTGCAGGAATTGCGCGTCACCGAGGTCAACCAGGTCGCGTTGCAACTGCTCAACGTCAACTCTTGCGAGCACGCCTGGCAACTGTTGATCGATGGCCACCCACACCGTCAGTGCGCCATCGGCAACCAAGTGCTCGACGCCGTCCTGCAGCAACAGAAGCAGCTGGAACTGGAAATCAAACTGCCGGACATCAATGGCCGCGACCAGCACCTGTGGCTGGTGTTGCGCCTGCCGACCGAGCAGCACGACTACAAAGCGGTGATCCTCAGCATCAACGACATCACCAGCCGCAAGCTGATCGAACTGTCGCTGCTCGAACGCGAAGGCTTCTGGTCCGACGTGGTGCGCACCGTGCCGGATCATCTGTACGTGCAGGACGTGATCAGCCAGCGGATGATTTTCAGTAACCACCACCTCGGTCAAACCCTCGGCTACAACCGCACTGAACTGCATCAGATGGGCGAGTATTTCTGGGAAATCCTCCTGCACCCGGAAGACGCCGACTACTACCATCGCTCGCGGCAGATGCAGCGGCACGCCGGTTACAGTCAGTTGCTCCAGTGCCAATTGCGCTTCCGCCATCGCGACGGCAAATGGCGGCGTTTCGACATTCGCGAACAGGCGTTGGCTCGCGACAAACACGATCAGGTGACGCGAATCATCGGCGTGGCCAAGGACATCACCGAACAGATCGAAGCCAGCGAATCGCTGCGCGACAGCGAGCAGCGCTATCGCATGCTCGCCGAAAGCATCAGCGACGTGATCTTCTCCACCGACAGCAAGCTCTCGCTGAACTACGTCAGCCCGTCGGTGCAGGCGGTACTGGGCTACGACGCCGAGTGGATTTTCCAGAACGGCTGGCAATCGACCATCGCCAACCCGCAGCAACTGAGCGGCATTTACACGCTGATGGATCGGGTCAGCAAGGCGCTGGACAAGCCCGAGCAACTGGCGGTGTTGCGCAATCAGGTGCAAACGCAATTGTTCCTGTTCGACTGCCTGCGCGCCGATGGCCGCAAGATCCCGATCGAGTTGCGTCTGGTGCTGGTGTGGGACGAGCACGGCGCGTTCGAAGGCGTGCTCGGTGTCGGTCGCGACATCAGTCAGCAGCGCCGCGCCGAGAAAGACCTGCGCATGGCCGCCACAGTATTTGAACACTCGACCTCGGCGATCCTTATCACCGACCCGGCCGGATACATCGTGCAGGCCAACGAAGCCTTCAGCCGCGTCAGCGGTTACGCGGTGAGCGAAGTGCTTGATCAGTTGCCGAACATGCTCACCGTCGACGAACAACAGGACGCGCACCTGCGTTACGTGCTCAAACAACTGCATCAGCACAGCACCTGGGAAGGCGAAGTCTGGCTCAAGCGCCGCAACGGCGAGCATTACCCGGCGTGGGTCGGCATCACCGCGGTGCTCGACGACGAAGGCGATCTGGCCAGTTATGTGTGCTTCTTCAGCGACATCAGCGAGCGCAAGGCCAGCGAGCAGCGCATTCATCGCCTTGCCTACTACGACGCCCTGACCCATTTGCCGAACCGCACGCTGTTCCAGGATCGCCTGCACACCGCGCTGCAATCGGCCGAGCGGCAGAAGTCGTGGGTGGTGCTGATGTTCCTCGACCTCGACCGTTTCAAACCGATCAACGACTCCCTCGGCCACGCCGCCGGCGACCGCATGTTGAAAGACATGGCCACGCGCCTGCTGGCCTGCGTCGACGATGACGACACTGTGGCGCGCATGGGCGGTGACGAATTCACGCTGCTGCTGCAACATCGCTCCAGTCGCGAAATGGCGTTGAACCGGGCGATTCATGTCGCCGAACAGATCCTCGGCAGCCTGGTGCGGCCGTTCGTGCTCGAAGGTCGCGAGTTCTTCGTCACCGCCAGTATCGGCATCGCCCTGAGTCCGCAGGACGGCAACGAACTCAGCCAGTTGATGAAGAACGCCGACACCGCGATGTACCACGCCAAGGAGCGCGGCAAGAACAACTTCCAGTTCTATCAGGCCGACATGAACGCCAGTGCGCTGGAGCGTCTGGAGCTGGAAAGCGACTTGCGCCACGCCCTGGAACAAAACGAATTCGTCCTGTATTACCAACCGCAATTCAGCGGCGACGGCAAGCGTCTGACCGGCGCCGAAGCGCTGTTGCGCTGGCGCCATCCACGTCGTGGACTGGTGCCGCCGGGGGATTTCATTCCGGTGCTCGAAGAGCTTGGTCTGGTGGTCGACGTTGGCGATTGGGTGATCAGCGAAGCGTGCCGTCAGCTGAAGACCTGGCACCAGAATCGTGTACGCGTGCCGAAGGTGTCGGTGAACATTTCCGCGCGGCAGTTCTCCGATGGCCAGCTCGGCACGCGGATCGCCACGATCCTGCGCGAAACCGGCCTGCCGCCGGCATGCCTGGAGCTGGAACTGACCGAAAGTATCCTGATGCGTGAAGTCAGCGAGGCCATGCAGATTCTTGCCGGGCTGAAAAACCTTGGCCTGAGCATCGCAGTCGATGACTTCGGCACCGGTTACTCATCGCTGAACTACCTCAAGCAATTCCCGATCGACGTGCTGAAAATCGACCGCACGTTTGTCGATGGCCTGCCGTCCGGTGAGCAGGACGCGCAGATTGCCCGGGCGATCATCGCCATGGCGCACAGTCTGAATCTGGCGGTGATCGCCGAGGGTGTGGAGACCCATGAGCAGTTGGACTTCCTGCGCGAACATGGTTGCGATGAGGTTCAGGGCTATCTGTTCGGGCGGCCGATGCCGGCGGGGCGGTTTGAGGCGCAGTTCAGCAATGACGCGCTGTTCATGTTCGACTGAACATCGGCGGCGCGACCGAAAAGATCGCAGCCTTCGGCAGCTCCTGCAAGGATTGATGTCGGTCACAGTATTCGGGATCAGCTCGGATTACTGTAGGAGCTGCCGAAGGCTGCGATCTTTTGAGGCCAGCACAATCACCATCTATCTGCGCATGAACGCCACTTGTCTGCGACATGATGTCGTTTCATATGCCATCCAAAACCCATTGGGTTAGAATGCCCCCCTTTTCTGCCCCCGATCCTTGAGGACCGCCATGTTCAGCCGTGATTTGACTATTGCCAAGTACGACGCCGACCTTTTTGCCGCCATGGAGCAAGAAGCTCAGCGCCAGGAAGAACACATTGAGCTGATCGCTTCGGAAAACTACACCAGCCCAGCGGTGATGGAAGCTCAAGGCTCGGTCCTGACCAACAAGTACGCTGAAGGCTACCCAGGCAAGCGTTACTACGGTGGTTGCGAGTACGTCGACATCGTTGAGCAACTGGCCATCGACCGCGCCAAAGAGCTGTTCGGCGCCGATTACGCCAACGTTCAGCCGCACGCCGGTTCGCAAGCCAACGCCGCTGTTTACCTGGCCCTGCTGCAAGGTGGCGACACCATTCTGGGCATGAGCCTGGCCCACGGCGGTCACCTGACCCACGGCGCCAGCGTTTCCTCCTCGGGCAAACTGTACAACGCTGTGCAGTACGGCATCGACGCCAACGGCCTGATCGACTACGACGAAGTCGAGCGTCTGGCAGTTGAGCACAAGCCGAAAATGATCGTGGCCGGTTTCTCTGCCTACTCGCAAATTCTCGACTTCCCGCGTTTCCGCGCCATCGCGGACAAAGTCGGTGCTTACCTGTTCGTCGACATGGCTCACGTAGCCGGTCTGGTTGCCGCGGGTGTTTACCCGAACCCGGTGCCTTTCGCTGACGTCGTGACCACCACCACGCACAAGACCCTGCGCGGTCCACGTGGCGGTCTGATCCTGGCGCGCGCCAACGCCGACATCGAGAAGAAGCTGAACTCCGCGGTATTCCCGGGCGCCCAGGGTGGCCCGCTGGAGCACGTGATCGCCGCTAAAGCGATCTGCTTCAAGGAAGCGCTGCAGCCAGAGTTCAAGGCCTACCAGGAACAAGTGGTGCTGAACGCCCAGGCCATGGCCGAAGTGTTCATCGAGCGCGGTTTTGACGTGGTTTCGGGCGGTACCAAGAACCACCTGTTCCTGCTGTCGCTGATCAAGCAGGACATCTCCGGTAAAGACGCCGACGCCGCTCTGGGCAAAGCGTTCATCACCGTGAACAAGAACTCCGTGCCAAACGATCCACGCTCGCCGTTCGTCACTTCCGGCCTGCGCTTCGGTACTCCGGCTGTGACCACTCGCGGCTTCAAGCAAGCCGAGTGCAAAGAGCTGGCTGGCTGGATCTGCGACATCCTGGCTGACCTGAACAACGAAGCGGTGATCGACGCCGTTCGTGAGAAAGTCAAAGCCATCTGCAAGAAGCTGCCGGTATACGGCGCTTAATTGCGACGTTAAATCCGCAGCATGAAAAACCGGCCAAGTGATTGGCCGGTTTTTTTTCGCCCCTGATTTCCCGTGTAGGAGCTGCCGCAGGCTGCGATCTTTTGATCTGGATCTTAAAAACAAGATCAAAAGATCGCAGCCTGCGGCAGCTCCTACGGGCTATGGCCGCCGGTCAGACCGGTCATGCCAATTTTCATGTTTTCACTTGTCATCGCGAAAAAACCGAGCGTAGACTGCACCCGCACTGGACATACCGGTAAGACCACAATAATTAAGTCCTGAATCTGATGCGCCCTAAGCGCACGGCAGCCAGGACACCGACCAGGATTCCTCCCATGCTCAGATGGTGCTCGCGTTCAATCTTCCTCCAAGTGGTTCTCGGACTGATGCTCGGCATCGTCTGCGGGCTGACCCTTCCTGAATACTCGGCCCAGCTCAAACCGCTCGGCGACGGCTTCATCAAACTGATCAAGATGCTCATCGGCCTCATCGTGTTCTGCGTGGTGGTCAGCGGCATCAGCGGCGCCGGCGATCTGAAGAAGGTCGGGCGCATCGGCCTCAAGTCGGTGATCTATTTCGAAGTGCTGACCACCATCGCTCTGGTGATCGGCCTGGTCTTCGCCTTCAGCACCGGCATCGGCAGCGGCGCGAACATCCATCTCGAGCAACTGTCTGCGGCCGACATGGGCGATCTCGCCGAACGCAGCCAGCACATGCACACCACCACGCAGTTCCTGATGGACCTGATCCCGACCTCGGTGATCGGCGCCTTCGCTGACAACAACATCCTGCAAGTGCTGCTGTTTTCGGTGCTGTTCGGTAGTGCGTTGAATCTGGTCGGTGAAGCGGCTTCCGGGATCTCGCGGCTGATCAACGAGCTGAGCCATGTGATCTTCCGCATCATGGGCATGATCGTGCGTCTGGCGCCGATCGGCGTGTTCGGCGCCATCGCTTTCACCACCAGCAAATATGGCCTCGACTCCCTGCAACATCTGGGTAGTCTGGTCGGTTTGTTCTACCTGACCTGCATCGCGTTCGTCAGTGTGATTCTCGGTCTGGTGATGCGCGCTTCCGGCCTGCGCATGTGGCCGCTATTGAAGTATCTGCGCGAAGAACTGCTGATCGTCATGGGCACGGCATCGTCCGACGCTGTGCTGCCACAGATCATGCGCAAACTCGAACACCTCGGCATTGGCAGCTCGACCGTGGGTCTGGTGATTCCAACCGGGTACTCGTTCAACCTTGACGGTTTCTCGATCTACCTGACCCTGGCCATCGTGTTCATTGCCAACGCCACCGGCACGCCGCTGGCCATGACCGATCTGCTGACCATTTTGCTGGTGTCGCTGATTACCTCCAAAGGTGCCCACGGGATTCCGGGTTCGGCACTGGTGATTCTGGCGGCAACGCTGACAGCTATTCCGGCGATCCCGGTGGTCGGTCTGGTGCTCGTGTTGGCAGTGGACTGGTTCATGGGCATCGGCCGGGCACTCACCAATCTTATCGGCAACTGCGTCGCCACGGTTGCGATCGCCCGTTGGGAAAAAGACATCGACGTGCAACGCGCCAACAAAGTACTCAGCGGTCAGCAGGGCTACACCTTTCAGCCGCGTAAAACAGCAACTCCGGCGCACCAGCAGGAGTTCTGATTTAACCCCTGTAGGAGCTGCCGCAGGCTGCGATCTTTTGATCTTGAGTTTGCGGCTATCTCCCCCCAGGCAAATGGAGCAAGACCCTTGATAACCACATCAACCGTCGTCAACTCAGTCGTAGAAAAACTCCGCGCCGCATTGGCCCGTGGCCAGTGGCGCTCCGGCGACATGCTGCCGGGCCAGCGCGAACTGGCCGAACAATTGGGCATCAGCCGCCCGAGCCTGCGCGAAGCAGTGATCGTCCTGGAAACCCTCGGCCTCGTCCGTTCGATGCCGGGCAAAGGCGTGGTCGTGCTCGACGCGCAATTGAGCGATAACCAGAGCCACGACAGCGCGGTGGCCGGCGCCAGCCTCGAAGACGTGCTGCAACTGCGTTATACCCTCGAGCCGTTCATTGTCGGTCTGGTTGCGCAGTCGATCAGCAGCAAGGAAGTCGGCCAGTTGCGCCTGACCCTGATGGACATGCGCGAAGCCCTTGAGGCTGGCGACAGTGAAGCCGGAGTCAGCGCCTACATCGCCTTTCACGAAGAGCTGTTCACCCTGACTTCGAACCCGATTTTCCAGAGCGTCGTGCAGCAGACCAGCAACGCCCTCAAGCAGAGCGCCGAGGTGCTGCGTAATTCTCCAGAACATCTGGCCGAGCGCCTCGAAGAAAACGAAGCGGTGGTCCGCGCCATCCGCAGCAAGAACAGCGCACAGGCCAGTGCGCAAATGCGTCGGCACATTCTGCGCGAAGGTCAACGGATGGGCATCGAGTTGAACATCCCGGACGACAACTTGAGTCGCTGATTTCTATTGGAGACAGGCCATGAACAGTTTCGCCTCAGCGTCACACACTCGCCAGACCACGACGCCCCTGCCCTTCTCCCGCCTGCGCGAAACGGCAGAGGGTCTTTATCCGCGATTGTTCGATGCGATTCTGGAACAGCGCATCGATTCGAGCAGCCGATTTACCGAGGACAGCTTGAAAGAGATGTTCTGCGCCAGCCGCGCCGATGTGCGGCGGGTGTTGACGCAGTTGTCGCTTGAGCACGTCATTGTGCTGCGGGCCAACCATCGGCCGCGTGTGGCAGCACCTGATCGGGAGCAGACGCGGCAGGCTCTGCATGCGCGGCGGCTGGCCGAAAGCACGCTGGTACATTTGGCCTGTCAGCGCGCGCAAGCGGAAGGGTTGAAACGCTTGCGCGGGTTGATCGAGCGTGAGCGTCAGGCTGTCGAGCAGGATCGGCGTAGTGCGGCGATTCGCTTGTCCGGGGAGTTTCATCTGCACTTGGCGCAGATGGCGGGGAATGCACCGTTGGCGCATTTTCTCGGCAGTCTGGTGCCGTTGACGTCATTGGCGGTTGCGCGAAGTGAGCGTCAAACGCACAGCTGTTGCGCATGGCAGGAGCATTTGGCATTGGTTGAAGCGCTGGAAAATCGGGATGCTTCCAAGGCAGGGATGCTGATGAATCGGCATCTGGATCATCTTGAGCAGGCGTTGCTGGGTTCAGATCGTGAACATTGTGCTGTCGGTTAGATCGCTTTCGCGAGCAGGCTCACTCCTACATTTGAAACGCGTTCCCCTGTAGGAGTGAGCCTGCTCGCGATGGCGTCATCATTGACACTACAAACCCATCAGGCAGAAGCCACTCTGGCAAACCCCGCCCGAATCTTCTCTTCCGGCAACTCATCAGCAATAAACACAATCACACTTTCCCGCGCCTCACCCTCGGCCCATTCAGTATCCCAGTCGAAACCGTAAAGCTTCAACACACCCTGAAACACCAAGCGCCGATCCTCACCCGCAATGTTCAACACGCCTTTGTAACGCAGCAATTGCTTGCCGTGTTCTTCCAGCAGTTCATTCATGAACTCGCTGAGCTGATCGATATCCAGCGGCTGATCGGTGCGCAACACCAGACTGGAAATGCGATCAATCGACGGTGCCTTGCTCACTGGGCGAAGGCTCAATCCGCCGCCAAGATCGGCATTGAGGTTGAAGCCACGCACATCCAGCAGTTCAGCCAGATCAATGTTGCCATGTTCAACCACGCGGACTGGCGCGCGACGGTTGATTCGCGTCAGGCGTTCGCTCAACGCGTTGAAAGTCGCCTCGTCCACCAGATCAGTCTTGCTCACCAGCAAGCGGTCGGCGAAACCAATCTGCGCCTGAGCGATGGTCTGGGTCAGGTGCACGTCCGCGTGGGCGGCATCGACCAGGGTGATGATGCCATCGAGCAGGTAACGCTCGCGCAGTTCTTCGTCGATGAAAAAGGTCTGTGCCACTGGAGCAGGGTCGGCCAGACCGGTGCACTCGATGACCAGACGGTCGAAGGCGATTTCGCCGCTGTCCAGCCGTTCAAGCAGCAGGTAAAGCGCTTTGGTCAGGTCGGTGTGAATGGTGCAGCACACGCAGCCGTTGGCCAGGGTCATGACTTGCACCGGTTCGTCACCCAACAGCTGCGTGTCGATACCGGCGTCACTGAATTCGTTTTCGATCACGGCGATTTTCAGGCCGTGCTCGGCTTTCAAGATATGGCGCAGCAAAGTGGTCTTGCCGGCGCCGAGGAAACCGCTGAGTACCGTGACCGGGATGGGAGAGGACAAAACTCGATCTCCTTCACAAAATGAATGAACAACACAAAAACAACTGTGGGAGCGAGCTTGCTCGCGAAAGCGGTGTGTCAGTCAAATCATTCATCAACTGACACTCCGTATTCGCGAGCAAGCTCGCTCCCACAGGGGGATTACCTCAACCTTGCGCTGTCAGCTCAACAGCACTTTGGCCCACCCTTGCCACCGTAACGGGCTTCCTGACGTTCGCGGAAGAACATCTCGTAGCTCATCACCGGTTTGTCCGGGTGTTTGGTTTGCATATGCTCGACGTAGGTGTCGTAGTCGGGCATGCCGACCATCAGGCGCGCGGCCTGACCGAGGTATTTACCGAGGCGACTCAGGTCATTGAACATGCTGCAATCCTCTGGTTACGCATCCGGCAGGGCCTGGAATGGCGATTCTTTATCCGTACGCTCTTTTTTGCCCCAGGCGGCGATGCCGACCTTGAGCGCATAGAACAGGATACTGAAGACCACGAACAGGAACAGCGCCGTCAGCGTTGCGTTGGTGTAAGCGTTGAAGATCACGTGCTGCATCTGCTCGACGCTTTTTGCCGGGGCCAGCACCTGACCATTGGCCAGCGCATCGCTGTACTTCTTGGCCAGCGACAGGAAGCCGATCGCCGGGTTGGCATCGAACAGTTTGATGAAGCCCGCAGTCGTGGTGCAGATCAGCAGCCAGGTGGCTGGCAGCAGGGTGACCCAGATGTAGCGCTGACGCTTCATCTTGATCAGGACCACGGTGCCGAGCATCAGCGCGATACCGGCCAGCATCTGGTTAGAGATACCGAACAGTGGCCACAGGGTGTTGATGCCGCCCAGTGGATCGACCACGCCCTGGTACAGCAACCAGCCCCACATTGCCACACAACCGGCGGTGGCGATCAGGTTAGCGGTCCACGATTCAGTACGCTTGAGCGCTGGCACGAAAGAGCCGAGCAGATCCTGCAGCATGAAACGACCGGCACGAGTGCCGGCGTCGACTGCGGTCAGAATGAACAGCGCTTCGAACAGAATCGCGAAGTGGTACCAGAACGCCATGGTGTTTTCACCCGGCAGGACACTGTGCAGGATCTGCGCGATACCGACCGCCAGGGTCGGCGCACCACCGGCACGGGCGAGGATGGTGGTTTCACCAATGTCGTGTGCCACCGCTTGCAGCGCTTCCGGCGTGATCGCGAAGCCCCAGCTGGAGACCACTTGCGCAACCGAAGCAACGTCACTGCCAACCACAGCGGCCGGGCTGTTCATGGCGAAGTACACGCCAGGCTCGATCACCGAAGCGGCAACCATCGCCATGATGGCGACGAACGACTCCATCAGCATGCCGCCGTAACCGATGTAACGGGCGTTGGTTTCGTTATCCAGCAGCTTCGGCGTGGTGCCCGAAGAAATCAGCGCGTGGAAACCGGAAACCGCACCGCAAGCAATGGTGATGAACAGGAACGGGAACAGACCGCCCTTCCACACCGGGCCAGTGCCATCGACAAACTGGGTCAGCGCCGGCATTTTCAGCTCGGGCATGGTGATCAGAATACCGATCGCCAGGGCGACGATGGTGCCGATCTTGAGGAACGTCGACAGATAGTCACGCGGTGCCAGAATCAGCCAAACAGGCAGCGATGCAGCGACGAAACCGTAACCGACCAGCATCCAGGTAATCTGCACGCCGGTGAAGGTGAACGCCTTGGCCCACACCGGATCAGCGGCAATCTGCCCACCGAGCCAGATCGAACCCAGCAGCAGCAACACACCGACCACGGAGATTTCGCCGATACGGCCCGGGCGGATGTAGCGCATGTAAATGCCCATGAACATCGCGATCGGGATGGTCGCCATCACGGTGAAGATGCCCCACGGGCTCTCGGCCAGCGCTTTAACCACGATCAGCGCCAGCACCGCGAGGATGATGATCATGATCAGGAAGCAGCCGAACAGGGCTATGGTACCGGGAATGCGGCCCATTTCTTCACGCACCATGTCGCCCAGGGAACGGCCGTTGCGCCGGGTCGACATGAACAGAACCATGAAGTCCTGCACCGCGCCCGCCAGCACCACACCGGCAATCAGCCAGAGCGTGCCGGGCAAATAGCCCATCTGCGCCGCCAGCACCGGGCCGACCAGAGGTCCGGCGCCCGCGATCGCAGCGAAGTGGTGACCGAAAAGAATGTGTTTGTTGGTCGGCACATAGTCCAGACCATCATTGTTGAGCACGGCGGGGGTCGCCCGACGCGGATCGAGTTGCATCACATTGTTAGCGATGAACAGGCTGTAGTAACGGTACGCAACCAGATAAATGGCCACGGCTGCGACCACAATCCACAAGGCATTGATCGCCTCGCCGCGGCGCAATGCCACTACGCCCAGGGCGCACGCTCCTACGATTGCCAGCACTAGCCAGGGTAAATGGCGTAGCAGGCTATTATTATTTTTCATTTTATTATTCCAGCCAGGGTGGACAAGAAAGACAGCCACCCCGAGTTTAGCGCTTACGGCGCCAAAGGCCATACCCCGACGTTGGTCTAGACGCTTTAGCGATTGGCTGGCGCCCGCATTCGCGGTCTATAGTCAGCGAACCTTCATGAGGATTGCGCCATGAGCGAACACCCAGCCAACCGTCGTCGCTTCAAACGTATTGCGTTCGATGCCAGAACCGAGCTGAGTCAGGGCGATTACATCTGGCCGGTCAAGCTGATCGACCTGTCGCTCAAAGGATTGCTGATCGAAAGGCCGGAGCCGTGGTTGGGGGATGCGGAGAAGGATTTTTTCGTCGACATTCACCTGAGCGATGACGTCGATATCAAGATGGATGTGCATCTGGCACACGAAGAAAATAACCAGTTGGGCTTTGTCTGCCGACATATAAGCCTGGAATCGATCCAGCGCTTGCGTCGCCTGATCGAGTTGAATCTGGCGGATGAGGCCGAACTGGAGCGCGAGTTGGCTGCCCTGATCGAAATCTAGAATCCACAATTGAACCCTGTGGGAGCTGGCTTGCCAGCGATAGCGATTTCAGACTCGACGAATATGTCGACGGACAGAACGCAATCGCTGGCAAGCCAGCTCCCAAAGGTTATGCAGTGGGTTCAAGTTATTCGAAGAGCGCGTCAAGGGCCTGTTCGAGGCGGGTCACGGCGATGATCTGCAGGCCTGGCGGAGATTCCTTCGGCGCATTGCCCTTGGGCACGATCGCCCGTTTGAAGCCATGCTTGGCCGCTTCCTTCAAACGCTCCTGCCCGCTTGGCACCGGCCGCACCTCACCGGACAGCCCCACTTCACCAAATACCAACAGATCATGCGGCAATGGCCGGTTGCGCAGGCTCGACATCACGGCCGCCATCAGCGCCAGATCTGAAGCCGTCTCCAACACCTTCACCCCACCCACGACGTTGAGGAACACATCCTGATCGTGAGTCGGAATTCCGCCGTGGCGATGCAAAACCGCAAGCAACATCGCCAAACGGTTCTGATCCAGGCCCAACGTCACCCGTCGCGGGTTGGCCAGATGGCTGTCATCGACCAGCGCCTGCACTTCCACCAGCATCGGCCGAGTGCCTTCCCACGTCGCCATGACCACACTGCCCGGGACTTCTTCCTGCGCACGGGTGAGAAAAATCGCCGAAGGGTTGGAGACTTCTTTCAAACCCTTGTCGGTCATGCCGAACACGCCCAATTCGTTGACCGCGCCAAAACGGTTTTTCACCGCGCGCAACAAACGCAGACGCCCATCGGATTCGCCTTCGAAATACAGCACGGTATCGACCATGTGCTCGAGAACCCGCGGACCGGCCAGTGCGCCTTCCTTGGTGACGTGGCCGACGAGGAAAATCGCCGTACCGCTCTGCTTGGCATACCGCACCAGCAGCGCCGCGCTCTCACGCACCTGAGAGACGCCACCGGGAGCCGATTGCAACTGTTCGGTGAAGATCGTCTGGATCGAGTCGATCACCATCACCTTGGGTTTTTCCTGACGGGCCGTGGCGATGATGGTTTCGATGCAGGTTTCGGTCATCACCCGCAGTTGATCCTGCGGCAAGCCAAGGCGCCGGGCACGCATGGCCACTTGCTGTTGGGATTCTTCGCCGGTGACGTACAGGGCGGGCATGCTTTTGGCGAGGTTGCACAGGGTCTGCAACAGGATCGTCGATTTGCCGATCCCCGGATCACCACCGATCAGCACCACCGAACCGTCGACCAAACCGCCGCCAAGGACCCGGTCCAGTTCACCGGACGCGGTGGAGAAGCGCGGAATCTCTTCGATGCTGACTTCGGCCAGGGTCTTGATCTGCGCCTGCTGCCCGGCCCAGCCGGTGCGGCCGGTCGGCGCCGTGGCCCCGCCGCTTTCGATCATGGTTTCAGTCAGGGTGTTCCAGGCGCCGCACTCGCCGCACTGGCCCGCCCATTTGGGAAAGGTTGCGCCGCACTCAGTGCAGCCGTACATGCGCTTGGCCTTGGCCATCTGGATCCCCCGGCAAAAACCGCGATGATAACGCAGCCACCGCTCAGCGCGGCGTGGCGGTGCGGATTTCGCCGTTGGCCAGACGCGCGGCGCTGTTGCCCAACGGATCTTCGGCATTCAGGTCCGCGCCCTTGGCCTTCAGTGCATCGAGCAATTCCAGACGCTTGAACAACCCGGCGTACATCGCCGCCGTCTGCCCGGCACCGTTACGCTGGTCGGGGCTGCAATCGGTGGCCATCAGGCGTCGGGCGATCTGTAGTTCACCTTTGAAAATGGCCCCCATCAGCGCGGTGTTGCCGCGTTGATCCTGGGCACAGGCATCGGCGCCAGCAGCGAGCAAACGTTCCACCGCAGGTGCCTGACCGTGATAGGCCGCCAGAATCAGCGCGGTGTAACCCTTGCTGTCACGAGTGTCGAGGGAATAGCCGGACTCGATGAACGTGTCGAGCATCGGCACATCACCGCGCCGGGCCGCGTCGAAATAGTAGTCCTGTAACTGGGCCTTGATCGCCTCGGGAGTCTGCTCGACCGGTGCCGCCCATGCCGCGAACGACAGACAACTGGCCAACAGTAAAAGACAGGTTCGCATCGTAGTCTCCTTGCACGGAACGGGGCCTGGCTCAGGCCCCGTGTGCGCTATGTCGGTATCAGTCGACCAATTTGGCCGCCAGCGCCTTGACCCGGCTCAGGTCACCCTTGGCCACTTCCGTGACGCCGGTGCCGTATTCCGGATCGGCCTTATAAAGGAAGGACAGGATGATGTGCTTGCTCTCGTCATCGGTGGTCGCCAGCGAACCACCGAAGCTGTCGATCAGGTCCCGGCGTTCCTTCTTGCTGAACGAGCGATACAGATCGCCGGCCTGCTTGAAGTTCTGCTCACGCTGGATCTTCGCCTGCTGCGTGCTGCCCGACAGCGCCAACTGGCTGTAACGCGCGCCTGGCGTCTCGTCACGGGGTTGCAGTCGGCTTGGCTGGTAGTTCACACTACTGTTGCTGGCGCCGAAGTTCATCGCGCCATCCTGGTTGCCATTGTTCACGGCAACTTTCGGCGCATTGATCGGCAATTGCAGGGCATTGGCACCCAGGCGATACATTTGTGTATCGGCATAAGAAAACACTCGGCCTTGCAACAAACGGTCTTCAGAAGGTTCGATACCCGGAACAATATTCGCCGGCGCCATGGCCACTTGTTCGGTTTCCTGGAATACATTTGCCGGATTACGGTTCAATACCATTTGTCCAACTTTTCGCTCAGGAATACCTGGCCAGATCTTGGTCGCGTCTAATGGATCAAAATCAAACTTGGACAAATCTTGTGGTTTCAGCACTTGAATGTACAAGTCCCATTTAGGGAAGTTACCTTTATTGATGTTGCTCACCAAGTCATTGGTCATGTGACTGTAGTCCTGACCCTGAACTTTCGCGACTTGCTTTGGCGTAAGGTTATTAAGTCCCTGCAAACTCTTCCAGTGGAACTTGACGTAGTGAACTTCGCCCTTGGCATTAATCAACTTGTAAGCATGTACGCCGTTGCCGTCCATTTCTCGATAACTGGCAGGCGTTCCCGAGTTCGAATACAACTCGGTCAAGGTACGGGTGGCTTCCGGTACATGGGAGAAGAAATCGAATCGGCGCGAATCGTCATCAAGGTTGGTCCGCGGGTCCGGTTTGAACGCGTGCACCATGTCGGGAAACTTGATCGCGTCGCGGATGAAAAAGGTCGGGAAATTGTTACCGACCAGATCCCAGTTGCCGTCGGCGGTGTAGAACTTGGTGGCGAAACCTCGAGGGTCGCGCAGGGTTTCCGGTGAGTGATTGCCGTGCACCACTGCCGAGAAGCGCACGAAGACCGGCGTCGTCTGACCGGCGGCAAAGACCTTGGCCTTGCTCAGGTCGCTGAGATCGTTGGTCACGGTGAAGGTGCCATGGGCGCCGGTACCGCGGGCGTGAACCACACGCTCGGGAATGCGCTCACGGTCGAAACGCTGCAGCTTCTGAATCAGTTGTACATCCTGCAGCAGCACCGGGCCGTTGGCGCCGGCGGTCTGCGAGTTCTGATTGTCGCCGACCGCAGCCCCGTTATCGCGGGTAAGGGGCGCGGCGTTTACGGAGAAGGTCAACAGGCTGGCGGTGAGTACACCGAGGGTGCGGCGACGGGGAAAAGCCCCCAGTCCAAGTGCGGAGTTCATATCAGGATCCTCTGGTTATTTTGGGGCGCATCCAGATGCGCCAAGCCAAGGCTAGAGGCCTGCGACGTCGAACATAAATAGAAAGAACGTAACGCCATGATTGAGAAAATTGGCTGTTCGATCAGCGAGTTACCGTATATTTCGCGCGCGATTGATGGCACTTTGCAAACTAATCGCCGATTGATGTGTCGATAAAAACGGGCATTGTAAGAAGGTGTTTCGCGCAGGACGCGTTTTGCTGATTTACACTGCGTACACCAAACTCATCTGTAACAAGGAAATAACTATGGGCGTGCTAAGTGAGTTCAAGGCCTTCGCGGTCAAAGGCAATGTGGTCGACATGGCCGTCGGTATCATCATCGGTGCGGCCTTCGGCAAGATTGTTTCGTCGTTTGTCGGTGACGTGATCATGCCGCCAATCGGCCTGCTGATCGGTGGGGTGGATTTCAGTGACTTGGCCATCACGCTCAAGGCCGCCGAGGGCAATGCCCCTGCGGTCATGCTGGCTTACGGCAAGTTCATCCAGAGTGTTCTGGACTTCGTGATCGTCGCTTTCGCGATCTTCATGGGCGTCAAAGCCATCAACCGTCTCAAACGCGAAGAAGCCGTGGCCCCTACCCTGCCACCGGTTCCGACCAAGGAAGAAGAGTTGCTCGGCGAGATCCGCGACTTGCTCAAGGCCCAGAACACCCGGCCCTGAATTCTGTGCACGATAGAAACAACGGCGCCTTCGAGGCGCCGTTTGTTTACCAGTAGTTTTCCACCGCCACCTGACCGGGCCGACGCGTCAGGCTTAGGTTCATGTGGCGCTTTTTCAGCAACGCGCGCGTGTCATCGATCATCTGCGGATTGCCGCACAGCATGACCCGTGATTGCTCCGCCGACAGCGCCACGCCCGCTGCGCGCTCCAGCTCACCGTTTTCAATCAATGTGGTGATGCGCCCGTGCAGTGCACCGGGGTGCGCTTCACGCGTCACCGTGGCGATGAACTGCAATTTGTGCGCGTATTCGCTGAGGTATTCGCGCTGCGTAAGTCCGGCAATCAACTCCTGATAAGCCAACTCCCGCGCTTCGCGCACGCTGTACACCAGAATGATGCGCTCGAATTTCTCCCAGACTTCGAAGTCCTGCAGGATCGACAGAAACGGCGCCACCCCGGTGCCTGTGGACAAAAGCCACAGATCGCGCCCGTCGACAAAGCGATCTAGCGTCAGGTAGCCGAATGCCTGGCGATCCACCAGCAAGGTGTCGCCGACCTGCAACCGGCTCAGCTCACTGGTGAACTCCCCGCCCGGCACGACGATGGAAAAGAACTCGAGAAACTCGTCAAAAGGCGACGACACCATCGAATACGCGCGCCACACGATGCTGCCATCGGCTTTGCTCACACCCAGCCTGGCGAACTGCCCGGCGCGGAAGCGGAAACCGGCATCCCGGCTGGTGCGCAGGGTAAACAGGCTCGAGGTCAGGGGTTGGACATCGAGCAACGTCTGCGTGGTGTACTTCTCTGCGCTGGCAGTCATGGGACACTCCATTGAACGATTGCCGACAGTGTCGCGCAAATTAACTGGTCTAAACACTGATGATTGGTAATGACATTCAATCAATTAAGCAAGTCGGCAGTATTATCAGATGACAACATCAATATAAAAATCGCGCATCCTAAGAACGCTTTATGGATATTTGGCTATCTGCAATCTCGAAAAAATTTAAAGCTTATTGTAAGAAACATCCTACACTTCGTTTCGTGCCGGATCCTTTGGATCCATTCGGCGCCCCCCGCAACGCCAGTGGAGTGTTCAGAGATGGAAACGTGGAAGGAGTCACAGTTAAAAAGACTGACTTTTGCCAACGGAGTAGAGACTGCCTATCCGATATTATTGCAATTCGCAGAAAATCTCGGATTCAATTTTTGTGCAATTTCAGTTGTTTCACTACATCGCGATATGCCTCTTAAAACCTTTCAAATCAACAACTACCCTGACGAATGGAATTCACAATACGAGAAAAACAATTACAGCAAAGTTGATCCACTAATAGCACACTGCAATCACTCGATGTCGCCTATTGTCTGGTGCGAGTCGGTATTCGCAAATACTCGACCGTTATGGCAAGGATTACAGCATCACGGTATGCAACATGGCTGGTCCCAGTCGTTCCATCATGAGCAAAGCGGCTTGTGCAGCATTATCAGCCTGGCGCGCAAACACTGTCCGATCAGTCCTCTGGAGCTGTATGAGCACTTTGGTTATATGTTCTACGCCACCAGTCACCTGAGTGAGCTGTTTGCCCGAACCCTGCCGGCAGAGTCCCTCAAACCCCGCCAACCACACCTTTCGCCGCGAGAGCTGGAGGTTCTGCAATTGTCCGCGGGAGGCAAGACAGCCTATGAAATCTCGAAGATCCTCAGCCTGAGCGAGCGCACCGTGAACTACCACGTGCAGAACGTCATCGAGAAGCTCAACGTCTGCAACAAGATTTCCGCTGTCATAGCGGCCGCCAGAGCCGGGATCATCTAGTCGATCCAGCCTTGCCTCCCATAGAAAACTTGCGGGTAATAAAGAAGAAAAAAACGTACCATTCGAGACCCTCCAGAGTGATGACGCGAACGTTAAGCGTTGCATTACACTCGGTCGGTTCCGCTGCACAATGTCAGGGCTGCGGAACACCCCGTTGATTACCCTGAGTTCCCGCCCGATGCCTTTGCTTGATACGCCCTTTGCCCAGCTCGATCTGATCCGCCAGCCTGAACAGCAGAATGAACCGCTGCAAGCCTTCGATGCCGCCGACGAATACCTGCTCAACCATCTGGCGGCGCAGCAACCGATGGCCGACACCCGCGTATTGGTGCTCAACGACAGCTTCGGTGCTTTGGCTGCCAGTCTGTCGGGCAAGGTCAAGGTCAGTAGCAGTGGTGACTCATTCCTGGGTTTTCAGGGGCTGGAGAAAAACCTGCTGCGCAATGGCCAGGCGTTTGACGCTGTTCGCGGGATACCCGCCAGCGAACCATTGGTCGGACCGTTCGACCGGGTACTGATCCGCGTGCCGAAAACCCTCGCGCTGCTGGAAGAACAATTGATCCGCTTGCAAGGGCAACTCGCACCCGGCGCCGAAGTGATCGCAGCGGCGATGGTCAAACACCTGCCACGCGCTGCCGGTGATCTGCTTGAACGCTACATCGGTCCGGTACAAGCCTCGCTAGCGGTAAAAAAGGCACGGCTGTTGATCGCCACGCCAGAAGCCAAAGCCCCGGCCGTGTCGCCCTACCCTTCGCGATATCGCCTCGACGAGCCGTCGATCGAATTGCTCAACCACGCCAACGTGTTTTGCCGCGAAGGTCTGGACATCGGCACACGTGCCTTCCTCCCGCACCTGCCGAAAAACCTTGGCAGTGCCCGAGTCGCCGATCTGGGCTGTGGTAATGGTGTTCTGGCCATCGCGAGTGCACTACAAAACCCCGATGCGCATTACACACTGGTCGACGAATCGTTCATGGCCGTGCAATCGGCTGCCGAGAACTGGCAGGCAGCGCTGGGCGATCGCGAGGTCATCGTGCGTGCCGGCGATGGCTTGGCCGGCCAGGACCCGCAATCACTGGACGTGGTGCTGTGCAATCCGCCATTCCATCAGCAGCAGGTAGTGGGCGATTTCCTCGCCTGGCGCATGTTCCAGCAGGCGCGCGAAGCGCTGGTGGTGGGTGGCGCGCTGTACATCGTCGGCAACCGCCATCTGGGTTACCACAGCAAACTGGCGCGGCTGTTCCGCGGCGTCGAGCAAGTGGCTGCCACGCCGAAATTCGTGATCCTCAAGGCCCGCAAGTAACCTTCAGACAAAAAAAACCCTCCGTGAGGAGGGTTGCAAAGCCGTACCCGAAGGCGCCGGGACGGGGATGATTCAGTGCGTGGTCAGGCCTGCCGCGTTCATGAACATACGCATCAGGCTGGCGGCGATAAACAGCACACCGACGCTACCGACCCAGATCAGGGCCAACCAGCCGAGCCGCAGCCACAGCGGTTTTTTTTCGGCTTCTTCAATGTCGTGCAGGGAATGTTTGCCGGGCATTGTTTCGATCCTCAGTCAGATCGATGGCGCCGCTGCCGACGCCATCGCGAGCGAGCACGCTCCCACAGGTTTAGTGATAACCGTCTTCATGGGTAACCTTGCCGCGGAACACGTAGTAGCTCCAGAAGGTGTAACCGAGGATGAACGGGATGATGAACAGCGTGCCCACCAGCATGAAGCCCTGGCTTTGCGGCGGTGCGGCGGCGTCCCAGATCGAGATCGACGGCGGCACGATGTTCGGCCACAGGCTGATGCCCAAACCGCTGTAGCCGAGGAAGATCAGCACCAGCGTCAGCAGGAACGGCATGTAGTTGGCGTTGCGTGCCACGGCGCGGATCAGACCGTACATCGTCACCAGCACCAGAATCGGCACCGGCATGAACCAGAACAGGTTCGGCATGCTGAACCAGCGGGTGGCAATATCCGGATGAGCCAGCGGCGTCCAGATACTGACAATACCGATCACGGCCAGCAGTACGAAAGCCAATGGCCTTGCCAGGTCATGCATCTGTTCCTGGAGCTTGCCTTCGGTTTTCATGATCAGCCAGGTGCAGCCAAGCAAGGCATAGGCCACCACCAGCGCGGCGCCGCAGAACATTGTGAACGGCGTCAGCCAGTCGAGTGAGCCGCCGGCGAACTGCCGGTTGACCACCGGCAAGCCGTCGATGAACGCGCCCAGCGCCACACCCTGGAAGAAAGTCGCCGCCACCGAGCCGCCGATAAAAGCCTTGTCCCACAGGTGACGTTTGTCATCCTTGGCCTTGAAGCGGAATTCGAACGCTACACCGCGGAAGATCAGACCAATCAGCATGAAAATCAGCGGCAGGTACAGCGCCGACAACACCACCGAATAGGCCAGCGGGAACGCGCCGAACAACGCCGCGCCGCCCAATACCAGCCAGGTTTCGTTGCCGTCCCAGACCGGTGCGACCGTATTCATCATCACGTCACGGTCGACTTTGCCGGGGATGAACGGGAAGAGAATCCCGATCCCCAGGTCGAAGCCGTCCATGACCACGTACATCATGATGCCGAAGATGATGATCACGGCCCAGATCAGCGGAAGATCAATACCCATGATTCAAATCTCCTTGGTCACGCGAATGTCGTCGTCGCCGTGATCGGCATCGGCCGAGTCGTCGGCAGCGGACAACGGACGGGCCGGTGTGCGTTTCTTGCCTGGACCACCGTCGGGCGTTTCCGTGCCCTCGCTGATCTTCGGCCCTTTGCGCACCAGACGCATCATGTAGCCCAGACCTGCGCCGAACAGCGCGAAGTACACCACCACAAACATGATCAGGGTGATGCTCATCTGCATGAAGCTATGGTTGGAGGACGCGTCCGCCGTGCGCATCAGCCCATAGACCACCCACGGCTGACGACCGATTTCGGTGGTGAACCAGCCAGCGAGAATCGCAATCAGACCGGACGGCCCCATCCACAACGCCAGATACAGGAACGGACGTGAGGTGTAGAGCGTGTCGCGTTTACGCAGCCACAAACTCCACAGACCGGTGAAGATCATCAGGAAACCGAGGCCGACCATGATCCGGAACGACCAGAACACGATGGTCGAATTCGGCCGGTCTTCCGGCGGGAATTCCTTGAGCGCTGGCACCTGTTTGTCCAGCGAGTGGGTGAGGATCAAGCTGCCGAGGTACGGAATCTCCACGGCGTATTTGGTCTTCTCTTCTTTCATGTCCGGCCAGCCGAACAGGATCAGCGGCGTTGCCTCGTCACCGTGGTTTTCCCAGTGACCTTCGATCGCAGCGATTTTTGCCGGTTGGTGCTTGAGCGTATTCAAACCATGAAAGTCGCCGATGACGGCCTGGATCGGCGCGACGATCAGCGCCATCCACATTGCCATCGACAGCATGGTGCGGATCGCCGGGTTGTCCTTGCCGCGCAGCAAGTGCCAGGCCGCCGAGGAGCCGACAAAGAATGCCGTCGCGACGAACGCCGCCGTCGCCATGTGCATCAGGCGATACGGGAACGAAGGGTTGAAAATGATCGCCAGCCAATCGGTGGGAATGACTTGCCCGTTAACAATCTCAAAGCCCTGCGGGGTCTGCATCCAGCTGTTGGAAGCGAGAATCCAGAACGTCGAAATCAGCGTACCGATCGCCACCATGACGGTGGAAAAGAAGTGCAGTCCGCGCCCGACCTTGTTCCAGCCAAACAACATCACCCCAAGGAAACCGGCCTCAAGGAAGAATGCCGTGAGTACTTCATAAGTCAGCAACGGCCCGGTGACGGCGCCGGCGAAGTCCGAGAAACGGCTCCAGTTGGTGCCGAACTGGTAGGCCATGACCAACCCCGAGACCACGCCCATGCCGAAGTTGACGGCAAAAATCTTCGACCAGAAATGGTAGAGGTCACGGTAGGTGTCGTTGCGGGTTTTCAGCCACAGGCCTTCGAGTACCGCGAGGTAACTCGCCAGGCCGATGGTGATGGCCGGGAACAGGATGTGGAACGAAATGGTGAACGCGAACTGAATTCGGGCGAGATCTAGTGCCTCTAAACCGAACATATGGCTTCCTCTGTCAGGTAATACCGGCTGCGGACCCGGAGGCCTGCACCCACTGCCCCCACGGATATGGAGTGCGGCGAATTCTGATTCGTTCTTTTTAAACAACCATCGCAACGCAGGGAGTCTGGCCAACTGGCCACCGGATCAATTCCTTCTAGGTCTTGATCTGGATCAAGCAACGTTAAAAGAGTAGTCCCATTTTTGCCGATGAACTGCGTGGTCGTTTGCCGCGTGACAAGTTGCCTCATCGGCGTGGCAATGCTCTGCAATGGATTTCTTGCGGCGAGCTTGTGGAAATCGATGTCTGGCTAACTAAATTTTTTGTCATAGCAACTTCCTGTTACAGACTGGTGATAACCTCGCGGTTCCCCTCGAGCCAGACCTGCCTTCAGATGCCCAGTCAAGAGCCCCTGCTGTTACGTCACCATCGTCCGTTTCTCGCTTTCTGGTTCGCGCGGATTTTTACCGCCAGCGGTTTCCAGATGCTCACCGTGGCGATTGGCTGGAACCTCTACCAATTGACCGGTAACGTCCTCGATCTGGGTCTGGTCGGGCTGGTTGAATTCGCCCCGCGCGTGCTGTTCATGCTGCACACCGGGCATGTCGCCGACCGCTACGACCGGCGCAAAGTCGCGGCGATCTGTCAGTCGTTGCAGGCGTTGATCGCCCTGGCGCTGGCCATCGGCAGCGCCACCGATCACGTCACCCGCGAGATGATCTTCATCCTCGCCTTCCTGCTCGGCGCGGCGCGTTCGTTCGAGATGCCGACCACGCAGGCACTGCTGCCGAGCATCGTGCCCAGCGCGCTGTTTCCTCGGGCAGTGGCGGCGGCGCAGTCAGCGCAGCAGTCGGCAACGATCGTCGCCCCGGCGCTGGGCGGTTTGCTCTATGCATTCGGCAGTGTCTGGGTTTATGGCCCGACAGTGCTGCTCTATGTGATCGCTTGCACGCTGATGCTCAACCTGCCCGCGCGGCAAACGCCGCTGAATAAAGGCAAAGCCACACTGGATTCGTTGCTCGCGGGGATTCGTTTCATTCGCAGCCGCCCGGACATTCTCGGGGCGATTTCGCTGGATCTGTTTGCGGTGTTGCTCGGCGGCGCCACGGCGCTGCTGCCGGTATTTGCCAAAGACATTCTGCTGACCGGGCCGTGGGGCCTCGGGTTGCTGCGTTCGGCACCGGCGGTCGGCGCATTGGGCATGTCGCTGTTCCTCGCGCGATTTGCCGTGGAACGCAATGTTGGCCGGGTGATGTTCACCGCGGTTGGGGTGTTTGGCGTCGCGACCATTGCCTTCGGCCTGTCGACCTCGTTCTGGTTTTCGCTGGCGGTGCTGGTGGTGCTCGGCGCGGCGGACATGATCAGCATGGTCATCCGCGCGTCTTTCGTGCAGCTGGAAACCCCGGACGAAATGCGTGGCCGGGTCAGCGCGGTGAACGGGCTGTTCATCGGCGCCTCGAACCAGTTGGGCGAATTCGAATCCGGCGTCACCGCCCACTGGTTCGGCACGGTGCCGGCGGTGGTGATGGGCGGGATCGGCACGCTGGTGGTGACGGGGACGTGGATCAAGTTGTTCCCGACGCTGGCTAACCGCGATCGGATGCATGTGCCGGTGGAAGAGGTGAAGGTCTGAAGCGATCCAGACCTACAACTCCCCCGCCACTTTCCCCCGCAAGGCCTTGCCGCCGAGTTGCTCGACCAGCGTCAAGGCAAATTCCAGCGCAGCGCTGGAGCCTTGTGCGGTGATGCAGTTGCCGTCGACCACCACCGGTTGATCAACAAACGTACAGCCCGAGAGTAGATGGCTGGCGCTGGGCAGGCAGGTCATGCGCCGCTGGCGCAGCACGCCGAAGGATTGCAGGGCGACGGCCGGGGATTCGGCGATGGCGGCGAACAGGCGTCCGGCGCTGGCCTGATCCTTGAGCAACTGTTGCAGAGGTTGGTGCGCGGCCAGGTGTTGTGAACCGACAACACCGCCGGGCAGGACGATCAGGTCAAAGGTTTGCGCCAGCACATCGACCAGCATGCCGTCGGCGGTCAGGCGTGTGCCACGCGCGCAGGTCAGCATGCGTCGTCCTTCAATACTGGCGGCCACCACTTCGATACCGGCGCGGCGCAGCACGTCGATCAGGGTCACGCTTTGCAGATCATCGATGCCCTCGGCGAGGGTAATCAGGGCTCTAAAGGTCATGGGCGTTATCCGCTGGGTGATGCTTGAAGCGTAGTCAGCTTCAACCGGATCGCGCTGCAGCAGCCGTTACTTGATGTAAAGCTGAGTCGACATTGTGTTGCGCGGCGCATTGATCGAGGTGTTGCTGAAGGTGAAGGTGCCTTCCTGCTTGCCCGCCAGATCGAAGGTATAAAGAGAACCGACGGTTTTATTACCGGGGGTGCATTCGGTCAGGTTGCCGTTATCAAAGGCACACACCGGGGCACGGGTGCCGTTCACTTCAAAGCCGTCCAGTGCGACCTGAGGCTGACTCTTGCCGTAGCCGACTTCGAGCACGTAGACCTTGATATTCGGTCCGCTGTGATTGCACTGGGTCTGCGCCTGGCCATCGGCGATGTCTTCAAGACCACAGGCTGGCGATTGCACCTTGATCACTTTCACTTGCGTCAACGGTGGCGCCGATGCCGCCCAGGCTGTCGACATCCCGGCCATCAGTACGGCAATCAAACCCAAAACCTTCATCCAGCACTTGCTCATGCGCTTCCCGCCCCGAAAAAATCAGCGCGCAGTATGGCGCAGTTGGCGTCAACGCAAAACTTCGCCGACGATCGACACCAACAACCGCCATATTCCTCACGCTGCTGGTATGATGCGCGGCTTTTTCCGGCCCACCACAATTTTCCAGGCGCTTGCGACGGTCTGTGCTTTGCTGTTGAGGTCGATACATTCACGGCGCCACGCGCGCCACGGGGAGCAGACATGCTGGAAAGGCTGTTTCAACTCAAGGCACACAACACCAACGTGCGCACCGAGATTCTCGCGGGCATCACGACTTTCTTGGCCATGGCCTACATCCTGTTCGTCAACCCGAGCATTCTCGGCGAGACCGGCATGGACAAAGGTGCGGTGTTTGTCGCCACCTGCCTGGCGGCTGCGATCGGTTCGACGATCATGGGCCTGATCGCCAACTACCCGATTGCCCTCGCTCCGGGCATGGGCCTGAACGCCTTCTTCACCTACACCGTGGTCTTGCACATGGGTCACACCTGGCAAGTGGCGCTGGGCGCGGTATTCATCTCGGCGGTGTGCTTCTTCCTGCTGTCGATCTTCCGCATCCGTGAATGGATCATCAACAGCATTCCGCTGCCGCTGCGCTCGGCGATTGCCGCCGGTATCGGCCTGTTCCTGGCGTTGATCGCCCTGCACAACGCTGGCATCGTGGTCAGCAACCCGGCGACCATGGTCGGCCTCGGTGACCTGAAAGCCCCGGCCCCGATCCTCGCCACCCTCGGCTTCGCTCTGATCGTCGCGCTCGAAGCGCTGAAAGTGCGCGGTGCGGTACTGATCGGCATTCTGGCAGTGACCATCATTTCCATCGCGATGGGCTTCACCCCGTTCAACGGCGTGACTTCGATGCCACCTTCGCTGGCGCCGACCTTCATGCAACTGGACATCAAAGGCGCACTGGACATCGGTCTGGTCAGCGTGATCTTCGCCTTCCTGTTCGTCGACCTGTTCGACAACTCCGGCACCCTGATCGGCGTCGCCAAACGCGCCGGCCTGATGGGCAAGGACGGCCACATGCCGAAAATGGGCCGCGCCCTGATCGCTGACAGCACTGCGGCCATGGCCGGTTCGTTGCTGGGTACGTCGACCACCACCAGTTACATCGAATCCGCTGCCGGCGTGAGTGCGGGCGGGCGTACTGGTCTGACGGCCATCGTCGTGGCGATTCTGTTCCTGCTGGCGCTGTTTTTCTCGCCACTGGCGGCCAGCGTTCCGGCCTTCGCCACCGCGCCAGCGCTGCTGTTCGTCGCCGTGTTGATGACTTCCGGTCTGGCGGAAATAGACTGGGACGACATCACCGTCGCCGCACCGGTTGTCGTGACCGCGCTGGCCATGCCGTTCACTTACTCGATCGCCAACGGCATCGCGTTTGGTTTCATCGCCTGGACCGTGATCAAGCTGCTGTCCGGCCGCGCTCGTGAGCTGAACCCGGCGCTGGTGATTCTGTCGATTCTGTTTGTGATCAAGTTGGGTTGGTTCAACGCATGACTTTCGATTCCCAGGCTTACGCCGAGCAACTAGAAGCCAAGGTCACGCGCTTGCGTGATCTGCTGGCGCCGTTCGATGCCCCCGAGCCAACGGTGTTCGACTCGCCGCTGCAGAACTTCCGTCTGCGCGCCGAATTCCGCCTGTGGCGCGAGGGTGGCGAGCGGCATTACGCGATGTTCGCTCAGGACGACAAACGCACGCCGATCCTCATTGAAGAATTCCCGATCGCCAGCCTGCGCATCAACCAGTTGATGCCGCAGCTGAAAGCGGCGTGGCAGGCCAGTTCAGCGTTGAGCCACAAGTTGTTTCAGGTCGAGTTCCTGACCACGCTGGCCGGCGATGCAATGATCACCCTGTGCTATCACCGCCCGCTGGACGCGCACTGGCATGCCGCTGCGACCCAGTTGTCGGCAGATCTGGGCGTCAGCATCATTGGTCGCTCGAAGGGCAAACGCGAAGTACTTGGCCTCGATTACGTGGTCGAGAAGCTCGACGTCGGCGGTCGCACCTTCAGCTATCGCCAGCCGGAAGGCGCGTTCACCCAGCCTAACGGCACGGTGAACCAGAAGATGCTCAACTGGGCGTACGAAGCACTGGGCGATCGTACCGATGACTTGCTGGAGTTGTACTGCGGCAACGGCAACTTCACCCTGCCACTCGCCACGCGCGTGCGCAAAGTGCTGGCCACCGAAATCAGCAAGACCTCGGTCAACGCCGCACTGAGCAACCTCAGCGAAAACGCTGTGGACAACGTCACCCTGGTCCGTTTGTCCGCCGAAGAGCTGACCGAAGCGCTCAACGACGTGCGCCCGTTCCGCCGCCTGCAGGGTATCGACCTGAAGAGCTACGAATTCGGCAGCGTCTTCGTCGACCCGCCGCGCGCTGGCATGGATCCGGACACCTGCGAGCTGACCCGGCGCTTCGACAACATCCTCTACATCTCCTGCAACCCGGAAACCCTGGCAGCCAACATCGCCCAGTTGCACGACACGCACCGTATTACCACGTGCGCGTTGTTTGACCAGTTCCCTTGGACGCATCACATGGAATCGGGTGTGTTGCTGACCCGCCGTTGATTGCCGATGCCGGATGCGAAAAAGCCGTCGTGATTGACGGCTTTTTTGTGGGCGCTCACTAAGCGGGATCGACCTTACGCGGACGCCCGCCCTTTTTGCCATTCGCCCGCGCGGCTTCGGACTTTGCGGCACTGCTTTGACGACCGTTACGTGATGCAACCACCGACGCAGCCATCTTCATGAGTGACGGGCTCGCTGAAATCATTCCGGCAATGGAAACGTCAAGGTCTTTGCCCTCATGACAAAGCGCAGTGCCTGCGAATCCGACTGTCAGCCCCTCGTAATCGCCTGCATCAAACCCGTCAAACTCTGGATACTGGTTCACCGGAAGCAACACACCGCTGCCATCCTCAAAACGGATGACCAAAGATGATTTTTCAAAGCACACAGAAACAGCTTGGAAACTGCTGGCCTGTCGTATTTCACCAAGCTTTATGGCTGCATCGAGCATTTCTTCCGTCAGTGGTCGATGTACGGACGGCTTTGCCTTAATGACTTTCATAAATGGATTTCAACTCCTTCCAGTTTGCCAACCAATGTCAGAAGCAACTTGTCTTCTTCTGGTTCGTAGCGCGCCGCAGCGATCCTGTAAGTCGTATCGGTAACCAGTTTCATCACCGGTACCTCGTTTGATTCGCAGTCCCACACTTGATTGCCGAGACAGACGGTTTGCAAACCTGACCACCAGATCCCTCGTGCGCGACGCAGATGAACGGGATGTCCCAACGATCGACACAAACCCTCCAATACAGCCATCGTCGGTCGACGAGACAGCGGCACGACATCCCACAGATCAATGTCGTTGTGCCAAAAGCTGAAATGGAATCGCGCACTCCAGGCGCCCGCATTTACATGAGCGTGCGGTGGGCAATGCTCATTCCGCAACATTACGCGTATCGACAATCCCTTGTAATTGCATACGTTCATGCTAACCCATCCGTTAGGTTAATAAATTTCAGGATTCGATAATCCTTTCAAATCCGACGACCGGTGCCGTAGAACGCAAGTGGCTCCGCTCTTCTCTCAGGCTAGCGCCGGCATGGGCCATGAGTCGGTAAATCTTCGAGGGAAAACGTAAGCAAAGCTGTCGTTACGATTCGAACAACATTAAGTATGAAACAGCCTTGGTGCGATTACCGAACACAAAAATCCTGGGCTCAGGCACTTCGATTGACCATGGTAACCATCTAGTACATTTTATCTCCACAGGCTGAAACCCTCGGCCAAAGCTAAAAACAATAAGTGGAGTTACCCCTCATGCCCCCTATCGTTCTGGTGCTCAACGGCCCGAACCTGAACCTGCTCGGCACCCGCGAGCCGGCGACTTATGGTCACGAAACCCTGGCGGACATCTCGGCGTTGTGCGGTCGCGCTGGCGAAGAATTCGGCCTGGCCGTGGAGTTTCGCCAGACCAACCACGAAGGCGAACTGCTTGACTGGATACACGCCGCCCGTGGTCGCTGCGCCGGGATCGTGATCAATCCGGCGGCGTGGACGCACACCTCGGTAGCGATTCGCGATGCGCTGGTGGCCAGTGAGTTGCCGGTGATCGAAGTACACCTGTCCAACGTCCACGCCCGCGAACCGTTTCGTCATCACTCGTTTGTCTCGGCGATTGCCACAGCGGTAATGGCCGGTTTTGGCAGTCACGGCTATCGACTGGCACTGGAACATTTCAGCCAGCGGCTGAAGGGGTAACGCGCATGTCTCGCTCTAACGTAATACTCGCAGGACTGATCGGCGCCGGCATTCAGGCCTCGCGCACGCCGGCGCTGCATGAGCACGAAGGCGATGCCCAAGGCCTACGTTATCTGTACCGACTGATCGATCTCGATCAGTTGAAAATGGATAGCACCGCCCTGCCCGACCTGTTGCTGGCGGCCGAGCGGATGAATTACACCGGGCTGAACATCACCTTCCCGTGCAAGCAGGCAATCATCCCGCTGCTCGATGAGCTGTCGCCGGAAGCCAAGGGCATCGGCGCGGTGAACACAGTGGTGCTGAAGGACGGCAAGCGTGTTGGCCACAACACCGACTGCCTCGGTTTTGCCGAAGGTTTTCGTCGAGGTTTGAAGGACGCTGCCCGTGAGCGCGTTGTGCAGATGGGCGCTGGCGGCGCTGGCGCGGCAGTGGCCCACGCGCTGTTGAGCGAAGGCGTACAGCAACTGAGCATTTTTGACGTCGACAGTGAGCGCGCCGAGAGCCTGGCGAACAATCTCAATCAGCATTTCGGTTTTGGTCGTGCGTTGGCCGGTCGGGATCTGCCGAGCACGCTGAATCTGGCCGACGGTCTGGTCAATACCACGCCCATGGGCATGGCCAAACTGCCGGGCATGCCGGTACCGGTCGAACTGCTGCGCAAGGAATTGTGGGTGGCGGAGATTGTGTATTTCCCGCTGGAAACCGAACTGCTGCGCAATGCCCGCGCGCTCGGTTGCCGGACGCTGGACGGCGGCAATATGGCGGTGTTTCAGGCGGTGAAGGCGTTTGAGTTGTTCAGTGGCATGGTGCCGGATGCGCAGCGGATGCTCGCGCATTTTCAAAGCATGAATGGCTGAACGCTTTCCCCCTGTGGGAGCGAGCCTGCTCGCGAAAGCGGTGTGTCAGGCAACTAATGTGTTAGCTGACGGTACGCCATCGCGAGCAGGCTCACTCCTACAGGGGAGCTGTGTCAGGCTTGCAGGTAGCGCAACACCGACTCGCAAATCATCTCGCGATGCCGCTGCTTGATGCTTTCATCCGGTAGATCGATCTGGAAAATCTCGCCAAACGTGTGCCGGTTCGATACGCGATAGAAGCAGAACGAACTGATCAGCAAATGCACATCCAGAGCATCCAGCCCGGCACGGAACACACCCTCTTCAGCGCCCCGACGCAGAATCTCGCCGAGCGAATCGAGGATGGTGTTGTTCATCGCCTTGATCGCATCGGAACGCTTCACGTATTCAGCGTTGTGGATGTTTTCGATGCTGACGATGCGCACGAAATCGACGTTGCGATCATGGTGATCGAAGGTGAATTCGACCAGTCGGCGAATCGCGTCCACCGGCGCCAGCTCGGCCAGGTGCAGACGGCTTTCAGTGCTGCGGATATCACCGTAAAGCTTCTCCAGCACCTCAACGTACAACTGCTCCTTACTGCCGAAGTAGTAATAGATCATGCGTTTTGAGGTGTGGATGCGCTCGGCAATCGCATCAACGCGAGCGCCGGACAAACCCTGCTGGACGAACTCGACGATCGCCTCCTGCAGGATATTCTCGCGGGTCTTTTCCGGGTTGTTCTTGCGACTCTTGCGCGGCTCTACGGCGGACACTTCAGGAGCTGCGGAAAGTTCTGTATTCATCGTCATTGCGGGCTCACGGCCATCACTGCACAGGCGGCGATTATGGGCCGCGCAGCACAGTGAAGGAAGCCGCGGGACCTGTGTTTAATCCCGCGTTTACGAATTTCCTACAACTTCGCCTGGCGCACAGCGCCACTGCGTGATTTGGCCATCGCCGCCAGACGCACCGCGACGTTCGCCGCGCCATACCCGGCATAGCCGTTCTTGCGCTGGATGATCTCGAAGAAGAAGCGCCCTTCGAACGGTTCGGTATAGACATGGAACAGCTCGCCGCCCTGGGCATCACGGTCGTACAACACGTTGTAATACGCCAGTTCGCTGAGAAATTCGTCGTCGAAATCGAACCGCGCGGCGAGGTCATCGTAATAGTTGAGCGGAATATCCAGCAACGGTACGCCAGCCTCTTTGGCGCGACTCACTTCGGCGAAGATGTCGTCACAATCGAAGGCGATGTGGTGCACACCGGAGCCGCGATAACTCGACAGCGCATGGGAAATGGCGGTGTTGCGGTTCTCGGAAATGTTCAGCGGCAAGCGGATCGAACTGTCGCGACTGCGCAGTGCGCGGCTCTTCACCAGACCGTACGGATCGGGCAGTACCACTTCATCGTCCGCCTCGAAATCCAGCAGGCTCTTGTAGAACAGCACCCAACTGTCGAGGCTGTCGGCCGGCAGCGCCATGGCCATGTGGTCGATACGTTTAAGGCCGCCACGGGCCGGCGCATCTGCCAGCAGATTGAAATCGGTGCCGTAGACATCGGCCTGTTCATCCACCAGATAAATCAGGCTGCCGTCCGGCGCGCGCACCGCTGCCAGCTCCAGTTCATTGGGGCCGACCAGTCCGCGATAAGGCTGACCTTTGTAAGCGACGGCGCGGGCCAGCGCACTGGCGCTGTCCTTGACCCGCACGGCGGTGGCGCACAGCGACGGGCCGTGAGCCTCGAAAAAGCTGTGAGCAAACGAATACGGTTCGGAGTTGAGGATCAGGTTGATGTCGCCCTGACGCAGCAGGCTCACACTCTTGGAACGATGCTGCCCGGCCTTGACGAAACCGAGGCGCTCCAGCCAGTTCGACAGTTTGGCGCCGAGGCTTTCGTCTACGGCAAACTCAAGAAACTCGATGCCGTTGTACTCGCTGGCCTTCGGTGTTTCGAAAAGGATTTCACGGTTGGCCACAGGTTGGGCTGCCTGCTCCAGACGCTGACGGGTCTTCTCTTCCAGATACAGCAGCGAACGCAAACCGTCGGCGGCATTGGCCCGTGGCGGTGCGGCGCGGAAGCCGTCGTTGAAGATTTCCAGCGACAGCGGCCCGGTGTAACCGCTCTGGATGATCGGCGCGAGGAACCCTGGCAGATCGAATTCGCCCTGACCGGGGAAGCAACGGAAGTGCCGGCTCCACTCCAGCACATCCATGGCCAGAATCGGCGCGTCTGCCATCTGTACGAAGAAGATCTTGTCACCGGGAATGTCGGCGATGGCGCGGGGATCGCCCTTCAGCGACAACGTATGAAAACTGTCGAGCAACACGCCCAGGCTCGGGTGATCGGCTTGGCGCACGATGTCCCAGACCTGTTGATAAGTGTTGACGTGACGGCCCCAGGCCAGTGCTTCGTAACCGATGCGCAAACCACGCGCACCGGCGTGTTCAGCCAGCAGCCGCAGGTCATCGACTAGAATTTGTTGATCGCCGACGCTGTCGGCCGAGGCGTTACTGCAGACCAGCACCAGATCGGTGCCCAGTTCCTGCATCAGGTCGAACTTGCGCTCGGCCCGCTCGAGATTGCGCGCGAGGCGATCACGACGGCAGCCTTCGAAATCGCGGAACGGCTGAAACAGAGTGATGGCGATGCCGAGGTCGGCGCACATCTGTTTAATTTCCCGTGGACTGCCGTCGTAGTACAGGAGGTCGTTTTCGAAAATCTCCACCCCGTCGAACCCGGCGGCGGCAATGGCTTCGAGTTTTTCCGGCAGGGTGCCGCTCAAGGAAACGGTGGCAATGGAACGCTGCATGTTTCAACTCCCGGACTGCGCCGCTTTATCTTTACTGTAGGAGCTGCCGCAGGCTGCGATCGTTTGATCTTTATTCGTGAAAACAGAATCAACAGATCGCAGCCTTCGGCAGCTCCTACATAGGATGGTTTTTATAGTAGGGAAATTATTGGCTGCATCGATCGCGGCAGCAATTTAAAGTGTACTACCCGGTTAGTTTTGCGTGCGATTATCGAACACAATGGCGGTTTGGCGAATTGACGATTTTTCGTCCACTGCCCAACATCGACCGCACATTGAGTCCGGATCTGAACCACCGGTCGCAGCGTGCAAGTAACAAGCACACCAAATAACAAATCCAAAAACGGGTGGAACACATGATTCCTTCACAGACTTCCCGCATGGCTCCGGCCATGAGCACTGCCACGGGTGGCATCGGCGACAAGATCCGCGGCGCCATGGCTGTCGGCAAAACCCGTTGGGGCATGCTGGCGCTGGTGTTTTTCGCCACTACCCTGAACTACATCGACCGCGCCGCCCTCGGCGTCATGCAACCCATCCTCGCCAAGGAAATGAGCTGGACGGCGATGGATTACGCCAACATCAACTTCTGGTTTCAGGTCGGCTACGCGATCGGTTTCGTTCTGCAAGGTCGCTTGATCGACCGGGTCGGCGTCAAACGCGTGTTCTTCTGCGCCGTGCTGCTGTGGAGCCTGGCCACCGGTGCTCACGGCCTGGCGACATCGGCGGTCGGCTTTATGGTCTGCCGATTTATTCTCGGTCTGACCGAAGCGGCGAACTACCCGGCCTGCGTGAAAACCACACGCCTGTGGTTCCCGGCCGGCGAACGTGCGGTCGCCACCGGCATTTTCAACGCCGGCACCAACGTCGGCGCGATGTTCACACCGATGCTGCTGCCACTGGTTCTGCACGTCTGGGGCTGGCAAGCGGCGTTCCTGTGCATGGCGGCACTGGGCGGCATCTGGTTGCTGTTCTGGGGTTTGAAGTACTTCAACCCGGAAGATCACCCGAGCGTTAAACAGTCCGAACTGGACTACATCCAGCAGGAAGTCGAACCGGAACAGGCTCGCGTGCCGTTCTCGAGAATCCTGCGCATGCGCGGCACTTGGGCCTTCGCCATCGCTTATGCGCTGACCGCGCCGGTGTTCTGGTTCTACCTGTACTGGCTGCCACCGTTTCTCAATCAGCAATACAACCTGGGCATCAACGTCACCCAGATGGGTATTCCGCTGATCATCATCTACGTCACGGCTGACTTCGGCAGCGTCGGCGGCGGGATTCTGTCTTCGTTCCTGATCGGTCGCGGCATGAACTCGATCAAGGCGCGGCTGCTGTCGATGTTGCTGTTCGCCTGCTGCATCATCGGCGTGGTCATGGCGGCCGGTTCAGCCAATCTGTGGGTTGCAGTCGCTGCGATCTCTCTGGCCATCGGTGCGCACCAGGCGTGGACGGCGAACATCTGGAGCCTGGTGATGGACTACACGCCCAAGCACATGATGAGCACGGTGTTCGGTTTCGGCGGCATGTGCGCAGCGATTGGCGGGATGTTCATGACCCAGATCGTCGGCCACATCCTGACCGTGACCAACAACAACTACACCGTGTTGTTCACCCTGATTCCGGCGATGTATTTCCTTGCGCTGACGTGGATGTACTTCATGGCCCCGCGCAAGATCCCGACCGTCACCGAATAACCTGCCTACACCCGGCTCCCTTGTAGGAGCTGCGGCACGCTGCGATCTTTTGATCCTGATGTTGAAGATCAAAAGATCGCAGCCTCGTTTCACTCGTCAGCTCCTACACAGCGGGTTGCGGTCTCTTCAGCGGCGGCTCTGCTGCCACGCTGCCGCCAATCCACTGCAACAGATCACCGCAATGCCAATGATCGTCAACAGACTCGGCGTGTGATTGAACAGCAGCCAACCCAACAACCCGGCAAACACGATCTGGCAATAACCGAACGGCGCCAGCAGCGCCGGTGCGGCATGGCGGAAGGCTTGGGTCAGAAACAAATGCGCAGTCATCCCGCAACTGCCCAGCGCCAGCATCAACCCGGCATGGGTCAACGTCGGCACTTGCCAGAAGAACGGCACCAGCGCACTCATCACCAATGTGTTGCACAGCCCGGCGAAGAAGTTGCTGGTGGTCGGGCTGTCGACTTCGGCGAGCTTGCGGGTCAGCAGTTGATAGAAGCAGAAAAACAGCGCCGAGCAGAACGGCAGCAACACCGCCGGAGTGAACAATTCACCGCCCGGGTGGACGATGATCAGCACGCCGATAAAGCCGCAGATCACCGCGATCCATTGGCCGCGTGTCACTCGCTCCTTGAGCAGCGGCACCGACAACGCGGTCACCAATACCGGCGCAAGAAAGTTGACCGCCGTGGCTTCCGCCAGCGGGATATACAGCAAGGCCGTGGTGAAAAACAGGCTGGTACCGAGCAGGCAAAGTGCTCGGGTCAACTGCCATAACGGCTTCTTGGTGCGTAGGACGCGCAACCCGGACTGCGGCAGAAAAATCCCCGCCATCAGTAAGGTGTGCACCAGATAGCGCGCCCAGACCACCATCACGATCGGATAGAAACCCGAGAGATATTTCGACAATGCGTCGTGACTGGAGAACAGGAAGGTCGCCACGACAATCAGCAAGATCCCCTTGAAGGGTTGGTTGACACCAGAGAGCGGAGTGCTGACAGTCATCGGGTTTCCTTGTGGTGCCGTAAAAGATCAAAAGCTTCGCAGGCAGTCTCGCCTCCCCCTGTGGGAGCGGGCTTGCCCGCGACAGGTGCGCAGCCCCGCTTACAGGTGCGCCAACAACTTGCGCGTTCGATCAATCGCCATCTGCGCCCGCTGCAATCCGCTCACGCCCTGCTCCAGCAGTTTAACCGTGGGAATTTCCAGACTCAGTGGGATATTAGCCGGCAGCGCTTTCAGCAGCCCGAGCAGATCACAATCACCCTCGCCGGGAAACCGCCGCTCGTTGCGCGCCTGACGCAAGATCTCGGCCATGTCTGACGGTCGCGGACCCGCGACATCACATAATTGTGCATAACGCAGCCTCGCCGGCGACACCGTTTGCAGATCCTCAAGCCGTGAAGCCGAACGATCAAAGTGAAAGGCATCGACCAGCACCGCAGCATTTTCCCGATCCGCGTTCTCGACAATTCGCAGCGCTTGTTCGAGGTTGCGCGCATCGGTCCAGGGCATGAACTCCAGATGCGGGTGCAACCCGTAAGGCCTGGCCAGATCGCAGAGCGCCGCAAAGTTATCGGTAAGCCGCTGCTCGTCAGGATCGTTACCGGCGACCAGCAATTCGGTAGCGCCAAACTCTGCACCGACCGTTAAAAGTTTCTCGAAATCGGCAACGATGGTTTGCGGCTTCAAGCGCAGGATTTCCACATCGAGCACACGGATGCCGGTATCGCGCAGACGCTGCAACGTCTGACGGCGCAATTCAGCATCGGCGACCAACGGGAAGTGATGCTCCTCGGGCGTTGCCGGTTCCAGGCGCAAACCGACATGGCTGTATCCGGCACGTGCCGCCACCTCGACCATTTGCGGTGGCGATAACTCCAGCACAGTCAGGCTGGCCAGGGATAGGATTCGTTCGCTCATGTTCAAGCCTCGATCAGTGCAGGGGCGCAGGCGCGGCCAGTGGCGGCGGCCTCGCGGATGGCTTCGATCAGCGCCAAAGTGCGCGCAGCGTCGGCCGCACTCACCAGTGGCGCGACTTCACGCCGTGCCACGCGTACGAAATGCTGTAACTGCAAGCGCAAAGCTTCGTCACCGCTGTAGGACTCTTCGACCATCAACAAGGGTTCATGCCAACCGGCATCGACCTGATCAGCGGCGTAATGCCAACGCTTGAGCTGCGGAATGCTCAAGGCGCCAGCAGTCCCGGCCAGCAGATAACACGGCTGATCGGCCTGACGCGGATACACCGGGTTCTCACCGGAATCCAGTTCCCAACTCCACGGCGCAGCCACCGCATCGGACCCGCTCAACGTGCCCAATGTGCCACCTTCGAATTGCAGCAACACCGCCGCGCTGTCTTCATTGGCGAAACCGCGCACTGAGTTGTCAGTGATCGCTTGTACCGAGCGCACTTCGCCGCACAGGTGACGCAGCAGATCGAGATCGTGAATCAGATTAGTCAGCAACATCCCCGCCCCCGCTTCACGGCGCCACGGGACCTCGAAATAGCTATCCGGTTTGCGCAACTGAAACAGCGCGGTGACCGTGGTCAGACGCCCGAGCGCTCCGCGCTGTAACAGCTCATGGGCGCGCACGATCAGTGGATTGTGGCGCCGGTGGTGGCCGACCAGCACTGGCACACCGCTGCGTTTAACCGCCGCGACCAGCTCGCGCGCTTCATCCAGGTGCACGCCGACCGGTTTCTCCAACAGCACCGGTACGCCTGCCGCCAGACAATCGAGCGCCGTAGCGACGTGCTGGTTATTCGGATTGGCGACGATCACCGCGTCGGGCCTGATGTGCTCGAGCATCTGACGATGATCAGCGAAATGCCTTACACCCCACTCAGCCGCAAGCCCTGCTGATTGCGGCCCGGGATCAGCCACCGCGCACAGCGTCGCTTCGGTGAGAGATTGCAGATGCCGATAATGTTGCCGGCCCATGTTGCCGGCGCCGATCAGGGCGATTCGAAGGGGCGAATTCAAGGTGCGGTCCTTTTGTGATTGTTGTTGGAATATCACTCCAGCAACAATTTAGAACCGAGTTCCAGAATCAAACACCCATCCATTCTAAAACCGTGCGAACACCGCACAATTTCACGCCAAACGAAGATCCATGTAGGAGGATTTGCGGCGGATTAGATAAACAGTTCTGAGGCCAGGCTCGCCGCTGACATTTCCTCGGCAGACTTCAGCAACAACGGCGCCAGCTCATGCAACCGTGCCCCCGGCATCCGCGCGCTCGGCCCGGCAATACTGAGTACACCGATCACCCGTCCATCCGCCGGGTGCTTCACCACCGCAGCAATCGCCGAAGTGCCGACTGCCGAGCTCTCCTCGACCCAGGCATAGCCCTGCTCGCGCGCCAGACGCAGGCGTTCCAGCAATTCGATATTCGAGCGCGGCGCATTCGGCCCAATCCCCACAGGCACTTCCGCCGCTTGACGCTCAACCAGCGACAGCGCCTCGGCATCGCTCATGCACGCCAGCCATGCGTGCCCGGACGCGGTGTAAAACAGCGGCGCATCGCGGCCCATGTCCGGGTCGTAACGCAGGCCGGTACGCGCGCCCTGCGCCTTGGCGATCCAGGTCTGCCGCTCGCCATCGATCACGCCCAGACGCACCAGTTCACCGGTTTCCTGCGCCAGTCGATCCAGCACGGGCTGGACAATATCGGCGCCGCTGCTCGATAAATACTGGAAGCCCATCGCCACCAGTTTGGTCGACAAGTGATAACGCAAGGTTTCCCCATTCTGCCGCACGTAGCCCAGGCGGATCAGCTCGGCGAGCAAGCGGTGCGTTGCACTCTTGGGGATGTCCAATTGCTCGGCCAGCGTCTGCATCGGCAGCCCGCGCGGATCACTGGTGAGGCTTTCCAGCACGCTGAAAACCCGTTCGATTTGACTGCCGGCCATAGGGAAATCCAAATGAAATTTCGCCGATTCTAGAAGACATCTACCGCAAAGCGAAATCCGGAACTGCGCGTTCGATAACCGCCCGGTTTGTCGTATCAAGGCTTGTAGGCCGATGGTAGCAATGGTTACTTTCTGGAATCAAATTCCAAAAAAACCAATGCTGGAGCCTTGTTTGATGCCTGCCGAACTTCCCGCTATCGACTGCGACGTCTTAATCATCGGCTCCGGCGCCGCCGGATTGTCAGCAGCCGTCACCGCTGCATGGCATGGCCTGAAAGTCATCGTCGTCGAAAAGGATTCGGTGTTCGGTGGCGCCACCGCGTGGTCGGGTGGCTGGGCGTGGGTGCCGTGCAATCCGCTGGCACGTCGCGCCGGCATCATCGAAGACGTCGAACAACCGCGCACCTATTTGCGCCATGAACTGGGCGAGCATTTCGATCCGGCGATGATCGACGCTTTCCTGGAAGCCGGGCCACGCATGGTTGCGTTTTTCGAGCAGCACACTGCCTTGCAATTCGCCGACGGCAATGCGATCGCCGACATCCATGGCGACACACCGGGCGCAGGCACCGGTGGTCGATCGGTGATCGCCGCACCCTACGATGGCCGCAAGGTCGGACGCTTGCTCAAGCGACTTCGCACGACCATGCGCGAAACGTCCTTCATGGGCATGCCGATCATGGCGGGCGCAGATCTGTCGGCGTTCCTCAACTTGACCCGTTCGCTGAAAGCCGCGTGGCACGTGACGCGACGATTCACTCGGCACTTGTTCGACTTCGCGGTGCATGGCCGGGCGATGCAACTGGTCAACGGCGTGGCGCTGGTGGCAAGGCTGGCGAAGTCCGCCGAAGACCTTGGCGTTCTGCTCTGGGAATCGGCGCCCGTAACGGAACTGCTGCGTGATGGCTCGCGCGTCTCGGGCGCGCAGGTCAGCACCCGCAAGGGCCCGATCCGCATTCATGCACGCAAAGCCGTAGTACTCGCCGCCGGTGGTTTTGCCAATGACATCGAGCGGCGCAAAGCCCTGTTCCCGCGCACGCCGACCGGTCACGAGCATTGGGCGCTGCCACCGCAGGCCATCAACGGCGATGGCCTGCGCCTGGGCGAAAGCGTCGGTGCACGGGTCAATACCGATGTGGCTTCGCCCGTGGCGTGGGCACCGGTTTCGCAAGTGCCACATTCCGACGGCAGCATCGGCCATTTCCCACACATCATCGAGCGCGGCAAACCCGGCATCATCGGCGTGCTCAGCAACGGTCAGCGTTTCGTCAACGAAGCCAACGGCTATTTCGACTACGTCAGCGCCATGGTTGCCGCCGCGCCTGAAGGTGAAGAAGTCGCCTCATGGCTGATCTGCACCCACGCTTTTCAACGCCGTTATGGCCTCGGCATATCGCGGCCATTTCCGCTGCCAGTGTCAGAATTTATCCGCAGCGGCTATCTGAAAAGCGGTAATAGTATTGAAGAATTGGCCCTCGCCTGCGGCATCGACCCGAGCGGCTTGCGCCAGACTGTGGATAACTACAACCGCCATGCCCGTCACGGCGAAGACCCGCAGTTCGGTCGCGGCGCAACACCCTACAACCGCAAACAGGGTGATCCGGCGAACCTTCCCAACCCCTGCGTTGCCCCAATAGATACCGGCCCGTACTACGCCGTAAAAGTCCAACCGGGCTGCTTCGGTACGTTTGCCGGCCTCAAGGTCAATCCACATGCGCAAGTGCTGGATGCCAACCAAAACCCCATCACCGGCCTCTACGCAGCGGGCGGCGACATGGCCAGCATCATGGGTGGCCACTACCCGGCGGGCGGGATCAACCTCGGCCCGGCACTGACTTTCGGCTACATCGCCGCCCGGCACATTGCCGGCATGACTGCTTTCGAACAGGAGATCGACCATGCAGCACATCGTTAACGCCCAAGGTTTGAACATGCCGAAACTCGGTCTCGGCACCTGGCCGATGCTCGGCGACGAATGCACCCGCGCCGTCGAGCAAGCGCTGGAATTGGGTTATCGACACATCGACACCGCGGCGGCCTACAACAACGAAGACGCGGTCGGACAAGCACTGGCGAATACGCCGACACCGCGCGAACAGATTCATGTCACCACCAAGGTCTGGTGGGATCAGCTGCAACCCGACGCGATGCGCCATTCCATGGACCGCAGCCTTAGCGCTTTGCGCAGCGACTACGTCGATCTGTTCATGATCCACTGGCCAGCCACCGACTGGGATCTGCCGCGCACCCTCGAGACGCTGGCATCGTTCAAGGAGCAGGGCCTGGCGCGCAACATCGGCGTGGCGAATTTTCCGCTGCCCCTGCTACGCAAAGTCATCGAGGAATATGGGATTGATCTGTCAGCGATTCAGGTCGAGTACCACGTCCTGCTCGGACAAAACGCCCTGCTCGACTACGCCCGTCAACACGATCTGGCGCTGACGGCCTACACGCCGCTGGCACGCAACAAGGTCTCGGACATCCCGCAGATTCAACAGATCGCCAAAAAGCACGGCGTATTGCCGACGCAGGTCGCACTGAAATGGTTGCTCGATCAGCCCAACGTTGCGGCCATTCCCAAGGCCAGCAGCCAGACCAATCAACTGGCCAACCTGGCCTCGCTGAAAGTCGAACTCGACGATGAAGACCGTGCTTTGATTGCCGCACTGCCGAAAAATCAACGCCAGGTCAGCCCGGATTTCGCACCGCAGTGGGATGCGTTTGATCGCTGATCGATGACCTGCTGAAAGAAACCCGCCAAGGGATTGAATTCCCAGGGCGGGTGATCGTCAATAACAGGCCCGACCTCGTCAGCACGAGGCCGGGCCTGTTTGCGTGTGGCCAATAGACGGACGACCGGACTGGCGCCACACTCACACAGCAGCAACACTCATCATCACCCGATACACACAGAGGATTCCCACATGCTATGGAAAAAAGGCCGACGCAGTGACAACGTCGTCGATGCCCGTGGTGATGATGCCGGCGGCGGTGGCGGCATGCGTTTCGGCGGCGGCAAAGGCCTGAGCCTGGGGGCCATCCTGCTGATTGTCGGCATTGGCTGGATCACCGGGCAGGATCCGCTGCAGATCCTCGGTCAGCTCGCCGGGCAATCGGGGCAACAAGCCGCGCCGACTTCGCAAACCCGTCAGGCGCCGCCGGCCAATGATGAACAGGCCGAATTCGTCCGCTCGATCCTTGGTGACACCGAAGACACCTGGGGTGCGGTTTTCCAGCAGGCTGGCCGGCAATATAAGGACCCGACCTTGGTGCTGTTCAGCAACCGGGTCAATTCCGCCTGCGGTCTGGCGACCTCGGCCACTGGCCCGTTCTATTGCCCGGCGGACCAGAAGGTTTATCTGGACATGGCGTTCTTCCAGGAGATGTCGCAACGCTTCAAGGCTGCCGGAGATTTCGCTCAGGCCTACGTAATCGCGCATGAAGTCGGACACCATGTGCAGACGCTTCTCGGTGTCTCGGCGAAAATTCAGACAGCCCGCCAGCAAGGTCGGCAAATGGAAGGCGACGGCGGTTTGCTGGTGCGTCAGGAATTGCAGGCCGACTGCCTCGCCGGCGTCTGGGCCTACAGCGCACAGAAGCGCTTGAACTGGCTGGAACCGGGCGACATCGAAGAGGCCTTGAATGCGGCCAACGCCATCGGTGATGATCGCTTGCAACAACAAGGTCAGGGCCGTGTGGTGCCGGACTCGTTTACCCACGGTACGTCGGCGCAAAGGGTGCGCTGGTTCAAAACCGGATTCGCACAGGGCCAGGTCGGCCAGTGCGACACCTTCGCGGCGAAAAACCTGTAAATGCATAAATGGCTTTTAGCGTTACTGATGGTTGGCAGCACCGCGCACGCCGCAGGTGTCGATGCGATCAGCCCCGGTCGTTTGCAACTCAAGGCCGGGGAAATGGCGGTAGGCATTGGTCCTGCGCCGGAGAAGATCGAGCGTGTGCTGATCGTCATTCATGGCCGGTTGCGCAACGCCGAGACCTATCGCAAAAGCGCCGAGAGCGCGGCCGAGCTGGCGGGACAAAGCCCCCACACGCTGGTGATTGCGCCGCAGTTCCTCAATGAAAGCGATGTCGCGCTGTACTCGCTCCCCGCTACGTTGCTGCGCTGGCAAGGCAACGAGTGGATGGGCGGCGGGTTATCCACAGGACCGAATCCGTTGAGTTCCTATGCGGCGCTCGATGAGATCGTCGCGCGGATCAGCGACCGCAAACAGTTTCCGGACGTGAAGCAGATCGTGATTTTCGGTCATTCCGGTGGCGGTCAAGTGGTGCAGCGTTATGCCCTGCTCGCCAAGGATCAGCCAGCGCTGAAGGCCAACGGCATTCGCTTGCGTTATGTGGTGGCCAATCCGTCGTCCTATGCGTATTTCAATGAGCAACGGCCGGTGGCGTTCGATCACGCCAAGTGCGCGGGTTTCAATCGCTGGAAGTACGGTCTGTCGGACATGCCGGTGTACGCCGGTGGGCAAACGCCGTTGCAGCTTGAGAGCGGTTACGTCAAACGCGAGGTGATTTATCTGCTTGGGCAGCAGGACACCGATCCTAACCATCCGGCGTTGGACAAGCGTTGTGAAGCCGAAGCGCAAGGGGCGTATCGCCTGGAGCGTGGCAAGTTTTACTTCGGCTATTTGCTGCGTCGCCATCCGGAAGGGGTGAATCAGCGGTTGGTTGAAGTGCCCGGGGTTGGGCATAACGGAGATGGAATGCTGACCTCGCCGGAGGGGCAGAAGGCGTTGTTCGAATAAGTTTTGTGCTGATTGATCTGACGCCATCGCGAGCAGGCTCACTCCTACAGGGGAACGCATTCAATTGTAGGAGTGAGCCTGCTCGCGATGAGGCCCGCTAAAGCAGCCAAGATTTCAGGCCAGCAGCATCCGCCGCAACTCGACACAATCCTTCGCATGCCAATCGGTCAGCTCCGGCCACGGGTTTTCCGGCAGATTCACCAGCACTGTCCGCGCGCCCGCCGCGCGGCCGCAATCCAGATCAAAGCGGTAATCACCGACCATCACCAGCTCACTCGCCGGCACGTCCCAAGCGTCTGCCAGTTTCAGCAAACCACCCGGATGCGGCTTCGGCGGTGCTTCATCACGGCCCAACACATCGTCCACCGCAAAACAGTCAGCCAAACCAATGGCCTCCAGCGTCACATGTGCCAATTCCCGCGCATTTCGGGTCAGAATGCCGAGGCGATAACCGCGTGCGTGCAGATCACGCACCAGCTCTACCGCCCCGTTGGCCGGGGTCGAACCCAGCGCCAGATCGCGCTCGTGCTCCAACAACCAGGCATGTTTCGCTGCTGCCTCATCCGCCGGCAATGCCGCAAGATGAGTGAGGATGTCGTCCTGCGGCGGAATCGCCAGCGCCACGCGAATCGCTGCAAAATCATGCACGGCGACGGTCAGCGTACCGTCCATGTCGAACACCCAGTGCTTCACATCCTTCAGGCTCATGCCCAATCCTTGCGATGGCGGATCAAGCCTTCCTGCGTCACCGAAGCCACCAATTGCCCGGCGCGGTTGTACACGCTGCCACGGGAGAAACCACGGGAATTGCCGGCCCACGGGCTGTCCATCGCATAGAGCAACCAGTCATCGGCGCGCAGATCGTTGTGGAACCACAGCGCGTGATCGAGGCTGGCGACCTGCATGTCTTTCTGCCAGACCGACTTGCCGTGGGGCAGCATCGACGTGGTCAGCAAGCCGAAGTCCGAGGCGTAGGCCAACAGGTATTTGTGCAGGGCCGGAATGTCGGCCAACGCACCGTCAGCACGGAACCACACGTACTTCACCGGATCCGCCGGTTGCGGGTTGTACGGGTCTTTTTCGGTGACCGGGCGCACTTCGATCGGCTTCGGGCACAGCAGTTTTTCACGCATGTGTTCCGGGATCAGGTGCGCGCGTTGCTGGGTCAATTCCAGCTCCGACGGCAGGTTTTCCGGACCGACCACCACCGGCATCTGGCTCTGGTGCTCAAAGCCTGCTTCGTCGTACTGAAACGAAGCACTGCAAGTGAAGATCGGATGGCCCTTCTGGATCGCCGTGACCCGACGAGTGCTGAAGCTGCCGCCATCGCGCACGCGATCAACCGAGTAGACCACCGGCAACTTGGCATCGCCCGGACGCAGGAAATAACCGTGCATCGAATGCACATGGCGCGCCTCTTCAACGGTCTGACTGGCCGCCGACAGCGACTGGCCGAGCACCTGGCCACCGAACAACTGACGGAAACCCAGATCCTGGCTGCGGCCACGGAACAGGTTTTCTTCGATCGGTTCCAGGGTCAGCAGGTCAACCAGATCTTCCAACACTTGGCTCATTCAGACTCTCCTCACACAAAGCTATGCCGCGCAGTCTTGGCTGCGGCGGCCGATTCAGATTCTGGCGCGGGCCAATGATATGGCGGCCATTGTAAACGTCCGTGTCGGCTTATCCATGCAAGGTTTGCAGCCATTGTTCGCGGGTGATGCGGTAGAGCACATGCCGGCGCAACGGATGATCGACGGCAAGCTTGGGGTGATCGAAATCATCGTCCGGGGCGTGATGCATGCCAATCGCCTGCATGACTTTCTCCGACGGCAGATTGGATTGCGCGGTGAAGGAGACGATTTCCTTCAAGGCCAAGCGATCAAAGCCGCAGCGTAGAGCGGTCCATGCCGCTTCACTTGCATAACCGAGCCCCCAATGTTCCTTGGCCAGGCGCCAGCCAATTTCCACCGCCGGGGTGAACGGCGCGTCGAAACCGACCACGCCGAGCCCGGTGAAACCGATGAATTCGCCGCTGTCCTTGCGCTCCAGCGCCCACAAGCCGAAACCGTGCTCGGCAAAATGCCCGCGCACGCGGCCGATCATTGAAGCGCTTTCCAGTCGGCTCAACGGGGCCGGAAAATAACGCATCACTTGAGGATCGGCGCACATCGCGGCAAATGCCGGCAAATCCTCGTCCTGCCACTGACGCATCAGCAAGCGCGCGCTTTCAAGTTCCAGTATCGGCTCCATCGTGCCCTCCGTTTCCATGCCGCAAGTCTACATCGCTGGTAGGATCCTTCACTCTTTCCTACGTTCCTACATGAAACCGCCATGCCACTGCCGCTGATCTACCACGAAGACTACAGCCCCGAGTTTCCGGCGGATCACCGCTTCCCGATGGACAAGTTTCGTTTGCTGCGCGATCACCTGGTCGACAGCGGTCTGACCCGCGATGCCGACCTGCTGCGCCCGGAGATCTGCCCCAACGACATCCTCGCCCTCGCCCATGACCGTGCGTATATCGAACGCTACATGAGCGGCGAGTTGTCCCGCGAAGACCAGCGGCGCCTCGGCCTGCCTTGGAACGAAGCGTTGGCAAGGCGTACGGTGCGGGCCGTCGGCGGTTCGATACTGGCGGCGGAAAAAGCCCTTGAGCATGGCCTCGCCTGCCACTTGGCCGGCGGCACCCATCATGCGCATTACGATTACCCGGCGGGCTTCTGCATTTTCAATGACCTGGCGATCATCAGCCATTACCTGCTGCAAAGCGGTCGCGTGAATCGCGTGCTGATCTTCGATTGCGATGTGCATCAGGGCGATGGCACCGCGCGAATCCTGCATGACACGCCGGAGGCGATTACCGTTTCCCTGCACTGCGAGAAGAATTTTCCTGCACGCAAGGCGGAAAGTGACTGGGATATTCCGCTGCCCAAAGGCATGGGCGATGGCGATTATTTGAAGGTGGTCGATGACACGCTCAGCTATTTGCTGCCGCTGTATCAACCGGATCTGGTGCTATACGACGCCGGCGTCGATGTGCACAAGGACGATGCCCTCGGTTATCTGCAACTGACCGACGCAGGCGTCGCCGCCCGTGATGAAAGCGTGATGCGCCATTGCCTGGGCCGCGATATTCCGGTGATGGGCGTGATTGGCGGCGGCTACAGCAAGGATCGCCACGCCCTCGCCCGTCGCCACGGCATCCTGCATCACAGCGCGCAACGGGTCTGGCAGTCACACGGTTGTCATTGAGTTGTGCTGCGTTACCCACAATCGCTGTGGAACGGCCTGTGGATAACCTGAGTGAAAGGGACTACAGGCCATATCCGACAGGGCCTACAGAGCACTGATCACTTTTCAACCAACAACTCAAGGCCACCTCAAATCCCTGTAGGAGTGAGCCTGCTCGCGATGCGTCAGCACCTTCAACATTAATTTGGCTGACACACCGCTATCGCGAGCAGGCTCACTCCTACAAGAGATCCGCGCTGTTAGAATGCGCGCCTTATCCCGCCATACCGCAGCGCATGCCATGACCCAGACTTCCGCCTCCTCCCCCGCTCACGTCGCCATCATTGGCGGTGGCCCCGCCGGCCTGATGGCCGCTGAAGTACTGAGCCAGGCCGGAATCCGCGTCGATCTCTACGACGGCATGCCCTCGGTGGGACGCAAGTTTCTGCTGGCCGGCGTCGGCGGCATGAACATCACCCACTCTGAAGCGTACCCGGCGTTTCTCTCGCGCTACGCCGAACGCGCGCCACAAATCGCCCCGCTGCTGCGCGGCTTCGACGCCGATGCGTTGTGCACATGGATTCACGATCTGGGCATCGAGACCTTTGTCGGCAGCTCCGGCCGCGTATTCCCCACCGACATGAAAGCCGCGCCGCTGCTGCGCGCCTGGCTCAAACGCTTACGCGACAGCGGCGTAGTTATCCACACCCGCCATCGCTGGCTCGGCTGGGATGAACACGGCGCGCTGCGCATCGACAGCCCGGAAGGTGAAATCACCGTCAAACCCGACGCCACCCTGCTCGCCCTCGGCGGCGGCAGTTGGTCGCGCCTCGGTTCCGACGGTGCCTGGATGCTGCCGCTGGAGCAACGCGGTGTAGGACTTGCGCCGTTGCAGCCAAGTAATTGTGGCTTCGAGGTGCAGGCTTGGAGCGAGTTGATGGTCAGCAAATTCGCCGGCGCACCGCTGAAAAATATCGCCATCGGTTTGAACGATGACACTCCACGCTTGGGCGAATGCGTGATCACCGCGACCGGCATTGAGGGCAGTTTGATTTATGCGCTGTCGGCGCCGATTCGTGAGGCGATCAATCAGTACGGCGCAGCGACCGTTCACATCGATCTGCTGCCCGGCCGGCCTGTGGATAAATTGCAGGCAGCGTTGAGCAAGCCTCGCGGTTCGCGTTCGATGGCCAAGCATTTGCACAGTCAGGTCGGGATTGATGGGGTGAAAGCGGCATTGCTGCGTGAGCTGACCGATGCTGCGACTTTCGCCGATCCGGCGCTATTGGCCCGGGCGATCAAGGCGTTGCCGCTGACCTTGGTGAAAACCCGTCCGCTGGACGAAGCGATCAGCAGCGCTGGTGGCGTGACGTTCGAGGCGATGGATGAGCGTTTGATGCTCAAGGCGTTGCCGGGGGTGTTCTGCGCGGGGGAGATGCTGGATTGGGAAGCACCGACGGGCGGGTATTTGCTGACGGGGTGTTTTGCCAGCGGGCGGGCGGCAGGGTTGGGGATTGTGCAGTGGTTCAAGTCCGAGGCGTCTGCCTGAACCCTCACCCCAGCCCTCTCCCAGAGGGAGAGGGGGCCGACCGAGGTGTCTCACGTCATCCATCGACCTGAAAGACCGAGTCGATTATGGATTTGGTCAGACGACCTAGGTGTCAGGCGAAAGCTTTGTCGATTATGGATTCACAGCCATAGGATCAAGTCGGCGTACTTCGCGAGCATCCCCCAATCAGTCCCCTCTCCCTTGGGGAGAGGGTTAGGGTGAGGGGCTTTTGACCTTAAGGCTTACGCTTGCGCGGTCCAGTGTTAAACACCGGCACTTTACGCACAGGCTTGACCGAAGGCTCCGGCGCCTGCGTCTCGCCGCTATCGACCCACTTACCCAGATTGCGCTTGCCACCACCACCCGAAGCTTTCGGCTTCTTCGGTTTTTTCGGCTTCTTGATCACCTGACCGCTGGCGTCGGTGTCCGGCACGCGGTGCTCAGGTTCGAAATCCGGCTCGTTCTGACGCTTCAAGGTCTGCCGTGTCAGCATTTCAATCGCCGACAACATGTTCACTTCATCCGCACACACCAGCGAAATCGCCTCACCGGTTGCGCCAGCACGGCCGGTACGGCCAATACGGTGAATGTAATCCTCAGCCACGATCGGCAGATCGAAGTTGATCACCAACGGCAGATCTTCGATATCCAGCCCCCGCGCCGCTACATCAGTCGCAACCAGAATCTGCACTTCACTGAGCTTGAAACGATCCAGCGCTCGCTGACGGGTTGCCTGCGGTTTATCACCATGGATACCGTCAGCATTCACACCAAGGCCCTGAAGTTTTTCCACCAGCGCATCCACACCGTTGCGGGTCTTGGCGAACACCAGCACCTGCTTCCACTTGTTCTTGCGCATCAAGTGCACGAACAGCTCAGCCTTGCGCTTCTTGTCCACCGTCACGATCCACTGCTTGACCGTGTTGGCAGCCACGTTGCGCGGGCTGACCTCGACGGTCAGCGGATCGTCGAGCATCTGCCCGGCCAGCAGGCGGATGTCATCGGAGAAGGTCGCGGAGAACAGCAGCGTCTGACGTTTCTTCGGCAGTGCGCGGTAGATGTTCGACAGTTCTTCGGAGAAGCCCAGATCGAGCATGCGATCGGCTTCGTCGAGCACCAGGGTTTGCAGCTGATTGAATTTCAGCGCCTTCTGGCGGAACAGGTCGAGCAGACGGCCCGGCGTCGCCACCAGCAGATCGACGCCGCCGCGCAGCTTCATCATTTGCGGGTTGATGCTGACGCCGCCGTATACCGCGTACGTGCGCAACGGCAGGTTTTCGGCGTACTGGCGCACGGCTTCGTGGACTTGTTCGGCCAGCTCACGGGTCGGCACCAGAATCAGCGCGCGCACCGAATTGGCGGCGACTTTCGGCCCTTCCATGGCCAGCAACTGCAGCAGCGGCAAGGCGAAACCGGCGGTTTTGCCGGTGCCGGTCTGCGCCGCTGCCATCAGGTCACGACCGGCCAGCACGGCCGGAATGGCTTGCGCCTGAACCGGCGTCGGGGTCTGGTAGCCGAGCTTCTCGAGGGAGCGCAGCAAGGGTTCGATCAGGCCAAGGGTGGCGAAAGTCATGGAAGTACCGTAGGAAAAAATGACGCAGGCATGCAATGCCGCGCAGTTTACCCTAATTCGTACGCGTTTCTGTGGGAACGGCTGTCGGCGCCACGACTGGCGGCTGTGCTGGCCGGCGCCACTGTGGCAAGCCAATCAACACCACGGCGCTGATGATCACCAGCATCGCCAGCGCTTCTTCGATGCCGATGGTCTCGCCAACGAACACGATCCCCAGCAACACCGCCACCGCCGGGTTGACGTAGGCATAACTGGTCGCCGCCGCCGGACGCACGTGCTTGAGCAGGTACATATAAGAGTTGAAGGCGATGATCGAGCCGAAGAAGATCAGGTACGCCAGCGCCAGCCAGCCTTCAATCGGCGGCACAGCTTGCAAGTGTTCACCACTGACGGCGCTACCAATCAGCAGCACCACACCGCCAACGAGCATTTCCACCGCACTGGCCATCGCCCCCTGCGGCAATGGCAGATGCTTGCTCCATACCGAACCGAACGCCCAGGTCGCCGCTGCGAAAATCAGCAACGCCGCGCCCAGCGGACTCGATTGCAGGTTGGAACCCATGTTGAGCATGGCGATACCGATAATCCCCAACGCCACCCCGGCCCACTCCAGACGGGTATTGCGCGCGCCCCAGAAATATCCACAGAGCAAGGTGAACAATGGCACCGTTGCCACCGCCAACGCCGCCACGCCGGAGGCCACACCGGTGTGCTCAGCCACACTCACCGCGCCATTACCAAAACTCAACAGCAAAATCCCGATGATACCCGCCGCTTTCCACTGCGCCCAGGTCGGCGCCGGTGCCCCGCGCCAGCGCAGAAAGGCATACATCAACGTACCCGCGATCACAAAGCGCACACCGCCGAGCATCAGCGGTGGCCAGTACTCGACGCCGATGCGGATCACCAGATAGGTCGATCCCCAAATCACATACAACGCAAAAAACGCGGCGATCAGCGGCAAGGAAAAACGGCGCAAGGCAGGCATGGGCAGCTCGAAAGTCTGGGCAGGGGATGGATTATTCTAGAAAGGCCCACGACTAAAAATAAGTTACAAAACCTGTTTATAGCGCCGGTACACTTTGGAAAGAACGGAGATCGACGGCTTAAGCCGTGATTTCGAAAGTCTGGCATTTTCAGGAGTCCGGCCTTGGATAAATACGACCGCATGCTGCTCAGCGCCCTGTTGGAAAACGGCCGTGCGTCCTACGCCGACCTGGCGCGCAAAGTTAACCTCTCCGCCCCGGCAGTTGCCGAGCGCGTGGCCAAGCTTGAGGCATCGGGGGTGATCACCGGCTATGAGGCGAAAATTGACCTGTCGAAAATCGGCCTGCCGATCCAGTGCATGATCGAATTGCGCCTGCACCAGAACGGCAGTCAGAAGGTTTACGACGAACTGGTGAAAATCCCGCAACTGACCGAATGCTTTCGAGTGACAGGTGATCCGTGCGTGATGATGAAGGCTGCGGTGGGATCGATGACGGAGCTGGAGGAGTTGATCAATCGCGTGGCGAAGTTTGGTTTCAGCAAGACCTCGATTGTGCTGTCGAGCGCCATCGAAAAGCGCGTGCCACTCAGCCAGATCGAAGGCAACGGCAAATCCTGAGGATGATGATTCCTCCCTGTAGGAGTGAGCCTGCTCGCGATAGCGGCGCGTCAGTCGAAACGAATGTTGACTGACACACCGTCATCGCGAGCAGGCTCACTCCTACAGGGGGTCTGTGTTGGGCTTGGGATCAGCGATAGCGCTGCAGGTGCTCGCTGACTTTGGCGGCGGGGACTTTCTGCAACTTGCACAGCAGGTCATGCGATAGCTCGCTGACGCCGTGCTTGTGCCGCAACTCATCAGCCAGATGCGCCATCAGATTGGCCGCCATCTCGGCATCGGCCATGGCCCGGTGAGCCTGGCCTGTGTGCGGCAAACGCGCAAACGTGGTGAGCGTACCGAGCTTGTGGTTCGGCGCCGCCGGCATCAGACGCCGGGCCAGCAGCAACGAACAGGCAAAGTTCTGCAACCGCGTGCGTTTGATCCGTCCCAACTCAAAATCCCAGAACTTCTGGTCGAAGGATGCGTTGTGCGCTACCAGCGGCGTGCAGCCGACAAACTCATTGACCTCTTCCATCACCCGCTCCGCCGGCGGCGCGGTGCGCAGCATGGCGTTGCTGATGCCGGTCAGTTGCTCGATAAACGCCGGAACGCGGACGCCGGCGTTCATCAGGCTCTGGTAACGCTCGACGATGCGGCCGTTCTCCAGCATGACCACGGCGATTTCCGTGGCGCGGCAGTTGCTGTTCGGCGACAGGCCAGTGGTTTCAAAGTCGATGACTGCAATGCGTTCCAAACCGGGTTCAACTCCGTACAAATCAATTCTTCAGTAGCTGTTCAATTCTTCAGCAGCAGCGCGCCTTCGATCGGCACGTAACGGCTGGCGGCGCGGATCAGCGAGTTGGCGGTCAGGCCCGGCACGCCGTAGGCGACCGCTTGCACGCCGTGTTTGCTGATAATGCGTTCGAGCAGCATGTCGAAATCGCCGTCACCGGAGGCCAGGACAATTTCGTCGACGTGGTCGGCGGCGTCCATGATGTCGAGGGTGATGCCCACGTCCCAGTCGCCCTTGGCCGAGCCGTCGCTGCGCTGGATGTAGGGTTTGAGTTTCACGGTGAAGCCGAGGTTGCGCAGGATCTGCTGGAACTGCTGCTGCTTGCTGTCGCCACGGTCGATCGCGTAGGCGTAGGCCTCGACGATCTGCCCGTCCTTGCTGATGTCTGCCCACAATGCGGCGTAGTTGAAGTGACAACCATAGGCCTGACGCACGGTGTAGTAGAGGTTCTGCACGTCGGCGAACACTGCGATTTTTTTCACCGGAGTTCCTGTGGGCGCGCAAGCGCACGAAGCGGGATCAGGCGCCAGGCCCGAAAAAGGCGCTCAGTATGCCAGCCATCAGGAGGGTTCCGCGAATAATCGGCCCGGAGCCCTCAAGGGCTCCGGACGAATGGTGAGTCAGACGAAGGAATCGTCGTCATCAAAGAACGAGGAATTGTCGTTGCCGTAGTCGGTGTCGGTGAAGCCGCCCTGGTCATTGCCTGAGAAGCCGTTATCGGCCACACGCTGATCATCGCCCCAGCCGTTGCTGCTCTGGTCGGCGACCTGCGCCGGCTCTTCCTTGATCACTTCAACGATTTCTTCCGGTTGCTGATTGTGATGGAACAAGCTGCTGATGCCCTGCGCCAGCATCACGCCACCGGCCACACCGGCGGCGGTTTTCAAGGCGCCGCCGAGGAAGCTGCTGCCGGCCGCCGGAGCGGCTTGCTGCGCATAGTTAGGCGGCGCTGCGCCGAAGTTCTGTTGTGGCGCAGGAGCACCGAAGTTCTGCTGCGGTGCCGGCTCACGCCAACCGCCAGTGGACGCCGGGGCGGCGCTCTGGGTCGGCGCCGGACGCGGGCTGCCACCAAAAATGCTCGACAGGAAACCGCCACCACCGCTCGGCGCCGGTGCGGCACTCTGCGCTTTGGCCGATTGCAGTTCAGCCTGCAACTGCTGGACCTGTTGAGTCAGTTGCTTGTTCTGCTCATCGAGGCTTTTGAGCGCCGCCTCTTGCACCAGAATCGCCTGGGTCATGAAATAACCTGCCGCTGGCTGGCGGGTCAGGTGTTCCTTGATCCGCGCCTCAGCCTGGGCATCGCGCGGGGCTGCCTCCGTTTCGGCCTGTTGCAGCCGGGAAAACAGTCCATCGATCAGGGTTTGCTCTTCGCTGTTCATGGCGACCTCGTAGATTGCCGGGGATAACATTGCCCTCGTCCACGTTGGCCGAGGTGCTCTCCTGTAATGGAGACGGTGACAAAACGTTTCAATGACCTTTACCGAATGTTTACGTTTGTGTCGCGCCAGCCATCATCGGTTAAAGTGAGCCACTGTTTTCGACCTGCGATACCGACTGATGAATGCCCTCGAAGTGCTGCGCGACTCTCTGTATTTTTTCAAACGCCATTTGGGCAGCATCGTACGGTTGTGCCTGCCGCTGGTGATTTTCGAAGCGTTTTTACAACAAGTGGTCGATCGCGCCAGCGGGCCGGAAAATATCTCGGCCATCAGTATCGTCGTCGGTCTGCTGGTGTATCCGCTGTACACCGCAGCGCTGATCCTGTTCCTCGATGCGCGCAGCCGTGGCGAAGCGCCGCGCAACCGTGACCTGCTGGCAATGGCCGCCACTCTGTGGCCGCGCTTCGCGTTGCTCACGGCGCTCAATACCTTGCTGATTCTGTTGGGCCTGTCGCTGTATTTCCTGCCAGGCCTGATGCTGATGGTCATGCTCGCGTTCGGCGAATACCTGTTGGTGCTGCGCGGCATGGGGCCTTTGCAGGCGATGAAAGAAAGCCTGCGCCTGACCCGTGGACACTTCTGGCGGATCCTGCTGTGCATTCTCTGTGTGATGACGCCACTGTGGTTGCTCAAAGGCGCGACATTGGCGGTGTACCCCGAGCCGCAGAATCCGCTGATTGCCGTACTGATCGACAGTGCTCACAGCTTCCTGCAACTGTTCACCAGCGTGGTGTTGTTCCGCCTGTTCATGCTGATCAGCGAATTGCCTGACAAACGCGACAGAGTGGTCTGACAGCACTGCGCTTGGGCTTCGAGACGGCCGTCAGGTATGCTCGGGCCACTTTCTGTAACGCTATAAGCCGAGCCATGACCCGTCTACTGCGCTACACCCTGTTTCTTTCTGTGCTCGCCCTTGTGCTGATTGGCGCGCTGATCTTCAGCCTGACCTGGCGCCCGGACGCCCGCGAAACCCTGCCAGTCAGTTGCACGGGAACGCCACCGACGCTGGTGCCGGGCCAGGCGCTGAAAGTCATGACCTGGAACGTGCAGTATCTGGCCGGCAAGCGTTACGTGTTCTGGAATGATCTGGCCCAGGGCAACGATGAAGCGCCGACACAGGAAGACATGGCCTTCAGCCTCGACGAAGTGGCGCGGGTGATCCGCGACGAGCAGCCCGATGTGGTGCTGTTGCAGGAGCTCGATGACGGCGCCAAGGCCAGCGATTATCAGAACCAGCTAAAACTGTTGCAGGAACGCGTCGCCGACCTGTACCCGTGCAGCGCCAGCGCATTCGACTGGAAAGCCGATTTCGTCCCTGATCGACACGTTTTCGGCAGCGTTGGCCGGCAACTGGCAACCCTGAGCCGCTATCGCATCGAACACGCCGAACGCCTGCAATTGCCGGTTGCTGCGGCCAATTTCATCAGCCGTCAATTCCAGCCAAAAGACGCCCTGCTCGCGACCAAACTGCCCCTGAGCGATGGTGGGCAACTGACCGTTTTCAATACCCATCTGGAGCGTGCCAGCCAGCCCGATGACACGTTGCAGGCGCAAGTGAGCGCCGTGGCCAAAGTGCTCGACAAGTACGAAAGTCAGGGCCTGCCATGGTTGATCGGTGGCGATTTCAATCTGCTGCCGCTCGGCCAGTTCCGCCGCCTGCCTGCCGAGCAGCGCACGCCCTACTCCGCCGACAGCGAACTGCATCTGCTGTGGGACAAGTACCCGATGATCCCGACCAACAACGAAGCCAGCGGCATCGACCGTGCGCAGTGGCTGACCCACTACCCCAACGACCCCGGCCTGAATGGCCCGGATCGCACGGTCGACTATCTGTTTTACAGCCCGAAGATCAAACGGGTGGAAGCGAGGGTGCGCCAGGACGATACGCTGCGCATCTCCGATCATCTGCCGGTGATTGCGCGCTTCCTGCTGCCGGCGGCGCCCTAGGCAGGGCCGAGGAACATCGACCCGTCGCCCGAATTGACGATATGGAATCTCATGAAAATCTTATTGGTGTGCAAGGACATTGGTGGTTACGCGCGCAAACTGGCGGACTACCTGATGATCGACAATGACGTGTGTTTCATCGATACGTCAGCGATGCAGAACAGCTTTGATCGAGCGCCGAAGATCCTGCGCCGCCCGCTTAAACGCTGGGCGCAGTTACGCCAGTTCAAGAAGAGTATCGGTGCCTCAGGGCGCTTTGACGTTGCGTTGATCATCAACCCGGCGCAAATCGAGCCTAAGCAACTGACCGCCGGCCTCAATGCCAGCGAGCGCAAGATCGCCTACCTCTACGACAGTTTCAGTCGCTGGCCGATGACCCGGGAAGAACTTGCCGGTTATGACGAGGTGTTTTCTTTCGACCCGCAGAATGCTGAAAGCTACGGCCTGAAAAAGCTCCACAACTTCATTTACGACGACTACACCGCAGACGGCGAACCCGGTGAATACTCGGCGTTTGTGGTAATGGCGGGCAAGGATCGGGTGCCGGCACTTGAAGGCCTGGCGCAGGCATTCGATCGTCTCGGGGTGACCGATTACAAGTTTCTGGTGCAGTGCAAACCGATCCCGGGCGCGCATCCGGGTATCACGTTCTTCGAGCAGAGAATGTCACTGGCGTCTGTTGGCGAACTGGTAAAGCGCTCGCGCATCATTCTGGACATTTCCAAGCCTGGCCAGGCCGGGTTGAGCTTCCGTTTCTTTGAAGCCATGGCTTCACGAAAAAAAGTCATCACCACCAACAAGAGCGTGGTCGACTATGACTTTTACAACCCGGCGAACATCCTGGTCATTGATGAGGCCAACCCGGTGATTCCTGAACGGTTCATTACTGATCCGTATGTCGATGTGCCTGAACCCATCTACCAGCAATACACCCTGCAGGGCTGGGTCAGAACCGTGTTTGCCCAGCAGTGAAATCACATCGCCGGCTGCCCCACAATGGCCAGGTGACATGACCGTTGGATCAATGCACTTCTTCCAGGTCATCATGCAGCAACCCGAAGATCTGCCGCTTCATGTCAATGAACGAGCGCTCCATGACCATGTCGAGCGAGCGCGGACGTTCGATTGGCACGTCGAGAATCTGCTTGATCCGCCCCGGTTTCGCGCCCATCACATAGACCCGATCGCCGAGCAGAATGGCTTCGTCGATGTCATGGGTGACGAACAACACGGTCTTCTTGCTGTTGCCCCACACCCGCAGTAACAACTGCTGCATCTGCAGACGTGTCTGGCTATCGAGCGCACCGAACGGTTCGTCCATCAGTAGAATCTGCGGATCATTGGCCAGTGCGCGGGCGATCGCCACGCGCTGCATCATCCCGCCCGACAGTTGCTTGGCGTAGTTGTCGGCGAACCCGCCGAGGCCGACTTCGTTGACGTAATAATCGACGATCTCCTTGCGCCGCGCCGCCGGCATGCCGCGGCGTTTGAGGCCGAACTCGACGTTCTGCCGCACGGTCAGCCACGGGAACAGCGTGTAACTCTGAAAGACCATGCCGCGATCCGCACCGGGGCCTTGCACTTGCTGGCCGCCGACGTAGATCTCACCGGAGGTCGGCTCAGCCAGACCGGCGGTCAGGTACAACAGGCTCGACTTGCCACAACCCGATGGCCCGACCAGCACGGCAAACTGCTGATCCGGCACCTCGAACGAAACTTCTTCCAGCGCGGTAAACGTGCCGCCGTCAGGTTTCCTGTAACGCAGGCTGACCTTGTCCACCTGCAAGCGCGGCGCGGCTTGTGCCGGGGTCGCAACGGGTTCGATAAAACGATGATTGGCAGCAGTCACTGAGCCCATGCGGCAACCCTCAGGCGGAGAAAACGGAACAGTTGATCGGTGACCAGACCGAGCAGGCCGATGATCGCGATGGCGAGGAAAATCACGTCGACCTGAAAACCGCGCATGGCCTTCAGGCTCAGGTAACCCAAACCGCTGGACGCGGCGACCAGTTCAGCCACCACCAGATACGTCCAGGCCCAGCCCATAGTTACCCGTAGGGTATCGAGCACGCCCGGCACCGAGGCCGGCGCGATCACATGCAACACCGCATCGCGGCGACTGGAACCCAAGGTGTAGGAGGCGTTGATCAGGTCCTTGGAAATGCCTTTCGAGACGTCGGCGATCATCACCAACTGCTGAAAGAACACACCGAAGATAATCACCGACACGCGCTGCTCCAGACCGATGCCGATCCACAAGATGAACAGCGGCACAAACGAGGTCACCGGCAGGTAACGAATGAAGTTCACCAGCGGTTCAAGGAACGCCTGAACGATACGGAAGCTGCCCATCAGCAACCCCAACGGCACCGCCACCAACGACGACACGATGAAGCCGACCATCACCACTTCGACACTCGCCCACACATGTGTGCCGAGTGTGCCGTCGCGGCCCAGGCGCACGGCGGCTTCAACCACCGCGCCCGGCGTCGGCAAAAACATCCCTGGGACGATGCCGCCGTAAGACAGCCCGGCCCACAGGCCGACCAACAACACCCAGGCCAGAGCGCTGGCGCTCCACACCACTTGCACCGGCAACGCGGTTTTTGGCGTGAGGCTGCGGCTCAGCCACGAATTGCGCTTGAACATTGCACACCTCCTAGAGCGGGCTGACGAAACGGTTGTCGACCAGCTCGTCGTTGCTGACGTTGTAAGGTTTGCCCTGCAATTCGCTGGCGGTTTCGTTGGCCAGTTTGATCAGCGCTGCGCTGTCACCCGGTTTGCCCGGTGAGCCCAAGAGCTTCTCGCTCATGGCTTGATCGTAGAAACGCACGCCTTGCGCGGCGGCGGCCAGTTCCTTCGGATCGGACAGGTAACCGCCGACACCTTTGGCCATGATTTTGTAAGCGTCTTCCGGATGATCCTTGGTGTATTGCACGGCTTTGTACAACCCGGCGACCAAAGCCTTGACGTCTTCCGGCTGCTTCTCGATCACGCTGCAATTAAGCGCGACCACATCGACGATCACGCCGGGGGTGCTGCTGCTGTCGATCAGCACTTTGCCCTGCTGCTTGTCGCGGACCATCGACAGGTGCGGCTCCCAGGTCACGGCAGCGGGCACGCGACCGGCGATGAACGCGGTGGCGGCATCATCTGCGGTCATGTTCTGCACGGTGATGTCGCTCATCTTCATGCCGTTCTTTTTCAGCAAATAGGAGAGCCAGAACTGCGAGGTCGAACCTTCGTTGACGGCCACGGATTTGCCCTTGAGCTCTTGCAGGCTTTTCACATCCTTGCCGACCAGCACGCCATCGCCGCCATGGCTATCATCCAGCGCCGCGACTGCTTTGAAGCAGAACTGCGGGCGGTATTTGAGCACTTCATCGATGGTCGACGCCGAGCCGGACAGTTGCCCGGACGCCTGCGCGGCCATGTACATCGACGCCTCTTCGACCACCGGCAATTCGACGGTCAGACCGTTTTCCTTGAAATAGCCCAGGTCCTGAGCCAGATACAGGGTGCCGTAGCCGACCCACGTGGTGTGGCCGATGGACAGGGTCCCGGCCTGGGCGCTGGTCGCGACCGTGGCGGCAAGAGCAGTGATTGCCAGAGGGTGAGTGAGACGGAGACACAAGGACTTGATCATGGAGCACTCCCGACGCTGTTGATTTAGTTTTGTCATGGGCAGTACGGTCGCCGGCCGTTGTGCAGTTGCTGCCATGGGTCTCTCGCGGACGTTTGGGCGGACAACATTCGGCTGGCGGGCAAGATCGATGGTGGCCCATGTGCGCGGTGAGGAAAATCAGGAAATTGTTGGCTGCAAATGATGAAAAAACTGGGTAGTGCGCACTGCTAAAGGGCGGGGATTGCGGGGATGCGCGAGGTGGGTGCAGATTGGGGATTTTCGGCGGCTGGGAGAATGCTATCGCTGGCAAGCCAGCTCCCACAGGGATCGTGGATGTGCCTGGATTGTGTGAACAACGCTGAAACCTGTGGGAGCTGGCTTGCCAGCGATGGTGCCGAAGCAGTCAATATCCATGCTGCTGACCCACCGCATTCGCGAGCAAGCTCGCGAAGGGGACAACTCGGTCTCAGCGCAACTGGAACCAGGTGGTTTTCAACTGGGTGTATTTGTCGAACGAGTGCAGCGACAAATCGCGGCCAAAGCCCGATTGCTTGCCGCCGCCGAAAGGCACCGTCACATCCAGCGCATCCACCGTGTTGACCGACACCGTACCCGCTCGCAACTGCCGCGCCACACGATGCGCGCGGTTGAGGTCATCGGTCCACAACGACGCCGCCAGTCCATACACACTGTCATTGGCCAGCCGAATAGCCTCGGCCTCATCATCGAACGGCATCACCGCCAGCACTGGCCCGAATACCTCTTCGCGAAACAGCGGCATGTCGGCGGTTACACCGGTGAAAATCGTCGGCTCAACGAAGTTGTCAGAGCCATTCAAGCGCCGCTGCCCACCGCCACAAACCCGGGTCGCCCCCGACTGCTCGGCGTTGCGAATGAAGCGCATGATGCCCGCCGTCTGCCTGTGATCAACGATGGCGCCAGCGCTGCTCTGCGGATCCAGCGGATCACCGGGTAACCACCGTTCAGCCTGTGCTTTCAGCCGTTCAACGAACTCATCATGAATCGAACGCTCCACCAGCAAGCGCGAATTGGCCGAGCAGACTTCGCCCTGATTGAAGAAGATCCCGAACGCCGCTTTCTCCGCCGCCAGATCCAGATCCTGACAATCGGCGAACACCAGATTGGCGCTCTTGCCACCGCATTCCAGCCACACCTGTTTGAGGTTGGATCGAGCTGAATATTCCATGAAGTATTTACCCACCTGCGTCGAGCCGGTGAACACCAGGCAATCGACATCCGCGTGCAAACCCAACGCCTTGCCGGTCTGTTCGCCAAGCCCCGGCAACACGTTCAACGCACCCGCTGGCAGCCCCGCTTCCAGCGCCAGCTCAGCCAGACGCAAGGCCGAAAACGGCGATTGCTCGGCCGGTTTTAAAATCACCGAATTGCCCGCCGCCAGCGCCGGGGCGAGTTTCCACGCGGCCATGTCCAATGGGAAATTCCACGGCACCACAGCAGCGACTACACCGAGTGCTTCACGGGTGATGGTCGCCAGCACATTCGGCGCACTGGGCGCGACCTGATCGTAGAGTTTGTCGATGCTTTCGGCGTACCAGCGAAACACCCCGGCGGCGCCCGGCACGTCGATGCTGTAAGCGTCCATCACCGGTTTGCCCATGTTCAGCGAGTCGAGCAAGGCCAGCTCTTCGCGATGACTCATCAGCAGATCAGCCAAGCGCAGCAGCACTTGCTTGCGCTCGGCCGGCGGGCGTTGCGACCAGGTGCCAGCCTCGAACACCTGACGCGCATTGCGCACCGCCGCGTCCACATCCTCTTCGCCACACGCAGCGACATTCGCCAGGCATTGCCCGGTCGCCGGGTTGATCGCGGCAAAGGTCTGCCCCGATTGCGCAGCGCAATGTTTGCCGTCGATCACGGCCTGATCGGGAAACTTCAATGCAACGGCGCGGCGCTGCCACTCTGCAAGCTCGAACACGACGGATGCTCCTGAGACGTTATTGTGCCTCGATGGTCGCTCAGGCCCGCACGGGCTAAAAATAGTAAAAATGTCTTCGCAGGCAATAAAAACACTGGGCAATGACTTCCCCCAAACGCTGCACAGGTGGCTATGGTTGAAGGATAAAAACATCGTCGTGCAATGGACGTGGCGGCGCACAAATTGCTTTGAAGTCGAGTCCGCTCGTCCTGAGGTTTGCCGTGGCCGCCTACAATTTGCGTCAGTTGAAGTATTTCATCACCACCGTCGAATGCGGCAGCGTTGCCGAGGCTTCACGCAAGCTGTACATCGCGCAGCCGGCGATTTCCACCGCGATCAAAGGACTGGAAGACAGCTTCGGTGTGCAACTGCTGATCCGTCATCACGCCCAAGGTGTGTCACTGACGCCAAGCGGTGCGCGTTTTTTTCGCAAGGCCCAAGAGTTGCTGCGCATGGCCAAGGAGTTCGAACAGAACGCCCTCGCCGACAACGACGTAGTCGCCGGGCAGATCGATATTGGTTGTTTCGAAACGGTCGCGCCGTTGTACCTGCCGCAGTTGATCGCCGGGTTTTCGGCGCTGTATCCGGGCGTGAAAATCCGCATTCGCGACGGTGAACAGCAAGAGCTGGTGCAAGGCCTGACGTCAGGCGCGTTCGATCTGGTGATTCTGTATGAACATGAACTCGACGCGACCATCCAGACCGAACCGCTGATGCCGGCGCAACGCCCGTATGCGCTATTGCCCGCCGACCACCGTTTTGCCCAATACAAACAAGTGTCGCTGCGCGATCTGTGTCTGGATCCGATGATCCTGCTCGACGTGCAGCCGAGCCGGACTTACTTCGTCAGCCTGTTTGAAGAACTGGGGCTGACGCCGCGCATCGAGTTCAGCTCGCCGTCGATTGAAATGGTACGCGGGATGGTCGGCCAGGGTTTCGGCTTCTCGATTCTGGTGACCAAACCGCATTCGGAATGCACCTACGACGGCAAGAAAGTCGTGTGCGTGGACATCGTCGAAGATGTCACCGGTTCGGGTTTGGTCGCGGCATGGCTCAAGCGCGGGCAACTGACCAAACCGGCGCAGTTGTTCGCCGATTATTGCCGCGAACAACTGACCGCAAAGACTCACCTTTAACAGCAAAGATCGCAGCCTGCGGCAGCTCCTACAGTATGTCGGTGTCGTACCGTCATTTTGTGGCCGACTTCAATTCGGTAGGAGCTGCCGAAGGCTGCGATCTTTTGCTCTTCAGGTGCCGCGCGGTTTGGCTCGCGCGGTCGCTTCGGCCACCAGCGGATCATCCGGCCAATAGTGCTTCGGATAGCGGCCCTTCAAATCCTTCTTCACCTCGGCATAGGTGCTGCGCCAGAAGTTGGCCAAATCCTGCGTCACCTGCACCGGCCGCCGCGCCGGCGACAGCAGATGTAACTTGACCACCTGCCGCCCGCCCGCAATCCGTGGCGTGTCCGCCAGCCCGAACAACTCCTGCAAACGTACAGCCAGAATCGGTGGAAACTCGCTGTAGTCCAGACGAATCGACGACCCCGACGGCACACTCAGATGATGCGGCGCCAGCTCATCGAGCTTTTGCGGCAGCGGCCATGGCAGCAGATTGCGGACGATGCTCGACAGATCGAGATTGGCAAAATGACTGAGTCGCGAGACCTTGCCCAGATACGGCATCAGCCAGTCTTCGAGGGTATCGAGCAACGTCGCATCGCTGACATCCGGCCATTGACTGTCGTCCTGATTGTTCAATTCCAACTGCCGCAACAACGCCACGCGCGCCTGCCACTGGCGCAGCTCCGGCGTCCACGGCAGCAGCTCCAGTCCCTTGCGCCGCACCAGATTGACCAGTGCCTGACTGCGCGCATTTTCATCGAGACCGGTCAGCGGTTCACGGCTGAGAATCAGCTCGCCGACCTTGCGCTGCCGCTCGGCGCGCAACACGCCTTCGCGCTCGTCCCAGTCCAGTTGATCGACGTTGCGTACCTGTTCGGCGAGCACTGAATCGAACAGCGCCGGATCGAAATCCGCCGCCAGATAAATCCGCTCTTCGCGCTGGCCCTGACGGCTGCCGAGGTCGGCAATGACGATCCACGGCTCTTTCATCAGGCTGTCGGCTTCGGCGAATAGCGCCGCACGACCATTGGCCAGGCGATATTCGGCGCCACCGGCACGCCGCTGTTGCGCGACGCGATCCGGATACGCCAGCGCCAGCAAGGCGCCGAGCCAACGCGGATGATCGGGATCGCTGACCGGCTCGCTGGCCTTGCCGCGCAAGTAACCGCGATATTGCCGCGCCAGTTGCTTGGCGCGCTGCACACCACCCTGCGCACCTCGAGCCGCACGTTCTTCACCCGAGAGCAGTACCAGCCGACTGTGCAGATCGGCCCCGGCGCCACGCAAGATATCGCGCTCGCCGAGCAACGCGGCGACATCGCACGCCATGTTGGCCAGACCCAACGCTTGCCCCCGCAGCAGCAAATGGCCGATGCGTGGATGCGCCGGCAACTCAGCCATGGCCTGACCATGAGTGGTCAGCGCTTCACCTTCCAGCGCGCCAAGCCTTTGCAACAAATCCTGCGCCTGCGTATAAGCCGCCGCTGGCGGGACATCCAGCCAGACCAGTTCGCCCGGCGTCACGCCCCAGCGCCCCAGTTGCAGGGCGAGGCTGGCAAGATCCGCCGAAAGAATTTCCGCGCTGCCATACGCTGCCAATTGTTCGTGCTGATCCTGCGACCACAAGCGATAACAAACACCCGGTTCCAGTCGCCCCGCCCGGCCCGCGCGCTGAGTGGCACTGGCCTTGGAAATCCGCTGGGTATCGAGACGCGTCATGCCGCTGCCGGGATCGAAACGCGGCACCCGCGCCAGCCCGGCGTCGATGACTACGCGCACACCGTTGATGGTCAGACTGGTCTCGGCGATATTGGTCGCCAGCACCACTTTGCGCTGCCCGGCCGGCGCCGGATCGATCGCCGCACGTTGCGCATTGAGGTCGAGTTCACCGTGCAACGGACACAGCAATACATCGCTGCGTGAGCCGATGGCATCGGCCAATTGCTGGTGGACGCGACGAATCTCGGCCTGCCCCGGCAGAAACACCAACAGACTGCCGGTTTCGTCGTGCAGCGCTTCAAGCACGGTTTGCGTGACACGTTGATCAATGTATTCGCCGGGCTGAAACGGACGGCCCCAGCGCATCGTCACCGGATACATGCGGCCTTCGCTGCGCAGGATCGGCGCATCATCCAGCAACCCGGCCAGACGTTCACCTTCGAGCGTGGCCGACATCAGCAAAATCTTCAGCGGCTGTTCAGCGCGGAACAGCTCGCGACCGTTCAGACTCAAGGCCAGCGCCAGATCGGCGTCGAGGCTGCGTTCGTGAAATTCGTCAAAGATCAGCAGACCCACGCCTTCCAGCGTCGGGTCATCCTGCAGACGCCGGGTGAGAATGCCTTCGGTGACCACTTCGATACGCGTATCGGGGCCGACCTTGCTGTCGAGACGGATGCGATAACCGACGGTTTCCCCGACCTTTTCGCCCAGCTCACTGGCCAGACGTTCTGCCGCCGCACGCGCGGCGAGACGGCGCGGCTCGAGCATCAGAATGGTCTGCCCGGCCAGCCACGCTTCATTGAGCAAGGCCAAGGGCACACGGGTGGTTTTACCGGCGCCGGGCGGTGCTTCGAGCACGGCTTCGTGGCGCGTCGCCAAGGCTTCACGCAGAGCGGGTAAAACGTCATCGATTGGCAAAGAAATCATGCTGGCTCCAAAACAGAGGCCCGAGTATAACGGCGAACTGGCGGGCGTTCGTCAGGGTCTTAACTTCACACGACGACGCTTCGTTCTTAGATCAATCAGGAGATTTCCCCATGCGCTTACCTTTTCGCCTGATCGGCGGTGTACTGGTCGCCACCCTGCTCACGCAAATCACCGCGTGCGGTTCGATTTTCTACCCGGACCGGCGCGGTCAGATCGACGGCAAGATCGACCCGGCGATTGCCGTGCTCGACGCCGTGGGCCTGCTGTTCTACGTCATTCCCGGGCTGATCGCGTTTGCCGTCGACTTCGCCACCGGCGCGATCTATTTCGAACCGGGCCACACCGCGCAGATCGATCCGGCCAAACTCAAGCAAGCCATTGGCCCGGACGGTCAAGTCGATAATCACAAGTTGCAGGCTATTCTCGAAAGCGAGTTGGGCCGAGATTTCCCACTGGATGACCCGCGCCTGATTCAACACAAGGGCAGCACTCAACAACTGGCGATGTTCGGCCTGCAACCCGCCGCTTAAAAAGGAAGTTAAATGACATCCAGCCCCGAACACGCCCGCCTGCTACGGCTGGCGACCCGCGCCTCGGTGGCGGTGGCGTGCACGCTGATCATCGCTAAAGCCATCGCCTGGTGGCTCAGCGGTTCGGTGAGCATGCTCGCCGGCCTCACCGACTCGGCGCTGGATGGCGTCACTTCGCTGCTCAATCTGCTGGCAGTGCATTACGCGCTGCGCCCGGCCGATGACGATCACCGTTATGGTCACGGCAAGGCGGAATCGCTGGCGGGCATGGCGCAGGCGCTGTTCATTGGCGGCAGTGCGGTGTTGATCGCGCTTCAGGCCTATGAACGCATCCAGCATCCGGAACCGCTTGGCGCGCCGTGGATCAGCATTGGCGTGATCATTTTCTCATTGCTGCTGACGGTGGCCTTGCTGGTGCTGCAGCATCGAGTGATCAAGCAGACCGGTTCCAATGCCGTGCGTGCCGACTCACTGCATTACCGGTCCGACCTGTTACTCAACGGCAGTATTCTGGTGGCGCTCATGTTGGCCGGGTTCGGCTGGCATCAACTGGATGCGTGGTTCGGACTTGGCATTGCCGCCTATATCCTGTGGAGTGCGATCCAGATCGCCCGGGAAAGTTTTTCGGTGTTGATGGATGAAGAACTGCCAACAGATGTCAGTCAGCACATGCTCGAACTGGCGTGCAGTGTGCCGGGCGTATTGGGCGCGCATGACTTGCGCACGAGGATTTCCGGCAACCACTGGTTCGTGCAGTTGCACCTGGAGTTGCCGGGGGAGCTGACCCTGTCAGTGGCGCACGGCATCAGCGACCAAGCCGCCGATGCCATTCACAAGGCCTACCCGCGGGCCGAAGTGCTGGTGCACGCCGACCCGCAGGAAGTGGTCAAGTCAGAGCGGGCGCAAACCCGGCTTCAGTAACTGACCTGATAACCGCGACTGCTCAGGCAATTGCCCTGCGCCTGACGGTACGCCTGCACCACTTCGGGCGCCGGTTGATACGTCGCGGTGCGCGGATCGAAACCGCTTTGCTGCACCGCGTACTGGTAGCACTGATAACCGTCTTGCTGCACCTGCTCCGGCGACTGGCCGTTGGCCGGATACGCTTCGACGTCATAGCCTTGGGATTGCGGCTGCGGCTGTTGCTGCACCGGCGGCTCGACCACCACGTAATCCTGCGTCGCTTCCTGATACGCGTAGTAGGAACCGGCGGCGAGGAACAGCAGCGAACCACCGATCCACACCTCACGGGCGTAATCCGGCAAATACTGGATGCGAATCCCGCGCGGCGGCTGCACGACGATGTAGCGCGGGCCTTGCGGGCGATACCAGTAGCCGCCGGAAAAGAAGTAATCCTGACCACGATACGGCACGCGGTAATCGCGATCCGGGAAGCGGTCGATCACATGTCCCGGCCGGTATTGCGGGCCTGGACCCCAACCGTTGCCATGCCCGTCGGGGCGCCCCGGCCAGCGGTTGTCGTTGGGCCGGTTGCTGGTCTGCCATTGCTGGTTGTGGTAACCGTTCTGCGGACGCTCGTCGCGGTAGTAACCCTGACGCGGCTCTTGAGTCTGGCGTACGGCGTCGGGCCGTGGCTGGATCGGTAGGCTGTTGGCCGGCAGTTGCGGCGGTGGTGGCGGCTGACGTACCGGGTTGGGGTTGTAGGCCGGGCGATTCTGATCGCGGTTCTGCCACTGGCCATTGTTGTTGCCGTTGTGCTCGAACTGGCGGCTGTTGTCGCCACGAATGATTTCGTTGTTCTGCGGGCGCGGCTGATTCTGTTGCGGCTGATTCTGCGATGGATTGTTCTGCGGACGCGGCTGATTGTTGCCGCCACGGCCCTGATTGTTGCCCTGATGATCCTGACCGTGGCCTCCGCCCTCCGGGCCGCGATTCTGTGGCTCATCGGCGAGCGTTTGCACACTGACACTCACACACAGCAAACCAACACTGGCCAGACGCCAAATGCGCGAATTCATGCTTTTTCTCACTGCGGGGCCTGTAAATGTAAGAGGACTTGTAGCTAAGACCGGGATTACACACACCGGGTTCTGCAACAGGTTATCAGTCACGCAACTTATTTATTGAGCGCCAGGCATGAAATCGCAGGCAAGAAAAAAGGGAGACCCGTCGGCCTCCCTTCTAGAGAACTTCGTCCTGGCTCGACGCTTTTGACGTCGGCTCACCTCACGCCGTCTTCTGGACAGTGTGCAGCTCGGGGGCCGGCACAACCCCGGTGGGGGTGGCGGCCGCGGCAGGCCGGATAGGGCGGGCCGCGTGGACTGTGTTACCGAGCAGTGATTCTGGTGATAAGAATAGGCCTGAGACGGCGGCAGAGGATTGCGAAGATTGCTGAAATAAACACCACTTGCGCAATTTTTAACCCTGGATAGATAATCCGCCGCAATAGTTACAACCAAGGACAGATTGATGAGCAAACTCGACCGTTACGACCTGAGCATTTTGGCGGAATTGCAGCGCGACGCCCGCATCTCCAACCAGGAATTGGCCGAGCGCATCGGTCTGTCGCCCTCCCCTTGCTCGCGCCGGGTCAAGCAACTGGAAGACGACGGCTACATCTCACGTCAGGTGGCGTTGCTCGATCGCAAGATGCTCGGGCTGAGCCTAACGGCGTATGTGCTGATCGGCATGGACCGGCATACGCCGGAGCGTTTTGAGAACTTCGAGGCGGCGATTCGCACGTTGCCGCAGGTGTTGGAGTGCAGTCTGGTGACGGGTGTGGATGCCGATTACCAGTTGAAAGTGGTGGTGCCGGATATGGATCACTATCAGAAGCTGTTGCTGGGGCATTTGACCCGGATCGAAGGGGTGACCAGCGTTCGTTCAAGCTTCGTACTGAATCAGGTGCTCAACAGCACAGAACTGCCGCTGACCCACCTGCGCAACTGATCAAAAGCCCCTCACCCCAGCCCTCTCCCGGAGGGAGAGGGGGCCGACCGTGAGATGCTGAAGAAGTACGCCGACCTGAGCGTTCTGCTGTGAATTCATAATCGACTCGATCTTTCAGGTCGATGTATGACGCCAGACACCTCGGTCAGTCCCCTCTCCCTACGGGAGAGGGCTAGGGTGAGGGCAAAGGCTTCGGATCAGACCCAGATCAATGTCACCCCACACACCTTGGCGTATACTCGCCGCGCCCTTTTTGCCCCATGCGCGCCGGAGAAACCCAATGGATCCAGCATTATTAGAAGAGTGGATGATGACCGGCCTGGTCAGCATCCTGATCATTTTCATGGGTTTCATCGTCTGGGATTTGGCGAAGAAGTCCAAGGCCGGGCGCTTTGGCTCGTTCATTCTGTTCTTCGTGCTGGGCCTGGGCGTGGCCGCGTTCATCATCAAGAGTGTGGTGATCGGCCTGATCGAATCCGGCGCTCTATAAGCGCGCCGGCACTTCCTTCCACTGGCCCTGGTCGAGCCCCTCGATCGTCCAGTCACCAATTCTCACCCGCACCAGCCGCAATGTCGGCAGCCCGACCGCCGCGGTCATGCGCCGTACCTGACGGTTGCGCCCTTCGCGAATCACCAGCTCCAGCCATGAAGTCGGTATGGTCGCGCGAAAGCGCACCGGCGGATTGCGCGGCCACAACTCAGGCTCGTCCAGTTGTTGTGCTTCGGCCGGCAAGGTCATGCCGTCATTCAACTCAACACCATCCCGCAGACGCTGCAACTGCTCGGCCGTCGGCACGCCTTCGACCTGCACCCAATAAGTCTTCGCCAGTTTGTGTTTCGGATCGGCGATGCGCGCCTGCAACTGCCCGTCGTTGGTCAGTAGCAACAACCCTTCGCTGTCACGATCCAGGCGACCGGCCGGATAAATGCCGGGCACATCAATGAAATCCTTGAGGGTCGCCCGCCCTTCGCCGTCGCTGAATTGCGTCAGCACATCGAACGGTTTGTTGAACAGGATCAATTTCGGCTCGGCCGGTGGTGCCTTGGCAACACGGCGCGGAAAAGACGACTGAGGCTTCGCGCCAGGGCGGCGGGAAGGTGGACGTGGAGGACGGGACATGGCGAAAAGAACATCTAACGGTCGAGGCTGACAATGCTAGTACCCCGACCGCCAAATGACCACGACTAACCGTTAACGGAACGGCGGTTCGTCGAAGCTGCGCAGTTTACGCGAGTGCAGCGAGTTGAGTTCAGTGCGCAGCAGGTCCACCGCTTCGATGCCGATCTTCAAGTGCTGACTGACCGCGCGTTCATAGAAGGCGTTGGCCGAACCCGGCAGCTTGATTTCACTGTGCAGCGGTTTGTCCGAAACGCACAGCAACGTGCCGTACGGCACCCGCAAGCGATAACCCTGCGCGGCAATCGTGCCGCTTTCCATGTCCACCGCCACGGCGCGGGACAGGTTGATCAACGGCCGCTCCTGCGCCCAGCGCAATTCCCAGTTACGGTCGTCGTAGGTCAGCACGGTGCCGGTGCGCAGGCGTTTTTTCAGGTCATCGCCCTTCTCGCCGGTGACATTCGCCGCTGCTTGTTGCAGCGCCATTTGCACTTCGGCCAGTGCCGGGATCGGAATGTTCGGCGGCACCACGCGGTCGAGAATGCCGTCGCGACGCATATAAGCGTGGGCCAGCACATAGTCGCCAATGGTCTGCGACTGACGCAGGCCACCGCAGTGGCCGATCATCAGCCAGCAATGCGGACGCAGCACCGCCAGGTGATCGGTGATGTTCTTGGCGTTGGACGGGCCGACGCCGATGTTGACCAGGGTCACGCCGTGGCCATCGCTGGCAATCAGGTGATAGGCCGGCATCTGGTAACGGTGCCAGACCACACCGGCAGCAATCGCCGACGCTTCGCCGTGATCCATGCCCTTCTCGATGATCACGTTGCCCGGCAAGACCATGCGCACGAAACGCGGGTCGCTGCGCAGTTGCTCCAGACCATGGACGATGAACTGGTCGACGTAGCGGTGATAGTTGGTCAGCAGAATCCACGGCTGCACATGGCGCCAGTCGCTGCCGGTGTAGTGCACCAGACGACGCAGCGAGAAATCCACGCGCGCGGCGTCGAACAAGGCCAGTGGCAGCGGATCGGTGTTTTCCCAGTCGTAAAGACCGTCGGCGATGCCGTCGGTGGCCGCGGACAGGTCGGTACTCGGGAACACCCGCGCCAGCACGGCAGCGGTGACGCCGGAGCCAGCCAGCTCATCGCCCTGCTCGACCACATACGGATACGGGATATTTTGCTGGCTGACGCCGACTTCCACGGTCACGGTGAAGTCATGCATCAACGGCACAAGTTGTTCGAGCAGGTATTTGCGGAACGCCGACGGGTGGGTGACGGTGACGCTATAAGTGCCCGGCAATTGCACCTTGGCGTAAGCGCGGGTGGTCTGTGGGACTTCGCCCTGGCAATGGTAGGTCAGACGCAGTTCGGGATAACGAAACAGAGCACGCTGCGCAGCGTCGGGTTCGACGCGATCCTTGAGGTAACGCTTGAGCGCCGAGTTCAGCGCAGTGGTGGCCCGCTCGTGCAACTCGGCCAGACGATCCACGGCTTGTTCGGCGGTTTGAACGACAATAAACGCTTCGGTCACGATCAGCTTCCTGTGTTCTGACTTGCAGAGCTTCATCTTGCCTGCATCGTGGCGTCACGGGAACAGTGGCGTTGTGGGTGTACCCAAATCTTTCAGACAAAGCGAACCCCTGTGGGAGCTGGCTTGCCAGCGATGAGGCCGGCACATGCAACATCAGTGTTGACTGACAGGCCGCCATCGCTGGCAAGCCAGCTCCCACAGGGTTTTGTAGTGTTGGGGAGAGTGCGGTCAGAAACCTTGTGGGGTCGAGCGGGCGACGATAGCTTCGACGTCCAGCCCACGCGGCAAGGCGCCGTACACGCGACCGCCACCGCTCAATCGGCTGGCAATGAATGCATCACTGACCGCCGAGTTACCGGCCTCAAGCAACAGCTTGGCCTGCAAACCGAGCGCGATGTCTTCGGTCAGTTGCCGCGCCCGGTACTGAATATCACTGGTGTCCTTGAACTGCGCCTGCAATTGCTGAATATGCGCGGCCAGCCGTTTGTCACCATGTCCATCACCGAGTTCGCTGAACAACACATCCAGCACACCCGGCTCTTTCGACAACGCGCGCAGCACGTCGAGGCACTGCACATTCCCCGAACCTTCCCACGTCGAATTCACCGGCGCCTCGCGGTACAAACGCGGCAGGATGCTGTCCTCGACATACCCGGCGCCGCCCATGCACTCGGCCGCTTCATTGATCATCCCCGGCGCACGTTTGCAGATCCAATACTTGCCCACCGCTGTCACCAGCCGCGCGAATTGCGCTTCATGGCGATCATCCAGATGATCCAGCGCCTTGCCCATCCGCAAACTGAGCGCCAGCGCGGCTTCGCTTTCCAGCGCCAGATCGGCCAACACATTTTGCATCAATGGCTGTTCGCTGAGCAGTTTGCCGCCGACCTTGCGGTGCGCGCAGTGGTGGCTGGCCTGGGTCAGCGCCTGACGCATCAGCGAGCTGGAACCGACCATGCAATCAAATCGGGTCATGGCGACCATTTCGATGATGGTCGGCACACCGCGCCCTTCCTCGCCAACCATCCACGCCAGCGCGCCACGGAACTCCACTTCGCTGGAGGCGTTGGACTGGTTACCGAGTTTGTTTTTCAGACGCTGGATGTAGAACTGATTGCGCGTGTCATCCGGGCGATGGCGTGGCAGCAGGAAGCAGGTCAAACCCTTGTCGGTCTGCGCCAGCGTCAGGAAGGCATCGCACATCGGCGCCGAGCAGAACCACTTGTGCCCGACCAGTTCATAGGCCTCGCCCGGGCCACTGGCGCCGACCGGATACGCCTTGGTGGTGTTGGCGCGCACGTCGGTGCCGCCCTGTTTCTCGGTCATGGCCATGCCGATGGTCACGCCGGCCTTGTGCGCCATACCGACGTTGCGCGGATCGTATTCCGTGGCGAGGACTTTCGGCAGCCATTGTTCTGCCAGATTCGGCTGCAAACGCAGGGCCGGCACGCTGGCGAAGGTCATGGTCAACGGGCAGCCGCTGCCCGCCTCTGCCTGGCTGTGCAGATAGCTCATGGACGCGCGGGCGACGTGAGCACCGTCCTGCGGATGAGTCCATGGCAGCGAGGTCAGACCATGTTCAATCGCGGTGCGCATCAGTTGGTGATATGCCGGATGAAATTCCACCAGATCAATGCGATGGCCGTAGCGATCATGGCTGGCAAACACCGGTTTGTTCTGGTTGGCGAGGAACCCGGCTTCCATCAGCGGGCCACCGGCGAGCGCGCCGTAGGCATCGATCCGCGACTCCGCCCACCCGGCACCAAAGCGCCGCGACCACTCCTGCAATGGCAGGTCGATGCGATACAGATTGGTGCCGTCCAGCGACGGCGGCTGGTTGGTGACTTCGTGGGTTTCGGCGAACTGATGCAGGTTCATGACGGGGCTCCTTGGTCATCCAGAAGGTCAGTTAAGCACCGCCCCAAGATCGATCAAAGTGTCATATCCGCCGATTTTGCGGCGCTTTTACCCTGTCAGCAACACAGCACCCGGCGCTCCAGCGCGGACTGCAACTCTTCGAATTTCACCGGTTTGTTCAAGTAATCGATGGGCGCGCCAGGCGTGCAAAGTTCCCGCTCGACGGTCAGCGCCAGCATAAACACCGGCAGATTCGCGCAGCCCGGCAATGCATGAATCTGGCAGCACAACGCTGCGCCCTCCTGAGCAGGTAGCTGGCAATCGATGAGCACTGCATCGAAGGCCTCACGCTGCAAGCAATCCAGCGCCGCCGCGCCGTTATCGGCGGTACGCACGCGGAAGCCGAGCTTGAGCAGCATGCCGCGCATCACCAGTTGGTTGACGCTGTTGTCGTCCACCAGCAACACCGTGCAGTCCTGTGGTGCGCGCACAAAATGGCGCGAAGGCGCCGGGATCGACGCCGGTTCAATTACCGGTAGTTCGAACTCGACATCCAGCTGGAAGCGGCTGCCACGCCCGGGTTCCGAGCGGTGCGTGAGCTTGCCGTCGAGCAGCTCGACCAACTGTCGGCAGATCGCCAGGCCGACGCCCAATCCGCCATATTCGCGGGTCATCGAGCCGTCGAGCTGGAAGAAGCGCTGATACATCGTCGCCTCGCCCAGATCGGTGAAACCGATGCCGGTGTCGATCACCGCAAACGACAGGGCCAAACGATTGCCCGTCGACGGTTTGCCGGTAACCCGCAGTGCCAGACCACCAACGCGGGTGAACTTGATCGCGTTATCCAGCAGGCATTCCAGGCATTGCGCGAGTTTGGCGCTGTCGCCATACAAGCGATCCGGCAAGGTCGGCAGTACTTCAACCTTGAAATCCAGCGACTTGCTCGCCGCGTTGCCGTCGAACTGCACGCGCAATGCTTCGACCACCGCACGCAGGCTGAAACTGCCCGGAGCAGCCTTGAGTTTGCCGGCCTGCAATTCGGTGAGGGTGAGGATGCCGTTGACCATGCGCATCATGTCCCGCGCGGAACCGGCGGCGGTTTGCTGATATTGCTCAAGCTCCGGATCCAGATCGACGGTCTGCATCAGTTCCAGCGAACCGATCACACCGTTCATCGGCGTGCGCAGTTCATGCGTCAGGGTCGCGAGGAATTCATCCTTGAGCTTGTTGCTGTGGGCCAGTTGCTGGTTGAGCACTTCGAGTTTCTGCCCGGCGTCGTACAACGTCTGCGCCTGTTGCTCACGCATCGCGTTGATGCGGTCGGCCAGCGCCAGCGACAGCAGCGCCACTTCGATGGCCGAACCGATCTGGCTGGCGTACATGGTCAGGAACACATTCGGCAGCAGGCCGAGCACCATCAGGGTGTTGACGATGCCGCCAAGCAGGAACGCCGACCAGGCAATGATGAAGTAACGTGCCACCCGCAAGCCGCGCCACCAGGCCAGAATCCCGGCGGCGAAAATCACGACCGTAAAGGTCAGCGCCAGTATCGTCGCCAGACGCAGCGACAACGCGTAACTGGTCATCAGCGACAAACCAACCACCAGCGCGCCGAACGCGATCAGCGCAATCAGCAAGCGATCGAGCCAACGGCTGTGGTTTTTGGTCTGCAGGAAGCTGCGGGCGAACTGACTGCCGAACAGCCCCGCACAGCCGATGAAGAATGGCGTCGCGGCGTTGGCCCACCATGGGTTGTCAGGCCAGAAGTACTCGACTGCAGCACCGTTCACCGACAGTTGATAGAGGCCGAACGAGGCAATATAGAAGATGTAATAGAGATAGCTGGTGTCGCGCACGCTGAGGAAGATGAACAGGTTGTAAACCAGCATCCCCAACAGCACGCCATAAATGATGCCCAGCACATACAGGCGCACCGGCTGGTCTTCGAGGTACGCAGTACTCGACCATAACGTCACCGGTGCCTGAATCGAGCCTTCGCTGGCCAGTCGCAGGTACACGGTTTGCTGTTGATTCGGCGTGAATGAAAGGTCGAACAAATAGTTGTTCTGGCGGATCTCGCGACTGGCGAACGGCAGGGCGTCGCCGGTTTGCCGGACGAGGCGGTAGTCGCCACTGGCGTCAGGCATGTAGAGGTCGAGATGGTCGAGCGGTGGATACGCCAGTTCCAGCAGCCAGGTGCGTTGGGCGGCGGGATTGCTCGGACGGTAATGCAGGTCGATCTTCAGCCAGAACGCCGAGCGCGAGTATCCGGCATTGAGCGTGGCTTTATCGTGAGGTTTGAAATTACCGGCGGCAGCCTGCGCGCGAACATCGGCAATGCTCGCCTGACCACTGGGGTCTTCGAACACTTGCAGTGATCGGCCCAGAGGGAGGCTCTGGGTAAATTCGTCGAATTCGACGGCGCTCGCCATAAAGGGCAAGCAGAACAGCAACATCAGCAAATAGCGCATTGAAGCCCCAGCGTGGCTCGTCCGGTTGTGTCAGGAAGCCCCCCATTCCCTTTGAGTAGACGTAAAACCGGTATTACCTGTTATTGGTTTGGATCCAGACTAGCATAGCCGTTGATGGCCATTGAGCACCATCGAAATATTTCCTACAAAGGCTCTAGAACGGGCGTTCCAGAGCAAAGCGGCGAGCTAGAGCTGTTGGATCGGTCAGGTAGACAAAAAGATCGCAGACCGCGGCAGCTCCTACACTTGAATGCGTTCCCTAGTAGGAGCTGCCGCAGGCTGCGATCTTTTGATCTTGCTGTTCCACCCACACCCGAAAATCAGCTTTGGTGGTAAGCTCGCGCACCATGAATATCTACAGCTCCCGCCCCGTTGTCCTCTGTCTCTCCGGCCACGACCCCAGTGGTGGCGCCGGCTTGCAGGCAGATATCGAAGCCCTGCTCGCGCAGGGTTGCCATGCGGCTCCGGCCGTCACCGCCCTGACCGTGCAAGACACCGTCAACGTCACTGACTTCCGCGTCCTCGACCGTGAGTGGGTACTGGCTCAAGCCAATGCCGTGCTCAACGACTCCGAAGTCGCGGCGGTCAAACTGGGCATGCTCGGTTCGCTGGAAATGGTCGACACTGTTGTCCAACTGCTTTCTGCACACCCGCACTTGCCGGTGGTCTGCGACCCGGTACTGCGCGCCGGTGGCGGCGGTCGCCTGGGCAAGGACGAAGTCGGTTATGCGATGCGCGAGCGTCTGCTGCCGCTGTCGATCATTGCCACCCCCAACCTTCCCGAAGCGCGCATCCTCGCCGAACTGCCCGAAGGCACCGCGGACGAGTGCGCAGAAAAACTCCTGCCGTTCGTCAAAAACCTGCTGATCACCGGCGGCCACGGCGACGAAACTGAAATCCATAACCGCGTGTACAGCCGCGACGGTCTGCGCGAAACCTTTATCTGCCAGCGTCTGCCGGGCAGTTATCACGGTTCCGGTTGTACCTTGGCCAGCGCATTGGCCGGTCGTCTGGCGCAGGGCGAACACCTCGCCAGCGCCGTGCGCAGTGCATTGGATTACACCTGGCGCACCCTGCGCGATGCCGAACAACTGGGCAAAGGCCAGTTCGTCCCGCGTCGCCTGCCGCTGGATTTCTGCTCGTAACGTCGTGAGGTCTGCCCGATGAAACTACGTGGCCTGTATGCCATCACCGACAGCCAACTGCTGGCGGGCAAGTTTCTGTCTTACGTGGAGGCGGCGCTGGAAGGCGGCGTCACCCTGCTGCAATACCGCGACAAGAGCAGCGACGAGGCCCGCCGCTTGCGCGAGGCCGAGGCACTGCGCGATTTGTGCGAGCGCTATAAGACGCAGCTGATCATCAACGATGACGCTGAACTGGCCGCACGCCTCAACGTCGGCGTGCACTTGGGTCAGACCGACGGTCCACTGTCGCCGACCCGCGCCCTGCTCGGTTCGAAAGCGATCATCGGTTCGACCTGCCACGCGCAAATCGCGCTGGCCGAACAAGCGGCCAAAGAAGGCGCGAGTTATGTCGCCTTCGGCCGTTTCTTCAACTCCAACACCAAGCCCGGCGCGCCGACCTGCAGCCTCGAACTGCTCGACGAAGCCAAGCGCACGCTGCATCTGCCGGTCTGCGCGATTGGCGGCATCACCCTCGACAACGCCGCGCCGCTGGTGGCCCATGGAGTCGACTTGCTGGCCGTGGTTCACGGTCTGTTTGGTGCCGAAAGCACCGCCGAAGTGACCCGCCGCGCCCGCGCGTTCAATGAATTACTGAAAGTCTGATTTGAGAGCCCGATCATGTCTCGTTCCGAAACGCTGTTTGCCAATGCCCAGAAACACATTCCCGGAGGCGTGAACTCGCCGGTTCGCGCGTTCAAAAGCGTGGGCGGCACCCCGCTGTTCTTCAAACACGCCGAAGGCGCTTACGTGACCGACGAAGACGACAAGCGTTATGTCGATTACGTCGGCTCGTGGGGTCCGATGATCCTCGGCCACAGCCACCCGGACGTGCTCGACGCGGTGCGCAATCAGCTGCAACACGGCTTGTCGTATGGCGCGCCGACGGCGATGGAAACCGAGATGGCCGACCTGGTCTGCTCGCTGGTGCCCTCGATGGACATGGTGCGCATGGTCAGCTCCGGCACCGAAGCGACCATGAGCGCGATCCGTCTGGCCCGTGGTTACACCGGCCGCGACAGCATCATCAAGTTCGAAGGCTGCTACCACGGTCACTCCGACAGTCTGCTGGTCAAGGCCGGTTCCGGCGCACTGACCCAGGGCGTGCCGAGCTCCGCCGGCGTACCGGCAGCATTCGCCAAACACACCCTGACCCTGCCGTTCAACGACATCGACGCGGTTGAAAAGATGCTCGCTGAAGTTGGCAAGGACGTGGCGTGCATCATCGTTGAACCGGTGGCCGGCAACATGAACTGCGTGCCGCCAGCGCCAGGTTTCCTCGAAGGTCTGCGTTCACTGTGCGACAAGCATGGCGTAGTGCTGATTTTCGACGAAGTGATGACCGGTTTCCGCGTTGCCCTCGGCGGTGCCCAGGCGTACTACGGGGTCAATCCTGACTTGACCACTTTCGGCAAGATCATCGGCGGCGGCATGCCGGTCGGCTGCTTCGGCGGCAAGCGTGAAATCATGGAACGCATCGCGCCGTTGGGTCCGGTGTATCAGGCCGGTACGCTGTCGGGTAACCCGCTGGCCATGGCCGCCGGGTTGACCACGCTGCGCCTGATCAGCCGTCCGGGTTTCCACGCCGAGTTGACCGACTACACCACGCGTCTGCTCGACGGTCTGCAACAACGCGCCGATGCCGCGGGCATTCCGTTCGTGACCACTCAGGCCGGCGGCATGTTCGGTCTGTACTTCAGCGGCGCCGATGACATCGTCACCTTTGAAGACGTGATGGCCAGCGACGCTGCCCTGTTCGGTCGCTTCTTCCACCTGATGCTGGAAGGTGGCGTTTACCTGGCACCGAGCGCCTTCGAAGCCGGTTTCACCTCGATCGCCCACGGTGAAGCCGAGTTGCAACTGACGCTGGACGCTGCCGAGCGCGCCTTCGCCGCACTGAAATAATCGCACTGCCGCTGACGTTGGCTATCGCCAGCGTCAGCATTCACCTACATCCGCGCTGTTTTTCCGATGCTCCTGCTAAAAATCTCCCCTAAAGTGGGCGATATATTCCCCGTGCAGCAGAAAAACGAGTAAAGACTTTGTAAGGTTGGCCCTGCTTATTTCATAATGCGCGCTTATTGGATCCCTCGATGGGTCCGCGTGCCCTTCAGAGGTAAGTCGATTCCCATGAACCGCACCGGCCGCACCCTTGCCTTGGGCTGCCTGTTGCTCCTTCAGCCCCTGCTCGCGCATGCACAAGCAGGCGGCAACTCGTTGTTGATCCCGGCGATGGGTCGTTGCACCCTCAATACTCAGCCGCAAGACGTCACGCAGGCACTGGCCGCCTGCCAGAAAGCGGCGGACGAAGGGGATGCGCAAGCGCAATACGAGTTGGGTGAGTTCTACTACGACGGCAAGAATGCGCCGCGCGACCTCAATCAAGCCCTGAGCTACTTCGAAAAGGCCTCGCTGCAAGGCCACGCTCAGGCACAGTTCAAACTCGGCACGATGTTCTTCCACGGTGAAGGCGTGCAGGCCAACAACATTCAGGCGTATATCGTGCTGAAGATGGCGGCGGTCAACGGCGCTGAAGATGCGCTGGACACGGCCGACGAAGTCTCCGAAAAAATGTCCCGCGAAGACCTTGAGACTGCCACTCAGGTGCTTGGGCAAATTTTCCGTAAATACCTGATGGAACTGCAGAGCGCCGATGGGCGTACGCCGTTCTCGCCTCTTCCCTGACCGCCGATAGTTCCCACGCTCTGCGTGGGAACTCATCCCGTTACGCTCCACGTCACCGACGCAGAGCGTCGAAGGCGGCATTCCCACGCAGAGCGTGGGAACGATCAAAAATCCAGATCCGGTTTTACTTCTCAGGCATCGGCATCGGGAACGGCATCACGTTGCCGACCGCGCCACGTGCTTCGCTGATTTTCGGGGTACCCAGACGCTCAACCTCGTCGATGCGCACAATCGAATGCATCGGCACAAAGCTGCGCACCACGCCTTCGAACTGCGCCTTGAGCTTTTCTTCGCTCGGATCGACGACCACTTGCGTGCGCTCGCCAAAGACGAACTCTTCCACTTCCAGAAAACCCCACAGATCACTTTGATAGATCTGCTTGGCGTACATTTCGAACACCTGGCCCTGGTTGAGGAAAATCACCTTATAGATTGGAGCTTCGCGTTTGGTCATGGCGGGGGGATAACATCGGGGATAAAAATGAGGGCGCAAACTATAGCATAGCCTCCGGACGCACAGCGGTAGGAACCTGCGGGCTTGTTCCCTATAATGCCGGGTTCTTTGAATCACGTGACGACACTAATCCATGGCCAAGAAGCTTTACATCGAAACCCACGGTTGCCAGATGAACGAGTACGACAGCTCGCGCATGGTCGATCTGCTGGGTGAACATCAGGCCCTGGAAGTCACCGCTCGCGCGGAGGACGCCGACGTGATTCTGCTCAACACCTGCTCGATCCGCGAGCGCGCCCAGGATCGCGTGTATTCGCAGCTCGGCCGCTGGCGCGAACTGAAACTGGCCAACCCGGAGATGGTGATCGCCGTTGGCGGTTGCGTGGCCAGTCAGGAAGGCGCAGCGATTCGTGATCGCGCCCCATACGTCGATGTCGTGTTCGGCCCGCAGACGCTGCACCGCCTGCCGGAAATGATCGACGCCGCGCGCATCACCAAGCTGCCGCAAGTCGACGTGTCGTTCCCGGAAATCGAAAAATTCGACCACTTGCCCGAGCCGCGCATCGATGGCCCGAGCGCTTATGTGTCGGTGATGGAAGGCTGCAGCAAGTACTGCACGTTCTGCGTGGTGCCTTATACCCGCGGCGAAGAAGTCAGCCGGCCGTTCGATGACGTGATCGCCGAAGTCATCCACCTCGCCGAAAACGGTGTGCGTGAAGTGACGCTGCTCGGGCAGAACGTCAACGGCTATCGCGGCACCACCCATGACGGGCGCCTGGCGGATCTCGCTGAGCTGATTCGCGTTGTCGCCGCCATCGACGGCATCGACCGCATCCGCTACACCACTTCGCACCCGCTGGAATTCTCCGACAGCCTGATTCAGGCCCACGCTGACGTGCCGGAACTGGTGAAACACCTGCATTTGCCGGTGCAATCGGGCTCCGACCGGATTCTCGCGGCAATGAAGCGCAACCACACCGCGCTTGAGTACAAATCCAAGCTGCGCAAACTGCGCGCCGCTGTGCCGGGAATCTGCATCAGCTCGGACTTCATCGTCGGTTTCCCCGGCGAGACCGAGAAAGATTTCGAACAGACCATGAAGCTGATTGCCGACGTCGGTTTCGACTTCTCTTATTCCTTCGTTTATAGCCAGCGCCCGGGCACGCCGGCGGCCGATCTGGCCGACGAGACCCCGGAAGAGCTGAAGAAGGAACGCCTGAACGCGCTGCAACATCGCCTGAATCAGCAAGGCTTCGAGATCAGCCGACAAATGGTCGGTTCGATCCAGCGCATTCTGGTCACCGATTACTCGAAGAAAGACCCTGGCGAGCTGCAAGGGCGCACCGAGAATAATCGTATCGTCAACTTCCGCTGCGACAATCCAACCCTGATCGGTCAGTTCGCCGACGTGCACATCGACGCGGCACAGCCGCACTCGCTGCGCGGCTCGCTGATCCAATAAATGCAAAAAATCGCAGCCTTCGGCAGCTCCTACATGGATTACATTCCCCTGTAGGAGCTGCCGAAGGCTGCGATCTTGACGGTGTCGACGCCAAGAATATTTAAGAGCTTTCGCACCCAGGCCTCTGGCGTTATCCTTGATTTCATCTTAATTGCCCCAGGGCGGCTAAATACGACCTTGAACGCTCCCATAGAACCACATCGTTTTATCCTCGAGCCCTTTGAGGCTCGCCGCTTCGCCAATCTGTGCGGGCAATTCGACGAGCATTTGCGCTTGATCGAACAGCGCCTGACCATCGAGATCCGCAACCGCGGAAACCAGTTCGAGCTGATCGGCGACCCCAAACACACCACGTCTGCGGAAAATCTGATTCGTCGCCTGTACCGGGAAACCAAAGGTTCAGAGCTGTCGCCAGATACGGTTCACCTGTTCCTGCAGGAATCAGCCGTGGTCGAGCTGGACAATCACGCCCCCGCCGAAGCCTCCGTCGCCCTGCGCACCAAGAAAGGCATGATTCGCCCGCGCGGCTTGAATCAGTTGCGCTACGTGAAGGAAATTCTCGGTAACGACATCAACTTCGGCATCGGCCCCGCCGGTACCGGCAAGACCTATCTGGCCGTGGCGTGCGCTGTCGATGCCCTGGAGCGCGAGCAGATCCGCCGCATCCTGCTGGTGCGTCCGGCGGTTGAAGCGGGTGAAAAACTCGGCTTCCTGCCCGGCGACCTGTCGCAGAAGATCGACCCGTACCTGCGCCCGCTCTACGACGCGCTCTACGAGATGCTCGGCTTCGAATACGTGGCCAAGTTGATCGAACGTCAGGTCATCGAAGTGGCGCCACTGGCCTATATGCGCGGCCGCACGCTGAACAACAGCTTCATCATTCTCGACGAAAGCCAGAACACCACCGTCGAACAGATGAAGATGTTCCTGACCCGAATCGGCTTCGGCTCTACAGCAGTCATCACCGGTGACATCACCCAGGTCGACCTGCCGAAAGGCACCAAGTCGGGTCTGCACCACGTGATTGAAGTGCTCAAAGACGTTCCGGGCATCAGCTTCACGCACTTCCAGCCTAAAGACGTCGTGCGCCATCCTTTGGTCCAGCGGATCGTCGAAGCCTACGAGCGCTTCGAAAACCGTGATGACGCCCCCAAGGACACTTCGCGAAATGCTTGAGCTAGACCTGCAAATCGCGACTGAAGCGAGCGCGCCGAGTGAAGCCGACTTCCGCCTGTGGTGCGAACTGGCCCTGCGCCAGCGCACCGCCGACTCGGAAATGACCATTCGTCTGGTCGACGAGGAAGAAGGTCGCGAGCTCAATCACACCTGGCGTCACAAGGATTACGCGACCAACGTCCTGTCGTTCCCGGCGGAAGTACCCGACGAGTTTCTCGATATCCCGTTGCTCGGCGATCTGGTGATCTGCGTGGCCGTGGTCGAGCGTGAAGCCGCCGAACAAGGCAAGGAACTAAAGGCCCACTGGGCACATCTGGTCATTCACGGCTGCTTGCATCTACTGGGTTACGACCATATAGATGACGAGGAAGCCGAAGAAATGGAAGCACTGGAACGCGAGTTGCTTGCCGAATTGGGCTATCCCGATCCGTACGCGGACGACGAACCCGAAACATCCCCTATCGTTACAACAAAGGATTCAGAGTAATCGCTATGAGCGAAGATCGATCGAGCAACGGGCAGAAGTCATGGCTGGGCAAACTGACCCAGGCTTTTGCCCACGAGCCGAAGAACCGTCAGGAGCTGCTTGAGCTACTGCGTGATGCACATCAGAACAAACTGCTGGACAGCGAAGCGCTGGCCATCGTCGAAGGTGCCATTCAGGTGGCTGACCTGCAAGTACGCGACATCATGGTGCCGCGCTCGCAGATGATCAGCATCAAGGCGACCCAGACACCGCGTGAATTTCTCCCGGCCGTGGTCGACTCGGCCCACTCGCGCTATCCGGTCATTGGTGAAAGCCATGACGACGTGATGGGCGTGCTGCTGGCCAAGGATCTGCTGCCGCTGATCCTCAAGGAGAACGGCGACAGCTTCAACATCAAGGATCTGCTGCGCCCGGCCACCTTCGTGCCGGAATCCAAGCGTCTGAACGTGTTGCTGCGAGAATTCCGCGCCAACCACAATCATATGGCCATCGTCATCGACGAATACGGTGGTGTGGCCGGCCTGGTAACGATTGAAGACGTGCTGGAACAGATCGTTGGCGACATCGAAGACGAGCACGACGTCGAAGAAGACAGCTATATCAAGCCACTGCCCAGCGGTGACTTCCTGATCAAGGCCCTGACCCCGATCGAGAACTTCAACGAGTTCTTCGACAGCGAGTTCTCCGATGACGAATTCGACACCGTCGGCGGTCTGGTGATGAGCGCGTTCGGGCACTTGCCAAAACGCAACGAAATCACTGAAATCGGCGCCTATCGTTTCCGCATCCTGAACGCCGACAGCCGTCGGATTCATTTGCTGCGACTGACGCCAATTGCTCGTTAATCCTAAGGACTGAAATGCGCTGGACAACCCGCCCCGGCTGGCCCGGTAACCTGCTGGCCGTGGCGGCCGGTGCAATCACCACCTTCGCTCTGGCACCTTTCAACATCTGGCCGCTGGCTTTGCTGGCGGTCGGCTTGTTCTATGCCGGTTTGCGCGAGCTGAGCCCGCGTCAGGCGCTGGGCCGAGGCTGGTGTTTCGGTTTCGGCCTGTTCGGCGCCGGTACCAGCTGGATCTATTACAGCATTCATCATTTCGGCGGCGCTTCGGTGCTGCTGGCCGGGTTCCTGATGCTGCTGTTTACGGCGGCGATTGCCTGGTTCTTCGCCCTGCCCGCCTGGTTATGGGCACGCTGGTTGCGCCGTAACGAGGCGCCGGTGGCCGATGCCTTGGCATTTGCTGCATTGTGGGTCGGCCAGGAAGCATTTCGTGGTTGGTTCCTCACCGGTTTCCCGTGGCTGTACTCAGGTTACAGCCAGCTCGACGGCCCATTGTCCGGACTCGCGCCAGTCGGTGGCATGTGGCTGGTGTCGTTCGTACTGGCGTTGACTGCGGCGCTGATTTACAACGCGCCGCGTCTGTTGCAAACCGGCCGCAAAGGTTTTGTCGTTGCCGGTCTGGTGCTGCTGGTTGGCCCTTGGGTGGCCGGCATTGCGCTCAAGGGCCATGCCTGGACAAGTCCGTCCGGCGCGCCGCTGAGTGTTGCCGCGATTCAAGGCAACGTCGCACAAAGCATGAAATGGGACCCGGCCGAGCTCAACGCGCAGCTGGCCCTGTACCGCGATTTGAGTTTCCGTTCGAAACCGGTGGACCTGCTGATCTGGCCGGAAACCGCCGTGCCCGTGCTCAAGGAGTCCGCCGAGGGCTACCTGAACATGATGGGCACCTTCGCCGCCGAGCGTAAATCGGCGCTGATCACCGGCGTACCGATTCGCGAAACCGTTCGTCATGAAAAACGCTTCTTCAACGGTATTACCGTGGTCGGCGAAGGCGACGGTACTTATCTGAAACAGAAACTGGTGCCCTTCGGCGAATACGTGCCACTGCAGGATGTATTGCGCGGGCTGATCGCCTTCTTCGACCTGCCAATGTCCGACTTTGCCCGTGGCCCGGCGGATCAGGCACTGTTGCAGGCCAAGGGTTATCAGATCGCACCGTTTATCTGCTACGAAGTGGTGTATCCGGAGTTTGCCGCCAGCCTGTCGGCGCGCAGTGATCTGCTGCTGACGATCAGTAACGACACTTGGTTCGGCACCTCGATTGGCCCGCTGCAACATCTGCAGATGGCGCAGATGCGCGCACTTGAGGCCGGGCGCTGGATGATCCGCGCGACCAACAACGGCGTGACCGGGTTGATCAATCCGTTCGGTCAGATCACCGAGCAGATTCCGCAGTTTGAACAGGGCATTCTGTACGGCGAAGTGGTGCCGATGCATAACCTGACGCCGTACCTGCAATGGCGTTCGTGGCCATTGATCATCCTGTGCGTGCTGTTGTTTGGCTGGGCACTGATGGCCAGCCGGATGTCGAAAACCCTTTAAAGCAAAAGATCGCAGCCTGCGGCAGCTCCTACAGGGAAAACGCAAATCCCAATCTAGGAGCTGCCGCAGGCTGCGATCTTTTGATCTTCAGCGATAAAACAACGAATACCCCACCTGCCCCACCGCTTCATTCAACAGTTGCCCGCTCTGCCAGATCGACTTGAACTCCGGAAGCCAGCCACCAAACGGTCTTGCGTTATCCGTGCCCAAAAAGCCCACCGGCGCCGGCACCACTTCAAATCCTGCCTGTTCAAAACTCCAGACTGATCGCGGCATGTGCCAAGCCTGCGTCACCACAACCACGCGCTTGATCCCCTGCGGCAATAGAATGTCAGCGCTGAACTTGGCGTTTTCCCACGTCGTACGACTCTCGCCTTCCTGCCAACGCACCATCACGCCAAAATCGTCGCGCAATGAATCCGACATCAATTTCGCCTCGGTCGGCGGTGTACCGTAATGCAAGCCACCCGTGGTCAGAATCGGCAAACCGGACGCTTTCGCCAGCCGCGCCGCGTAACGTTGACGCTCAAGCCCCACGCCGGTCGGCTGATCCTCACCCCAGGCCAGATCGCCGCGCTCGCGCCCGGAGCCCAGCACCACAATCGCGTCCGCGCGCTGCGCCAGCGTCGCCCATTCTTCACGTGCCAGCGGCGGCTCGCGCTCCAGCGCTTTGGCGCCCCATTGCACGACGACAGGCAGGCTCATGAGCCACAACCCGCCAAAACCAAGGGCAAAACACACGCCAGCCAGTCGCGGCCGTGAGCGGCGTAACCACCACGCAGCCAGCAACAGCAGCAAAAGAATGCCGGGCGGCAATAAAAGTTGTTTGATGAAATAACGAAAGGGCATCGAGCATCTCCAGAGATGCCCGAAGCCTAAGAGTGTTAATAAAGCGTTACAACCAATAGGTGGGATCCTGTTGAAAAAGATCCGGTTCTTGACCTGCCATGCGCTTACTTGGCCTGCAAAGCACGTACTTTGACGGTGTCTCTGCCGGGCGCCTTGTCCTTGAGCCAGATGACCTTGGCCGAATGTGCTGCATCGAGCTGCTTCACTGCCTGTGACAGGCATCCATGCGATTCACGTTCACTGCGATCCAGATAGGCCTTGACCAGTTTGAACTCGGCGGGGCTCAAGCCACGCAATTCCAGTTCCAGGGGGCGCTCGTCGCGCAGCCGGTCAGCGGTTTTTACAGCGTCCAGGGCCATCCCCAGACGATCGATCAACCTTTCGTACAACTCGGGTTTCGTCACGTTTTTTTGCCGTTGCTCCACCATCCCTCACCTCATTGAAGATAAGACTCACTCCCCAGTTAGAGCTTAGCTTCGCTGCACAAACCGGCTGCACGCCGCGACCAACGGCCCTCGCCAAGGATTGACCGGGCCAAACTGCTGTAATCAGGGTTTCCCTAGGCCAAGCGCGGTCATGTATGCTACGGCGCTTCCTGTAATTCCACTTCCAGCTCGTCCGGGCCAACCCCGGAACCTGCGTTGAAGAGGATTAGGCCACCCCTATCCAGTACAAAAGTAGCCATGCACGAACAATATCAGCCCCGTGAAATCGAAGCCGCCGCCCAGTCGTTCTGGGACGAGCAAAAGTCCTTTGAAGTCAGTGAACAGCCAGGCAAGGAAACTTACTACTGCCTGTCGATGTTCCCTTACCCCAGCGGCAAGCTGCACATGGGGCACGTGCGCAACTACACCATCGGCGACGTGATCTCCCGCTACCAGCGCATGCTTGGCAAAAACGTTCTGCAACCAATGGGTTGGGACGCGTTCGGCATGCCGGCGGAAAACGCCGCGATGAAGAACAACGTCGCCCCGGCCAAGTGGACCTACGAAAACATCGCCTACATGAAAACCCAGCTGCGCAGCCTGGGCCTGGCGGTCGACTGGTCGCGCGAAGTCACCACTTGCAAACCGGATTACTACCGCTGGGAACAATGGCTGTTCACTCGCCTGTTCGAAAAAGGCGTGATCTACCGTAAAAACGGCACCGTGAACTGGGACCCGATCGACCAGACCGTTCTGGCCAACGAGCAGGTAATCGACGGTCGCGGCTGGCGTTCCGGCGCGCTGATCGAAAAGCGCGAAATCCCGATGTACTACTTCAAGATCACCGCTTACGCGGATGAGCTGCTGGAGAGCCTCGACGAACTGACTGGCTGGCCTGAACAGGTCAAGACCATGCAGCGCAACTGGATCGGCAAATCCCGTGGCATGGAAGTGCAGTTCCCGTACAACGTCGACTCGATCGGCGAAGCCGGTACCCTCAAAGTCTTCACCACCCGTCCGGACACCCTGATGGGCGCGACCTATGTCGCCGTGGCTGCCGAGCACCCACTAGCCACCCTGGCCGCGAAAAACAACTCCGAGCTGCAAGCGTTCATCGCTGAATGCAAGGGCGGCAGCGTGGCTGAAGCCGACGTCGCCACTCAAGAGAAAAAAGGCCTGCCGACCGGCCTGTTCGTCGAGCACCCACTGACCGGTGAAAAACTCCCGGTGTGGGTCGCCAACTACGTGCTGATGCACTACGGCGACGGCGCTGTAATGGCCGTGCCGGCGCACGACGAGCGCGATTTCGAATTCGCTCACAAGTACAACCTGCCGGTTAAATCGGTCGTACGTACCAGCTCCGGCGACAGCAACCCGGCCCCGTGGCAAGACGCCTACGGCGAGCACGGCACGCTGATCAACTCCGGTGAGTTCGACGGTCTCGACTTCGCGGGCGCGTTCGACGCCATGGAAGTCGCCCTGATCAAGAAAGAACTGGGCGCCTCGCGCACTCAGTTCCGCCTGCGCGACTGGGGCATCAGCCGTCAGCGCTACTGGGGCTGCCCGATCCCGATCATCCACTGCGATGCCTGCGGTGACGTGCCGGTGCCGGAAGATCAACTGCCTGTCGTCCTGCCGGAAGACGTGGTGCCGGACGGCGCCGGTTCGCCGCTGGCACGCATGCCTGAGTTTTACGAGTGCAGTTGCCCGAAATGCGGCCAGCCTGCCAAGCGCGAAACCGACACCATGGACACCTTCGTCGAGTCGTCGTGGTACTACGCCCGTTACGCCTCGCCGCACTTTGAAGGCGGCCTGGTGGAAAAATCCGCAGCCGATCACTGGCTGCCGGTCGATCAGTACATCGGCGGTATCGAACACGCGATTCTGCACCTGCTCTACGCGCGCTTCTTCCACAAACTGATGCGTGACGAAGGTCTGGTCAGCTCCAACGAGCCGTTCAAGAACCTGCTGACCCAAGGCATGGTGATCGCCGAAACCTACTACCGTCGCGAAGCCAATGGTGCTTACACCTGGTTCAACCCGGCGGACGTAGAACTCGAGCGCGACAGCAAAGCCAAGGTCATCAGCGCCAAACTGAAATCCGACGGTCTGCCGGTGGAAATCGGTGGCACCGAGAAAATGGCCAAGTCAAAAAACAACGGCGTCGACCCACAGTCGATGATCGATCAGTTCGGCGCCGATACCTGCCGCCTGTTCATGATGTTCGCTTCGCCGCCAGACATGAGCGCCGAGTGGTCCGATTCCGGTGTTGAAGGCTCGCACCGCTTCCTCAAGCGCGTCTGGCGTCTGGCGCAAGCCCACGTGACACAGGGCTTGCCGGGCAAACTGGACATCGCCAGCCTGAACGACGAACAAAAAGCCGTTCGCCGCGCGATCCATCTGGCCATCAAGCAGGCCAGCCACGACGTCGGCCAGAACCACAAATTCAACACCGCCATCGCTCAGGTGATGACGCTGATGAACGTGCTGGAAAAAGCCGCACAAGGCACCGAGCAGGATCGCGCGCTGGTTCACGAAGGCCTGGAAGCCGTGACGCTGTTGCTCGCACCGATCACGCCGCACATCAGCCACAACCTGTGGAATCAACTGGGTCACGCCGACGCAGTGATCGACGCCGGTTGGCCAGCAGTGGACGAAAGCGCCTTGGTGCAAGACAGCCTGACCCTGGTTATCCAGGTCAACGGCAAGCTGCGTGGCCAGATCGACATGCCAGCCAGCGCAACCCGTGAAGAAGTGGAAGCGGCAGCACGCGCCAACGAAAACGTACTGCGTTTCGTCGACGGTCTGACCATTCGTAAAGTGATCGTAGTGCCCGGGAAACTGGTCAATATCGTCGCCAGCTAATTGGATCGGGCGTCAGGTTCGCCTGGCGCCAAGTAAAACCTTTCGGGCCGCTCGATCGGCCCACCTGGTTTCAAGGGGAGCAACACAATGATCAAACGCAATCTGCTGGTGATGGGCCTCGCCGTTCTCTTGAGCGCCTGCGGTTTCCAGCTGCGCGGCACCGGCACCAACGAGCTGTCAATCAAGGAACTTGATCTGAGCGCCCGCAACGCCTACGGCGAGACGGTCACGCAACTGCGTCAGGTCCTGGAGTCGAGCGGCGTCAAGGTTTACAGCGGCGCTCCGTACAAGCTGTTCCTGGCTGACGAGCAGGAAAGCCAGCGCATCCTCAGCTACGCCGGTGCCGGCCGTACGGGCGAATATCAGGTCAATACAGTCCTGAACTACGAGATCCGTGGCGACAAGAACCTGCAACTGCTGAGCGACAAGCTGGAAGTGCAGAAAGTGTTCATTCACGACGGTAACAACCTCGTGGGCTCCGATCAGGAAGCCAACGACGCCCGCCGCGAAACCCGCCGCGAACTGGTTCAGCGCATGATGCTGCGTCTGCAGCAACTGACGCCGGGCCAACTGCAACAACTGCAGCAAGCGGCCAATGATCGCGCCAAGGCAGAAGCCGATGCACTGCAAGCGGCGCAAAAGGCTGAAGCGGAAACCCCGCGTCAGTCGCCGCTCGAAATACCGCAGCAGTAAGACGTTCGGGGCGCTCAGGCGCCCCGTTCGACCTTTCTTATGAAGCTCGCTCCCGCCCAACTCGGTAAACACCTGCAAGGTGCTCTCGGCCCCGTCTACATCATCAGCGGCGATGACCCGCTGTTGTGTCAGGAAGCCGCCGACGCCATCCGCAGTGCTGCGCGCCAGCAAGGTTTCGACGAACGCCAGGTCTTTGCCGCCGACGCCAATTTCGATTGGGGCACGTTGTTGCAGGCCGGCGCCAGCATGTCGTTGTTCGCAGAAAAGCGTCTGCTGGAACTGCGCCTGCCTTCGGGCAAGCCTGGTGACAAGGGCGCTGCCGCACTCATCGAATATTGCTCGCGTCCGGCTGAAGACACTGTGCTGCTGATCAGCTTGCCCAAACTCGATGGCAGCGCGCAGAAGACCAAGTGGGGCAAGGCGCTGGTTGAAGGCCAACAGACCCAGTTCATTCAGATCTGGCCGGTGGATGCCAATCAGCTGCCGAACTGGATTCGTCAGCGCTTGTCTCAGGCCGGATTGTCGGCCAGCCAGGACGCGGTCGAATTGATTGCTGCACGTGTCGAGGGCAACTTGCTCGCTGCCGCGCAGGAAATCGAAAAGCTCAAGTTGATGGCCGAGGGTGGCCAGATCACAGTCGAAACCGTGCAGGCCGCTGTGGCGGACAGTGCACGTTTTGACGTGTTCGGTTTGACCGACGCCGTGCTCAACGGCGAGCCGGCCCATGCCTTGCGCATGCTGGAAGGCTTGCGTGGTGAGGGTGTCGAGCCACCGGTGATTCTCTGGGCACTGGCGCGGGAGTTGCGTCTGCTGGCCAATATCTCGTTGCAGTACAGCCAGGGCACGCCGCTGGACAAGTGCTTCAGTCAGGCGAAACCGCCGGTCTGGGACAAGCGCAAACCGTTGATGAGCAAAGCCCTGCAACGCTACTCGGCACAACGCTGGGCGCAGTTGTTGCTTGAGGCTCAGCGTATTGACGCGCAGATCAAGGGCCAGGCTGCCGGGTCGCCGTGGATGAGCTTGAGTCGTCTGGCTCTATTGATGGCTGGCCAGCGACTTTCACTGCCTGCCGAATAAGATCAAAAGATCGCAACCTTCGGCAGCTCCTACACCAATCCCTGTAGGAGCTGCGGCACGCTGCAATCTTTTGATCTTGTTTCCTACAATGCACGCCTGCATTTGCACTATAGACAGATGCCCAACATCGGCAGATTATTTCCCCCGCAAAACCCACTCACTCGAGAGAACCCTCATGAGCAAAAAGCCATCGAAACATGGCCCCAACAAGGCCAAATCCATTGTCGCCCAACCCCTGTTCCGCAGCCGCCAGGAACGACCAATCAAGGGTAAAGGCAGCTACCGCCGCGAAGCCTTCCAGTCTGACAGCTGGGAGGCTTCTTACTTTCTGGCCGCTTAAAGCGCAGTACCCCCCGGTCATGTTAAGGTCTGCACCTGATTCGTTTTCCTGGAACTGTGCATGCCCCTAAGTCTTTCCCGTCGTTGGCCTGTTCGCCAACTGATCGCTGCCTCCAGCTTCATTCTGCTTGTCGCTTGTGCGGAAAAACCGACCGCAGCCGATGCGCAACCTCTTCAAGCCGCTCCTGTCGCCACGGCCCCAGCGATCATCCCGCCGGTAGTGCCGTCCGCCGACCCTCTCGATCTGCAGCCAACGCAGACCTTTGCCGAATGGCAGGCGAGCTTTCGCAAAGATGCCCTGGCCGCCGGGATTCGTGCCGAGCTGTTTGATCAGGCGTTTGCCAATGTCAGCTTCGACGCCAGTGTGATTCGTGCCGATCGCAGTCAGCCGGAGTTCTCCCGCCCGGTGTGGGAATACCTCGACGGCGCCCTGTCGCCACTGCGTGTGCGTAAAGGCCAGGCACTGATCAGTCAGTACGCCGATATTCTGCAAAGCATCGAACAGCGATATGGCGTCGACCGCCAGGCGCTGGTGTCGGTGTGGGGCATGGAAAGCAACTTCGGCCAGTTTCAGGGCAGCAAGTCGGTGATCAACTCGCTGGCCACCCTCGCCTACGAAGGCCGCCGCCCGGGCTTTGCTCATGCACAGCTGATCGCCGCCCTGCAGATCCTGCAACAAGGCGATATCACGCCGGAGAAGATGCTCGGTTCCTGGGCTGGCGCGATGGGTCAGACCCAGTTCATTCCGACCACCTACAACACTCATGCCGTGGACTTCGACGGTGACGGTCGCCGCGATATCTGGGGCAGCCCTGCTGACGCACTGGCATCGACCGCGCACTACCTGCAAAGCTCCGGCTGGCAGCGTGGTCAGCCGTGGGGGTTTGAAGTGCAGTTGCCGAGCAGCTTCAACTACACACTGGCTGATGGTGCGATTCGCAAGAGCGTCGCCGAATGGCGTCAGTTGGGCGTGACTCTGCCGAATGGCGGTCAGGTGCCAGCAGGCTCTGAACAGCTTTCTGCCGCACTGCTGCTGCCGGCTGGTTATCGTGGGCCGGCGTTCCTGATCCTCGACAACTTCCGCGCGATCCTCAAGTACAACAACTCCTCGTCGTACGCGCTGGCAGTGAGCCTGTTGTCCGAGCGTTTCAGCGGTGGCGGTTTGATCAACGGCAGTTGGCCGAAAGATGACCTGCCGCTGAGCCGCACCGAGCGTATGGAATTGCAGACATTGCTGAGCGCTCGCAATTACGATGCCGGCACAGCGGACGGGATCATCGGCGCCAATACGCGCAAAGCGATTCGCAGTGCCCAGCAGTCGTTTGGCTGGCCGGCGGATGGGTATCCGACGCACAAGTTGCTGGAAAGCCTGCGCAACCAATAAAGTAAAAATCAAAAGATCGCAGCCTTCGGCAGCTCCTACAGGGCAAATATCAATCCCCTGTAGGAGCTGCCGAAGGCTGCGATCTTTTTGCTTCACCCACACACTATCGGGTGACGACATCCTGCTCCAGCATCAACTCCTGCTTCCCCGCATCCAGCCGCACCAGCGCGCCCATTGGCAACGTCAGGTTCGGATCGCAATGCCCGCTGCGCCACCCCGACAACACCGGAATTCGTAAAGGCTCGAACGTCTGCTTGAGTAGGCGGTTCAGCGCTGCGACATCCACGCCGGCAATGTCCCCGACCAACACCCCCCGCAACTTCGCCAACTTGCCGGCCAGGCGCATCTGGGTCAGCAAGCGATCAATGCGATACAGCGGCTCGTTGATGTCCTCGATCAGCAGAATTACCCCCTCGACATCGATTTCGTAAGGCGTACCCAACGTCGCAGCGATCATCGCCAGATTACCGCCGAGCAATCGGCCGTGCGCGATACCAGGCTCGACAGTGGTCAACGGATACGCCACCGGATGGCTGAACACACTCCCCGCCTTCAATTGCCCACGCAGCATGGCGAAGAACGAAGTAACGGTCGGCGGCTCTTTGTCACCCAACAGGTCGGCGTTGAGCAGTGGCCCGTGAAAGGTCACAAATCCTGCGTATCGACTGATAGCCAGGTGCAGCGCGGTGATATCGCTGTAGCCGACGAACGGCTTGGCGTTGCGGCTCAGCAGGTCATAGTCGATGCGGTCGAGCAAGCGTGGCGTGCCGTAACCGCCGCGCAGGCAAATGATCGCATCGACCTCGGGATCAGCGAACGCTGCGTGCAGGTCACGCAGGCGTATATCGTCACTGCCGGCCAGATAGCCGTCCTTTTCATAAACACCGGGAAACACCTTCAGCCCATAACCACGGGCGCGCATCCATTGCAGCGCTTTCTCGGTGTCCAGAGCTCCGGGGCCCGCCGGCGCAATCACGCCGATCAACCCTTCCGAGGGCAGTGCAGGCACGGCTCTGTGTGGGCAAAGAGTATGGGTCGGTCGAACGGTCATCCTTGGATCTCCCTGTGAGTCATGCACACACAGTAGTCAGGAACGGCGGCAAACAGAAGAGGGTCGGCCACGCCGCAGGTTGCAGGAAAAATCAGCATCGAATGTAAGACGGGCAAAAAAATGCCCGCCGGGCGTTAAACCTCGGCGGGCAGTTTTTCATTCAGCGCCGGATCAGGAACCCAGCAGCTCAGCCTTGACCAACTTCGCTTGCTCGTCGGCATGGTACGAAGATCGCACCAGCGGGCCCGAGGCAACGTTCTTGAAGCCCATCTTGTAACCTTCCTCGGCGAACCAGGCGAAGGTGTCCGGGTGCACGAAACGCTGCACCGGCAAGTGGCTGCGCGACGGCTGCAGGTACTGGCCCAGGGTCAGCATGTCGATGTCGTGTTCGCGCATGCGTTTCATGACTTCGATGACTTCGTCGTCGGTCTCGCCCAGACCCAGCATCAGGCCGGATTTGGTCGGAATGTGCGGCATCATCTGCTTGAAGCGTTGCAGCAGGGTCAGCGACCACTGGTAATCCGAACCCGGACGCGCAGCCTTGTACAGACGTGGCACGGTTTCCAGGTTGTGGTTGAACACATCCGGCGGCTCGGCGGCGGTGATTTCCAGGGCGACGTCCATGCGGCCACGGTAGTCCGGAACCAGGGTTTCCAGCTGCACGTTCGGCGACAGTTTGCGGATTTCGCGGATGCAGTCGGCAAAGTGCTGGGCACCGCCGTCACGCAGGTCGTCGCGGTCAACCGAGGTGATCACCACGTACTTGAGCTTAAGGTCAGCGATGGCGATGGCCAGGCTTTCCGGCTCGTTGACGTCCAATGGCTTCGGACGGCCGTGGCCAACGTCGCAGAACGGGCAGCGACGGGTGCAGATGTCACCCATAATCATGAAGGTCGCGGTGCCACCGGAGAAGCACTCGCCGAGGTTCGGGCAGGACGCTTCTTCGCAGACGCTGTGCAGTTTGTGTTTGCGCAGCAGGCTCTTGATCCGGTCGACTTCCGGCGAAACCGGGATACGTACACGAATCCAGTCAGGTTTCTTCGGCAGCTCGGTGGTCGGAATGATCTTTACCGGGATGCGTGCAACCTTCTCGGCACCGCGCAGCTTGACGCCGGCTTCTACCTTGGGACGCGGGGCCGGGCGCTCGGTCACGTCGAGCGTCGGGATCATGGTTTGCACTGCATCAGTAGTCATATCAGTCGATTCCGCCCGTCAGGGTCGTCTGCTCAGCATAGTCGAGGTGTTTGACGAGCTGCGCACGCAGCCGGGCACTTACCTCGGCAAATTCAATCGATCCTGCGTGGTCGCTCAGCTGGGTCATCGCCAGCCCGGCGTAGCCGCAGGGATTAATCCGTCGAAACGGTTCCAGGTTCATATCCACGTTCAGGGCCAGGCCATGAAAGGAACAACCGTGGCGAATCCGCAAACCCAGAGAAGCGATTTTCGCCCCGTCGACGTACACGCCGGGAGCGTCTGGCTTGGCCGCTGCGGTTACCCCGTAACTGGCCAGCAGTTCGATCAGGCAAAGCTCCATGCGGCTGACCAGATCACGCACGCCGAAACCCAGCTTGCGTACATCCAGCAGCAGGTAGGCCACCAACTGGCCGGGACCATGATAAGTCACCTGCCCGCCGCGATCGACCTGCACTACCGGGATATCGCCCGGTAGCAACAGGTGTTCGGCCTTGCCGGCCTGGCCCTGAGTGAACACCGGCGGGTGTTCGACGAGCCAGATTTCGTCGGCGGCATCGCTGCCGCGTTCGTTGGTAAAACGTTGCATGGCATGCCAGACCGGCTCGTAAGCCATCTGGCCGAGCTCACGAAAGCCCAGCGTGCCCGGCATCACAACACCATGTGCACGAAGCCGGTCGCCCGCAGTTCGCTGTTGATGTTGTACAGCTGATCCTGATCGGTCGCGACGATGTGCAACTGAATGGTGGTGTATTTGCCGTTGGTGCTTTGACGCTCGTCGATGCGTTCATCATTGATGGTCGCGTGTTTCTTGACGATGTCGATGATCTTGTCTTTGTTGCCAACGCCGGTATCGCTGATCACCTTAACGGGATAATCAACCTGGGGAAATTCGATCTTTGGCGCCTTTACTTCGGTATCGGTCATGGCGTAACGGCCTCTAGAGCGCAAGCCGTGGTAACGCACATGGCCCCGCACCGGATCGGGGCGGGGCCATGCAGGTCAACACAAATCAGTTGAACAAGCCGTAGAAGAATAGACGGATGCTATCCCACATGCGGCGGAAGATACCACCCTCCTCGACGCCATCCAGAGCGATCAGGTCGGCGCTGTGCACGACCTTGTCTTCCAGTTTGACTTCGACTTTACCGATCACGTCGCCCTTGGCGATTGGCGCGGTCAGTTGCGGGTTCATGGTCATGCTCGCAGCAAGCTTTTTCAGCTGGCCTTTTGGCAGGGTCATGGTCAGGTCTTCAGCCAGGCCGGCCTTGACTTGATTGGTGGTGCCTTTCCACACCGGGGCCTGAGCCAGTTCGGTGCCCTTCTGATAGAAGGTCTGGGTTTCGAAGAAGCGGAAGCCGTAAGTCAGCAGCTTCTGGGTTTCAGCGGCGCGAGCCACCTCGCTGTTGGTGCCGAACACCACGGCGATCAGGCGCTGGCCGTCACGTACAGCCGAGGACACCATGCAGTAGCCGGCTTCGTCGGTGTGACCGGTTTTCAGACCGTCGACGGTCTTGTCGCGCCACAGCAGCAGGTTGCGGTTAGGCTGCTTGATGCCGTTCCAGAAGAACTCTTTCTGCGAGTAGATCGCATAGTGAGCCGGGTCTTCGTGGATGATCGCACGGGCCAGGATCGCCATGTCGTGAGCCGACGAGTAGTGCTCAGGGTTTGGCAGACCGGTCGGGTTCATGAAGTGGGAATTGGTCATGCCCAGATCAGCGACTGTCTTGTTCATCAGGTCGGCGAACGCGTCTTCGCTGCCGGCGATGTGCTCGGACAGCGCGACGCTGGCGTCGTTGCCGGACTGGATGATGATGCCGTGCAGCAGGTCGCTGACAGTGACCTGCGAGCCGACTTTGATGAACATCCGCGAACCGCCGGTACGCCAGGCGTTTTCGCTGACGGTCACCGGATCGTTTTCACCGATCTGGCCACGACGGATTTCCAGGGTCGCGATGTACGCGGTCATCAGCTTGGTCAGGCTGGCCGGTGGCAGACGCTGGTCGCCATTGTTCTCGACCAGCACGTTGCCGCTGCTGGCATCCATCAGGACGTAGGCTTTGGCGGCCAGTTGCGGTGGCGACGGCATCATCTCGGCCGCGAAGGCGGCTGGCGAGAGGAGCAGCGGGACTAGCAGACACAGGCGTTTGGCAAAGGTGGTGATGTTCATCCGTCTCTCGAAATCGCTAATGGAAACTGTCCTTGCGGACAAAATTTAATCAGATGACTTTCTAACGAGCCATCGCGTGTTCAGTTGCTCACTCCAGTCACCCTTGCCGGGCTTTTGTTCTTCGACGAGCCAACAACCTGGTTCACCCCCCAATACTGCAAGTGAACCGTCAATCAAGTTCTACGTATTACTCGGTGACCACACTTGGCGAACCAAGGTTGGCCAGGCGCACGCTGTTCTGCACCTGGGCAATTTCACCCGGCGAGCCGATCGGCCCCAGTCGCACCCTGTGCAGGGTCTGCTGATTGCGCACGATCGAACTGATGAACACCGGAGCGCTCACCATCCCGCTGAGCTTCGACCTCAGGAGTTCTGCAGCGTCCGGGTTGGCGAACGCGCCCACCTGCAGATACTGGCCAGTTGCTGTTGCAGAAGCGTTTTTTTTTGCACTCATCGGCACGGGGACGGTGTCGGAGGCATGTTGCTGCGGCGGTGGCGTCCATTGCTCGACGGTGCCAGCCGAAGCCGTGATCACCGGAGCGCTGTTCTGCGCGACCTGTGGCTCGTTGAGCATCAACGGTGCCGGACGGCCCTTGGCGGCCCAGTATTGCTGCGGATCGATGCCTTCAACCTTGACGCGCGCAGTACCGGTTTCGGCGTAACCGAGTTTTTTCGCGGCGGCGTACGACAAGTCGATGATGCGATCGGAATAGAACGGCCCACGGTCGTTGACGCGCAGGATCACCGTGCGGTTGTTGTCCAGGTTGGTCACCCGAACGTAACTTGGCAGTGGCAATGTCTTGTGCGCGGCACTCATGCCGTACAGGTCGTAAACCTCGCCATTGGCGGTGTTCTGGCCGTGAAACTTGGTGCCATACCAGGACGCCGTGCCGGAGGCGACGTAGGTCTTGGATTCCTGCAACGGGAAGTAGGTTTTGCCCAGTACGGTGTACGGGTTGGCCTTGTACGGACCGGTGTGCAGGGTTGGTGTGGCATCAGGAATGCGCGAAACATCGACGTCCCACCACGGCGCGCCATCTTTGTGCGCGCGGTTGATATCCAGACCCGGCTGTGCTCGCACAGCGGTATTGGAGGTTTTCGGCGTCGGGGAACGGCTGGTCGTGCAACTGGCGACCAATACCGCCAACGCAGCGAATGCCACCAGCTTCAGGGGTTTATTGTTAGGCAATGCCCGCATTACTTGACGCCCCGTGCTTGTACCAGCTGTTCAGACAGTTGATGTACGGCCATGGCGTACATCACGCTGCGGTTATAACGCGTGATCGCGTAGAAATTCTTCAGGCCCATCCAGTATTCAGGGCCGTTGTCGCCTTCGAGGCGAAATGCAGTCACCGGCATATCATCGCGCAGCGCATCATGACTTGACCAGCCCAGCACCCGCAACTCTCCAACGGTTTTCGTCGGCTCGATGCCGGTGGTCAGGCCTTCATCAACCTGCTCGCCACGCACATCGGCACGGCTGACTACCGGCTCACCGGCAACCCAGCCATGACGTTTGAAATAGCTCGCTACGCTGCCAATCGCATCATCCGGGTTGTTCCAGATATTGATGTGGCCGTCACCGTCGAAATCCACCGCATACGCACGAAAGCTGCTCGGCATGAACTGCGGCAGGCCCATGGCCCCGGCGTACGAGCCTTTGAGGGTCAATGGATCGACCTGTTCTTCACGCGCCAGCAGCAGGAACTCACGCAGTTCCTTGCGGAAAAATTCGGCACGGGGAGGATAGTCGAAACCGAGCGTCGACAAGGCATCGATCACCCGGTAATTACCGGTATTACGTCCGAAAAAGGTTTCAACGCCGATGATCGACACGATGACTTGTGCCGGTACGCCGTATTCCTGCTCGGCACGGGCCAGCGTGGCCTCATGCTGACGCCAGAAATCCACACCACGGGCGATACGCGCGTCGGTGATGAACATCGGGCGGTATTCTTTCCACTGCTTCACGCGCTCGGCAGGTCTGGAAATGGCGTCGAGAATCGCCTGTTTACGCTGAGCCTCGCGGAACACCGCCATCAATTGCTCACCGGCGAAACCATAGTCGCGGGTCATTTCACCGACGAACTCGGCCACCTGAGGCGAGCCTTCGTATTCGCCAGCCAGCGCTTCCTGCACACTGCCCAGCAGGCCCATCAGGCCAACCAGCGGCGCGCATCGAGTCGCCCAGCCACGCATTACTTGCATTGAACTCTTCACCTTATTCAAACCTGTGCGATCCACTTGCGATGGGTATGGATCGACATCAAAACCCCAAACGCTGACAGCAGCGTCACCAGCGAAGTTCCTCCGTAGCTAATGAACGGCAACGGCACCCCTACGACCGGCAACAGGCCACTGACCATACCGATGTTGACGAAAACGTAAACAAAAAACGTCATGGTCAGCGCACCGGCGAGCAATTTGCCGAACAGCGTCTGGGCCTGAGCGGTGATCACCAGTCCTCGGCCGATCAGCAATAGATAGATCAGCAACAGCGCACAGATGCCCACCAGGCCGAACTCTTCGCCGAGTACGGCAATGATGAAGTCGGTGTGGCTTTCCGGCAGAAAATCCAGGTGTGACTGGGTGCCGAGTAGCCAGCCTTTGCCGAACACGCCGCCGGAACCGATCGCGGCTTTCGACTGAATGATGTTCCAGCCCGTGCCGAGCGGATCACTTTCCGGGTCGAGGAAGGTCAGGATTCGCTGCTTCTGGTAGTCGTGCATGATGAAAAACCACATCGCCACCGACACTGGAATCGCCGCCGCCAGCACGCTGAGAATCCAGCGCCAGCGCAGCCCGCCCATGAACAGCACGAACGCACCGCCCGCGAGAATCAGCAGCGAAGTACCGAGATCAGGCTGGCGGACGATCAGGATGAACGGCACGCCGATCAGCATCAAACTGATGCCGACGTGCTTGAGTTGCGGCGGCAACGTGCGTTTGGACAGATACCAGGCGATGGTCGCCGGCATCAGGATTTTCATGAACTCCGAGGGCTGGAAGCGGATCACTCCGGGGATGTTGATCCAGCGTGTGGCGCCCATGGCGTTGTGGCCCATGATGTCCACCACCAACAGCAGCACCACGCCGATCACATAACCAAGCGGCACCCAGCGCGCCATGAAACGCGGCTCGAACTGGGCGATGACGATCATCGACACCAGACCGATGCCGAACGAGGTCGCCTGTTTGGCCAGCAGGTCCCAGCTCTTGCCGCTCGCCGAATACAGCACGAACAGGCTGCCGGCGGCGAGGATCAGCAGCAGGATCAGCAACGGGCCATCGATATGCAGTCTTTGCAGCAGCGTCGCGCGGCGACGCATCACATCCTCACTGGAGAGCATGCGATCAAAGTTATTCATCACGGGCCGTAGCCTCCGCACTGATTGGGCTGGCGTATTCGGCCTTCAAACGTCCGTCCTGATCGAGCAGCCAGGCGTCCATGACCTGACGCACCACGGGTGCGGCAACGCCGGAACCGGACTCACCGTTCTCGACCATCACCGACACGACGATGCGCGGGTCATCGGCCGGAGCGAAACCGACGAACAAGGCGTGGTCGCGGTGACGCTCCTGAACCTTGGAGCGGTCGTACTTCTCGCCCTGCTTGATCGCGACGACCTGCGCCGTACCCGATTTGCCGGCGATACGGTATTGCGCGCCGATGGCCGCTTTGCGCGCGGTACCGCGAGCGCCGTGCATCACTTGCTGCATGCCGTGATTGACCTTGGTCCAGTCCGACGGATCACGCAGGACAATGTCCGGCATCGGATTCTCGTCCACCGGCTTCACCCCTTCGAGGGATTTGGCCAAGTGCGGGCGATTCCAGATGCCTTTGTTGGCGACCAGCGCAGTCGCCTGGGCCAGTTGCAGCGGAGTCGATTGCATGTAGCCCTGGCCGATCCCGAGGATCAGGGTTTCGCCGGGGAACCACGCCTGCTTGCGCGTCGCCCGCTTCCATTCACGGGACGGCATCAGGCCGGGGGATTCTTCGAACATGTCCAGCGAGACCTTCTGGCCGATGCCGAACTTGTTCATGTAGGCCGAGAGCCGATCAATGCCGAGCTTGTGCGCCAGGTCATAGAAGTAGGTGTCGTTGGACCGCATGATCGCCGTGTCGAGGTCGACAAAGCCGTCGCCCGTGCGGTTCCAGTTACGGTATTTGTGATCGTAGTTGGGCAGCATGTAGTAGCCCGGGTCGAACACTCGACTGGACGCCGTCACCACACCGGAATCAAGACCGGCAATCGCCACCGCAGGCTTGATCGTCGAACCCGGCGGATACAGACCGCGCAGCACGCGGTTGAACAAGGGCCGGTCGATGGAATCACGCAACTCGGCGTAGGCCTTGAAGCTGATGCCGGTGACGAACAGGTTCGGGTCAAAGCTCGGCTGACTGACCATCGCCAGCACCTCGCCGGTCTTTGGATCGAGCGCGACGACTGCACCACGACGCCCGCCCAACGCTGCCTCGGCCGCTTCCTGCAACTTGATGTCCAGGCTCAGGACGATGTCCTTGCCGGGAATCGGATCGGTGCGCTTGAGCACTCGCAGTACGCGGCCACGGGCGTTGGTCTCGACTTCTTCGTAACCGACCTGACCGTGCAATTCCGGCTCGTAGAAACGCTCGATGCCGGTTTTGCCGATGTGATGGGTGCCGCTGTAATTGACCGGATCGAGGCTCTTCAGCTCTTTCTCGTTGATCCGCCCCATGTATCCCACCGAATGCGCAAAATGCGCGCCCTGCGGATAGTGACGAACCAATTGTGCAACCACTTCCACGCCCGGCAGGCGGAACTGATTCACCGCGATCCGGGCAATCTGCTCTTCGCTCAGCTCGAACAGGATCGGCACCGGCTCGAACGGCCGGCGCCCCTGACGCATGCGTTTTTCGAAGATAACCCGGTCTTCAGGCGTCAGCTCCAGCACTTCGACGATAACGTCGAGCACTTGCTGCCAGTCGCCGGAGCGCTCGCGGGTCATGCTCAGGCTGAAGCTCGGACGGTTGTCCGCCACCACCACGCCGTTGCGGTCGAAAATCAACCCACGGGTCGGCGGAATCGGCTGCACGTGGACGCGGTTGTTTTCCGAGAGCGTCGAGTGGTACTCGTACTGGATCACCTGCAAGTAATACAGGCGCGCGATCAGCACGCCGATCAGCAACATGATCGCAATGGCCCCGAACACGACGCGGCTACGCACCAGGCGTGCGTCCTTTTCGTGGTCCTTGATGCGGATCGGCTGAGACATGAGGGCTGGATTACTTGTGGTAAGGGTGACCGGACAGCACGGTCCAGGCACGATACAACTGTTCGCCGATCAGGATCCGCACCAGTGGGTGCGGCAACGTCAGCGGCGACAACGACCAACGCTGATCGGCCCGGGCACAGACTTCCGGCGCCAGCCCTTCCGGGCCACCAACCATGAAATTGACCGTGCGCGAATCCAGCCGCCAGCGATCAAGTTCGACCGCCAGTTGCTCGGTGCTCCAGGGTTTGCCGTGGACTTCCAGCGTGACAATCCGCTCGTTCGGCCCTACCTTGGCCAGCATGGCTTCGCCTTCCTGGCGGATGAAACGGGCCACGTCGGCATTCTTGCCACGGGTATTGAGCGGTATTTCCACCAGTTCCAGCGCCAGCTCGGACGGAAGACGCTTGGCATATTCATGCCAGCCTTCTTCCACCCACTTGGGCATGCGTGAACCGACGGCGATCAGGCGCAGTCGCACAGCAATCCCTTACAGCTGGTCTTTGTTGAGCTTGGTGAAGTGCTCGTGGGTGTTTTCCGGGCTGTGGTGCTTGGCGTCGGCCGCACGGCTTTGCTCGGCACCGGCCCACAGGCGCTCCAGGTCGTAGAACTGACGTGCCGAGGCGGTCATCATGTGCACGATCACCAGGTCCAGGTCCAACAGCACCCAGTCGCTGTCGCCCTTGCCTTCTTCGCCCAGCGGCTTGGCGCCCTGCTTTTTGACTTCTTCGCGAACCTTGTCGAGCATCGCGTTGATCTGGCGGTTGGACGTACCGGTAGCGATGATCATGTAGTCAGTGATGCTCTGCTTGTCGCGGACATCAATGATCTGGATATCTTGCGCCTTGACGTCTTCCAGTGCCGCTTCGGCAAGCTTGACCAGCTGATCGCCAGTCAGTGGCTCATTGGTGTTGATCGGCTCAGGCAGCGGAGCGCTCTTGAATGTACCTTTGCGCTTAACTTTCTTTTCGTTGTCAGTCATATAAAACTCGTTTTGCTCATATATTCGGCGGCTTGGCGATACGTGGATTCGTATCAGTGAAGCACGCCTTGCTCAGTTCGACGCACGGTACAGACCGTGCGCATCGATGTAGGCCAGGACCGCGTCGGGCACCAGGAAACGTACCGACTTACCGCTGGCCAGCAGTTGACGGATCTGGGTGGCGGAAACCGCGAGCGGTGTCTGCCAGACGAATGCAATCTGTCCGCTCGGCCCTTTCAGGGCCAGCGGGTCGCTCACCGAACGCGCTGCCAGCAGGTTGCGCAAGGCATCCGGCGGTTCGCTGTCGGCGTCCGGGCGCTGTAGCACCAGGATGTGGCAATGCTGGAGCAACTCCTCCCAGCGGTGCCAAGTGGGCAGGCCGCAAAATGCGTCCCAGCCCAAAAGCAGAAAAACCTGGGTCTCGGCGGGCATTTCAGCCCGCATCGACTCCAGGGTATCAATGGTCCAGGACGGTTTGTCCCGCTGCAATTCGCGGGCGTCCACCACCAGCGGCGGCATTCCGGCCACCGCACACTCGACCATCGCCAGCCGATCCTGCGCCGACACCTGCGGCGTACCGCGATGGGGCGGGCGCGCGTTCGGCATCAGGCGCAACTCGTCGAGCGCCAGCGCTTCGGCAACTTCCAGCCCACCGCGCAGATGACCGATGTGCACCGGATCGAACGTGCCGCCCAGAACGCCAATGCGCCGAGGGCGGGACTCGCTGCCGGGTGCCGGCGCTGTCAGGTCGAGGTCGGTCAAGTCAGACCGTCGCCTGGCCGCGCAACTGGCCATCACCGACCACGACGTACTTCTCGCAAGTCAGTCCTTCGAGGCCCACCGGGCCGCGGGCGTGCAGCTTATCAGTAGAAATGCCGATCTCGGCACCCAATCCGTATTCAAATCCATCGGCGAAACAGGTCGGGGTGTTGATCATCACCGACGCCGAGTCGACTTCCGCGACAAACCGACGGGTGTCGGCGAGGTTTTCGCTGACAATCGAGTCGGTGTGATGGGAGCCGTAATGGTTGATGTGTTCAATGGCCTGATCCAGACCGTCGACCACGCGAATCGACAAAATCGGCGCCAGATACTCGGTGCTCCAGTCGTCTTCGCTGGCGGCAACGGCGTCGATGATCGCCCGCGTACGTTCGCAACCACGCAGTTCGACGCCTTTTTCGCGGAACTGGGCGGCCATCGACGGCAGGAAATCCTTGGCAACAGTTTGATCGACCAGCAATGTCTCCATCGCACCGCAAATACCGTAGCGATAAGTCTTGGCGTTGAAAGCAATGCGTTGGGCTTTCGGCAAGTCGGCATGGGCACTGACGTAAACGTGGCAGATGCCGTCCAGATGCTTGATCACCGGCACACGGGCATCGCGACTGATGCGTTCGATCAGGCCACGGCCACCGCGCGGCACGATCACATCGACGTACTCGGGCATGGTGATCATCGCGCCAACGGCGGCACGGTCAGTGGTTTCGACCACTTGCACCACGGCGGCGGGCAATTCGGCCTCGGCCAGACCGCGTTGAATGCACGCGGCAATCGCCCGGTTGGAATGAATCGCCTCGGAGCCGCCGCGCAGGATGGTCGCGTTGCCGGACTTCAGGCACAGGCTCGCGGCATCGATGGTCACGTTTGGCCGGGATTCGTAGATGATCCCGATCACGCCCAGCGGCACACGCATTTTGCCGACCTGAATCCCCGACGGACGGAAGCTCATGTCGCGGATCGCACCAACCGGGTCCGGCAGTGCAGCGACCTGACGCAGACCGACGATCATGCCGTCGATACGCGCCGGGGTCAGTTCCAGACGCTCCAGCAATGCCGGTTCCAGACCATTGGCGCGGCCGGCAGCCAGATCCTGCTCATTGGCGGCGGCTAGCTCGGCACGCGCGGCGTCCAGGGCATTGGCAGCAGCCTGCAAGGCGCGGTTTTTCTGCGCGGTGCTGGCACGGCCGATGACCCGGGAGGCTTCACGGGCGGCGCGACCCAATCGGGTCATGTAGTCAAGAACGGACTCAGTCATGGTCTGCTGGGGTCTTGGCAAAGAGGAAAGCGGCAGATTATAGCTGTCGCGTCCCGGGACTAACAGCGGTGACGGGCGGATGGTCGAAATGAACGCGGATTCGCCGGTGTTCAGGCCCAATTAAGCCACGCGTTGTTATCATCACGACCTCCTGAGCCTGGATAATCATTGCCTGCCATGTCCGATCTGACCGTTCGCAACCGCGCCGAACGCCTGCCGCTGGGGCTGCCCGACGCCTTTTTCGACCGAGATGCGCAAGTGCTGGCGCAGGACCTGCTCGGCAAAGTCATCCGGCACCGGGTTGGCGATCTGTGGCTGAGCGCGCGAATCATCGAAACCGAAGCCTATTACTGTGCCGAAAAAGGCAGCCATGCCTCGTTGGGCTACACAGAAAAACGTAAGGCTTTGTTTCTGGATGGCGGTCACATCTATATGTATTACGCCCGAGGCGGTGATTCGCTGAACTTCAGCGCGCAGGGGCCGGGCAATGCGGTACTGATCAAATCCGCCTATCCGTGGGTCGATGAAGTCAGCGGGCCGGCGAGTCTGGCGCAAATGCTGCTGAACAATCCCGACGCACAGGGACGTGCGCGTCCTTCGCAAAAACTGTGCGCCGGGCAAACCCTCTTGTGCAAAGCGTTGGGACTGAAAGTGCCAGTGTGGGACGCCAAGCGTTTCGATCATGAAGTCCTTCTGGTAGAAGACACCGGGCCGGCACCTTCGCACATCATTCAAACCACCCGCCTGGGCATTCCCCGCGGCCGCGACGAACACCTGATGTACCGCTTTGTCGACGCAAACCATGCGCAATGGTGCACGCGGAACCCGCTGCGACGCGGTCAGGTCGAAGGCCGGGATTATTTCTTGCTGTAATCCCCACAGGGTTAATCAACGATTGGAGTTTTTCTGTATGGGCCCATGGCTCGATAGCGTTACCGGGTGGCTGGCGGCGAATCCACAATGGCTGGCTGTGGCGGTGTTCATTGTTGCCTTTGTGGAGTGCCTGGCGATTGCCGGTTTGATCGTGCCGGGCACCGTGCTGCTGTTTGCCGTCGCCGTACTGGCCGGCAGCGGCGCTCTTTCGCTGAGCGAGACGCTGTTGCTGGGTTTCCTCGGCGGGATTCTCGGCGATGCCGTTTCGTACTTCCTCGGCCGCCATTTCCACCAGAACATTCGACGCCTGCCGGGGCTACGGCATCATCCGGAATGGATGGCCGGTGCCGAGTCGTATTTCCAGCGCTACGGCATCGCCAGTCTATTGGTCGGCCGCTTCATCGGGCCGTTGCGGCCAATGCTGCCCATGGTCGCCGGCATGTGCGACATGCCCTTCCCGCGTTTCGCCGCTGTCAGCCTGCTGGCGGCTGCCGGCTGGAGTCTGGCCTATTTGCTGCCGGGCTGGGCCACCGGCGCGGCCTTCCGCCTGCCATTGCCAGAAGGGTTCTGGCTGGAAGCCGGGATTGTCGCCGGCAGCATCGCCGTGATGGTCGGCCTCAGCGTCAACAGCAGCCTGCGCCGGCACCGCCGCGCGACGATCTGGATCAGCAGCATGAGCCTGTTGATTCTGATTGGCCTGTTCATCGGCTACCCGTACCTGACCGCGCTCGATCAAGGCGTAATGACGCTGGTGCAGGAACATCGCCAACCAATGCTGGATGAAATTGCGGTCACGCTGACCCTGGTCGGCGAGTTCCGCAACATGCTGTTGTTCAGCGCCCTGCTGACCGGTCTGTTGCTGCTGTGCCGGCAATGGCGCCAGGCGATCTTCGTCGGCGGCACGCTCCTGGTGACCGCACTGGCCAACACCGGAACCAAATATTTCTTTGCCCGGGTGCGCCCGGAAGTGCTGACCGATCCATTGACCACCTACAGCATGCCCAGTGGCCATGCCTCAGGTTCGTTCGCGCTGTTTCTGACCCTGGCAGTACTCGCCGGCCGTGGCCAGCCGCCACGCATGCGCCTGACCTGGTTGCTGATCGCCTGTATTCCGGCTCTTTCCATCGCACTGTCGCGGGTCTATCTGGGGGCTCACTGGCCAACCGACGTATTGGCCGGCGCTATGCTCGCCGCCTGTGTCTGCGCTGCCGCCCTGTGGCTGAGTCAACGCAAAACCGCACTCAATCCCATGCCGTACAAGATCTGGTGGTTGATCTTGCCGGCCATGTTGGCGCTGTTTGGCTTTTTCGTCCTCAGGCATCTGCCTCATACGCTGTTGCGTTACGCCTATTGAACGAGGCAATACACAAGGCTTATTTCCTTCGCGCTGCTCTTTTAAGAAACTTCCGACATGAGCGGCGCACTTCTCCCATTCAAACTTTCTCGCAGCCGGTAAAACTTCCCGCCTGACCAACCGACAACTTCATACATTTAAAAGACGCTATAACAAAAGTTACACTTCCAACAAGAATTAGAACAACAATAACTTTCGCCACGCCGAAAATGCGCTAGATTAAATTCACAAACATTAAAACCCGTCAAACTCACCCCTTCAACTTCAATTCGACGGGCCGCATTGCTGTTACAAAAATTTCACCACTTACATCAGGCTTTTAAACTCTTTAATATTATTTCGAGCATTCCATGAGTCCGAAGATTCCCCGCAAACCGCCCCTGTCTTCCTCGCAACAACCTGATCCGGTCTCCCTACACCATCAGCACGTTGCTCCGGGCGTTCCGCCAGCCTACCGATTGCCGGGTTTTGCGCACCCATCGGATCCCGCTCGCCCCACCGGCACGCATTCAACTTCGCAGAGCATCACTCCCCCCTCCGTGGTCATTCATGCCATGCCGACGCAAAATCCGGCCCATCTCGCGAATGACGGTTCGGTGGAAAGCTACTGGCTTTCCGATGAATTTCTGGTAGGCATGCGACCGGCTGACGACAACGGTTTCCACTGGATCGTCAATCGCCAGTTTGTCGACGTCGAATATGCAGGTGGCCTGCAAACCACCCACGTCGGCCTTGATGAAGCGGGCCACTATCGAAGCAAGTCGCTGTTCGAACGCGTGCCGTCCGGCCCGCGGCTTTACAAAAACGAAGGCCAGGCGACCTGGCGCCTGACAGAACGCCCCTCAGAGCCCGCGCTATCGACAAAGCGCCCCGCCCTGCCAACGGCCGAGCACTCCGGTCTTGCTCCCGTTGCCAAGCGACCGCGCCCCGCCCCCGCCTATCTCAACCAAAGCCATTACGCGGCAACACCGCGCTCACCGGACCCTCAGGGCTATTACGAACTCAAACCGTCTCTCGATCGCCACAGCGCCGACATACAATTTGCCTTCAGGGATCAATTCGGCAACTGGGTTCAAGTCGATCCACCCGCCGCCGGATTCGGCGCACAACACGCCCTGTTAAAGCACTGGACCGATCACGAGATCTGGCAGACATACGGCATTCATGGTCAGGAGATCGTGCGATTTCGAACTGAAGCCCAAGCACTTGGCAAACCGCCGCAGTGGGTCGAATCCGTGGCCACGAACAATCCGCTCACCGATTTGCTGGGCGACTCCCTGCGCTGGCTACATCCCGACATGAATCTCCAGCAGCGCGAAACCCTACTGCAGTCCTACAACTTGCTGCCGAGTCAATTGACGCGCTTGCGAGATGACCTGCTCAGCGAACTGGCCATCCCGCAATGGGCTCAGAAACACAAGCACCTGACAGAGAACCTCGATAACCCGCAGCGTCTGGAGCAACTGAGTCGGGACGCGAGCGAAGAACTCAATCTCAAACGCGGTGCTCAACATGACTGGTACAACCCCAAAGCCAGCATGCCCCCTGAAGTGCTCGAAGCACTGCTGAATAAACTCGGTTATCAGCGCAACCAGAACAATTGCCTGTACCGCACGGACGTGCCGGCCCTGTTCCGCGGCGATGATCGTACGCCTTTCGAACTCGCCAATGACGAGGCGATGCTCCCGCGCTACCACCACGAACCCGGCGCGACGACTCACAAGCCGATGAGCGCCACCTTCAGCCTGAATGAAGGTCAGGTATATGCCCGGGCACCCGACCCCGAGTACTTGCGCTTCAACAGCCAGACCAACAAGCACCCGGGAGGGGACGATGACGGCCAGGCCACAGACAGCGATGCCAGTGACACGCCAAGTACCTCGTCTTCCGAGTGGTCCGAAGCCACAAGCCCGATCCCGTGGGATCACGATCGTCACTACGAGTCCACACGTACGCGCCAGACAGTCATGTTTCTGTATGCGCTTGACACCCGCCGTCTTGAGGTGGTCCCCCATGAAGAAAACATTCGCTTCAACTCAGCGGCCCGCGATACCTCCACGACCTGGTTTCCCTCCGATGATTTCGAAGGGCTGATTTCGGTCACCCGAAGCGGGCTGAATGCCGACCGCGTCTGGCTATTGAACACCGCCCTGACCAAAGGGGTGAAAGTCGACAACATCAGGTACCAGGCCGGAGATCGCGCTGAACGGATCGAGGCCGCCACCCATGCCGGGCACGCCAACAAATTCGAATACGACCTGCTGATCGACCAGGTCGAGGCCGCAGGCAAGCCCGTGCTCAGACTGTCCGGCAACGGCAACGAATTCGCCTACGACATCACTTGGCCCGAAACGGACAAACCACCAACTCAAGGCCAGTGATACGCCGGTAAGGACACCGGATCCATGGGCTTTACATTAAAGGATTAATGACATGTCAAAAATCATCTCCCCACCTATGCAGATTGCCAACGTCAGCCCCGTTCAGGTCGTGCCTCTCGACGTTTCGGCCAATCCTCATACACCGCTGGCGAGCACGCTCCACGACGTCACGCCGTCAGACGACGCTGACGCCCCCTATCGACGCACGCTCAAATCCCTCGACAAGCATTTCGGGCGGCTACGTTTCGGCGAAATACTGACCAGCCGCGTCGAACTTCAGGCATTGGGCGCCACGGTCCACGGCCAACCCATCAGCCCTGCGAACGCAGGCATGCAGACACCGGATCAAACATTTCTCGACGGGCTCAATTTCGAGGAGACCAGAGTCAAGGACCGACTGCGTTCGGCGCATACCCCGGACAGCGACACCCCGGCCATGCTGTTCTTCGAGATCGCCTTGATGCGTTCGGTAGACGCCCCTCCTCTGTTCATCAGCGATACACCGCAGGCTCCAGGCAGCGCGATGGATCGCATGAATCAGTTGGGCAAGGCCGCGCAGAAACTGGATATCCACCGTGCCGACTCTTTCGAAAACGCCCCTGGCTGGATCAGTAAAAACAAAAGCTATCTGATGAGCGGCGCAGGCGTAGGCATGCAGGCATTCGGCATCTACAGCGGCTACAGGGCAATGATCGACGCGATCAGACAAGGCGATGCGCTGGAAGCGATTTTCCAGGGAGGTTCGATCGCTGCCGAATTCGGCTCATTGATCATCGAACGAGGCCTGACCAAGACCGGTGAGGCGATGCTCACGAATGGCGCGACCGCGTTCAAGTATTTCCCGCTGACTTCGGTAGGCAAATACATGAGCCGGGGCGCCGGATTGTTCGCCAGCGTGATCACCCTTCCGTTCGACATCATCGATGCGGTCAAATCGTTCAACGCCGCCGCTGCAGCGCAAGGTAAAGAAGCTCAGGATCACTATGTCAGTGGTGGCCTGAGCGTCGCCGGCGCAGGTATCAGCCTGGTGCTGGGCATCGCTGCACTGGCAGGCTTCGGCAGTACCGCCGGGCCGCTCGGCCTTGCCGCCGCCGGTTTGCTCATCGCCGCCTCGGTGATTTACCAGGCCGCAAGGGTGGTGGATGACATTGATGATTACATTGAACTGACTTTCCACGAACGCTTGCGCTCTGGCTGGTTCGCCTTCACCCGCCAGGACCTGGACACGCAAGTCATGGATCGCTTCAAGCTTTCCAAAGGCTTTATTGATCACGAGAAGCAGCTGGAACTGTCTGCTAAGGACCTGCTTGAAGGCGCCTACAAAAACGCCATCGAGCACGTAGTGAATGGCATTTTCAGCGTCGAATTGAAGCCGGTTGAACTGTGGCGCTATCAATGGAATGAAAGCACCGGCGAGAAGCCGTTCAAACTCGACAGTCAGGCGGTCATCGTCGGCGGTGACGACATCGTGGATGCCAGTAATGGCTTGCCCGCTGATCTCAAAGGCAAGGTCAGCGGCAGTGCAGGCGATGACAAAGGCGTGCTCTGGCGCCTCGGGGATGGAAATGACCGGGTCGTCGGCGTCAGGGCGAAAACCAACCTCTTCACCTACCGCGAAGGACACAAAGCGCTGACCGGGGGTGACAGGAACGATGCGTTTCATCAGGAGATCAACGAACAGGCTTTGAATCTTGCTACCCCACCGGCTCATCTCAATGTGCTGGATGGTGGCGGCGGCTCAGACACCCTGGCCTTTGAAGGCATTCGCCCGCGTTCTGATACTCGTCACATTGGCCACGACATCAATCTGCAAACGGGCCGAGTGGCTTTGCGAGGAATTGATCTCGCTGCTGATGCGATGGAAGTCGCACACCTCACCTCGTTTGAAAACGTCTCGACATTGCACAAGGGGACGAGCAGGGTCATCGGGACTGATGAGGCCAACCGGATTGTCGCCAACGGTTACGACCGCATCAGCACCGGCGCCGGTGACGACACCATTGCCATCTACGGAACTGACTGCCGGGTTGAGGGCGGGGCCGGCACAGATCGGTACTACATTGCCAACACCAATGCACGGACGACGATTGTCGAGGATGGTGAGCAGTCGAGCCTGATCGAGTTCGGTTGGCCAATGGAGGTCATTCAGCAATGGGAGATCGTCGGCACCTCGTTGATCGTGCGCTCCTTGCGCGACGAAGATGGCAGAGATCCCGAACATGTCCTGACCATCGAAAATGTCTACCAATGGATCGAGAACAAACGCCACCTGAGGAACGGCCAGTGGCGATTCATGACGGAGGACGGTTATGAGCTGATGGCGCTGCTGCCAGCGCAACCGGACGACACGGTGAATCAACGCATCGAGATGGCAATAACCGTCAGTGGTCAGGCCGCCCTGCCCCCCCAAATCGTCAACGACGGCACCGTCATCATTGCCGCAGAAGGGTTGAAGCGGCATTTCGTGTCACGCACTGAGCGCAATGTCGAGTTTGTGGCCAAGCGCAATACACCTGAAACCTCCAGAAACGTTTACCTGGATTTCACGGATTCGGAAATTGTCGACGTCGTCGTCAGCTATGAGGTCGAAGTGCGCAAAGGCGTTTCGGGTTACACCTACCTGATTTATAAAGATATCGATCTTTCAATCCGGCTGCCGGAAAAAGTCGTGGCATTCAAAGGGGTGATCCAGCCAATCGCTGCCGCTACGGGCTACGGCGGGAGAAACAGCCTGAAAGTCACCACTGCACACCTTGCACAAAACATCGCCCTGATCCTGCAGGATGAAGTTTCATACCGACTTCAAGTGCCCGACCTGGACTACGAAGACGATGTAAAAAATCCCGGCCGCAGGGTACGTCGCACCCGCAGTTGCCTGATAAAGCGCAATGGCAGATATCTGTTTACCCGACCACAACCCGGCGAGAAGACTCCGCTTCCGGCGTATAACAGCACCGTTGTGATCGACGCCAGGCCTCATACCGGCATTTATCTGCTCGAAGGAAAAGGTGCCACTTACGACATCCACCTTGCGAGCAACTCGATCATTCGCCTCTCCACTCCCGGCGCAACGGCAAAAACAAGCAATGCGTCTACCTGGAATCTTTTCAGCCATACGCTGAAAGAAACCGTGTCACGCAACGACATTCAGTTGAACGCCAACCGCTTGCGAGTCGCCAGCGTCACAATTGAATTGCCCGATATCGAAGACGACGTGCCGGTGGAGTTCATCAGCGTAGCAACTTCATCCGGCAACATTTATGAGGTTTCCCTGCTGTTTGAAGTGTTTCAGCTTTACGTCATAGACGCCCGCAGTCATGCCAGCGTCGAGGCGCTTCTGGCCGAGATCACTGCACATCAGCAACGGAACGAACTGGCGGCAGTCGTTTATGTCACCCACATCGCTCCGACGTCTGGAGAAAGCGGCACAGTGCTTTACAACTCGAAGAGGAAGTATTGGGGGCGTGTTGGCGATCCGGCAGCGCGAATCAAACCCGAAGACCTGCTGATCGAAGCGGCCGTCACTCTCTGAACATTTTCAGCCAATGATCAACAAGCCCGGACGATGCTACTCATTGTCCGGGTGCGTGCATCACTCAGCCAAGGAAAGGCTGTGTCAAACATAAAGGAGATTCACTGCATGCGACAAAAGCAGGGGTCACGTCCCCCCTCACCGACAGTCGACACGCCGGCCACCACAACACGCGCGTCTGCAGATCACTCGGCGAACAAATCGGCAACTCCCACACTGGAAAACATTCCCGGCCATTTTCCACTCCAATCGCCTTCTTCCTCCAAGCGGCCCCGTGTGGATGAGCCAGGCAGCTCCCGACAAGAAACCTCGCCAATCGAAGTCAGCGTCATGTCGCCCGACCGTGCCGACATGCCATTTTTTTCGGCAACCTCACTCGAAGATTTCGTGCAACCCTACTTCGGCGATCTGCCTGCACCCAATGCAACCGGTATCAGGCGTTATCTCACCAAAGAGTGGGTCGATGTCCAGCTTCCGGGCACGCAAGGCCGGCAGCACGTTTGCGTTAAATACGATGCCGACCTCAAGGCATATCGAGTGATGTCCTTCAGACGCCTGGCCCCTGGCCCACCGATATACCGAACCACGCAAGACAATCTGTGGAGCCTGAATCGTCACCGCACGTTCCTGAATGGCGATGATTATGCGTTCTCCGCGACCGCAAACGCTGATGGCCACTACGCATTCCGCGCACTCGGATCGAGCAGTGATTCAGCCATTCTCGGCTATGCCATCAATCACCCGGAGCATCACTGGATTGCCATCGATCCGGCGCAAGCAAAACACGAGAGACTGGCCGACAGGCCGCTGGTGCAATGGTCGGATCAAGACATCCAGCGAATGTACATTCTGGATGACACCCGGATTGCCGCCTTCCGCACTGAAGCGCAAGCCTCCGGCAAGGCACCGGACTGGGCACCCCGGGCGCAGAACAGCGAAGACTATCTGTTTGTCGCCGAGTCATTGAAGTGGCTGCATCCACAACTGCCTCTTGCCCAGCGTCTGGAATTACAGCGCAGCTATAACCTGACCCAGGACCAACTGTGTCGTCTGCGTACAGAATCGGGCGACGGCCAGATACCGGAATGGGCTGAACAGCATAAACGTCTGAGCCTTGACCCGAGCAATGACCAGCGCTTCAAACTGATCGCCGACGAACTGGAAAACTACGTTCAAGACTTGAGAACCCAAGGGCTGGCCTTCGACCATCACTGGCCCGCCACCCGGTACAGCGATGTTTTTTTAGCCGATTACGCGACCCACCTTGGCTACCAGCGAACCCGACACAACATGCTCTACCGCACGGACATTCCGGCGATGTTCCGGGGCGAAACCCGATTACCCTTCGAATTGGCCAGGGACGGGCGGATGATGTACCGCAAAGGCAATCCCACGGGCACCACGAACAAGCGTGCGCTGAGTGCAACGTTCGGGCTGCATGACGCCACCGCTTATGCGGCAACCAGGGGCGGCTTCTATCACGAGCTGCATTACAACTCGCAGGCCAATCGCTTTCCCGGCGTGAATCCACAGAGTTCCAAAGGACGTAGCGGCGAAATCTCGGATTCCGGCGACAGTTCAGTGTCGGACGGTAAACGGACCGGCGACGAAGCCGACTCCGACAGCTCCTTCGTTTTCGATGACTCGAAAGGTTATGAATCCACTCGCCGCCAGCAAAACACGTCCTTTGTGTATGTCATCGACACACGCGGTCTGGAAGTGGTGCCGGGGGCGGAGAACAAGGCATTTAACCCCGGCAACAGTAAATTCTTCTTCGACGAACTGGAGGGGCATATCTCGACACCCACACGCGGCATCAGTGCCGAGCGTATCTGGCTGGTTCGTTCCGATCTGACGCGCGCCGCCCGGGTCAAGGATGTGCTGGAGCAGGCCGCTGACCGAGTCGCGGCAATCGAACAGGCCACCTGGGCAGGAACCGACAGTCAAACAGGCAACTATTTTGGCAGCAACGCTTATGACCGCCTGATCGATGGAATCGCCGATTCAGGCGGCCTGATTCTTGAACTCCCCAAGGGCGACAAGACGTTCGCCGACGACATCGTCTGGCCGGCTCCCGAGCATGACCGGCCCTGACTCATTCAGCCAATGGATGGCTGACTCAATCACATGGAGTGACTTTTATGCGCCAAAAACCCGGGCCACTGCGCCCATCCCCAACCACAGAGACACCCGCCACCTCGACACCCCGTCCTGCGCCCTCCGATCGTCCAGTCGATCTGGATCCCCGTTTGCCTGGCCGCATCAGACCGGACGGGACAAACGAATCACCGGGCATTAACGCCGACGGCCCTCACAGCAGCACCTCAAAAGTGGAATCCGCCATTTCGATTACGCAGATGCTCGAAACGCAAACGCCCCTGCCTTATACAACAACCTCGCCCCTCGAGCCCTATTTGCAGAACGTCGATGCCTCTTTGAGCCACGACGCAGACGGGCTGAAGATTCACAAGGGTCGCACGTTCGCGGACATCGCCCAGGAAGATGGATCAGCCGCCGGGCTGACGGTGATGGTGGCGTTCCACGATCTGATGAAAGCCTACCGGGCCAGGTTGCCGAGTGAGCGGATGCCATCCGGACCTCCGCTTTATCGAGTCGCTGACAGCAACCTCTGGAGCTTGAAAAAGCCCATTGCGTACTACCCTCTTGATCGCTACACCGTGCATGAAAAGGGTAATACCTACTCTGTATATGTGCCAGATGCACAGGGCTACTACGCGGTACACGAATGGAAAAATGTGCCGCATCACGGCGACTTTATCATGCGCCGTGATGTCGGCTTTGCCTTCAAGGATCGACACGGCCAGCTGGTTAAAGTCGACCCGAGCGAGGCTCGCGGAGATGCATCCGTACCCTTGAAGCTCGCGCACTGGACCGATCGCGAAATATGGGACGTTTACAATATCCACGGTGCAGAAGTTGTGGCCTTTCGAGCCGAGGCCCAAGCCAGCGGCAGAGCACCGGACTGGGCAAGACGCACCGATAATGACGATCACCACAAATCCCTCATGAACTCCATGAGATGGTCCTATCCGCAGAAATCCCGGAGCGAATGCGCCGAACTTCTGCGCAGCTACAACTTGACCATCGCCCAGCAAAAACGCTTGCTCCCGGACATGGATAACGGCTTTCCCGAATGGACCGAACAGCACAAACGATTAACTCAGAACACGCTGGACGAACGCCGCTTCGATCAGATTGCAGAGGAAATGCAGCCATTGATTCTAAGAATAAGAGAAGAAGGCGAGCAGCCTGATTTCGACTCACATCCCGTTGAACAACGCTATGAAGAAAGTTTTCTGAAAAGTTATCTGGAATATGCCGGCTACCAGTTCACCAGGCATGGCTACCTTTTCAGAACGGACATCCCGGCCATGTTCCGCGCCGATTTGCGCACGCCTTTCGAACTGGCGCGGGACAAACGACTGGTGAAATTGAGGGGCAACCCTTCAGACTCCACGAACAAATCGGCTTTCAGTGCGACATTCTCTGCGGCCAAGCTCAAGTCCTACATGTTTTTTGATTACTACTCCAACCCTCGGCATTACAACAGCCAGGCTAACCGTTATCCGGGGCATTTCTCTGACAGCGATTCGTCGAGCGGGAATCGACACAGCTCAGCTAACGATTCTGATACATCGTTTGAAATGGACAACTCGCGCGACTATCCATTGCTGCGGCGCAAACAACTTCTTGGCTTCCGTTACGTCATCGACACCCGCGGCATCGAAGTGGTCCCCCGAGATGAAAACATTTACCTGAACGACATGGATTTTGACGGTGATCCATTGGAAGGCCGGATATCAATGCCGACGCGAGGTATCAGCGCAGAAAGAATCTGGCTGGTGAGATCGGACCTGAGCCAGGCAGCCAGAGTCGAGGATATCTTGCGGCAGGCCGGTGACAAAGCTGAGGCTATCGAGAAAGCCACATGGGCAGGTACCGACGGGCACGATGTCTATTTTCATGGACTCACTGCTTACGACAAACTGATAGATCAAATAGCCAACTCCGGCGGTGTCGTGTTGAAGTTGCCAAAAGGCGAAAGCACCTACTCTAACGATGTGACCTGGCCAGTAGCCGAACATTACCGAGCCTGACAAAAGGCGCCATTCATTTAAAAATGAATGGCGCCTTTGTATTAATCAGCGGCTGGACGTTATTTGATCACCTTGATCACGAATGTTGCCGGTTTGCTATTGAACGCATTATGCACCGTCAGATGAGGGTCGACATTGAGGAATGATCCGTTTCGGCATGCTTCAGAATATACTTGCCGGCAATGTCATCCCAAAACTCCCACTCGTCTTCATATACAGTCATGATTTCATCCTTATTTTTATTCAAGTCGCCCGTCTCCTGCGGGCAACTTGAAATCAAGACAAAAACGAAAGCAAACAATGTTGGTAGATGCAATGAGTTAATTCAAAGTGCAACTAGGCGAACAATTCACCCTGTAGCTCGTCAAGCAATGCCTGAATCGCATCCAGCCGTTGCTGGGGATCGTCAAGTTGCAGCAGGTCGATCTTGTCTTCCTCTGCGAACGGCAGCAGATAGGCCAATTGATTAGCCAGCGATTGCTGACCCAGCGCATCGGTGCCCATGTTCAGCGCTTCGACCATCGGATGCTCGGCCAACGCCTTGAGCAGCGCCACCAGGTCAGCGTCTTCGTCCTGAAGCGGTTGCTCGGGCTCGTCATCCAGCCAGTCGACATCGGCGAGGATCAACTGGTCGCGCTGCACCTCGGTACGCGACACCGTGAACCGCCGCCCACCTTGGACACGAATGCCCAGCAAGCCGTTGTCCTGCTGCTGGAAGTCGGTGATGCGTGCTTCGCAGCCGACCAAGGCAAAACCTTGTGGTGCGACGCCGACTTCTTGGCCGTCGAGGATGCACACCACGCCGAAACCGCCGCCCTGTTTCATGCAGCGGCCGATCATGTCCAGGTAGCGCGCTTCGAAGATCTGCAAGTCGAGGTTGCAGCCGGGAAACAGCACTGTGTTCAGCGGGAAAAGCGGCAGACTCATAGACATTTCCTTACACCACCATCGACACCGCCAACGGCAGAAACACCGCCGTGGCCACGCCCATCAGACTCATTGCCAGCGCCGCGAAGGCACCGCACTCATCACTTTCCTGCATGGCCACCGCCGTGCCGACCGCGTGGGCGGTCATACCCAGCGCCATGCCGCGCGCTTCGGGGCTGTGCACACCGAGGCGGTTCAACAGCGTCGGACCAAAGATCGCGCCAATTACCCCGGTGATCAGCACGAACACCGCCGCCAGCGCCGCAACGCCACCGATCTGCTCGGCCACCAGCATGGCGATCGGTGAAGTCACCGACTTCGGCGCCATGGTCATCAGGATCATGTGCTCGGCACCGAACCACCAGCCCAGCAACACGCCCATGCCCGTCGCCACCACCCCGCCTATCACCAGCGTAGTAAAAATCGGCCAGAACAATTGGCGAATACGCCGCAGATTGAGATACAGCGGCACCGCCAGCGCCACGGTCGCCGGGCCAAGCAGAATGCTGAGGATCTCGGTGCTCTTGCGATACTCGGCGTAGGTCAGGCCGCAGCCGACCAGTACGCCGATCACCAACAGCATGGAGACCAGCACCGGCTGCAGAAAGATCCAGCGGGTTTTCTCGAACGCCGCCAGCACCAGTTGATAGGCACCGAGGGTGATGCCGATGCCGAACAGCGGATGATGAATGACCGAAGCCCAGGCGCCCTGCCAATCGAAAAGCATCAGGATTCCTCCGACGCTGGCGCGTGCCGTTTAACCAGGCGCTGCATCAATACCCCGGCGAACGCCATCGACAGCAGCAGCGACAGCACCAGTGCGCCGACAATCGCCCAGAAATCGGCGGCAATGGCTGTGGCGTAAACCATCACGCCGACGGCTGGCGGCACCAGCAGCAATGGCAGATAACGCAGCAGACTGCCGGCCGCAAGGTTCAGCGGTTCGCCGACTTCACCGCGAATGATCAGGAAGACCAGCAACAGCAGCAGGCCGATGATCGGCCCCGGCAGCACCGGCAACAGCAAATGATTGAGCGCCGTGCCGAGCAATTGAAACAGCACCAGCAAGGTCAGGCCACGTAGCAACATCCGACATCTCCGTCTTACTTTTTGCCCAGCAGGGGCTCGGCATTATAAGCACGCCTGCGCTATGGATCGGCATTCGCCAAAAGCATGGTCGGTTGACCGGAGCAAATCGCCATGATGATCTACAGTGGTTCGCAGGGAGGTCAAATCCCCCCACCTGAAAAACTATAAAACCGATGAACCCAAGGAGAGTCTCAATGCCCTATGTTCCCGTTGCAGAGCTCAAAGATTATGTCGGCAAGGAACTCGGACGTTCCGAATGGCTCACCATCGATCAGGAACGCATCAACCTGTTCGCCGAAGCCACCGGTGATTATCAGTTCATTCACGTCGACCCGGTCAAAGCCGCGCAAACGCCATTTGGCAGCACCATTGCCCACGGTTTCCTGTCGTTGTCGCTGATCCCGAAATTGATGGAAGACATCCTGATCCTGCCGCAAGGCGTGAAGATGGTCGTCAACTACGGTCTGGACAGCGTGCGTTTCATCCAGCCAGTGAAGGTCAATTCCAAAGTTCGCCTGAAGGTCGATCTGGGTGAAGTCACCGAGAAAAAACCCGGGCAGTGGCTGCTCAAAGCCACCGCGACCCTGGAGATAGAAGGTTCGGACAAACCGGCCTATATCGCCGAGCCACTGTCGCTCTGCTTCGTCTGATGGTTCCGGATGCGAAGCAGCGCACGCTGTTTCGCGTCACGTCTCTATATATGCGACGCATAGCTGCGGCATACTCGGTCGCCTAATTGCCCGGATCCCGCTATGCGCTCACTCGCTCGTCTTGCACCCCTTGCCTTGACCCTGATGCTCACCGCGTGCGGCGACGGCGAATCGCTGTTGCCGCCGGATGCGCGCCTGCCCGACGGCGGTCGCTATCGCGGTGAACTGGTCGATGGCTTGCTGCAAGGTCAGGGCCGCGTCGACTACCCCAACGGCAGTTGGTACGCCGGCCAGTTCGACAAAGGTCAGTGGCATGGTCAGGGCGAATGGCATGGCAGCAATGGCGAGGTTTATCGCGGGCAGTTTCAGCAAGGTCTGTTCGACGGTCAGGGCAGCCTGACCACCAACGCCAGCAGTTACACCGGCGGCTTCAAGCAGGGCCGGCGCGAAGGCGAAGGCACGCTGAAAGAAAACGCCATGACCTACCGTGGCGAGTTCAAGGCTGATCAATACTCCGGGCTCGGTCGTCTGGAAATGGACGACGGCAGCTCCTATCAAGGCCAGTTCGCCCACGGCAAACCGAACGGCGAGGGTCAGCGCGGCGACGCCAGCGGAAACTCGTTCAGCGGGCATTTCGTCAACGGTCAGCTGGAAGGCAACGGCACCTTCAACAGCGCGGACGGCGATATCTACGTCGGCGGCTTCAAGAACAATCAACTGCACGGCAAAGGTCGCTACGAAAACGCCGACGGCGATGTCTGGCTCGGCCAGTTCAAGGAAGGCGCGCTGACCGGCAAGGGCGAACTGATCGGCGCCGATGGCAGCCATTACATCGGCGTGTTCAGCGACTGGCGCTTCAGCGGTCAGGGCCGTTTGAACCTGCCTGATGGCAGTTTCTACATCGGCGGTTTCGACAACGACAGTTACTCCGGACGCGGCACCCTGGTGCTCACCGATGGCAGCGTCATGAGCGGCACCTGGATCAACGGCCAGCGCGTGCGCGACGCCGACGGCAAGTTGCTGCCCGATACGCTCGAACTCGGTTTGCTCGCTCAGGGCCGTCTGCTCGAGGACGCACTGGCCGCCATTCCCGCGTCGACCCCGGCAGTCGAGCTGTACACCCTGACCCTCGGCGGTGACGGCAAGCAAAGCGTGTTCTTGCGTGAATCCGACTATGTCGCCAACATGCTCAATACGCGCTTCGGCGCTTATGGCCAGATCCGTCTGGTCAACCACCGCGACCACCTCGGCGACCGGCCGATGGCTACCCGCGAGAACCTGCGTCGCGCCGCGCAAACCCTTGCCGAACGCAGTGGCCCGGAAGATCTGCTGTTCATCTACCTGACCAGCCACGGCACCGCCGAACATGAACTGGTGCTCGACCAGCCGCGTATGGAACTGGCCGACCTGCCCGCCGACGAACTCGCCGCCGTACTCGCGCCGCTGAAGAATCGCGACAAGATCATCGTGATCTCGGCCTGCTATTCCGGCGGTTTCATCCCCGCGCTGAAAGACGAACGCACGCTGATCATGACCGCCTCGCGCGCTGACCGGGTGTCCTTCGGCTGCTCGGAAGAAGCTAACTTCACCTACTTCGGCGACGCGCTGTTCGCCCAGGCTCTGAATCAGACCGACGATCTGGAGCAGGCCTTCAAACTGGCCAAAGCCACCGTCGCCGAGCGTGAACTGGCGGACAATTTCGAAGCGTCGGAGCCGCAGATCTGGGCGCCGAAAACCGTGCTCTCGCACTGGCAACTGCTGCGCAAACAGCAAGCCAGAAAAGCATTGCAAAGTGCTGCGTTGAACGACGGAGCGATAAAGAGCAACTAAGCTGAACAGTATCAAGGGAGAGACACTATGTACTTGACGCCTCAGCACGTATTGCTTGCCGGAGCCACCGGTTTGACTGGTGAACATCTACTCGACCGTTTGCTCAACGAGCCAACGATTTCACGCGTGCTCGCCCCTTCGCGTCGACCCTTGGCGGAACATCCGCACCTGGAAAATCCGGTGGGCGATCCGCAGGCATTTCTGCCGCAGCTCAGTGGTCGCGTCGATATCGCCTATTGCTGCCTCGGCACCACCATCAAACAGGCCGGCTCGGAAGCGGCGTTTCGCGCGGTGGATCTGGACATGGTCGTGGCCTTCGCCAAACGCGCGCGAGAGATGGGCGCGCGGCATCTGATTGTGATCAGCGCGATTGGCGCCGATCCGAAATCGTCGGTCTTCTACAATCGGGTCAAAGGCGAAATGGAGCAGGCATTGCGTGCGCAGGACTGGCCGCAACTGACCATTTGCCGGCCATCGCTGTTGTTGGGTGAGCGAACTGAACCGCGTCTTGCCGAGCAACTGGCCGGACCTTTGTCGAAGCTGATTCCGGGTAAATACCGAGGCATCGAAGCTTGCCATTTGGCGCGGGCGATGTGGCGCCTGGCCCTGGAAGAGCAGGATGGGGTGCGGGTGATCGAGTCGGATGAGCTGCGCAAGCTCGGCAAATAATCTTCCGCCGCATGATCGTTCCCACGCTCTGCGTGGGAATGCAGCCACGGACGCTCTGCGTCCCAAAGCATGACGCAGAGCGTCGCCGGAGGCGTTACCACGCAGAGCGTGGCAACGATCTGTCTAACTACAATCCGCCCGTTGCCTGGAAGCTCACACCGATCACCGTCAGCAATGACAATGGCAACAGCAGCGTATCGAGCAACGCACTCGCTGGCAGGTCCACCCCCGGATAGCTCGGCGCCTCAGCCCCGAACCGATCCATCGCGCAACACCCGCCATTCAATGCATACAAATCCAGCCGCGTCCCGGAGTACACCACAGGCGCGCCCGGTTTGGCGGCGTCGAGGGTGCGCGCAGTGGCGCAACCGGTCAGTTGCAGCGCCAGCAAAATCGCCAGCAGCTTATTCATCACTGCTCAGATGATGCTCACCCCAACGCGGCAGCATGTCCTGAGGAATGCCGAGCAGATTGAGAATCCGCGCCACAACGAAATCGATCAGGTCATCGATGGTCTGCGGCTGGTGATAGAAACCCGGCGAGGCCGGCAGAATCGTCACGCCCATGTTCGACAGCTTGAGCATATGCTCCAGATGAATGCTCGAATACGGCGCCTCGCGCGGCACCAGAATCAACTGGCGACGCTCTTTCAAAGTGACGTCGGCGGCGCGCTCGATCAGGTTATTGCAGGCGCCGGTGGCAATCGCCGACAACGTCCCGGTAGAGCACGGCACCACGACCATTGCTGCCGGTGCGCCGGAGCCCGAAGCTACCGGCGACATCCAGTCTTCCTTGCCGTAAACACGGATCTGCCCGGCGGCAGCTCCGGTGTATTCGGTGAGGAAGGCCTGCATCATCTGCGGCTTCGGCGGCAGCGTCACATCGGTCTCGGTGGCCATCACCAGTTGTGCAGCCTTGGAGATCAGGAAGTGCACTTCGCGATCTTCCCGCACCAGACAATCGAGCAGGCGCAAGCCGTACTGAGCGCCGGAGGCACCGGTCATGGCCAGTGTGATGCGTTCCGGGCCATTGCTCTCAAAACGAGTGTTCATTGCAGCGCCTCGGCGAGTTTGCCGTGCAGGCCGCCGAAGCCGCCGTTGCTCATGATCACTACGTGAGTGCCGGGCTGGGCCTGGCTCTTCACGCGCTCGATGATGCCTTCCAACGAATCGCTGACAATCGACGGCACGGTGCACAGTGCGGCGGTGCCGGCGAGGTCCCAGCCGAGGTTGGCCGGGGCGTACCAGATCACCTGATCGGCATCGACCACGCTGTCGGGCAAACCATCACGGTGCGCGCCGAGCTTCATCGAGTTGGAGCGCGGTTCGATGATCGCGATCAGCGGTGCGTCGCCGATGCGTTTGCGCAAACCGTCGAGAGTGGTGGCAATCGCCGTCGGGTGGTGGGCGAAATCGTCGTAGATGGTGATGCCGCGCACTTCGGCGACTTTCTCCATGCGGCGCTTGACGTTCTTGAATGCGCTCAACCCGGCAATGCCCATCGATGGCACCACGCCAACATGACGCGCAGCCGCCAAAGCAGCCAAGGCGTTGGCGACGTTGTGCTGACCGGTCAGCTCCCATTCGACGGTGCCCTGCGACACGCCTTCGAACATCACTTCGAACGCCGAGCCGTCTTCGCTCAGCAGTTTGACCTGCCACTGACCGCCGGCACCGGTGGTTTGCACCGGGGTCCAGCAGCCCATTTCGATCACACGTTGCAAGGCCGGCTCGGTGGTCGGGTGGATGACCAGACCTTCACTTGGGATGGTCCGCACCAAGTGATGGAATTGCCGCTCGATCGCCGGCAGATCCGGGAAGATGTCGGCGTGATCGAACTCAAGGTTATTGAGGATCGCGGTGCGTGGGCGGTAATGAACAAACTTCGAGCGCTTGTCGAAGAATGCGCTGTCGTATTCGTCAGCCTCGATCACGAAGAACGGCGTACCGCCCAAGCGTGCCGACACCGAGAAATTCTGCGGCACGCCGCCGATCAGGAAGCCCGGGCTCATGCCGGCGTGTTCCAGCACCCAGGCGAGCATGCTGCTGGTGGTGGTTTTGCCGTGCGTACCGGCTACCGCCAGTACCCAGCGACCTTGCAGCACGTGGTCAGCCAGCCACTGCGGGCCGGAGACGTACGGCAGGCCTTTGTTCAGGACATATTCCACCGCCGGGTTACCGCGCGACATGGCGTTGCCGATCACCACCAGATCCGGTGCCGGATCGAGCTGCGCCGGGTCATAGCCCTGCGTCAGTTGAATGCCTTGGGCTTCCAGCTGCGTGCTCATCGGTGGATAGACGTTGGCGTCGGAGCCGGTCACGTGATGGCCCAGCTCTTTGGCCAACACCGCCATCGAGCCCATGAAAGTGCCGCAGATACCCAGAATATGAATGTGCATAGTCGACCTCGTAAAACATGGCCGCAGGTTAGCGTAGGGAGGGGGAAATCGCACTCTTTAGGTGAGGGGCGGAGATGGTTGGGCTTGGGGTTCAGGCTCCGCTGTAGATTGCGGCCCCTCACCCCAGCCCTCTCCCGAGGGAGAGGGAGCCGATCTACGTTGCTTTCAAATCCTGAGTTCGGCCCAATATTTCAAGTCGGCGTAGATCAGTAGACCGACTCGGTCAGTCCCCTCTCCCTCTGGGAGAGGGTTAGGGTGAGGGCCTTCTAACTGACTCGCCGCTCAATCCCGTGCTTACGCAGCTTTCTATAAAGAGTATTGCGGCTGACACCCAGTTGCTGCGCCGTGTGGGTCATGTGCCAGCGGGTTTGCTCCAGCGCATTGAGCAGAGCCAACCGTTCGGCGTCTTCCAGCGGATGATCGGACTCCTTAACCGCCATTACTGCCGGACTCCCCTGCCGAATCATTACCGGCAAATCCTCAATCCCGATCCGCCCCTCATCACACAACGCCGCTAACGTGCGCAGCACATTGCGCAACTGCCGCACATTCCCCGGCCAGTTGAAGGCCAGCAATGCCTGACGCGCCGACTCTTCGATCAGGATCGTTTCGCCCCCCGCCTCTTCAGCCAGCAGAAAATCCAGCAACTGCGATTTATCGCCACGTTCACGCAACGCCGGCAGCGCCACTTCCAGCCCGTTGAGCCGGTAATACAAGTCTTCGCGGAAGCTGCCATCGGCGACCCGCTCCAGCAGGTTGCGGTGGGTGGCGCTGATGATTCGCACGTTGACTGCCTCGGGCTCGCCACCGATCGGCACCACTTGCCGATCTTCCAGCACCCGTAATAACCGGGTCTGCAAGGCCAGCGGCATGTCGCCGATTTCATCGAGGAACAACGTGCCGCCATCGGCCTGCTGCAACTTGCCGCGCATGCCGTCCTTTCTTGCGCCGGTGAAACTGCCGCCGCGATAACCGAACAACTCGCTCTCGATCAGGCTTTCCGGGATAGCCGCGCAGTTGAGGGCGACGAAAGCTTTGCGCGAACGCTGGCTGGCCTGGTGCACAGCCTTGGCGAAGGCCTCTTTGCCAGAGCCGGTTTCGCCGTTGATCAGCAGCGGTACATCACGTTCGAAGACGCGCAGGGCTTTACGGAAATCGGCCTGCAACGCCTCGTCACCGAGACAGATGCCCGACAGGCGCGGCGCCTCAGCCACCACCGGTGTCGCTACCATAGGCACAGGTTTGCGCGATTCCCCGCGCAACACCGCAAACAAATGTCGGCCGTCACGGGTGCGCAGCGGCCAACTGGCGCTGGCATGGGCACTGGCGCGGCCAAGCAATTCATCCAGCGAACAATCGAAAAACGCCTCGACCGGTTTACCGAGCAAGCCGCCACGAATATGCCCAAGCAAATTCAGTGCACTCTGGTTGACTGCGCTGATCCGCCCTTCGCCGTCAAACGCCAGCAAACCTTCGCTGAACAACCCGACCGATTCGGCCTGCAAATGAAAACGCAACAACCATTGGTTATCGAAACAGCGCAGGAAGTAGCAACTCTCGATCATCTTCGCCGACAGATTGACCAGCGCCATGGTGTGAAACTGGCTCTGTCGCGAGACATCGTGGCGCGCCGACGACACGTCGAGCACCGCGAGCAGTTCGCCATGCGGGTCAAATACCGGGCTCGCCGAACAGGTCAGGCCGGTGTGGCGACCACGAAAGTGCTCATCCTGATGAATGGTCAGCGCCTGGCGCTCGACCAGGCAGGTGCCGATGCCGTTGGTGCCTTCGCAAGCCTCGCTCCAGTCCGCACCGAGCCAGAGGCCGGCGCGTTCGAAAATCTTGCGTTCAGCGGGCGCGGTGACGCAGTTGAGGATCACCCCGCGCGCGTCGGTCAGCAATACCGCGTGGCCGGCGCCGGAGAGCTGTTGATGCAGGCTGCTCATTTCATTGCCGGCGATCTGCAACACCTGTTGCAGCCGTTCGCGACTTTCGAGAACGCGCCCATGTTCGAGCACGGTCGGCGCCATGCTCAGCGCCGGGTCGAGGTGATAGTCCTCCAGGCAGCGCAGCCACGAACGGGCAATCGATGGATCGGCACCGGGACCATGCAGGTGCGGTTTGCCCTGGGTAGCGGTGAGAACCTGTTGGGCATGGCGACTCAAATGGTTGTCGTGCATTTCTTATTGTTCTCCCCGAGGCTCGACGGCCCAATGCTGAGGTGACGCCCAGCATCCTCCAGCCACCGCCGCATTGCAATGCTGGCAAGACTGCCCGGTCACCGGCTGTGCCGAAAGCGGTACAAACTGTCACCCCCTCTGTACCGAAACCATCACAGGCGCGATCCACTCGTCCGACAGAAATCACGCAACACCTTGATTTACCTGCCCTGCACGGCAGTGGCCCGACCTTTGCTCTACGCTTATAGCAAGCGCACTTGCGCGTTTCTCTAATAAGTACAAAGCCAAGGAGAACATCATCATGCGTTACGCTCACCCCGGTACTGAAGGCGCCAAAGTCTCGTTCAAAGCCAAGTACGGTAACTACATCGGCGGCGAGTTCGTCGCGCCTGTCAAAGGTCAGTACTTCACCAACACCTCGCCAGTGAATGGCCAGCCAATTGCCGAATTCCCACGCTCCACTGCCGAAGACATCGACAAGGCACTGGACGCCGCCCACGCCGCTGCCGATGCGTGGGGCGCGACCTCCGTGCAGGCGCGCTCGCTGATCCTGCTGAAAATCGCCGACCGCATCGAACAGAACCTCGAACTGCTGGCGATCACCGAAACCTGGGACAACGGCAAAGCCATCCGCGAAACCCTCAACGCCGACATCCCGCTGGCGGCCGACCATTTCCGCTACTTCGCGGGATGCCTGCGCGCCCAGGAAGGCAGCGCTGCCGAAATCGACGGCAACACCGTGGCCTATCACATTCATGAACCGCTGGGCGTGGTTGGCCAGATCATCCCGTGGAACTTCCCGATCCTGATGGCCGCGTGGAAACTTGCACCAGCGCTGGCCGCCGGCAACTGCGTGGTACTCAAACCTGCCGAGCAAACCCCGCTGGGCATCACTGTGCTGCTGGAACTGATCGGTGACCTTCTGCCACCGGGCGTGCTGAACATTGTTCAGGGCTACGGCAAAGAAGCTGGCGAAGCGCTGGCGACCAGCAAACGTATCGCCAAGATTGCCTTCACCGGCTCGACGCCGGTCGGCTCGCACATCATGAAATGCGCCGCCGAGAACATCATCCCGTCCACCGTGGAACTGGGCGGCAAATCGCCGAACATCTTCTTCGAAGACATCATGCAGGCCGAACCGACGTTCATTGAGAAAGCCGCCGAAGGTCTGGTGCTGGCGTTCTTCAACCAGGGCGAGGTGTGCACCTGCCCTTCCCGCGCACTGGTACAGGAATCGATCTACGACGAGTTCATGGCTGTCGTGATGAAGAAAGTCCTGCAAATCAAACGTGGCGATCCGCTGGACACCGACACCATGGTCGGCGCGCAGGCGTCCGAGCAGCAATTCGACAAGATTCTTTCGTACCTGGAAATCGCCAAGGGCGAAGGCGCCGAGCTGCTGACTGGCGGCAAGGTGGAAAAACTCGAGGGCAACCTGTCGACCGGCTATTACATCCAGCCGACCCTGCTCAAGGGCACCAACAAGATGCGCGTGTTCCAGGAAGAAATCTTCGGCCCGGTGGTGAGCATCACCACGTTCAAGGACGAAGCCGAAGCCCTGGCGATTGCCAACGACACCGAGTTCGGCCTCGGCGCCGGTCTGTGGACCCGCGACATCAACCGCGCCTATCGCATGGGCCGCGCGATCAAGGCCGGTCGTGTGTGGACCAACTGCTACCACCTGTACCCGGCGCATGCTGCATTTGGCGGGTACAAGAAGTCCGGCGTTGGGCGTGAGACGCACAAGATGATGCTCGATCACTACCAGCAGACGAAAAACCTGCTGGTGAGCTACGACATCAATCCGTTGGGCTTCTTCTAAACCTGCAGCACTGATCGTTCCCACGCTCTGCGTGGGAATGCCGCCCGGGACGCTCCGCGTCCTACCAAAGCCGAACGCAGAGCGTCCGTTGAGGCATCCCCACGCAGAGCGTGGGGACGATCATGCTACCCACCGGCAAAAAAGCCGGACCAATACAACAATAAGAAAGGTAAACCCTATGCCTAGCGAATCCCCAGCTGGCGCTCCGGCGACCGGCGCCTCCGTCGACTTTGAAAAAGTCGGATCGGATTACTTTCAACAACGCGAACTGAAAAAAGGTGCCGCCGGCTGGGTACTGCTGGTCGGTCTGGGCGTTGCCTACGTGATTTCCGGTGACTATGCCGGTTGGAACTTCGGCCTCGCTCAGGGTGGCTGGGGCGGCATGTTCCTGGCGACGCTGCTGATGGCCACCATGTACCTGTGCATGTGCTTTTCTCTGGCCGAGTTGTCTTCGATGATCCCCACCGCTGGCGGTGGCTACGGTTTTGCCCGCAGTGCATTCGGGCCGTGGGGCGGGTTTCTCACCGGCACCGCGATCCTCATCGAATACGCCATTGCCCCTGCGGCTATCGCGGTGTTTATCGGTGCCTACTGCGAATCGCTGTTCGGCATCGGCGGCTGGATGATCTATCTGGCCTTCTACATCATTTTCATTGCCATCCACATATTCGGGGTCGGCGAAGCGCTCAAGCTGATGTTTGTCATCACCGCCGTCGCCGCGTTGGCGCTGGGGGTGTTTCTGGTGGCCATGGTGCCGCACTTCGACGTCGCCAACCTGCTCGACATTCCGGTCACTGCTGCGGCGGGCGCCAGTCCGTTTCTGCCATTCGGCTATGTCGGCGTCTGGGCGGCGATTCCCTATGCGATCTGGTTCTTCCTTGCCGTTGAAGGCGTGCCGCTGGCTGCCGAGGAAACCAAGAACCCAAAACGTGATCTGCCGCGTGGCTTGATCGGCGCCATGTTGGTGCTGCTCATGTTTGCCCTGTTGATTCTGATCGTCGGCCCCGGCGGTGCGGGCGCCAACTCGCTGCTGACCTCCGGTAACCCGTTGGTCGAAGCGTTGAGCAAAGCCTATGGCGGCTCGACCTGGATGGGCAGTTTCGTCAACCTCGTGGGGCTGGCCGGACTGATCGCGAGTTTCTTCTCGATCATCTACGCGTACTCGCGGCAGATTTTCGCGCTGTCACGGGCCGGCTACCTGCCACGCAAACTGTCCGAAACCAATAAAAGCAAGGCACCGGTCCTGGCGCTGGTGATTCCCGGCATCATCGGTTTTGGGCTGTCGCTGACCGGCCAGGGCGATCTGCTGATTCTGGTGGCGGTGTTCGGCGCAACCATTTCCTACGTGCTGATGATGGCCGCGCACATCACCTTGCGGATTCGCCGCCCCAAAATGGACCGGCCGTACCGCACACCGGGCGGCATCTTCACCTCCGGCGTGGCCTTGGTGCTGGCGTGCATCGCCGTGGTCGCGGGTTTCCTGGTCGATCCACGGGTGGTAATCGGTGCCGCCGTCATCTATGGAGTGTTAATTGCTTACTTTGCGTTCTACAGTCGACATCACTTGGTAGCAGGCACGCCGGAAGAAGAATTCGCGGCGATCCAGAAGGCTGAACAAGCCTTGCACTGAGTGCCGACAATCCCGGCGCAGGCTCGGTCTGCGCCGTCACGGAGAATTGTGTATGGCCAGTTTCGCTCACACGGTTGGCGCCCAGACCTATCGCTTCGACAGCCTCAAGGACGTCATGGCCAAGGCCAGCCCGGCGCGCTCCGGGGACTTCCTCGCTGGCGTCGCCGCGCTCAATGACGGCGAGCGCGTGGCTGCGCAAATGGCGTTGGCCGACATTCCGCTCACGCATTTCCTGCAGGAAGCGCTGATTCCTTACGAGTCCGATGAAGTCACCCGGCTGATCATCGACACCCACGACAAACAGGCCTTCGCCGTGGTCAGCCACCTCACCGTGGGTGGTTTCCGCGACTGGTTGCTCAGCGACGCCGCCGACGAAACCAGCCTGCGCAACCTCGCCCCCGGCCTGACCCCGGAAATGGTCGCCGCCGTATCGAAGATCATGCGCGTGCAGGATCTGGTGCTGGTGGCGCAAAAGATTCGCGTGGTAACCAAGTTTCGCGGCACTCTCGGCCTGCGCGGACGGCTGTCGACGCGCCTGCAACCCAATCACCCGACCGACGAACCGTCCGGCATCGCCGCGAGCATTCTCGACGGTCTGCTCTACGGCAATGGCGACGCGATGATCGGCATCAACCCGGCCACCGACAGCATCGCCTCAATCTGCGCGATGCTGGAAATGCTCGACGCGATCATCCAGCGCTACGACATCCCGACCCAGGCCTGCGTGCTGACTCACGTCACCACCTCTATCGAGGCGATCAATCGCGGCGTGCCGCTGGACCTGGTGTTCCAGTCGATTGCCGGCACCGAAGCGGCCAATGCCAGTTTCGGCATCAACCTGAACGTCTTGCAGGAAGGCTACGACGCCGGCCTGAGCCTGAATCGCGGCACCCTCGGGCAAAACCTGATGTATTTCGAAACCGGTCAGGGCAGCGCGCTGTCGGCCAATGCCCATAACGGTGTCGACCAACAGACATGCGAGACGCGAGCCTACGCCGTGGCGCGACATTTCAAGCCGTTCCTGGTGAACACGGTTGTAGGATTTATCGGCCCGGAATACCTCTACAACGGCAAACAGATCATCCGCGCCGGCCTCGAAGACCACTTCTGCGGCAAGCTGCTCGGCGTGCCGATGGGTTGCGACATCTGCTACACCAACCATGCCGAAGCCGATCAGGACGACATGGACACCTTGCTGACGTTGCTTGGGGTCGCCGGGATCAACTTCATCATGGGCATCCCCGGCTCCGACGACATCATGCTCAATTACCAGACCACTTCGTTTCATGACGCGCTCTACGCCCGGCAGACCCAGGGCCTGAAACCGGCGCCGGAGTTCGAGCAATGGCTGGCCAACATGGGCATCTTCACGCAAGCGGACGGCAAGGTTCGCTTTGGCAACAACTTGCCGCCGGCCTTCCGCCAGGCACTGGCGCAACTGGGATGAGTCACATGGAAAAACCGCCCATCGACCCGCAAATCCCGTGGCTGGAACTGCGCCGCCTGACCCCGGCACGCATCGCTCTCGGCCGCACCGGCACCAGCCTGCCGACCAGCGCGCAACTGGATTTCCAATTTGCCCATGCCCAGGCACGTGATGCCGTGCATCTGCCATTTGATCATGCCGGACTCAGCGCGCAACTGAACGAGCGCGGACGCGAATCCTTGTTGCTGCACAGCGCCGCCGTGGATCGCAACAGCTACCTGCAACGCCCGGATCTGGGGCGCAAGCTCAGCGAAGAATCGGCGCAGGCCTTGCGCGAGTACGCAGCGGCGCATCCGGGCGGTGTCGATCTGGCAATTGTCGTGGCTGACGGTTTGTCGGCACTGGCGGTGCATCGGCATACCTTGCCGTTTCTCACGCGACTGGAAGAGCAGATGAGCGCCGACGGCTGGTCGATGGCGCCCGTTGTCCTGGTGGAACAGGGCCGCGTTGCCGTCGGTGATGAGATCGGCCAACTGCTCGGCGCAAAAATGCTGGTGATGCTGATCGGCGAACGCCCGGGACTCAGTTCACCGGACAGCCTCGGTTTATATTTCACCTACAATCCAAAGATCGGCCTGACCGACGCCTACCGCAACTGCATTTCCAATGTACGGCTCGAAGGCTTGAGCTACGGCATGGCGGCGCATCGCTTGCTGTACTTGATGCGGGAAGCTTGTCGCAGACAGCTGTCGGGCGTGAATCTGAAGGACGAAGCACAGGTTCAGACGCTGGAGTCGGACGCCGGTGCGGACATGAAAGGAAACTTCCTACTCAGCCCGCCCCCTGCCTGAACCGTTTCCGCATTGCGTTTCTGCGCAGGTTTCAGGCAGGATCGATGCACGGCCGCACGGGTTTCCCATCGCCGTCAGAGCAGTTGAAGACAGCCACTTGAAGACGAGACCTATCATGCGGATTATTCAAGCGACCCTCGAACATCTGGATTTGTTGACCCCGTTGTTCGTCAAATATCGCGAGTTCTACGGTTCCCTGCCTTACCCGGATTCCTCCCGCGCCTTCCTCGAAAAACGCTTGCGCCGCAAGGAGTCGGTGATCTATCTGGCGCTGGCCGATGATGACGACAAGAAGCTGATGGGGTTCTGTCAGCTGTACCCAAGCTTTTCTTCGCTGTCACTCAAGCGCGTCTGGATCCTCAACGACATCTATGTCGCCGAAGACGCCCGCCGCCAACTGGTCGCCGATAACCTGATCCGCACCGCAAAAAAAATGGCCAAGGAAACCCAGGCGGTGCGTATGCGCGTCTCCACCAGCAGCAACAATGAAGTCGCGCAGAAAACCTACGAGTCCATCGGGTTCAAGGAAGACACCGAGTTCAAGAACTACGTGCTGCCGATCAGCGAAGAGCTCTGACCGCACAGGCAACGTGTGATGAGGGAGCCCGCTCCCTCAGCCACGCCGAATGCAGCCTGACAATTGTTCACATCCCGACATCCCCCGCTACAAAACCAACGCGCTTTTCATCCTTCAGACCGTATAATCCCGAGCTTTCCGGCTTGTAAGAAAAACTACACCCCGCTGTAGGCTTACACGAAGTCATCCGCACAGGCCTGCCGAGTCGGGCCGTCACACAGGTGCCCCCATGGATTTCAACCCGCTCGACCTTATCCTGCATCTCGATGTGTACCTCGATTTGCTGGTGAACAACTATGGGCCATGGATCTACGCCATCCTGTTTCTGGTGATCTTCTGTGAAACCGGTCTGGTAGTGATGCCCTTCCTGCCGGGTGACTCGTTGCTGTTCATTGCCGGTGCCGTTGCGGCTGGCGGTGGCATGGATCCGGTGCTGTTGGGCGGCCTGCTGATGCTCGCGGCGATCCTTGGCGACAGCACCAACTACGTGATCGGACGAACGGCTGGCGAGAAACTGTTCAGCAACCCGAACTCGAAAATCTTCCGTCGCGATTACCTGCAAAAAACCCACGACTTCTACGACAAGCATGGCGGCAAGACCGTAACGCTGGCGCGCTTCCTGCCGATCATCCGTACCTTTGCGCCGTTCGTCGCCGGCGTAGCGAAGATGCCATACCCGCGCTTCTTCGGTTTCAGCGTGCTGGGCACCATCCTCTGGGTCGGCGGTCTGGTGACGCTGGGCTACTTCTTCGGCAACGTACCGTTCATCAAGAAAAACCTGTCGTTGCTGGTGGTGGCGATCATTCTGTTGTCGCTGGTGCCGATGATCCTCGGCGTGGTTCGCAGCCGTTTCGGCGGCACCAAAGCCCAATCGCACTAAGCCGATGTGGTCGCTGAGCGCCTGGCGTCGCCGGCGCATTCTGGCCAGGCACCCGATCGCCGACGACATGTGGCAACGGGTGCGCCATCACCTGAGTTTCCTTGACGGTATCAGCGCTGCCGAAGACCAGTGGCTGCGCGAAGCCTGCGTGCTGTTCCTCGAAGACAAACACCTGAGCGCCCTGCCCGGCGTCGAACTGCATCAGGAACAACGCCTGCTGCTCGCCGCCCAGGCGCAATTACCACTGCTGAATCTGGGCGACCTGAACTGGTATCAGGGTTTTCACGAGATTGTTCTGTATCCCGACGATTTCCTCAGCCCGCAACTTCATCGCGATGCCAGCGGTGTCGAGCATGAGTGGGACGGTGAACACAGCGGCGAAGCCTGGCAACAGGGGCCAATCATCCTCGCCTGGCCGGGCGTGATGGCCAGTGGTGGCTGGGAAGGCTATAACCTGGTGATCCACGAACTGGCGCACAAACTCGACATGCTCAATGGCGACGCCAACGGCCTGCCGCCACTGCATGCTGACATGCGCGTCAGCGACTGGGCCGAAGTGATGCAACACGCCTACGACGATCTCAACCGTCAGCTCGATCGCAATCCTGACGCCGAAACCGCCATAGATCCCTACGCCGCCGAGAACCCGGCCGAATTCTTTGCCGTTACCAGCGAGTACTTTTTCAGCGCCCCGGATCTGCTGCACGAGGCTTATCCACAGGTCTATGCGCAGCTACAGCTTTTCTACCGTCAGGACCCGTTGAGCCGGTTACGGCAACTTCAGGCCACAGACCCGGTCTATCAGGCGCACGACTAAGCTCTGCACGACTTTCGGTACATGGCGCCGACGGCAGAATATGCCTATAATCGCCGCCACTTTTTGGTCAATCCGGCCAAGTGTTTTTGGTCAACTACGGGGGCAACGCCCAATGAGCTACAGCAAGATTCCGGCTGGCAAAGACCTGCCGAACGACATCTACGTCGCGATCGAGATTCCGGCCAACCACGCGCCGATCAAATACGAAATCGACAAAGACAGCGATTGCCTGTTCGTTGACCGTTTCATGGCCACCCCAATGTTCTACCCGGCCAACTACGGTTACATCCCGAACACCCTGGCTGACGACGGTGATCCCCTCGACGTGCTGGTTGTGACCCCTTATCCGGTTGCGCCAGGCTCGGTGATCCGCGCGCGCCCAGTCGGCATCCTGAACATGACTGACGACGGCGGCGGCGATGCCAAAGTCATCGCAGTGCCACACGACAAGCTGTCCCAGCTGTACGTCGATGTGAAGGAATACACCGACCTGCCGCCACTGCTGATCCAGCAGATCGAGCACTTCTTCGCGAACTACAAAGATCTCGAGAAAGGCAAATGGGTCAAGATCGAAGGCTGGGCCGGTGCAGACGCCGCCCGCGAAGCGATCACCAAGTCGGTTGCCGCCTACAAAGGCTAAGCACCTGTGCTACGCGCGAGGCTTGAAGAAAACCCCGGTTGATCCGGGGTTTTTTGTGCTCGGCAAAAGCCGTCTTAAACAGAGTGTTTATGGCGGACTACAGAAAAGTTTTAGCCTGTGTAATTTCCCACAAGATCGTCTTACATCCCGTCGCAAAATTCAGCCCGTTTTTGAACGTCCGGTTTATTCAAACCGCTCTGGCACGGCCGTAGACTCCGTGTTTATGAGAAAGAACACTAGCGGTCCAAGATTCAAGGCACTCCTGGAAGCTGCGAACATCTCGACGACGGGTTTCGCAAAGTTCTGGGGCACGGAAGCCCAAAATGTCCACAACTGGTACACCCGGGGCGTCCCGGCGTATCGCATGGAAGAAGTCTCACGCCTGCTGTCCGTCAACAGCGAATGGCTGAAAACCGGCGAAGGCACAAAAGAGCTGCCGAGCCTCACTCCGCCTGCCAGCAACGGCGACAGCTTCGACGCCCACGATCCCCAGGGCGCCTACCGTTTTATCCATCCCAACGACATTGAACTGGCCTTCTTCAAAGAAACACCCCTGACCAACGGCTCCGACAAAACCCACGTCATTCAGGACCCGGACCTGTCCATCCGCCTGCTGCGTGCACCACTGGATCAACTGGAAATCCGCCACGCCGACGCCATCTGCGCGCACATGATCGGCAACAGCATGGCCGAACGCATCGAAGACGGCTCCATCGTCGCCATCGACCGCGGCCTGACAAAAGTGGTGGACGGCGAAATCTACGCCATCGAACACGACGGCATGCTGCGCATCAAATACCTGCACCGTATGCCCGGCAACGGCTTGCGCCTGCGCAGCCACAACAGCGCCGAATACCCGGACGAAGTGTTCCACCCGGCGCAGATTGAAGAGCAACGGATTCACATATTGGGCTGGGTGTTCTGGTGGTCGACGGTGAGCAAGCGGCGGCCGGTGGTGCCGTTTCTTTGATCTCACGGCCCGCAAAGCCCCCTGTAGGAGTGAGCCTGCTCGCGATGAGGCCCTGATAATCGGTACAAATCTCGAATTTGTTCGACTGCGGTCGCTCTAAACCGCACTTCAGACTGGGAATCCCAAGCAAAACTCAGTATCCTGCGCCCCACATTTGCGCATCGACCCGCCCCGCGGCTCAGACAGCGCCCGACGCGGCAGACCAACGTCTGACCAAGTCCCGCAGCCGGACGCAGATCCGGATGTAAGTTTTGAAGGCTGGCAAGGCTTACCAAAAATAGGCCAAGCCAGTCCCCGAGAAGCCGGCCACAAGCCGGCTTTTTAATGCCTGCAAAAAAACGTTTACCTTGGCGAGCTTGACTCAACACTTGCCAACCTCAACCCCTCAGTGCTAAATCCCGCCCAACACCCACCCCCTCTGTTTTTACCCGCATCCCCGACCCCGGCCGGATTCCGGTATTGAGCCTCACGGGAATCCATGGAATGGCCCTGCATATCCCGACCCTGTTGGTCGTTTCGGTCTTCGTCTTCTTTTTGATGGGGCTTTTGACGCTGCACGCCTGGTATCGCGAAACCCGCGAGCCGCCACTGGCGTACCTCGGAAGCATGATGCTGCTGGGCGCCTTGGGCGTGGTATTGGTCAGTTGGCGTGATCGAGGGGTCGACTTCATTCCCATTGTGTTCGGCAATGTTGTTCTGTTACTCAGTGCAGCGATGAACTGGACGGCCATGCGCACGCTGGTCGGGCGCAGACCGTCAGTGTCCGGCATTCTGGCAGGCGCGTTCGCCTGGCTGACCTTGTGTCTGATTCCCGCCTTCTACGAGTCGATGCCAAATCGGGTTCTGATCTACTCCTTGCTGGCATTCGGTTACGGCGTGCTGACAACGCTGGAGCTCTGGCGCAGCCGCCACACTCTGGACGTCGCGTTTATGCCGGCGCTGGTGCTGACCGTTCTGCACACTGTGTTCTACGCCGTTCGCAGTGCGACCGATGAAGGGCTGCCGGTGACAAAGGCGCTGCTGGGCACTGGCGAGGGTGTGCCGTTTTTCTCGTTCATGCTGTTCGAGTCGATGCTATATGTCATCGGCATTGCCTACATCACCCTGGCGATGGTCAAGGAACGTGCAGAGCTCAAGCTCAAAGCGGCGGCGTTCAGCGATCCGCTGACGGGCATTGGCAATCGTCGCGCGTTCATGATGAACGCCGGGGAGTTGCTTGCCGAAAGTCAGCAATACGGGGAACCGGCGGCGTTGTTGCTTTGCGATCTGGATAACTTCAAGCGTCTGAATGACACCTATGGCCATCCCGTTGGGGATCAGGCGTTGATCGCGTTCGGCCGGATCGTGGCCGAGAGCCTGCGTAAGGAAGATGTTTGCGGGCGGATTGGCGGTGAGGAGTTTGCCTGCCTGCTTAACGATTGCGATGAGCAGACTGCACTGGAAATTGCCGAACGGATCCGCCGTTCGTTCTCGCAATTGTCGATTCTTGAGCCGGGGCTGCTCAGCGTCAGCATCGGAGTTGTGACTACCCGTGAATCCGGCTACGACTTGTCACGCCTGCTATCGGAAGCGGATCAGGCGCTGTACGGCGCCAAAGACAAGGGGCGTAATCGTGTACAGACTTTGCGTTCGCTGTACTTGAGCCTTGCCGATAATTAATGCCCAACAAACGGCCATTTCAATAAGCCATTAGCACATCCGCCCTAATTGCCCCAGCCGGCACCCGCCACTAAATTTCCATTCTGTTTTTGTGCATTACAAAAGCGCCAAGGAATGGAGCAACACCATGTCATCATTTTTCAGATTGAGTAAATCCCTCGCTCTACTGACTGCACTCTTGACTGCCACCTCAGCGTCAGCGGAAGAGCCGAACCCCGTCGGCGACTGGTGGATCATTTACGGCAACGGCGTTCCGCACAAGAACATCATGTATGTCGCCGACAGCACATCAGTTGTGCCGTCGACGCTTACCAAGGGTGCGCAAATGCTGGCGGTGACGCTGGTGTATGAAGAGCCGGGCAAGCCAATGATCGATGCCTACAACCTGGAAGTTCAGTGCAAGACCAACAAGGTGCGGTTTGTTAATGGCCAGTCGGTGGATCGAATTGCCTACATGCTGCGGCACCTGAAAGTAAACGAGCAATGGCAACAGCCGAAAGAATTCTGGGTCCAGCGCGCTTTGGCTTTCGTTTGCACTCCAGAGAAAAAAGACATGATTGCATTGGGCAAGATGGAGCACTTGCTGATGATTCAGGGCATGCAGCAGATGTTCTTCAAACTTGCACCGATTCAAGAGAAAGGCCAGATGATGGACAACCTCGACTCGATACTGGGCAACAAGTAACAGCCTGATTTCTGGGCGCTGCAGCGCGCTATTTCGTCTCGCACATGACACCGGGAGTCATGATGAATCAATGGACTAAAACGTTACTGACGTTGCTGATAACAGCCACAGTCTCAATGATTAATGGCTGCCACCTGATTGCACAGTCGCGCTGGGAAGGACGGGATGTTCAGGAAGCACTCGATCTGTTCGGTAAACCTGACTCAATGAAAAAACAGACCGGTGCCAACGGCGAAAATCTGGCCGTCCTGACCTGGTTCAAATCCTCCAGCTGGACCACCACCGAAGCGGCCGGCACTTCAATGAATCACACCGGCAACGGCATGGTGTACACCGAGTACTACGAGACGGTCGGGCATAGCTCTGACTGCAAACTGGAAGCGACCGTCAATAAAGCCAAAAAGATCGTACTGTTCAGGATCGAGGACGGAAAAATCATTCATGGCAAATGCATCAACGTTCCGTTCGTACCCGGTTACATTCCGCCCGGTTTCTAGTGCTATCCCTGAGCGAGTACCTGCTCAGGGATAACTGAATGACTTCACCAACGTCAGCTCCCCCACCGCGCGCATCGGGATTAGAAACGTCTCCATCTTCTCGCTCGGCGTCCCTTCCTCTGTAATCACCGTCACCTGCGCCGTGGTCAGCGCCTGCACCGCCTCATCGCCGCCATCCTCATCCCCGCGATAGCCACCGCCGTAGTAATTCACATACACCAGATACTGGCCCTTGATCGGCGCCGGCATGGCGAAGATTTCCGGGCCGTAGCCGGTGGTGACGTCGACGTCAAGCGCGGCACCGTTGGCGGCGCTGCGGTTGCCGTACCAGATCTGCGCGCCGTCGGGGGTGACGAGGTGCAGGTCGAGGTCGGTGCCATCGCTGTCCCATGCCAGCAGTACGCGCAGCTTGGCCGGGGTGGCGCCGCCGCTGGTGTTGAGGAATTGCGTGCGGTGACGTTGCTGGCCGTCGGGGCTGCGCACTTCGACGCTGTTGCTGCCGTTGGGGAAGGAAAACGGGCGGTCGAAGCGGCCACTGTCGTCAATTTTCAGCGGCATGCTCACGCCGTTGACGATCAGACGGCCGGGCTCGTTGTCCTTCCGCGCAGCTTTTATCTCGCCGCTGATGCGCGCGGTGTTGGCTTGGCCCACCGGGGTGTTGACCGATGAGGCCGGGTAGTTGACGGTCTGACGGAAGCTTTCGCCCTCGCCTTCGGGAGCGCCACTGCGCCAGCCGCCGACCGGGGTGTCGAGTTTGACGCCACCGGCGGCGATGGCCGGCGAGAGCGCGGTCAACGTGCAGAGCAGCAGCAAGACCTGTGGATAACGGAGTGTCATGGTCTATTCCAGCAAAAGGTGACGGGCGAGCCCTTCGATGTAGGTTTCATCCTGGCCGTTGGGATGTGCTTCAAAAGCCAGGTGCAGATATTCGTGGGTCAGATCGAGGCGATCCTGCAGAGTCAGCACGCCGCGCACGTAGATGCGTTGGCGTTCACGGTCGACAAACGGGCGACCGAACGCCAGTTTGCACACGGCGAATGTGCTGACTTCGTTGTAGCCGGTTTCGCTTTCCAGCTTCGGACGCCAGCCGCGTCGCTGTTTCTGCAGCCAGTCTTGTGCGGCGGGCAGCGCTTCGCAGGAAGCGACGGGGTTGTCCCAGCGGCTGAGGCTGGCGCGCGGATAGGCGTGCAGCAGAATCGCGTCGTAACGTTGACCGGCCTTGGCTTGCTCGACAGCTTGTTGCCAGGCGAGTTTGTCCGGGCCGGGTTGATCGGAGTGATAGGTGACGGTGCTGCCGGCCAACACCAGGTCTGCGGTCCACGCCGCGATGTTGCGTGATTCCAACGAAGCTGGCCGTGGTGCGACGCGCTGGCGATTGCTGCTGTCGTCGATACTCAGGCAGTCGCCGTTGCGCGTGGCGTTTTGCAGCAGATACGTGCGAATCGCCACGGCCAACGCCTTGGCGGCTTCGGCAGGTTCGGGTTTGGCTTCACGTTCCAGTACTCTCGCGACGTATTCTTCGCGATCAAGCCTTGCGACGAGTTTGTCGTTGAGCAGAAACAGTTCGCCGTCGCTGTGGATATCCAGCGCGTTGCCGTTGGCGAATTCGACGCGGTAGTCGCCCTGCAACGGGCCGGAAGTGACCACCCGCTCGCCAGTCAAAACCCGCGAAACCGGATAGCGCGAGAACAATCTGACTTCAACACAACGCCCCGCCTCTGCTGGCCATGCCGCTGGCAACACCGTCGCCAATGCCTGTCCATAATGGCGCAAGACCATCTGGCTGGTGCCACGTCCGCCCGCCCAGATCGGAGCATCATCCGCCGTCCAACCAGCAAACCCGCCCTGCCGCGATTGTGGGTCCTGATCACCGAGCCAGCTCCAGGTTTTCACCCGCAAGCGCCCGCCCAGTTCACCAACGACATTGCCGTCCGCCGCGTTCAGCACCACGTCGAGTAGCACTCGACGCGCCTGATCCTGCGCCGGCAACGAGGCCATAACCTTCAGCAGTTCAACCACGGAAACCCGTTGAGCCGGTTGCACCGAAGGCAGATCCAGCAACCAGGACGGCGCCCTCCGCGCCTGCCAATAGGTTCGCCAATCCGCCGCCGAAATCCCTAACCGCGCAGGCTCGAAATACAACCCGCAGGATTTCACCAACGCCTGATCACGCTCGATCTTGCCACCCGCCGAGCAGCAATAAATCTCGTCTTTCGATTGCCCGCGACATTCATACGCCGGCTCCCGCGCTCCGGTATCCACCAGCCATGCGTAGACAAACAACTTCCACAGACTGCCCAGCGGCGTATCCAGCGATGACGGCAACGGTTCACGCTTGATCAGTTGCGTCTGACTCAACGACAACAATTCGCCCTTGTAGGCCACGCGCAACGGCTCGTCCTGCGCCGTTGCCAGCGCAGGGATCACACACATCAGCAGCCACAGCAGCGGCCGGCTCATGTCAGTTGACCGTGACCTGACCGAGGGCGGCTTTCACTTCCTGGGCCTGATGCTGCGGTGCGTAGACTTGCTTGAAACGCACCGGCGGCAGGCTGAACTGGCCCTTCTGCGAGAAGCGCACCAGATGGCGCAGGCGCAATTCGCCGCTCAGCGCATCGACCGGCACGGCGTAGGCCAACTGGCCCGGTTCGAATCGCGCCTTCTCCAGCGCGGTCGGCTCGGTGCCGTCCTTGCCTTGTAACTTGATGCCCCAGGTGGTGCGCTCGACATCGGCGCCCGGTGGCAGCGGCACTTCAAGCATGCCGTAGCGCAGTGGTTTCGGCGCTTTGCTGGTGAGGATCACTTCGTCCAGATACAGGCTGTCGCTGGACAGCGGCTTGCTGCCGACCGGCTCCAGTTTGAAGGTGAAGGCTTCATCGCCCGGCACCAGTCGCGACAGGCGACGAGTGATGGTCACGGCCATCGGATCGACCGCCGGTTGCTGGGTCTGGAAGCTCAACGCCGCGCGCAGCGGACGCTCTTGCGTACCGGACACCGTCAACACGCTCGGCACCGGAGTGGCGCCTTGCCAAGTCCAGTACATCTCACCGGTTGCACCGTAGTTTTTCTTCCAGCCTTCACCCGGTGTCAGCGCGATGGTCGGCGATGCCTGGGCGATGCTGCGTTGCAGCCAGGTCAGCGCCAGCGCACGTTCGAGGGTCGATTGCTGCGGCAACAGTCGTTGCAACAGAGCTTGCGCACGGGCCTGATCGAACGGTTGCAGCGACAGGTTCAGTGCTTCGGCAAACGGCTGCGAGCTGACCGACAGACGCTGTTGCGCTGCAGCCAGCTGACGATTGAACGCGTCAGGCAAGGCCACTTTCGATTGAGTGGCCAACGAAGCGGTCAACACCCGCGCCGCCGCCAGACCAAGCGCCGAATCCGGATCACTCATCACCAGACTGTCTTCGCCGTCGTCCATCAACGTCTCGGCGTTACCCTCACCGGCCTTGGCCAGATCGTCCATCAACCCGCTGAGCAACGTGTTCACCGGCAAATGCATCTGCTTGGCAAACGACAGAATCAGCGCCCGTTGCAGCAATGGAGTGTTCGGCGCTTGCTTGGCGTACACCTCCAGCACCCGCTGCCAGTGCTCCGGTGGCAAGGTCAACTCCAGCACTTGGCTGGCATTCCAGTCGGCGTAGTAGGCGTAAGCAGTGAGGAACGCATCCGGCTCACCGTCATAACCCCACCAGGTGAAGCTCGCCGATGGCCCGGCCATTTGCACCAGACGCAGCCGGCTGTTCTGCATGATCAGACGCAAGCGATCACGAATCTGCGGATTCGACGCCAGCGATGGATAGGCAATGCTCAACGGCAGCAAACGGCTGGCAGTCTGCTCGACGCCGCCGTACGGGTAGCTCAGCAGATCGTCGAGGGCTGAGCGGAACAACGCTTGCGGACTGTCATCCAGACGCAGACGAATATCGGTGGCATCGGTCGGCAGACTCAACGGTGTGTCACCGCTGGCCACGTCGAGGCTTTGAGTCTGAGTGACTTGCCAGCCGTCACCGGTCGCACTCAGGCGCACGGCGAGGGAGTCGGCGGTCTTGCCGTCCTGCACCAACTCCGCCGTCCATTCGCCGGAAGCCAATGTGAGCGCCGGCAGCGGCAGGTAGTTGATGCCGTTGTTCAGGGTCACCGGCAGACGCTGTTCGGCGCCCGCATAGTGAGTGACCAGTTCAGCCTTGACCGGCTTTTCGGCCTGACTGAACGCAAACACACCGAGTTGCGGCTGATCGCCCTTGCGGAATTTGCTCGGCCCGCTCCACTTCAGGTACAGCGGTTTTTCCGAACGCACGAACTGCTTCTTCTGCCCGACCTGACCGTCATCGGCGATGGCGCGGGCGGTAATGCGCCAGCGGGTCAGCGAGTCCGGCATCTTGAAGGTGAAGCGGGTTTTGCCGTCGGCACCGGTCAACAACTCCGGCTGCCACGCAGCGGTGTCGACGTCTTCACGACGCGGCCGCTCCAGCACTTTCACCCCGCGCTCGCTGCGGTTGGCTTTGCCCGGTGCGCCGGGGCTGCCCGGCAACGCCACGTCGTAACTGATGAACGATAGGCTCGCACTGGTGCGCACGTTGTTACGGCGCGGGTGATAGAAGAACTGGTCGATGGTCGGCGCAACTTCGGGTTGCAGCGCGTAGACCATTTCGTCGACGACGCTGACCGTCAGATGCGCCGGAACGGCTTTGCCGGCGAACTGCGTGCTCAGGTCAACCGTGACCGTGTCGCCCGGCAGATACACCGCTTTGTCGGTGCTGATCGCCACGTCGATTTGCGGCGCGACCACTTTGATCCCGGCGTTCTGGAAGCTGTACTGACCGCCCTTGGTGTACAGCACCGAGAACGTAAGGTTCGGCGCAAAGTTGTCCTTCACCGGGATGCGTGCGCGGTATTGGGTGTCGCTGAGTTTTTCCAGTTTCAGCCAGTCGGCGCCCTTGGCCAGCAGCGCAGTGGCTTCGACCTTGTCGCGTTCCAGCGAGAGCAATGCGTCGCTAACCGGTTCCGGGAACGTGATCAGCGCCAGCGCTTCATCACCGGCCTTGTACTCAGGCTTGTCGAGGACGATTTCCACAGTGCCCGGCACCGCTTTCACACCGTCACCAGTGACCGAATGCCCGGTGGCACCGAGTACGCGACCGTGTTGATCTTTCAAGGTCAGGTTGTAAGTGCCTGGACGCTCGAAAGCGAGGCTGAAGCCTTTATCAGTCGCCGCAAGTTTGCCTTCGCCCGTGCTCTGGTCTTCCAGACGCACCCAGCCATACGTGCTCGGCGTCACCGCTTTGCCTGGCTCGCTGCCGCCCTCGTTGGCGTAGCTGAACGCAACCTTGTCACCGACCGCGCTGAAGCGTTGCGGCGCGTTCAAACGAAAGCTCGCCGCGCCACGGTCGATGAGGATTTCCTTGGTGGTCTTGACCCGATACGCCGCACCATCGCTGGCAAACACGGTGAGCATGTAGCGGCTCGGTTTGTCGGCGGCCGGCAGATCAAGGATCGCGTTACCTTTGCTGTCGGTGGTCAGTTCGGTGCTGGTCAGTTCCACCGGGAATTGCCCGAGGTATTGCAGCTCGTTGTCGACCATCGACAGTTGCTGGGCACGCAGGCTCAGGGTCAGTTTGGCGTTAGCCACCGGTTTGCCGTCCGGATACAGCAGCACCAGACTGCCTTTGACCGGCTCGCCGGTGCGGTAATCCTGCTTGGCCAGATTCAGCGAAATCTCGAAGTGCGGCTTGATGTACTCGGCTACACGGAAGGCGCTGCTGTAAGCCTGATCCTTGTAGTTGAAACGAATCTCGTAACCGCCCGCGACGGCGTTGTCCGGCAACTGGAAGCGGCCCTGAGTGCCAGCCTTCGAATCGAGTTTCAGGTCGAGATGCTGCAACTCGGTACCGGTGGCATCGAGCACGCTGACCGTGACATCTGCAGCGCCCGGCAACACCGAATCCCGCGCATTCTTGAATTCGCGACCGACGATCTTCAGCGATACCCAATCACCTGGGCGATACAGCGGCCGGTCGGTGAAGGCATAGAGTTTGGTGTCGTAGATTTCGCTGTCGTAATAGAAATTTTCCGAGACGAAGACGCCGCCCTCTTCATCCTCGCCAATCACGAACGAACGCTCCGGACTGACGTGTTTCAGACGCAGCAAACCATCGGTATCAGTCGCACCGCTGCTCATCACGCCGAGGCCGTCAGTCCACAACACATTGACCTTCGGTACCGAGCTGCCTTCGTGTTTGCGTGCGGCCCAGACCAGCAATTCATCGCCGGCAATCTTGCTCACCGCCACAGTGTTGGAAACGAAAACCATGGTGGTCGCGCGGTATTTACCGATCAGCGCTTCAACCAGATACAGACCCGGCTTCAGATTGCCCAGCGGGATGTAAACGTTACCCGGCGCGACACTGACGAAATCGCTCGAAGACCCGGCCAGATTGACCCCGGCCGGCGGTTGAATCGGCTTGGCCTGCCACAGCGGATAACGGAACTGGCTGACCACCGGCAGACCCGGGATCAGCGCAAATTGCGGCTGCGCGTCATACGGAGTAGGCGCGGCGATGGCGTTGCCCATCTTCAGTTCCGGCACTTCTTCGGTGACCTGTTTGCGCGATTCATAGGAGAACGCGCGCTGCATCACCCGCCGGGATTTGCGGTACCAGTTGTCCCACAGGTACGCGAGGGTGTTGGACAGGCCTTCGCCCTTGAACTGGCCATCGCTGACCACGCGGTGCAGGTTCTTCTGGCGCTTGAGGAAATCCAGCGGCTTGTCGATGCGGTACACACGAATGTCGGCGCCGCCATACGGTTCCATGCGGAAACGACGGTAATCACGGCCCGGCGCTTCGAGGCGCACCATCGCCTGTTCGTCGGCAGCGAAACTGCTATCGGCGAGCAGGAAGAAGCTTTCACCGGAGACCGGCGTGTAGCCGCTCGGCCCGACCGAATCTTCGGCGCTGACGGTAGCCACTGGCAGCAACAGCGCCAGCAGCAAAGGAATTCGGGAACAGAGTCGCAACATGCGGGCACCGGTCATTGGGAGAGAAAGTTCAGTCGATAGACGCCGATGAAGTTGGGGTTGGCTGCGTCGGGTATCCATCGGGTGTCCTTCCATGTCATGAGTTGCTGCAGGCTTGCCGAACGCATGCCGTTGTCAGTCGGGGTAGTGGTGCCGGTGTGATAGGCGATGTAACGGCCCATCCAGATCATCAAGTGCTGGTCGTCGCCCTGATCGAAAAACATCAAATCACCGGGCCGCGCCTGCGACACGTCGCGGCTGACCAGATGGCTGTTGAACTGAATCAGTTTGATCGCGTTGACGTACGGCCCGACCTTGCCGCCACCCTGCTGCCATTGCTGGGCGAACTTGCGCTGGTCATCGCTGAGCGACAGCTCCGGCGGCAAATAGCGATTGGACAGGCCATTGCTGCGCAGCCATTTTTCGTCATGGACTTTCAGCGCTTCGTTGGCGGCGAAACGCACCAGCCCGGCACAGTCCTGCTGATACCAGCGCGGGCTCGGCCCTTGGCTCAGTTGCTCTTGGGCGATGCGCACGAACCAGGCGCGGAACACCTGGGATTGCGCCGGATCCAGCGCCGGCGCTTCAACGGCTCGGGCGCCCGCACTGAGTAACAGCGCGAGCAGGCCGAGGCTGCGGATCAGTGTGGTCACAGCGCTTTCCATTCCAGCGGCAACCACTGCCAGTGGCCGTCGGGCTCGCTGCCTTCGGGCAAGGTCAGGGCATATTTGCCATAGCCACCGAGGGTGCGCAATTTCGGGATCAGGTAGGTTTGTGCGGCGTTGTAGAACACCGGTTCCATGTCCTGTGGCAGGCTGTCGAGGGTTTCCTGCTGCATCAGTTGCGCCATCGAATCCGGGCCGAAATAGATCGGCATCAGCACGTCTTTGGGCAGCACGTCGGCCATCGGCGGGAAGCGTTTGTCGAGGGTGCCGAGGGCCTTGTCGACCAATTTGTCGTCGAGGGAAAACAGCAGCGTCGAACCGTGACGGGCGAGGCTGACTTTCATGAACGCCTTGCCGGAAATCGCATCTGGATTCTCGGCAGTCTTCGCCGCATACGCGCCGAAATTGGAGCTGACCTGACGCTGCCAGACATGTTTCTGGCCTTCTTGTTTCTCGACCACAGGGAAGACGTTTTCGTCAACGTTGGCTTCGAATGCACCGACCATCGAACCGAACAGTTTGCCAAGATCACCGTCGAGCTTGCTGCTGTCTTCGTCTTTAAGGCTGGCGACCAACAGCGGCGTGTACAAACGCGAATCGGCGTACCAGCAAAGGCCCGCCGCGCCGGCCACGTGCTCGGTGAGGGTCTGCGCTACCGCTTCTTCGGCGCCGAGTTTCACCAGCAATGGTTTTTGCGGTTCGGCCGCGACCGGCAGGGTTACGCAGGCACTGGCGCCGAGTGGCATGGCTTGCCAGACCGGTTTGAAATCGAAGTCGGGCTGGTTTTCCAGTTCGTCCATGGCGAGGTAGCTGTGCCAACCCTTGTCATCCATGTCGAAGCGCAGCCCGGCGAAGTTCGGAATGAAGCGCTGATAGCCCATGGCGAGAACGCTGGAGTTGACCGACAGGCGCTGTTTGGTTTCCGCAGTTTTCGCCGGCAGACCGAAGGCTTCAGGGAACAGTTTTTCGCCATTGAGCAGCGCCGCCAGCGCTTGCGGTGAAACGTGGCCGGACTCTTCGGACACGCCGCTTTCCGGATCGTAGTACTTGGCCGGATTGGACAGCACCACCAGCTTGTCCCCGTGGGAGGCGAACAATAGGGCTTTGCTGGCGTTATAAGTCAGTTGGAACAGCGGTACGCTATCGCCGCCGACTTTGAGTTCGCCCATCTGACTGAGCTGCGTGTCATCCAGCGCGACTTTCGCCAACGGCTCGAGCAGTTTCGCCAGACCACCGCGATCCATCACCAGCAGGAAATCCTTCAAGCGACCATCCGCGCCACGCCACAGCGCGACATCGGCTGGCTGATCGAAAAGTTGCTCGATCAGGCTGTCCTGCAACTTCAGATCATGCTCGTAGATGATCCGGCGCAGACTGCCGATCAAACCGAGGCGATCCGCATGGGTCTCGTAATAGAAGACGAAATCTTCGGTGAGCGTGGCCTTAAGGAACGGCACCGTCAGCAAGTCCTTGGGCAACTGGCTCAGCGAGCGGGTTTCCAGCAGTGCATCGGGGCGGCTCAGGCCAAGTTTGTCACTGGCCAATTCCGCCGGCGGTGCCTTGGGCTTGAGCAGCAGCCAGCCAAAACCACCCGCTACACCGGCCACCAGGCACAGCCCGGCCAGCAGCAACGGCCATTTCCGGGAAGGTTGAGTCGCTGGCGTATCGGCAGCTGGAGTCACAGTGTTATCACTCATCGTTAACAAAACCCGATTTCATCCGTGGCGGGATGCTTAATAGTTGAAAGTCTTGACCAGCAGCAGATCACCGATTGCCCGCAGGGGCACGATGAACGTTTCGCGTTTTTCGTCGACGGTGTTTTCGTTGAGCACCAGCGTGATTTGCGAGGTGATCACCTCGTTCTGGTTGCTGGTCTCCTCGAAGTTATAGCCGCCGTTGCCGAAGTTGCCCCAATAGTTGACGTAAACCAGGTAGGTGCCGTGCAGCGGCGCGGTCATGGTGAACATTTCCGGGCCGGGGCCATCAACGCCATCCGGGTCAAGACCGCCGCCATTGCTCAGCGCCGGACGCGCCCAGAACGCATGCTGACCGTCGGGCGTGACAATGTGCAGATCGAGTTCGGCTTTCGGATCGTCCCAGCCCAAGACAAGACGAATTCGCGCCGGCGTGCGCAAATTGTTTGCTTCATAAAATTGCACACGCTTGAGCGACTGGCCTTCGGCGCTGATCACTTCGACACTGTTGGAGCCGGCGCCGAACGCGTACGGCCGGGCAAAACGGCCCTGGTCGTCGGTGTACAGATTCAGTGGATTGCCATTCACCGCGAGACTGTGCGGCGGGCGCATATGGCCGATGGCCTTGAGCTGGCCCTGGATCATCGTGCGATTGCGCTGGATGCCGCGATCGATCGGCGGCGTCGGGTAGGCGACTTGCGGGTTTTCCGTGCGATCGAGCAAGCCGTGATAGCGCCAGCCACCCACCGGCTCCGATACCTCGGCCGTCGGCGCCGCCAGCAGCGCGGGCGCGCAGGCCAGGCCGATCAGCAGCCAAAGAAATGAACGCATGTAATGCCTCCTGCCATGCCTGAACGAAACCTTGCACCCGATCCTCGGTACTTCACAGCGGTGAAAACTGCGTTTCGTCTGAAAGACCCGTGACTATGGGGTCGTAGAAGGCGCGAAGATTAGCGATTCGGCGGTTTTTTAACAATCAGATACATGTGCTATTGCTGTAGGAATCAAGCCAATCCGGTGGACGGTGAGCCGAATAGGCGTCATATTCGGCTCACAAAATGAGCCGAATAGCATTTCTATTCGGCTCACGGACTCAAGGCAGGCAACGAATGGCAACTTACTGGATCTGGCAGCAGCCCGATTGGCCCTACTTCAACTGGCAGGCGGAACGCCTGGCACCGTTGTTGCGCGAGTGTGTACAGGCCCAAGGTCAGTTGATGGGGATGGCCGGTTCAGTAGGTGACTCTTTGGGGGCTCAGACCGAACTGGACGCCCTTTTGCAGAATATCGTGACGTCTTCGGCCATCGAAGGAGAGCAACTGAATGTCGGCTCCGTGCGGTCATCGTTGGCGCGACGTTTGGGCCTGGAGTTGATCGACGGCGATAAAGTCAGCCAACGCAGTGAAGGTCTGGCGCAGCTTATGCTGGATGTCACCCGTCGATTTGCCGAACCGTTGACGCTGGAACGCCTTCTGGAATGGCACCAATGGCTGTTTCCCGATCAAGAGGCTGACCTTACTGCACGCCGCATGCATGTGGGTGCACTACGCGGTGACGAGCCTATGCAGGTGGTATCGGGTCGCATTGATCGTCCAACGGTTCATTTCGAGGCGCCACCTCGCCAAGGTATTGAGCAGCAGCTCGACCAATTTCTCCAATGGTTCGAGGCCAGCCAGCATCAGACAGCACTGGACCCGATGCTTCGTGCGGGCATCGCCCATTTCTGGTTCGTCACCTTGCATCCGTTCGACGATGGCAACGGCCGTCTGACCCGCACCATCACTGATCTGGCGCTGGCACAGGGCGAAGCGCAAGCCATCCGTTTCTACGCCATGTCGGCGAGCATTCTGGATGATCGGTCCGGCTACTATCGGATTCTTGAATCGAGTCAAAAAGCCACACTGGACATCACTGAATGGCTTACATGGTTCCTGCAAACCTTGCTACGCAGTCTGCAACAAGCCATCACCCGCATTGAAAGCGTGCTGGGCAAGACGCGTTTCTGGCAGGCACACCGCGAGTCCGAACTTTCGGCGGAGCAGGTCAAAGCGCTCAATCGTCTGCTCGACGGCGGCGAGCGGGGCTTTGAGCACGGCATCAGTGCCGGGCAATATCAAGCGGTGGCGAAAGTGTCGAAGGCCACAGCAACCCGACACCTTGCGGAGTTGCTGGAGAAAGGTTGCCTGCAACGCTTGCCGGGTGGGGGGCGTAGCACCCGCTATCAGATCAACTATCCCGACAGAGCTACACATTAATCTCACCCAGCACAGAGCCATTTCTGTCCTTGGGAGCCGGCCCGCTCATTTGCCCATAACCCCCCTATCTGCTAGTGTCGCGCCGGTTTAACGTCAACCGGAAATCGCCGCCATGGCCCGCAAAAAAGCTGCACTGGATTTCGAACAGTCCCTCGCCGACCTGCAAACATTGGTCGAGCGTCTGGAGAACGGTGAATTGTCGCTGGAAGACTCGCTGACCGCTTTCGAGCAGGGCATCGGTCTGACCCGTGACTGCCAGGCAGCGCTGGCGCAAGCCGAGCAGAAGGTGCAGGTGCTGCTGGAGCGCGATGGCGAACTCGCCGAGGAACCCTTCGACGCGGAACAGCCAGAATGATTGCAGCGTATACGGCGACCAGTCAGACCCGGGTTAACGCAGCGCTGGAAACCCTGTTCAACGCACCGTTGCCGGAGTTGGCGCGGCTTTACGAAGCCATGCGCTACAGCGTGATGAACGGCGGCAAACGCGTGCGACCGTTGCTGGCCTACGCGGCGTGCGAAGCGCTCGGTGGCAAGGCTGAGCAAGCCAACGGTGCGGCCTGCGCGGTTGAGCTGATCCACGCCTACTCGCTGGTTCACGATGATTTGCCGGCGATGGACGACGACGATCTGCGTCGCGGCCAGCCGACCACTCACAAAAAATTCGATGAAGCCTGCGCGATCCTGGCCGGTGACGGTTTGCAGAGTCTGGCGTTCAGCGCCCTGCTCGACCCGCGCCTGAGCGATTGCAGCAGCGACATCCGCCTGCAAATGGTCACCGCACTCGCCCAGGCTGCGGGCCCGGCAGGCATGGTCGGCGGTCAGGCGATCGACCTTGGATCGGTCGGCCTCAAGCTCGATCAGAAAGCCCTCGAGCAGATGCACCGGCACAAGACCGGCGCGCTGATCGAAGTCAGCGTCAAACTCGGCGCTCTGGCCAGCGGCCGTGCCGAGCAGGATGAACTCCGTGCCCTGCAGACTTATGCACAGGCCATCGGCCTGGCCTTTCAGGTGCAGGACGACATTCTCGACGTCGAAAGCGATACCGCCACCCTCGGCAAACGCCAGGGCGCCGACATTGCCCGTGACAAGCCGACCTACCCGGCGCTGCTCGGTCTCGACGCCGCCAAGGCATACGCCCTGGAACTGCGCGATCAGGCCCTGCACGCCCTGCGACCGTTTGACGCGGCCGCCGAGCCGTTGCGCGAGCTGGCCCGGTATATCGTCGAGCGGCGTCACTGATCAGCAATCGGTCAAAAAAGACCAACGCGTGGGCAGGGGGCGATGCATCAGGTAAACTGCCGCATCTTCTATACCTATAACGATTCGCCTGATGCCCACGACGTTTCATGAGATTCCCCGCAAGCGCCCGACCACGCCCCTGCTCGACCGCGCGAATACGCCGGACGGCCTGCGCCGGTTAGGCGAAGCCGAGCTGGAAACCCTGGCCGATGAGTTGCGCCTGGAATTGCTTTACACGGTCGGCCAGACCGGTGGGCATTTCGGTGCAGGCCTGGGCGTGATCGAGCTGACCATCGCGTTGCATTACGTCTTCGACACGCCGGACGACCGGTTGGTGTGGGACGTGGGTCATCAGGCGTATCCGCACAAGATCCTTACCGGTCGCCGTGAGCGCATGGAATCGCTGCGCCAGAAGGACGGCATTGCAGCCTTCCCGCGTCGCGCCGAGAGCGAGTACGACACCTTCGGCGTCGGCCACTCCAGCACTTCGATCAGCGCTGCACTGGGCATGGCCATCGCCGCCCGCCTGCAGAACAGTGATCGCAAGGCAATCGCGGTGATTGGCGACGGCGCACTGACCGCCGGCATGGCTTTCGAGGCGCTGAACCACGCGCCGGAAGTCAACGCCAACATGCTGGTGATCCTCAACGACAACGATATGTCGATCTCGCGCAATGTCGGCGGTCTGTCGAATTATCTGGCGAAGATCCTTTCCAGCCGCACTTACGCGAGCATGCGTGAGGGCAGCAAGAAAGTCCTGTCGCGCCTGCCCGGCGCTTGGGAAATCGCTCGTCGCACCGAAGAATACGCCAAGGGCATGCTGGTCCCCGGCACGCTATTCGAAGAGCTGGGCTGGAACTACATCGGCCCGATCGACGGCCACGACCTGCCAACGCTGATCGCCACGCTACGTAACATGCGTGACCTCAAAGGCCCGCAGTTCCTGCACATCGTCACCAAGAAAGGCAAAGGCTTCGCCCCGGCGGAAGTCGACCCGATCGGTTACCACGCCATCACCAAACTCGAACCACTGGACGCTCCGGCCGCCGCGCCGAAGAAGGCCAGCGGGCCGAAATACTCAGCGGTGTTTGGCGAGTGGCTGTGCGACATGGCTGCCGTCGATCCACGTCTGGTCGGGATTACCCCGGCGATGAAGGAAGGCTCGGATCTGGTGGCGTTCAGCGAACGCTTCCCACTGCGCTATTTCGACGTGGCGATTGCCGAACAACACGCCGTGACGTTCGCTGCCGGTATGGCCTGCGAAGGCGCAAAACCGGTGGTGGCGATCTACTCGACATTCCTGCAACGTGGTTACGACCAGTTGGTACATGACGTCGCGGTGCAGAACCTCGACGTGCTGTTCGCCATCGACCGCGCCGGTCTGGTCGGCGAAGACGGCCCGACACACGCCGGCAGCTTCGATCTGTCGTACCTGCGCTGCATCCCGGGCATGGTCATCATGACCCCGAGCGATGAAAACGAACTGCGTAAAATGCTCACCACCGGCCACCTGTACAACGGTCCGGCGGCTGTGCGTTACCCCCGCGGCAATGGCCCGAATGCGGCCATCGACAAAGATCTTGAGCCGATTGAAATCGGTAAAGGCATCGTCCGTCGTCAGGGCAGCAAAGTCGCCTTGCTGGTGTTCGGTGTGCAACTGGCCGAAGCGCTGAAAGTCGCTGAAAAAATCGATGCCACTGTGGTCGACATGCGTTTCGTCAAACCGCTGGATGAAGCGCTGGTGCGCGAGATTGCCGACAGCCACGAATTGCTGGTGACCATCGAGGAGAACGCGATCATGGGCGGCGCCGGTGGCGCGGTCAGCGAGTTCCTCGCGCGCGAGAATATTCTCAAGTCGATGCTGCATCTGGGCTTGCCGGATATCTACGTCGAGCACGCCAAGCCTGCGCAGATGCTGGCCGAGTGCGGGCTGGATGAGGCCGGGATCGAAGCGTCGATTCGTGAGCGTCTGGCCTTACTCGACAAATAAACGCATTACCCTTGTGGGAGCGAGCCTGCTCGCGAAAGCGGACTGTCAGTCAATACATTGCTGACTGATACACCGCATTCGCGGGCAGGCTCGCTCCCACATTTGATTTGTGTACATCTGAAACACCAGTGGACTGTCCATGAAACTCTCGCGCCTCGCCCTGCCCTTCTTCCTGCTGCCGACCGCCAACGCCCTCGCCGACACCTTCGAACGTGATCAAGCATTGAAGCTGCCGGACATGCTGATCTCCGCCAACCGCCAGGTCGAAGCCCGCAACGACAGCAGCGCCGCCAACACGGTATTCACCCGTGAAGACATCGACCGCCTGCAACCGAGCGATGTGCCGGACCTGCTGCGGCGCGTTCCCGGTGTGCAAGTGGCGCAGGCCGGCGGGCGCGGCAGTCTGCCAGGGATCTACATTCGCGGCACGCAGTCGGCGCAGAGTCTGGTGCTGGTCGACGGCCAGCGCATTGGCAGTTCGACGTCCGGCGACAGCAACCTGCAGCATCTGAACATCGAGCAGATCGAGCGGGTGGAAGTGCTGCGCGGTTCGCGTTCGGTGATTTACGGCAGCGACGCGATTGGCGGGGTGATCCAGATCTTCACCCGCCGCGGTACCGAGCAGGGTTTGCAGCCACGGATGCACGTTGGTTTCGGCAGCAACCAGACGTGGGAGCGTAGTCTCGGCTTGTCCGGCGGCGATGACAAAACCCGTTTCAACCTCGGCGCCAGCCTGGATGAAACCGCCGGAATTGACCGCACTCACGAGTCGTATCCAAGTGATGGCGATCATGACGCTTACCGCAATAAATCCGTCAGCCTGAGCCTCAGCCATGCGCTGACCGATGACATCGAAGTCGGCGCCAATCTGCTGGATAACCGGGGCAAGGGCGAGTTCGACAACCCGTTCGGCCGCTTCGACATGAACACTTTCGAATCGGTCCAACAGCAGCCCTACAGCGATTTCAACGTCAGCAGTGTCAGCAGTTACGTCGATGCCCGGGTCAACGAAATCTGGAAAACCCGCGTCGAGTTCGGCCATACCGAGAACCGCGAGAAGACCCTCGACAAGCTCAGCGACGAACGCACGGTGTTCAACACCTACCGCGACTCGGTGAACTGGCAGAACGACCTGACACTGGACGCACGCAACAGCCTGATCCTCGGCGGCGACTGGTACGAAGACCGCGTCAACAGCAGCACCGCATTCGACGAAGACAGTCGCTGGAACCGCGCCGCATTCATCCAGCATCGTTATCAGGCCGACAGCTTCTCCACCGAACTGGGTCTGCGTCACGACGATAACCAGCAGTTCGGTAGCCAGAACACTTGGAGCGGCACCTTCACATTGCCGCTGAACCCGGACAACGATCTGTTGCTGAGCTACAGCGAAGGTTTCCGCGCGCCGACCTTCAACGACTTGTACTACCCGGACTTCAGCAATCCGGATCTGAAACCGGAAACCTCGAAAAGCTACGAGCTGCAATGGCGCAGTCAGTTAAGCGACAGCAGCCGCCTGGAAGCGTCGATTTACCGTACCGACCTGGAAGACGCGATCATCTTCGGCAGCAACTCACGTCCGGAGAACGTCGCTTCGGCGCGAATCAACGGCTTTGAAGCAGCGCTGAAACAGGAACTGTTCGGCTGGCAGAGCAACCTCGGCGTGGCGATCATCGATCCGCGTGATCGCGATACCGGGCACACCTTGGCACGGCGTGCGCGGCGGACGTTGAGTTGGGATCTGGATCGACAGTTTGATCAGGTCAGCCTCGGCGCCAGTTGGCAGGCGGTCAGCAGCAGTTATGACGACCTGAAAAATGAGCAGGCGCTGGGTGGCTATGCGCTGTTCGGCTTGCGCAGCAGTTGGGCGCTGAACCGCGAGATCAAGCTGGATCTGAAGGTCGATAACCTTTTCGACAAAGGCTACAGCCGGGCGAATTACAGCTACGACGGCAGCCAGTATGGTTATCGCGAGGAAGGTCGGGTGTGGATGTTTGGTGTCACCTGGACTCCCGAAATCCACTGAAACCCCCTGTAGGAGCTGCCGAAGGCTGCGATCTTTTGATCTTGATCTTCGGCGATTCCGACTCAGTCAAACAGCAAAATCAAAAGATCGCAGCCTTCGGCAGCTCCTACAGGATTACCTGTCCGGCGCGATCAATTGGCAGAGTTTGGCGGTAGCGCTGATCATTTGGCCACTTGGGCGCTCAAGGCCTTTGTCGGTGACCAACAGCAATTTCCCCTGTTTGACCGCGACTACTTGCGACCACGACTTCCAGGCATTCAACTGCGCCTGATCCCCCGCCAGAATCACCTCTGGATCGCGCTGCAACACCGCCTCAATACTCACCTGCGGCGCCGGCAGACTCAAATCAGCGAACACATTGCGCGCCCCGCACACTTCCAGCGCATCACTGATGATTTGCCCGCCACCGACGGTGTACAGCGGTTTGTCCCAGACCTGATAGAAGACCCGCAACGGCAGGTCCCGGCGATAGCGCTGGCGCAACTCCGTGAGTTGTTGGCGCAACGCCGCCGCCCGTATCACCCCACGTTCAGGTCGCCCCAATTGCGTGGCTATGGCTTCTATCTGGGTAGTGAGTTGCTCGAAGGAATGCGGCTCGGCGACGAAGGTCGGGATACCCAGACGGTTCAATTGATCGCGCTGCCCCGGGCCGACACTCCCGGGCCACAGCAACAACAAATCAGGCTGGAGGCTCAGCAGCTGTTCCATATCGAGTTGGCCATAGCGGCCGACAGAGGGGACGTTGGCAATTTCAGCAGGACGCTCCCCGGCATCGAGCACGCCGACCAGCAGGTCAGCCGAATCCAGCTCAACGACAATTTCAGAAAGCGACGGTGCGAGGCTGACCACCCGCAGTTGCGCCAGCGCAGGGCCACTGACGGCCAGCAGCAGAAGCGCCAGCCACAGACGACGCATCAGCCGAGTTGACGCGGGATACGGTAGAGATAAAACAGTACCGCCGTGGACAACGCCAGCAACATCAACGGTACGGCTTCAAGACCAACAAACACCGCCAGTGCGCCGATCCACGCTGGCAAAGCTGCCGCGAGAAAAGCCGCACGACGACGGGCTGCGAGGGCAATCCACGCGGCCGGTTCATCCGGGGTATCGAGGGCTTTTTGCGTGGCGATCAGCGCATGTTTGTAGCGGCCGAAAAACTTCAGGCTGACAAACATCGACGCGACGCCGGCAATGAAAAACGGCATCGCCAGTACTGGCAGAATCCCTTCGCCCTGACCAAACAGCGCGTTGAGTACGAACAACGGCACCAGCGCCAGCGCGAGGTATTTCCACCAATCGACCGACAATCGGCGCCGCACCTGACCGCGAGTCACGCGCGATCAACCTCGCCCTGATGCTCATTGCCCATCATGTGGTCGAGCTTGCTGGCCTTGGTCGCCAGGTAGAGCTTGTTGTGCGGGTTGTGGCCGGTGTGCAGCGGCACGCGCTCGGCGACGGTGATGCCCATGTCGGTCAAGGCTTTGACCTTGCGCGGGTTGTTGGTCATCAGGCGCAGGGATTTCACGCCCAGATGCTCGAGCATCGGCAGGCACATGGCGTAGTCGCGCTGGTCGGCGGCAAAGCCCAGACGTTCGTTGGCTTCAACGGTGTCGGCGCCGCCGTCCTGCAACTCGTAAGCACGGATCTTGTTCAGCAGACCAATGCCGCGACCTTCCTGACGCAGGTAGAGCAACACGCCACGGCCTTCACGGGCGATGGCTTTGAGGGCGCCTTCGAGTTGCGAGCCGCAGTCGCAGCGCTGGCTGAACAAGGCGTCGCCGGTCAGGCATTCGGAGTGCAAACGGCCGAGTACCGGGGCACCGTCGGCAATTTCACCCAGGCTCAGCACGACGTGCTCACGGCCGGTGGCTTCATCGAGAAAACCGTGCATGGTGAATTGCGCAAAAGGCGTTGGCAGCTTGGAAGCGGCGACAAAGACGACAGGCACCGGTGTGCTCCTGATCTAAAGAGTCTGAAAATTCGCAGGCCGGCATTGTAACAGCAGGTTCCTACCGGCGCTTAGGCTGAATTATCGGGCATAACGATCAAAAAGTTTGATAACTACCCGGTCGACATGGATCCCTGTAGGAGCTGTCGAGTGAAACGAGGCTGCGATCTTTTGATCTGGTTTTAGAATCAAGATCAAAAGATCGCAGCGTGCCGCAGCTCCTACAGGGGATTCGTCGCGCCCCTAGTGAAGGGATACGGCTGCTGCCACTTCTCAAAGATCGGCTTCAACTCGCCGCTCTTCACCAACTGCTCCATACGCTGGTCAAACAGCGCCATCAGCGCCCGTGCCTGTGGCGTGTCGGCAAAGCCGAGGAACAGCGGCAGCTCGGCCAGGTGCGAATAGCGATACTGTGCCGGATCGGCTGCGGTTTTCACCACCGCTTCAATCTCGGTCAGCGCATCGATGTAGTAATCCGCCCGCCCCTGCTTGAGCATCGACAGAATCCCGGTGCGACGCTCGATCTGGTTGTAGCGCTTGATGTTGGGCAAGTAGTTTTCGTAGCGATAACCGCGCACCCAGGCCAGTCGATACTTGCCCAGCGTCGCCTGGGTCGGCACCGGATTGCTCGCCAGGCCCAACGCGTAGATGTGGTCGGAATCGAAATTCCAGCGCGGATACAACACCTGCTCGGCTTCGTCGCGATAGGAACCGACCAGCGCGTCGACTTCCTTCAACTGCACCAGCCCGACCGAACGGGTATAAGGCACGCTGCGGATATCGAGCTTGACCCCAGCCGGCTCGAACACCTTGCGTAGCACGTCCCAGCCTAGGCCATGGCCGTCGGCGGCGGTGTAGTCTTCCCAGTCTTCGCTGGCCAGATGGATGACCGTCGGCGTCGGCGCAGCTTCCTGCGCACCGGCCACGGTGCTCAGCAAAGCCAAAACCACTAGCGCCAACCAGCGTCGAGCCATCCCTAGTCCCCTCACTTGCCCCTGATATCCCTTGGAATCAGGCGAAAATCCACACCAGACCCTGCATCGCCAGCCAAGCGAACACACCGGCCAGTACGTCGTCGAGCATGATCCCTACACCACCGTGGACATGCCGGTCGATCCAGCGAATCGGCCATGGCTTGAGAATGTCGAAGAAACGGAACACCAGAAAACCCGCGAGCAACCAGTACCAGCCTTCCGGCACCAGCCACAGGGTGATCCACATGCCGACCATTTCGTCCCAGACGATGCCTTCGTGGTCGTGGACCCGCAGATCGTCAGCCACTTTGCCGCACAGCCAGAAGCCGAACAGCATGGTGATCCCGAGCATCAGCCAGTAACCCCAGTCGGGCAGCATCTGCCACAACGGGATAAAGGGTAGCGCAACCAGCGAGCCCCACGTGCCCGGCGCCTTGGGCAAGGTGCCGGAACCGAAGCCGAACGCAAGAAAATGCCAGGGATTGCGCCAGACCGACGGCGGAACGAATTCGGCCGGAACCTGTTTCGGGTGATCTGTCACGGTGTCTCCTGAAAATGTTGATAACCCCGAATTTTCGGGGTGATGTCGTGCCCTTCGCGATCCAGCAGAACCACGCCCTGACCTTCTGATACGCGACCGATCACATGGATCGGCCAGCCATTGGCCAGCAGCGACGGCAACTCGACGGACGGTAGCGTAAACGCCAGCACGTAATCATCGCCACCGCTCAGCGCGGCACGCTCGGCGCCGCGCTGACCGAGAAACGCTACTAATGCATCCGACAGCGGTACGCGCTCGCGTTCAATCTCAAGTCGCACCTGCGACGCCAGCGCAATGTGGCCACAGTCGGCGAGCAAGCCGTCGGAGATGTCCAGTGCCGAGGTGGCTTTGCCACGCAGGGCCTGGCCGAGGGCCAGTTGCGGTTGTGGCGACCAGTAATGATCGAGCAGCGGTTGGGCGATGTGTGCTTCGGCCTCACGCTGACCGAGCACCAGTGGCAAGGCGCCGGCCGCATTGCCCAGCTCACCACCGACACATAACAAGTCGCCCGGTTGCGCGCCGCTGCGAGTCAGCGCCTGACCCGCAGGCACACGACCAAACACGGTTAGCGTCAGGCTCAACGGTCCACGCGTGGTATCGCCGCCCACCAGCGCAACGCCGCAGCTCTGCGCCATGCGGTTCAAACCGTGGGCATAGGTTTGCAGCCAATCGGCGGTCACCGTCGGTACAGTCAGGGCAAGGGTAAAGGCAACGGGCGCGGCGCCCATGGCGGCCAGATCGCTGACCGCAACGGCCAGCGAGCGCTGACCGAGCAGAAACGGATCGCAGGGGTCGGCAAAATGCACGCCGGCCACCAGCGTATCGGTGGAGATCGCCAGCTGTTCCCCAGGGGGAACAGCGAGCAAGGCGCAGTCATCGCCGATTCCCAGAGCAACGCCTTCGCCGCCCTGCGCACAAGGCGCGGCGGCGAAGAAATTGCGGATCAGCTCAAACTCGCCCATGGCTGAGACAAAGGATTCAAGCGCCGATCAGCGCTTGAACGCCTTCACTTCAGCTTCACGCAGGCGCGGGGCCAGCTTGTCGAGTACGCCGTTGACGAACTTGTGGCCGTCGGTCGAACCGAAGACTTTCGCCAGCTCGATACCTTCGTTGATCACCACGCGGTACGGCACATCAACGCGCTTGAGCAGCTCCCAGGTCGACAGGCGCAGAACGGCCAGTTCAACCGGGTCGAGCTCTTCGATCGCCAGATCCAGGCAAGGCGTCAGAGCGGTGTCGATTTCAGTCTTGAACTGCGGAACCCCGTGGAGGATTTCACGGAAGTAAGCACCATCGACATCGGTGAAATCGTTATCAACGCGAAACTGCGCTTCGATCTCGTTCAGCGATTGCCGGGCCATGTGCCACTGGTACAGCGCTTGAGTCGCGAGCTGACGGGCTTCGCGACGCTTGACGCTTTTCGAGGGCTTGCCGGCATCCGCAGGTTTCGGATCGCGCGGGTTGAAACGATCGCTTTCGTCGCTAATCACTTGGCCTCCAACTGCGCCAGCAGGCTGACCATTTCCAGAGCGGACAGGGCAGCTTCGGCACCTTTGTTACCGGCCTTGGTGCCGGAACGTTCGATGGCTTGCTCGATGGAATCAACGGTCAGGACGCCGAAAGCAACCGGAACGCCGAACTCCATGGAGACCTGGGCCAGACCCTTGGTGCACTCGCCTGCCACGTATTCGAAGTGCGGGGTGCCGCCACGAATGACCGCGCCCAGCGCAATGATTGCAGCGAACTCGCCTTTCTGGGCGACTTTCTGCGCAACCAGCGGGATTTCGAAGGCGCCAGGTGCGCGGATGATGGTGATGTCGCTTTCGCTCACGCCGTGGCGAACCAGGGCATCAACTGCACCGCTGACCAGGCTTTCAACGACGAAGCTGTTGAAGCGGCCCACTACCAAAGCGTAGCGGCCTTTAGGGGCGATGAAGGTACCTTCGATGGTCTTCAGGGTCATTCGTCAGTTCTCTTAAAGAGCCGGGACGCGTCTGCTACGCGTCCCTCAGTGATTTATTTGCCGCGAATTCGGGTCCGGAAACAACCGGTCATTATTCGGAGGGCACGTATTCTACAACTTCCAGATCGAAACCGGATATCGCATTAAATTTCATTGGTGCAGACATCAAACGCATTTTGCGCACACCAAGGTCGCGCAGGATCTGCGAACCGGCACCGACGATGCTGTAAGTCGTCGGTTTTTTCGGCGCGGCCTGATCGCCGGTTTCACGGATATGTGCCAGCAGCACGTCGCCGTCGAGCGGGTGACCGAGCAACAGCACCACACCGCTGCCCGCCTCGGCAACCGCAGCCATGGCGGCGCGCAGGCTCCAGCGGCCCGGTTGCTTGACCATCAACAGGTCGCGCAGCGGATCCATGTTGTGCACGCGAACCAGCGTTGGTTCTTCGGCGCAAACAGTGCCCAGGGTCAGCGCCATGTGCACGTCGCCTTCCACGGAATCACGATAGGTCACCAGGTTGAATTGGCCCAGTTCGCTGTCCAGTGGCTGCTCGGCAATCCGCTGAACGGTACGTTCGTGGATCATCCGGTAGTGAATCAGGTCGGCGATGGTGCCGATCTTGATGTTGTGTTCAGCGGCAAACTCTTCGAGTTCGGCACGACGAGACATGGTGCCGTCGTCGTTCATCACTTCGCAGATCACGCCACTTGGCTCGAAACCGGCCATGCGCGCCAGGTCGCAAGCGGCTTCGGTATGGCCGGCGCGAGCGAGGGTGCCGCCGGCCTGCGCCATCAGCGGGAAGATGTGGCCCGGGCTGACGATGTCTTCAGCCTTGGCATCCTTGGCGGCAGCCGCTTGCACGGTGCGCGCACGATCAGCGGCGGAGATGCCGGTGGTCACGCCCTCGGCGGCTTCGATCGAAACGGTGAACTTGGTACCGAAACCGGAACCGTTGCGTGGCGCCATCAGTGGCAGCTTCAACAGTTCGCAGCGCTCGCGGCTCATCGGCATGCAGATCAGGCCACGGGCGTGCTTGGCCATGAAATTGATGTGCTCGGCCTGGCAGCATTCGGCGGCCATGATCAGGTCGCCTTCGTTCTCGCGGTCTTCGTCATCCATGAGGATGACCATCTTGCCTTGGCGGATGTCTTCAACCAGTTCTTCGATGCTATTGAGCGCCACAAGGCACCCCCTTCAGTCAGGATTTGAGATAGCCGTTGGCGGCCAGAAAGCTTTCGGTGATGGTGCCGCCAGGCTTTTGTGACGAGCCCGTTTCTGCAGCCTTGTCGCCAAGCAGAAGGCGCTCCAGATAGCGCGCCAGCAAATCGACCTCCAGATTCACCCGGCGACCCGGCGTGTACGACGCCATAATGGTTTCGCTCAGAGTGTGCGGAATGATCGTCAGCATGAACTCGGCGCCATCGACGGCGTTCACGGTCAGGCTGGTGCCGTCGACGGTGATCGAGCCTTTATGGGCGATGTACTTGGCCAATTCTTTCGGCGCGCGGATGCGAAATTCCACGGCGCGGGCGTTGTCGCTGCGCGAGACGATTTCGCCGACGCCGTCGACGTGACCGCTGACCAGATGCCCGCCGAGACGGGTGGTCGGGGTCAGGGCTTTTTCCAGATTGACCGGGCTGCCGCTTTTCAGGTCATTCATGGCGGTGCAGTCAAGTGTTTCACGGCTGACGTCGGCGGCAAAGCCGTCGCCCGGCAGTTCAACGGCAGTCAGGCAAACGCCGTTGACCGCGATGCTGTCGCCGAGTTTGACGTCGCTCAGGTCGAGCTTGCCGGTGGCGACGTGGACCCGCACATCACCGCCCTTTGGGGTCAGTGCGCGGATACTGCCGATGGATTCGATGATGCCGGTAAACATGGGGTTCTCCTTGAGAACTGAGCCAGCGCTAACGCGATGGCCGGGAATTATACGCTCGCCGGTCGAGCAGGGATGGCAGTGACTCGCCAGTCATCGCCCACCGCACGAATTTCAGTGATTTTCAGCTCGGGAGCGTCCTTCATATAGGCCAACGGCCAGTCGAGCAGCGGACGCGCCGAAGAACCGAGGAACTTGCCGGCGATGAAGATCACGAATTCGTCGACCAGACCAAGCTGAGCAAAAGCGCCGGCCAGACGCGGGCCGGCTTCAACCAGCACCTCATTGACGCCACGGTTGGCCAGTTCAATCAGCAACTGATGCAGATCGACCTGACCGTCATCACCCGGCACGATCAGGCACTCGGGGCCGTGAGCGTATTGCTCTTCGATCGCGACACAGGTGGCGACCAACGCCGGGCCGGCCTTGAAGAACGGCGCATCCAGCGGCACCCGCAGGCGTCCATCGATCAGCACGCGCAGTGGTGGACGGCTCATGGCCAATGCGGTTTGTTCGGCATCCAGACCCAACTCGTCGGCCCGCACAGTCAACCGCGCGCCATCGGCCAGCACTGTGTCGGCGCCGGTCAGCACCACGGCGGCCTGAGCGCGCAAACGCTGGACTGCCGAACGAGCAGCGGGACCGGTGATCCATTGACTCTCGCCGCTCTCCATTGCCGTGCGACCATCGAGGCTCATGGCCAACTTGACCCGCACGAACGGCAAGCCGTGTTCCATGCGTTTCAGAAAACCTTGATTGAGCTTGCGCGCTTCGGCTTCGAGCACACCGCTTTCAGTGGCGATGCCGGCATCGGTCAAGCGCTGCAAACCACGCCCAGCCACTTGTGGATTCGGATCACGCATCGCTGCGACCACGCGGCCTACGCCAGCATTCACCAGCGCATCGGCACACGGCGGTGTGCGGCCATGGTGGCTGCACGGTTCGAGAGTTACATAAGCGGTCGCGCCCCGGGCAAGCTCACCGGCGGCGCGCAGGGCATGGACTTCGGCGTGCGGTTCGCCGGCGCGTTCATGCCAGCCTTCGCCGACAATCTGCCCGTCACGCACCACCACGCAGCCAACCCGAGGATTGGGATGGGTGGTGTAGTGACCTTTGCGCGCCAGTTCCAGCGCGCGCGCCATGAAGTGGGCGTCGAGGATGGCCTGCTCGGCGGCGGTGGTCATTCTTTCACCGGTTCGCGGGCGAGGCGGTCGATTTCTTCGCGGAACTCGTTGAGGTCCTGAAAGCGCTTGTACACCGAAGCGAAACGGATGTAGGCAACTTCATCAAGCTTTTGCAACTCGGCCATGACCAGTTCGCCGACCACGAGGGATTTGACCTCGCGCTCGCCGGTGGCGCGCAGCTTGTGCTTGATGTGAACCAGAGAGGATTCGAGGCGCTCGACGCTCACCGGACGTTTCTCCAGCGCGCGTTGCATGCCGGCGCGGAGTTTTTCTTCGTCGAACGGTTGGCGGCTGCCATCGGTTTTGATCAGGCGCGGCAACACCAGTTCGGCCGTCTCGAACGTCGTGAAACGTTCGCCGCAGGCCAGGCATTCACGCCGGCGGCGCACCTGTTCGCCCTCGGCGACCAGACGCGAGTCGATGACCTTGGTGTCGTTGGCACCGCAGAAGGGACAGTGCATGGTGGCTGGCAACAAAAAAAGGGAGGGCCATGGTAGCGCATCCCGGTGGCAAGACAAGCCATAGGCTTTGCGGTATACAGAACGGCATGATCGTTTGATCCATGGATTTCATTTTGCCGGAGCATCCAATGCCGTTACGTCCGCTCGTTTTGCTCAGTCTTTTCAGCCTGCTGGTGGCCTGTGGCAGCGATGCACCCAAGCCTCAGCCGCCAACGCCGGGCCCTGCGCCGCAACAGGCACAGAAAAAAGCCAAGGAAGCCGCCGACCTCGGTCCGCTGCCGGCCTATCAACGCGAATTGAGCGGCACCCTGCAAGGAGTGCCGGCCGGTGCCGAAGTGGAATTGGCGCTGCTGGTGATCGACGAAAAGGATCGCCCGCAACAATTGCTCGCCAGTTCCAGCCTGATCGGCAACAACCAGATCCTGCCATTCCGCCTGCGCTTCAACCCGGATGCTTTTCCGGCCGGTGCGCGGGTCGAGCTGCGTGGCCGCGCCAGCCAGTCCGGCCAGCTGATCCTGCATTTGCCGTCGCAAACCATCAGCCAGCCAACCACTCAGGCGTTGGGCCAACTGCAATTTGTCAAAGCACCATGAATGCACCGCTCGACCTGCAACAGGCGCTGGGTGAATTGCTCGGCGACGCCAGACTCAAGGTCTGTGCCTTGCACGACACTGATTTGCAGTTGTGGCTGATCGATGGCGACAACATGGATCGCGAATTCAGTCAGGAAGAAATTCAGCGAATTCTGCACGAGCCACCGTATTGGGGTTTCTGCTGGGCCAGCGGTCTGGCGGTGGCGCGTTATCTTGCAGAGTTTCCCGAGTGGGTGCGCGGTAAACGCGTGCTGGATTTCGGCGCGGGTTCCGGGATTGCCGGGATTGCGGCGGTGAAAGCCGGGGCTGTGGAGGTGGTGGCGTGCGATCTCGATCCGCTGGCGATTTCCGCCTGCCGGGCGAATGCCGCGTTGAATGATGTCGAGATGGGTTATTCGACGGATTTTTTTGCCGAAGCCGATCGCTTTGATCTGATTCTGGTGGCGGATGTGTTGTATGACCGGGCGAATCTGCCGTTGCTCGATGCGTTTTTGAGCCGTGGGCGAGAGGCGTTGGTGGCGGATTCGCGGGTCAGGGATTTTCGCCATCCGTTGTATGAGCGCATTGAAATGCTTGAGGCGTTGACCTTGCCGGATCTGGCGGAGCCTGAGGAATTTCGGCATGTCAGCCTGTACCACGCGCGGCGCTAGCCAAAAGCATCGCTGGCAAGCCAGCTCCCACAGTGACCGAGTCGAACCAACATTTCGTATACGACACAGAACCCTGTGGGAGCTGGCTTGCCAGCGATGGCGTCCTGCCTAGCGATACACCTCTCAAATCTGCCCCGCTTCCGGCCACACCCCGCCAAGCCGTATAGTTGCCCCATCCACGCTTTGACGAGATCCCCCATGAGCGAGCAAACGCCATACATCTTCGACGCCACGACGGCCGATTTCGACCAGTCGGTGATCGAGGCTTCCTTCAACAAACCGGTGCTGGTGGATTTCTGGGCCGAATGGTGTGCGCCGTGCAAGGCGCTGATGCCGATGCTGCAAAGCATTGCCGAGAGCTATCAGGGCGAGTTGCTGCTGGCCAAGGTCAACTGCGATATCGAGCAGGACATCGTCGCCCGCTTCGGTATTCGCAGCCTGCCAACCGTGGTGCTGTTCAAGGACGGTCAACCGGTCGACGGTTTTGCCGGTGCGCAACCGGAATCCGCCGTGCGTGCCTTGCTTGAGCCGCACGTGCAAATGCCGCCACCGGCCGCGGCCGATCCGTTCGAGCAGGCTCAGGCATTGTTCGATGACGGTCGTTACGCCGACGCCGAAGCGGCGCTGGTGGTGATGCTCACCGAAGACAACACTAACGCCAAGGCGCTAATCCTCTACGCGCGCTGCCTGACTGAACGCGGCGAGCTGGACGAAGCGCAAACCGTGCTGGATGCGGTCAAGAGTGATGAGCACAAAGCCGCACTGGCCGGCGCCAAGGCGCAGATCAAATTCCTTGGCCTGGCGCGTGATCTGCCGGATACCGCCGACCTGAAAGCGCGCCTGGCGAAAGATCCGCAGGACGATGAAGCGGTGTATCAACTGGCGATCCAGCAACTGGCGCGTCAGCAATACGAGGCGGCGCTGGATGCACTACTGAAGCTGTTCATCCGCAACCGCAACTATGGCGAAGGTCTGCCGCACAAAACCTTGCTGCAGGTGTTCGAGTTGCTGGGCAATGATCATCCGCTGGTGACGGTGTACCGCCGCAAGATGTTTGCTGCGCTTTATTAAGATCAAAAGATCGCAGCCTGCGGCAGCTCCTACATTGGGATCGTGTACACCCTTGTAGGAGCTGCCGCAGGCTGCAATCTTTTGCAACTCACTCGATCCAGCTGTAGAGCGGTGTATCCCCGCCGCTCACCACTTTCACGTCCGAGCTATGGCGCAAACGCACCAGCAAGCGCTTGCCCGCTGCCGCGCTGCCGGTCAGCCCTTCCAGCTGATCGAGCAGATCCGGCCCGCTCAGTTGCCCGGCCTTGCGCAACAGGTCCTTGGCGACCTGCCACAAGGCATCGTCCTGATTCAGCGGTTTCGCCGCCGGGGCTGATGCGACCGCCTCAGATTGAGCGACCGGCGCCTGCCCATTCAGCGCTGAACCGAGCTTCGCCCAATCGCCGTCATCCAGTTCAACAGTCAAATCCACCGGCATGTCGCCGACGGTTCCGCGTATCCGCAACATTGAGTTCGCTCCTGCACTTTTCTGACCTGCATGCTCCCACGGGACTTGTGCAACGCCAAGCGCACGGGCAAACTCTGCGCACTTTCGTTATAAGATTACATAACAAACTCTTCACTTTACTTCCCGGAGACCGCCATGCGTCGTCTGCTGCTCGCTTTGCCGTTTGCCCTGTTGCCGCTGGCCATCGCCCATGCTGCCGATGAGCATGACCACGATCACGACCATGAACACGGCAGCCTCGGCGCGCATGAACACGGCGTCGGTCGGTTGAACGCGGCGCTCGATGGTCAAACCCTGGAGCTTGAGCTGGAAAGCCCGGCGATGAACCTCGTCGGTTTCGAACACGTCGCCACCAGCGATGCCGACAAGGCCAAAGTCGCTGCCGCCCGCGCGCAACTGGAAAAACCGCTGGCCCTGTTCAGCCTGCCCGCCGCTGCCGCTTGCAAAGTGGTCAGTCAGGAACTGGAAAGCCCGTTGTTCGGCGACAAGCCGGATGCCGATGATCATGACGACGATGAAGCGGACAAGGACGGCCACGAGCATCACCACGACCACAGCGAAATCCACGCGCACTATCAGTTCAACTGCGCCACACCGGGCGCGCTGAAGACCCTCGATCTGGCGAACGTCTTCAAGACCTTCCCGGCGACGCAGAAAATTCAGGTACAACTGATCAGCGCCAGCGGCCAGCAAGGTACCGAAGTGACGGCCAAGGCTGCAGCCCTGAAATTCTGATCACACCGTAAATCCCCTGTAGGAGCTGTCGAGTGAAACGAGGCTGCGATCTTTTGATTGTAAAAAACCAAGATCAAAAGATCGCAGCCTTCGGCAGCTCCTACAGGGGGAAATGTGTTCACCTCATGAAACTGGTGCCATGACCCAAGCACTCATCGAACTGTCCGACCTGGGCTTCAACTGGCCCGGTCATCCGCCGTTGCTGGACATCCCGGCGTTTCGTCTGGAAGCTGGTGAAACCCTGTTCCTCAAAGGCCCCAGCGGCAGCGGCAAGACCACCCTGCTCGGCCTGCTCGGTGGTGTGCAGAAACCCGGTCGCGGCAGCATTCGTCTGCTCGGCCAGGAACTCACCGAACTCTCCGCCGGCGCTCGCGATACCTTCCGTGTCGATCACACCGGCTACATTTTCCAGCAGTTCAACTTGCTACCGTTTCTCTCGGTGCGCGAGAACGTTGAGCTGCCGTGCCACTTCTCGAAACTGCGTGCGCAACGAGCGAAACAGCGCCACGGCAGCGTCGATCAAGCCGCCGCTACCCTGCTCGCCCACTTGGGATTGAAAGATGAAAGCATCCTCAGCCGCCGCGCCGACTCGCTGTCGATCGGCCAGCAACAACGGGTCGCTGCCGCACGCGCATTGATCGGCCAGCCTGAATTGGTGATTGCCGACGAACCGACCTCGGCATTGGACTACGACGCCCGGGAAAACTTCATCCGCCTGCTGTTCGCCGAATGCCGCGAGGCCGGTTCCAGTCTGCTGTTCGTCAGCCATGACCAGAGCCTGGCGCCACTGTTCGACCGTCACCTGTCCCTGGCCGAACTCAATCGCGCCGCCACGTCTGCCGAGGTCTGAGATGTATCTGTTTCGTCTGGCCATGGCCAGCCTGGCCAACCGCCGCTTTACTGCTCTGCTCACCGCATTTGCGATCGCTCTGTCGGTCTGTTTGCTGCTTGCCGTTGAACGAGTGCGCACCGAAGCCAAAGCCAGTTTTGCCAGCACCATCAGTGGCACCGACCTGATCGTCGGCGCACGCTCCGGCTCGGTAAATCTGCTGCTGTACTCGGTGTTCCGTATCGGCAACGCCACCAACAACATCCGCTGGGACAGCTTCGAACACTTCGCCAGCAACCCGAAAGTGAAGTGGGCGATTCCGATGTCCCTCGGCGACTCCCATCGCGGTTATCGCGTGATGGGCACCACCGAAGCGTATTTCGAGCATTACCAGTACGGTCGCCAGCAACACCTGGCACTGGCCGACGGCCGCGCGTTTGCGACGGACCCGTTTGAAGTGGTGCTGGGTGCCGAGGTCGCAGATGCGCTGCATTACAAGCTCGGTGACAAACTGGTGCTGGCCCACGGCGTGGCCGCGATCAGTCTGGTCAAGCACGACGACAAACCGTTCACCGTGGTCGGCATTCTCAAGCGCACCGGCACCCCGGTCGATCGCACCTTGCACATCAGCCTCGGCGGCATGGAGGCGATTCACATCGACTGGCATAACGGCGTACCGGCGCGAGGTAACGGCCGAATCAGCGCCGATCAGGCACGCAACATGGACCTGACGCCGCAAGCGATCACCGCGTTTATGCTCGGCCTCAACAGCAAGATTTCCACGTTTGCGCTGCAACGCGAGATCAATGAATTCCGTGGCGAACCGATGCTGGCGATTCTGCCGGGCGTGGCGTTGCAAGAGTTGTGGAGCCTGATGAGTACCGCTGAAAAAGCGCTGTTCGTGGTCTCGTTGTTTGTGGTGTTGACCGGGTTGATCGGCATGCTCACAGCGATTCTCACCAGCCTCAACGAGCGTCGCCGCGAGATGGCGATTCTGCGTTCGGTCGGGGCGCGGCCGTGGCATATCGCGAGTCTGCTGGTGCTCGAGGCGTTTGCCCTGGCGCTGACCGGGGTGATTGCCGGCGTTGCGTTGTTGTACATCGGTATCGCCGCTGCGCAGGGTTATGTACAGGCCAATTACGGTTTGTACCTGCCGCTGGCGTGGCCGAGCGAGTATGAATGGACGCTGCTCGGTGGCATTCTGGCGGCCGCGCTGCTGATGGGCAGCGTGCCGGCCTGGCGCGCTTATCGCCAATCCCTGGCCGATGGCCTGTCGATCCGTTTATGAGGATGTTCACCATGCCCCGCGCTGCACTCGCGCTGCTGTTGCTGATCGCCCTGCCCGTGTGGGCAGCAGCGCCGAAAGACCTGACGTGGTCGGAAATGATTCCACCGGACGCCGCGCCGGAAGTGCCGAACATGACGCCGCTGCACGACCTGTCGAAGATGGGCGATGCGTTGTCTGCCGAGTCCGCGCCAGCGGCGAAGCAGGACCTGCCGGACGCGCCGGTGGTGCAGGCACTCGACGGGCAGAACATTCGTTTGCCGGGCTACATCGTGCCTCTGGAAGTCAATGAAGAAGGACGCACCACGGACTTTTTGCTGGTGCCGTATTTCGGCGCCTGCATCCACGTGCCGCCACCGCCGTCGAACCAGATTGTGCATGTGAAAAGCGAGTTGGGCGTGAAGCTCGATGAGCTGTATCAGCCGTATTGGGTCGAGGGACCGTTGCAGGTCAAGGCGTCGAGCAGCGAACTGGCGGATGCCGGGTATCAGATGGATGCCGACAAGATTTATGTGTATGAGCTGCCGGAGTGAATCCCGATAATTTTATGCTGTTTGTAAGGGCCCCATCGCTGGCAAGCCAGCTCCCACGGGGATCGAGTCGTTCACATATTTCGTGAACACCAACGGAACCTGTGGGAGCTGGCTTGCCAGCGATGGGGCCCTCAAGGTTGCACAGAAACCCGCCCCTTCACTGTTTCATTGAGCTGAGTCAAAAGACCGTATCAGTTGGCTTCGTACCATAGGACATCAGACATTTCTAACGTCCTTTCGGAGCCCCCATGAACAAGTCCTTGCTCAGCGCCTCGCTGTTTGCCCTCGCGCTCGCAGCCCCGCTCGCCCACGCCCACGAAGCCGGTGACATCCTCATCCGCGCCGGTGCGATCACCGTCAACCCGAAGGCCGACAGTTCCAGCGTCAAGGTCGATCAGGGTCCGTTGAGCGGCACCAATCTGGGCGGCAAGGCGACCATGAGCAGCGACACGCAACTGGGTCTGAACTTCGCCTACATGCTCACCGACCACGTCGGCCTCGAATTGCTCGCGGCGACGCCGTTCGAGCATGACGTCAAGCTCAAAGGCACTGCCCTGCCAGCGGCCAACGGCAAGCTCGGTACCCTGAAACACCTGCCGCCAACCCTCAGCGTCGTCTACTACCCGCTGGACTCGAAGTCGCCGTTCCAGCCGTATGTCGGTGGTGGTATCAACTACACCTGGATCTATGACGAACACGTCGGCAGCGAAGCGAGTGCCAACGGTTTCAGCAACTTCAAGGCGAAAAACTCCTGGGGTCTGGCCTGGCAGGTCGGTGCCGACTACATGCTGACCGACAACATCATGCTCAACGCCCAAGTGCGTTACATCGACATCGACACCCGCGCCACCGTCGAGAACAACGCCGTTGCCCCAGGCACACGCGCACGGGTAAATGTCGATGTGGATCCGTTCATCTACATGGTTGGTTTGGGCTATAAGTTCTAAGTCGAGTTATCGAACGTTCACGTGGTGGTGGATGAGGCTTGGTGGTGAGCAGGCATAGAACTGACGGCGACCGTACGCAGTTGATCGGGGGATAACATCCCCTTGCCACAGGAGTAGCGACATATTCCGGCCGTGAAAAAGGCGCCTGTCAAAGGGCGCCTTTTTCATGTCTGCCGCAAATGTTTAGCGTGAGTTGGATCATCCCCCTCACCCCAGCCCTCTCCCTCAGGGAGAGGGGGAAAGGGAGCCGATTTGTGTGCTCTTCAAAATCTGAGCTCAACCCGGTATCTCACGTCGGCGCATTTCTCACAAACGCTACGGTCAGTCCCCTCTCCCTCTGGGAGAGGGCTAGGGTGAGGGGCTTTTTTCAGGAGCGACCAAGCAACCGCGCCAAACCCACACTCATCGGCGTCTGCTGTGGCAGCTTGAAGCGTTCCAGCAGACGAGCGTTGTTCGCCCGCGAATGCCGGATATCACCGGAACGCGCCGGGCCATAGCTGATCGGCGGCAGCTCACCGACTACCGATTCAAGCGCCTGAAGCATCTGCTTGAGACTCATCGACTGATTCCAGCCGACGTTCACCGCACCGACTTCGACCTCAGACTTTTCGATCGCCTGCACCAGCAGATCGACCAGATCTTCGACGTACAGGAAATCGCGCGTCTGCTCACCATCACCGAACACGGTAATCGGCAAACCTTTCTGCGCACGTTCGCTGAAAATGCTGATCACCCCGGAATACGGCGAGGACGGATCCTGACGCGGGCCGAAGATATTGAAGAAACGGAAGATCACCGGTTCCAGGCCATGCTGGCGGCGATAGAAATCGAAATAATGCTCGCCCGCCAGTTTGTCCGAGGCATAAGGCGTCAGCGGCGCTTTGGACGTGTCTTCATCAATCGACTCGCCCTCGCCATTGTTGCCGTAGACCGCTGCGCTGGAGGCATACAACACACGTTTGACCCCGGCCAGACGCATGGCTTCGCAGACATTCAGCGTGCCAATGAAATTGCTCTGGTGTGTCTTCACCGGGTCATCCACCGACGCCTGCACCGACGCCACCGCCGCCAGGTGAGCGACCGCGCTGCAGCCCTGCATGGCCTTGGCCACCAGCGCCGCATCGGCGACATCACCGACAATCAGCTCGACCTTTGGATTGTCCAGCGGCAGGTTGCTGCGCTTGCCCGTCGACAAATCGTCGAGGATGCGCACCGAATGGCCTTGAGCAAGCAAGGCATCGGTCAGGTGCGAGCCAATGAAACCGGCTCCGCCGGTGATTAAAACAGTCCCTTCAGCCATGACGGTAGAACCTATCCAGTAAGCCCGGGAGTGCGGCACGCCAGGCGCGCGGCTTGATCCCGAAAGTGTGCAGAATTTTTTTGCAGGCCAGCACGGCGTGTTGCGGCTCTTCGCTAGCGTCCGGCCGCGCGGCGTGAGCCTGGGCGGTCGGCGCTTCGATGGCCAGAGCGTGCAGGCTGCGCGCTTCGGTCAGAATCGCCTGGCCCAGCGCCAGCGGCGTGGTCGCCTCGTGGCCTGCGTAATGGTAAGTGCCCCACAGCGGCGCGGCGCAATCGAGTTGCTTGAGCACCGAAATGATCACGCGCGCGGCATCGTCGACCGGGGTCGGATTGCCACGGCGGTCATCGGCCAGGAGCAATTCTTCTGGCTGCTCGGCACGAGCGAGGAAACGCCCGAGGGTGCCGTCCGGGCTGTCATCAAGCAGCCAGCCGAAGCGCAGCAGTACATGTTGCGGGCACGTGGCGCGAACGCTTTGTTCGATGCGCCACAATGCCTGACCGCGCAGACCCAGCGGCACCGGTTCGTCTTTTTCGCTGTACGCCGTGGCACGCGAACCATCGAACACCCGATAACTGGAAGGCTGGACGAGGACGATGTTGTGGTGCTGGCACAGTTCGGCCAGACGCTCGATCGCACGTTCCTGCCCGGCCATGCGGCTTTCGCTGACGGCCTCGGCCTGGAACCAGTCGAAATAGTAGGCGAGGTTGATCAACGCATCGGGACGGGTGTCGTCGAGCAGTTGCGTCAGGCTCGCGGCATCCCAGCCGTTTTCGGGCGGGCGGGGGGCGAGGAAACCGATGTCTTCCTCTGCACCGAGGCGAATCAGCGCCTGCCCAAGGGCATTTCCGCCGCCCAGTAACATAAGGCGCATTCGCATAGAGTCAGCAGGCCCAGTCTGATTGGAACGATGGCTTTAGCGACGGATCTCGTGGAACCGTCGTCGATAATTACCGGAATCGTTGCATTTTGCGGGTTTAGTGCGCAACCGTCATCCGTAAAGTGTAGATCGCCGGGATTTGTGTCGTGGCAACTGGCACCATCGCTGGCAAGCCAGCTCCCACAGGGTCCAGCGCTGATTACAAATTCTGTGAACGACATCAATCCGTGTGGGAGCTGGCTTGCCAGCGAAGAGGTCCTACCAGACGCTGAAGATCCCAGCGGTACTTGCATCTTCCCACCCGCGCCCGCATAACTTAAGCCATGAATCTGCCCATCCCCACGGACGCGGCCCTGGCAGGCTTTCACCCCGCCGTCAGCGCCTGGTTCAGCAACACGTTCCCGACGGTCACCGCCGCCCAGGCGCGCGCATGGCCGTTGATCCGCCAGCGCCGTTCGACGCTGATCGCCGCGCCCACTGGCTCCGGCAAAACCCTCACCGCGTTTCTCGCCGTGCTCGACGACCTCGTCCACCGAGGCCTGGACAATCCCGACGGTCTACCCGACGAAACGCTGGTGGTCTACGTCTCGCCGCTGAAGGCGCTGTCCAACGACATTCGCATCAACCTGCAAAACCCGCTGGCAGGGATCACCGGACAACTGCGGCAGATGGGTCTGCCCGAGCTGCAAATCACCACCGCCGTGCGCACCGGTGACACCCCGCAGAAAGAACGTGCGGCCATGCGCAAATCGGCGCCGCACATTCTGGTGACCACGCCGGAATCACTCTACGTGCTGCTCGGATCCGAATCCGGACGGAAAATGCTCGGCACCACACGGACAGTGATCATCGATGAAATCCACGCGATGGCCGCTGGCAAACGCGGCAGTCATCTGGCCCTCAGTCTTGAACGCCTGCAGGCGTTGTGCGCCGAACCGCTGACCCGTATCGGTCTGTCCGCTACGCAGAAACCGGTCGAAGCCGTGGCGCAATTTCTTGTCGGCCATGAGCGTCCCTGCGAGATCATCGATATCGGCCACGCCCGGCCACGGGACCTTGGTATTGAGGTGCCGCCGGTGCCGTTGTCGGCAGTGATGGCCAACGACGTCTGGGAATTGGTCTACGACCGCCTCGCTGAACTCGCTCGCGAGCACCGCACCACGCTGATTTTCGTCAACACCCGGCGCCTCGCCGAGCGCCTGAGCCGGCACCTCAGCGAACGCCTCGGCAAGCACGCGGTGGCCGCGCATCACGGCAGTCTGGCCAAGGAGTTTCGCCTCGACGCCGAACAACGCCTCAAGCGCGGCGAACTGCAGGTATTGATCGCTACCGCCTCGCTGGAACTGGGCATCGATATCGGTGAAGTCGATCTGGTCTGCCAGATTGCTTCGCCGCGCTCCATCGCCGGGTTTCTGCAAAGGGTTGGCCGTTCCGGGCACCAGGTGGGCGGCACACCCAAGGGCCGATTGTTCGCCACCACCCGCGACGACCTGATCGAATGCGCCGCCCTGCTCGACTGCGTGCGCCGTGGCGAGCTCGATACCCTGCACATCCCCGAAGCGCCGCTGGATGTGCTGGCGCAGCAGATCATTGCCGAAGTCAGTTGTCAGGAATGGCCGGAGGACGCCTTACTGGCGATGTTCCGCCAAGCCTCGCCTTATCGCGACCTCGACGAAAAACACTATCAGGCCCTGCTGAGCATGCTCGCCGAAGGCTACAACGGTCGCCAAGGCATTCGCAGCGCGTACCTGCACCGCGACGCCGTCAGTCGCACCTTGCGTGGCCGTCGCGGTTCACAACTGACCGCCGTTACCAGCGGCGGCACCATTCCCGATAACGCCGACTACAGCGTCATGCTCGAACCGCAAGGCCTGAACATCGGCAGCGTCAACGAAGACTTCGCGGTGGAAAGCATCGCCGGCGATGTGTTCCAGCTTGGCAATACCTCCTACCGGATCCTGCGCGTGGAAACCGGCAAGGTGCGTGTCGAAGATGCCCACGGCCAGCCGCCGACCATTCCATTCTGGCTCGGCGAAGCGCCGGGGCGCAGCGATGAATTGTCATCCGCTGTCGCACGTCTGCAAGCACAACTCGACGAGCTACTAGGTGCCAGCCCCGGCGATCTGCAACCGGCGCTCGACTGGCTGACGCAGACCCTCGGCCTCAACCGCGCCAGCGCCGAACAACTGGTCGAATACCTCGCTCGCGCCCGGCAAACCCTCGGCGCCCTGCCTTCGCAGGACACGCTGCTGATGGAGCGGTTTTTCGACGAGTCCGGCGGCACCCAACTGATCATCCATTCACCGTTCGGCAGCCGCATCAACCGCGCCTGGGGCCTGGCCCTGCGCAAGCGTTTCTGTCGCACCTTCAACTTCGAATTGCAGGCTGCCGCCAGCGAGGACGCCATCGTGCTGTCGCTGTCCACCAGCCACAGCTTTGAACTCGACGATATCTGGCGTTACCTGCACAGCAACAGCGCCGAGCACATCCTCATTCAAGCGGTGCTTGATGCGCCGCTGTTCGGCGTGCGCTGGCGCTGGAACGCCGGGGTGGCGCTGGCGCTGCCGCGTTTCACCGGCGGGCGCAAAGTTGCGCCGCAGTTGCAGCGGATGAAAAGCGAAGACCTGATTGCCAGCGTGTTTCCCGATCAGATTGCCTGCCTGGAAAACCTCGCCGGTGAACGCGAAATTCCCGAGCATCCGTTGATCGAGCAGACACTGGACGATTGCCTGCATGAGGCGATGGACAGCGAAGGCTGGCTCAATCTGCTGCGGCGCATGGAGCGTGGCGAGGTGCGTTTGATCAGCCGCGACCTGCCGGCGCCCTCGCCGCTCGCCGCTGAAATTCTCAGTGCGCGGCCGTACACCTTTCTCGACGACGCACCGCTGGAAGAACGCCGTACTCAGGCGGTGATCAACCGGCGCTGGAGCGATCCGCAATCGACCGATGATCTCGGTGCACTGGATGCGGACGCGATTGCCGCCGCGCGTGAAGAAGCCTGGCCGACGCCGAACGCTGTGGACGAAATGCATGAGGCGCTGATGAGCCTGGCGTGCATCAGCGATGAGGAAGTGCAAGCGAACGAAGGCTGGCGCGCATGGCTGGAAACCCTGGCCCGCAGCGGGCGCGCCTGCCGTTTGCAGATCGACTCCGAGCATGGCTTGTGGCTGGCCCGCGAACGCCTGACCTGTCTGCAAGCGCTTTATCCACAGGCGATTCTGCAACCCGAGCTGGAGGCGTTGCCGGGATTCGCTGAAATCTGGACGTTCGATGCAGCACTGGTCGAGGTGATCCGCGCACGCCTCGGTGCCTTCGGACCACTGCCGTTATCCGCGATTGCCGAACCGCTCGCGCTGCCGACCGCTCAAGTCCATCAAACCCTCGCGCAACTGGAACGCGAAGGTTATGTGCTGCGCGGTCAGTTCACGCCCAAGGTCAACGTTGAAGAATGGTGCGAACGGCATCTGCTCGCGCGCATTCATCGCTACACGGTCAAGCGCCTGCGCCGGGAAATCGAGCCGGTGGCGTTGCAGGATTTCATGCGCTTTCTGTTCGACTGGCAGCATCTTTCGCCCGCGATTCGCGGTCAGGGCAGCGCCGTATTGCCTGCGATTGTCGGCCAGTTCGAAGGTTACGCGGCGGCGGCTTCGGCGTGGGACAGCGACCTTCTCCCGGCCCGTCTCAGGGACTATTCACCGAGCTGGCTGGATGACCTGTGCCGCAACGGCAAACTGGTGTGGATGCGCCTCAGTGCCCGGCAAAAAGTCAGTGGCACGGCATTGCGCAGCACGCCGATCGTGTTGCTGCCACGCAGTCAGGTCGGTTTGTGGAGCGCGTTGGCCGAACAGACCCCAGTGAGCGAACTCTCGCCGAAAACCCAGAAGGTATTTGAAGCTTTGAGTCAGCACGGTGCGCTGTTTTTCGATGAGCTGATTCATGAAGCGCACCTGCTGCGCACCGAGCTGGAGATCGCCTTGCAGGAGCTGGTCGGCGCCGGCCTGGTGAACGCCGACAGCTTCGCCGGCCTGCGCGCGTTGATCACCCCGGCAAGCAAGCGCCAGCAGCGCAGCAGTAGGCGTGGGCGCGGGGCGTTTATCGGTGGGATGGACGATGCCGGGCGCTGGGCGTTGTTGCGGCGTGGCGCGGCTGTGGATAACAGCGAGACGCTGGAGCACGTCGCGATGACCTTGTTGCGGCGCTATGGCGTGGTGTTCTGGCGCTTGCTGGAGCGCGAGGCGGACTGGTTGCCGAGTTGGCGAGAATTGCTGCGTACGTTTCATCGGCTGGAAGCGCGGGGCGAGATTCGTGGCGGGCGGTTTGTCAGTGGTTTGGCGGGGGAACAGTTTGCCTTGCCTGAGGCGATTCCGTTGTTGCGCGAAGTCCGTCGGCGGCCGCATGACGGCAGTCTGGTGGCAGTGTGTGGGGTTGATCCGCTGAATCTGGCCGGAACGTTATTGCCGGGGATGAAAGTGCCGGCGCTGGTGAGTAATCGGCTGGTGTATCGCGATGGTTTGCCAGTAGCGGCGGAGATTGCCGGCAAGCAACAATTCTGGCTGGAGCTGGATCAGATTGATATGGAGCAGGTGCGCAGCAAGCTGATCCGGCATTGAGGGTGACTGTTCTGGCCTCATCGCTGGCAAGCCAGCTCCCACAGTGATTTGTGGTATGCCTTCTATTCCAGCATCACCCAAAACCCTGTGGGAGCTGGCTTGCCAGCGATGAGGTCAGTATCAACACCAAAAAATCCACCGGTTAAGTCCGCGACTCCTGCGGCACCTCGCTCGCCACCACAGTCCCCTCCTGTTGCCGCTTTGGCAGCAAAACCTGCTGTGGATAAGTCTGCGCGAAATGTACGGTCGCGGTGTTATCCACAAGCTTCTTCAAACGCTGGTTGAATGCCCGGCTCACCGCATACTGCCCACCGGACACCGTGCGGAACTGCGCCGTCAGCACCACGCCGTTCAAATCCATCCTGTCCACGCCAAACACATCCAGCGGCCCTTGCAGGTTGTACTTGAGGAACGGGTCTTCGCGGATCGAATCACCGGTTTCTCGAATCAGCTCGATGGCTTTATCCACATCCGTGTCATAGGTGAACTGCACCGAGAAAAACGCAAACGCAAACTGCCGCGATTGGTTGGTCACTGCCTTGATCTGGCCGAACGGCACCGAGTGCACAAAACCTTTACCGTCACGCAGGCGCAGCGTGCGAATGGTCAGCCCTTCGACTGTACCGGCGTGCCCGGAATCGAGCACCACCCAATCGCCAATCGACAGGGTGTCTTCGATGATGATGAACAGCCCGGTGATCACGTCCTGCACCAGTTGCTGCGAGCCGAAACCGATGGCCAGACCGACCACCCCGGCACCGGCCAGCAATGGCGCGACGTTGATCCCCAGATTGGCCATGGTGGTGATCGCACAGATCACCACGAGGATGATTTTGATCGCGTTGCGCAGCAGCGGCAAAATGGTTTTTACCCGCGTACTCGGCTGGCGCGCCGCGCGTTTGCTGAGCGGCGGCTTCAGCGCTTCCTGGATCGCCGTGTCGAGTACCACCCACAACAACCACGTCACCAGGAAGATCAAACCAATGCTGCTTAACGCGTTGCTGATTGCTCTTCCGACCGTGCTGCTCTGGGCAAAATCGAGCAACGACACGCCCCAGATCCGTCCGAGAATATCGATGAAGGCAATGGCGATGACGATCCGCAGCAACGCGTGAAGCAGACTGAGAAAACGTTCCTTGTAGGCGCTGCTGCGCTGGATCGCTTCGGCCTTTCGTGACTTGAACAAGTGCTGCAGGATCGTGCTGAGGAATACCGTGCCGATTAACAAAACCGTGGTGAACAGCGCGCAGCGCAGGGCTTTCTGATTGTCCTCGCCGATACCGATCAGGTTGACCGCCGAGACCAGCACCATCAACACGATCGGCCAATACCACAGCCCGGAAAAGATCCGCAGCGATTCCTGCAACGAGGGTTGTTTCAAGCGCTGGCTCAGCGAACGATTGCGGATGAGATGCGCCACCGGGCGACGCAGGCGAATCACCAGCAGACCGAAAATCACCGAGGCGATCAGGCCGGTAAATACCGCGACGCTGCTGGTGATATTGCCGCCCAGTTGGCGGGCGATCTGCGGGCTGGTCAGCGCATCGCTGAGGGCTGCGAGAAAGCCGATCAGGAACAGCGGACGCGGGCAGTAATTACGGATGATCCGCGCCGCCGGGCGTTTGTGGCCGACGTTGAACATCACCACCACACACAACAACATCGAGGTGGAAAAGATGCCGCTGCTGGTGGCGTAGGCCAGACACAGCGCCAGCGCGCGTCCCACCGAGGCTTGCAGAAAATGGCTGACGTAGAGGGTCAGCGGCAGGCAGATCAGCGCTGGAATGGTGTAAGGCTGCAAGTAACCAATCAGATCCTGACTACGCTGACGGGTACGCAACCAGCGACCCTCGCGCAGGCGTTTGGTCAACAGGCTGCCGAGCACGGTGAGCAGCGCGAAACTGCCGAGCCAAGTGCCGGACAAAGAGAGGAAATCCCCGGCGACGCTCCAGCCCGAGCGATTCGACGGCTGGTTGACCAGTTTGTCCACTTCATCGGCGGCGCGATCAGCGCGCAGGCGCCAGGCATCGACCAGGTGTTCGTTGAGATCGAGTTTGTCTTGTACATCATCGATGCTCGAACTGATCGCACCGAGCAGCCCGCCCTGCACAATCGGTTCGGGTTTGGCCGCTTCTTCGGTGGCGGCCGGGACGCCCGGCAATGCGGCGGCGTCGATTTCACTGGCGCCGAGAAACAACAGTGCTCCCAGCAGAATAGCGATCCTGAACTTGCCCAAAACTCCGATCTCCCTTGGCTGAACCTGTAAGGAACTGATCAAGTTTTGTGTGGCAAGTTCAAGAGCCCCCTCACCCTAGCCCTCTCCCAGAGGGAGAGGGCTAGGGTGAGTTGCCTGATCCGGCTGCACCGATCTGAAAGTCCGGAGTCGAACTCAGACCCTGAAAACCATAAAAACCAGCTCCCTTCCCCCTTGCTTTTCGAACTCAAACCCTGAAAACCCTGAAGATCTGCTCCCATCCCCCTCGCCCCCTCTGGGGGAGAGGGTTGGGGTGAGGGGAGCGCTTTTGATCTTTGCCTTAAAGACGTGTGACCGTCCGTAATGCCATCGAAACTTTCCCGAACCGCGCGCAGTCATCAAAAGATACCGGCAACACGAGGACTTTCGACGGGAGGGTGGCATGGCAACGATTCACATCGGTATTTCCGGCTGGCGCTACGAACCGTGGCGCGGGGACTTCTACCCCAAGGGACTGGCGCAGAAACGCGAATTGCAGTTCGCTTCGCGGGCGCTCAACAGCATCGAAATCAATGGATCGTTCTACGCCCTGCAACGGCCGGAGCGCTATGCGCAGTGGTACGCCGAAACGCCCGACGACTTCGTCTTCAGCGTCAAGGCGCCGCGTTTCATCACCCACATCCGCCGCTTGCGCGAGATCGAAAAACCGTTGGCGAATTTCTTCGCCTCCGGGGTGCTGGAACTCAAAGAAAAACTCGGACCGATCCTTTGGCAGTTTCCGCCGAACTTCAAATTCGAGCCTGAGCGCTTTGAACATTTCCTCGCACTATTGCCCCACGACACCGAAGCCGCCGCCACCCTCGCCCATCAACACGACGCTCACCTGCACGGCCACGCCAGCATGAAGGCCTGGCGTAAAAAACCACTGCGCCACGCTGTGGAAATCCGCAACGAGAGCTTCATCGACCCCGAGTTCGTACGCTTGTTGAAGCGCCACAACACCGCGCTGGTGATCGCTGACACCGCGAACAAATGGCCGTACCGCGAAGACCTGACCAGCGACTTTGTCTACCTGCGCCTGCACGGCGCCGAAGAACTCTACGCCAGCGGCTACACCGCACCAGCCCTCAAGCGCTGGGCCGAACGCATCGACGCCTGGCACCACGGTGAGCAACCAAAAGACGCGCACCTGATCGCGCCACGCTTGAAGCCGCGCGCGCGCAAATCCCGTGAAGTGTTCTGCTATTTCGACAACGACATCAAAGTCCGCGCACCGTATGACGCGCGCAATCTGTTGCATCGTTTCGAGCTGGACAAGGACCTCGCCACCACCCCCGGCGAACCCGCTGGCGAAGGAGTGTTGGCATGAGCATTCCAGAACCGGTCGGCTTCACCGATGAAGGCTCGGTGGTCGCGCCCTCGGTCCGCACGTTCACCGTACTGACGGTCAATACTCACAAGGGTTTTACCGCACTGAATCGGCGCTTCATCCTGCCGGAACTGCGCGAAGCGGTGCGCAGCGTCGCGGCCGATGTGGTGTTTCTGCAGGAAGTCCACGGCACCCACGAGCATCATCCCAAGCGCTACAGCAACTGGCCGACAATGCCGCAGTACGAGTTTCTCGCCGACAGCCTGTGGCCGCAGTTCGCCTACGGGCGCAATGCGGTGTACCCGGAGGGCGATCACGGCAATGCGCTGCTGTCGAAATTCCAGATCATCCGCCACGACAATCTCGACGTGTCGATCAGCGGCCACGAAAACCGTGGACTGCTGCATTGCGTGTTGCGCCTGCCCGGTGATGGCACCGAAGTGCATGCGATCTGCGTGCATCTGGGCCTGCGCGAAAGTCATCGCAACGCGCAACTGGATTTGCTCATGCAACGCCTGGCGGAGTTGCCCAACGACGCGCCAGTAATCGTCGCCGGCGACTTCAACGACTGGCGCCAGCGCGCCGATGCACAACTCAAACCCTGCGGCTTGCGCGAAGTATTCGCCGAGCACCAGGGCAAACCGGCGCGCAGTTTTCCGGCACGTTTGCCGGCGCTGCGGCTCGATCGTATTTACGTACGCAACCTCAAGGCCAGCCAACCGAAGGTCCTGGCCAACCGTCCCTGGTCGCACCTTTCCGACCATGTCCCGTTATCGGTGGAGATCGAACTATGAGCAGCGCGCCGCTGGAGAAATCCGCCGTGGAACCGATCGCCATCAACCCGCCGATCCGTGAGCCCGGCCATGTTGATGTCGAGTACAGCTGGCAGGGCAACAACCGTGTGCAATTACTGGAAAACGGCGAGGAGTATTTCCCTCGTGTGTTCGAGGCGATGCGCGCGGCGAAGAGTGAAATCCTCCTCGAGACCTTTATCGTTTTCGAAGACAAGGTCGGTGCCGAGTTACAGGAGATTCTGATCGACGCTGCCCGGCGTGGCGTGCGCACCACGGTCAGCCTCGACGGCTTTGGTTGCGGCGAGTTGAGCACCGGTTATCTGACCGCGCTGAGCGAGGCCGGCGTGCATCTGCAAATCTTCGATCCGGCACCGAAACGCCTGGGCATTCGCACCAACTGGTTCCGGCGTTTGCACCGCAAGATTGTGGTGGTCGACGGCCTGATCGCGTTTATTGGCGGGATCAACTTTTCCGGCGATCACCTGGCCGATTTCGGCCCCGAAGCCAAGCAGGATTATTCGGTGGAAATTCAGGGCCCGGCGGTCGCCGACATCCATCATTTCGCCCTGCTGCAAAGTGGTCGGCCGGGCCGTGCGCGGTTCTGGTGGCAACGTCGGCGTCAACGTCGCGCGGAGATGGCTTTCGATGACCACAACGGTCAGGTGCGCCTGGTATTCCGCGACAACGACCAGCACCACTCCGATATCGAAGATGTGTATTTGCAGGTACTGCGCCGGGCCAAGCGCCGCGTGGTGATCGCCAACGCCTACTTCTTCCCCGGTTACCGTTTGCTGCGGGAAATCCGCAACGCGGCACGTCGCGGGGTCGAGGTGCGCCTGATTCTGCAGGGTCAACCGGACATGCTGGTGGCCAAACTGGCGGCGCGCATGACCTACGACTACTTGCTCAAGGCCGGCGTGCAAATCCACGAATATTGCCAGCGCCCGCTGCACGGCAAAGTGGCGCTGGTCGACGAAGAATGGAGCACGGTCGGCTCGAGCAATCTCGACCCGCTGAGCCTGTCGCTGAATCTGGAAGCCAATGTGCTGATCCGCGACCGCGCTTTCAATCAGCATTTGTTCGAACGCCTCGACGACCTCAGCCAGAACCACTGCAAAGCCATGGACGCCAGCAAGTCCCCGCGTGGGCGCATCTGGCACATGACCGTAGGGTTTCTGGTGTTCCACTTTCTGCGGCATTTCCCGGCGATGGCCGGATGGTTGCCAGCACATAAACCACGGCTCAAGCCATTTCGAGGGAACACGCCATGAGCCACTCCGAAGCGCACCCGAGCGGCCATGCGGCGCCAGCCACCCATTCGAAATGGAGTCGCTGGAAGCGCCCGTTGACCCTGCTGTTTTTCCTCGCGCTGATTGTCTTGCTGACGATGTTCGCCACGCGCATCGAATGGGCCGAAGTCCTGCAAACCCTGGCCGACTTCAAGGTGCGCACGTTGATCATCGCCGCTGGCGTGACTTTGCTGAGCTTTCTCACCTACGCCAGTTTTGACCTGATCGGCCGCACTTACATTCGTCAGGACCTGACCTGGAAACAGATTCTGCCGGTGGGGATCATCAGCTATGCGTTCAACTTGAATCTGAGCGCGTGGGTGGGCGGCATCGCCATGCGTTATCGGCTGTATTCGCGTCTTGGCGTGAGCAAAAGCAACATCGCCAAGATCCTCGGTTTGAGCCTGGCGACCAATTGGTTTGGCTACATGACCATTGCCGGCGTGGTGTTCAGCAGTGGATTGGTGACAATGCCACCGGGCTGGAAAATCAGCAGCAGTGCGCTGCAAGGCATCGGCGTTCTGCTGCTGTTGATCAGCGTCGGCTATCTGGCCGCTTGTCAGTTTTCCAAACGCCGCGAGTGGTCGATCCGCGGCGTGGAAATCAACCTGCCGTCATTGCGCATGGCGGTCTTGCAACTACTGCTGGGCGCGTTGAACTGGTCGCTGATGGCGGCGGTGATTTTCACCTTGCTGCCGAGCAAACTGGATTATCCGTTGGTGCTGGGCGTGTTGTTGATCAGCGCGATTGCCGGGGTCATTACGCATATTCCGGCGGGCCTTGGGGTGCTGGAGGCGGTGTTTGTGGCGTTGCTGCAACACGAGGCTTCACGCGGCAGTCTGGTGGCGGGATTGCTGGCGTATCGGGCAATTTATTTTCTGTTGCCGTTGTTGATCACGGTGGTGATGTATCTGGTGGTTGAGGCCAAGGCGAAGGCGCTTCGGATCGAGAAAAACCCCTCTTGAGTTAGTTTTTGAATTCGAAATCGCTATCGCGAGCAGGCTCACTCCTACAAGTGAACGCATTCCAAAATGTAGGAGTGAGCCTGCTCGCGATAGCGTTCGAAAGAACACTAAAAAATCATGCTGATTGAATAATGCTCAACCGCTCGCCCACAACCATCTCGGTAATCCAGTCCACCAGAATCGAGGTGTAAGCCTGCTGCGACACCGGCTCGCTCAACGCATGATCGGCGCCGTCGATAATCCGGTGCGTCAACGAATGCGTCTGCTGGCACGCCGCGCGGTAACTCATGATCGCCGCGTGGGGCACGTAGTCATCGGTTTCCGACTCCACCAGCAACACATCCCCGGTGAATTGCGAACACGCATGCAGCGCCCGATTGGTGTCCGCGCGCACCAGCGTGCTGCGGTAATCACGCAAATCGGCCTTGTCCAGCTCACGCTTGGGCGTATGCCATTGCTCGTCGCGATACAGCGCCGGAACGCGCAACGCCAGCCAGCGCACCGGGCGCAGCGAGGTGAGGATCGCCGCCAGGTAACCGCCATAACTGGTGCCGACCACGGCGATCGCCGAGGTATCGAGTGCTGGATGCGCGAGCAAGCGGTCATAGGCCGCGAGCAAATCACGCAGGTTATCTTCGCGGGTAACGCGGGTCAGCGGAATCCCGGTGCCGCCGGTATGCCCGCGCAAGTCGAAGGTCAGGCACACACAACCTAGACCGGCAATGCCTTTGGCGCGCTCAAGGTCGCGCTCCTGACTACCGCCCCAACCATGTACAAACAACACCCCCGGCACTTTCGATTTGGGACTGAGAAAGGTCCCGCTCATCTGTTCATCATCAATGTCGATTTGAATGCTTTCGCTTCTAGCCGTCATAGGATTTGACCGTTACGTATTTGAGGAGAAATTCGCTGTTCTCAGCCGGGCCGCGATAGACCTCGATGGCGTCCGCCGGCAGCGGCTGATCGATATAGGTTTCCACCGATGACACGCGAATCGCACGCATCCCCGGATCGTTGACGAAGCTTTGCAACGCCGCGACTTCAGCACTGCTGGCGCCGCCCATGCGCCAGGATTGTTCGAGCACGCCGCTGCGGGATTTACCGTTGCTGTCCAGGCCCTGGGCGATGTCATAGTTGCGTCGTGAGGCGTAGAAACGCGGGTAAGCCTCATCGGCGGCAGCGTCGAAAACCTGCGCCTGCTCAATGGCCAGACGCACATCGTCGGGCAGGTTCAACTTCAGCAGTTCGTCATAATCACCCTGCACCACCAGCAGATTCGAGCCGCCGTAGACCTCTTCGCCGTGGGCATCCTTGGTCAAGTATTGATCACCGCAGTAACTCAGCACCTTATCGCCGATGAATGACTGGCCGACGCTGTGGGTGACCACGTCGCTCAAGTCCTGTTCCAGCACCACACCCTCACTGAACTGTTTTTCAATGTCAGGGCGGGCAAGAATGTCGTCGAAGGCATCAAGGCTCTTGATCACTTCCTGGCCACGACCGGCGCAGGCGTGAACCGGCTTCAAGCGGATCGGGCCGTTGTACAGTAAGTGCTCGGCAGCGGGCCGCGCGTCTTCCAGCGCAAAAACGCTGAGGCCATCAAGGACCACGTTACGCACGCGCTCGGAAAACAATGGCGACCAGCCTTGCGGCGCGTGCGCCAGATGACTGCGCAGGCCGTGGCTGATGGCTTTGGTGCAGATGAAGTCGTGCTCGACGAACCCGCCCCACAGATCCTCCGGTCCCTTGATACCGAGTGCGTGAGCGCTGGCCGGGCCGACAATGGTTTGCGTCGGCAGTAAATACAGATCACGACCCTGGTGTTTTTCAGCGTCATAGCTGCCGCCGAACTTGCACCCGAGAATCTGCGCCAGCCAGCGGGCCAGCGCTTTGTTGGTCTGTACTTCATGTTGTGGCGCGTCGGGGCGCACCGAGTGGGCGACGACGATTTTCCTGCGGGGTGTCGGGGTCATGCGTTCCCCTTCCATCGGTTCGATGACTGTAGCGGTGAGAGGTGCAGAGATCAGGCCAATGACCGATCTCCGAAAATTCTAGGCCAATCAGAAACTTGCCAGAATCGTGCTGGCACCACGCCTGTTTCAATCTGCACGACCGCGCGCAAAACCCCGGCAATTTGCACGATCTATAGTCCTGTGGAGTTCAATGTGGGAGCTAGCCTGCTCGCGAAGGCGTCGTGTCAGTCGACATCAAACTTACAGCCCCCACCGCTTGCGCGAGCAGGCTCGCTCCCACATTAGGTGTTCGCCGGTTTAGGGTTTGGGGTCACACCAAACCGCGCCCGGTAATCACTTGGCGCCAGTCCGGTAATCTTCTTGAATATCGCGCGAAACGCCCCCGGATCCTGATACCCGACTGTCCAGGCAATGTGATCGATCGTGCCATTGCTGAACTCGAGCATTTCCCGTGCCTTGCCCACCCGCAAATGCTGGCAGTACTCGGTCGGTTTCAACCCGCTCGCCGCGCGGAACCGCCGTAGAAATGTGCGCTCTTCCAACCCCGCCCGCTCCGCCATTGCCGCCAGGGAAACATCCGTCGCACCGGTGCTTTGCAGCCAATGTTGAACCTTGAGAATCGCCGCATCGCCATGACCGAGAATCGGCGCGAAATTGCTGCCGCATTCACTGGCGCTGTCACTGTGTTCCACCACCAGAAAGCGCGCGGTGCTGGTGGCGATGCTCGGTCCGAGCAACCTGTCGACCAGGCGTAATCCCAGTTCCGACCAAGCCATCAATCCGGCCGTGGTGATCAGGTCGCCGTCATCGACAATCGGCGTATCAGCCTTGAGCTTGATTTTCGGGTAACACTCGGCGAAAGCCTTGGCAGAGGTCCAGTGAGTGGTGGCGCTACGGCCGTCGAGCAAGCCGCTTTCGGCGAGCAGCAGCGAGCCTACGCAAACTCCGCCAAGCGTCGCACCGCGGGCATGCTGATCACGCAACCATTGCGTCAGACCGACCGGCATTTGCGCCGCCGAAAAACCGCCGATCGATGGCGGAATCAGCACCGCCAGCAAAGCGCTGTCGTGCCCTGGATGGCTGGCGTAAATCCGCGTTGGCGACTGATCACCTTCGACCTGCCAATGACTGACCCGCAGCACTGGCAATTGCGCAGCCTGATGTTCGGCGGCAATCCGGTTGGCCACCGTAAACAGATCGGTCAATCCATGCACCGCCGCCATCTGCGCGCCGGGATAGATCAGCACGCCCAATTCAGCGACGGCGGCCCTTTCTGCGCCCATTGTCAGTTTTCCCCTGTCTATTGTCGGTGCGGCCAATCCTCGAAGCGCTGACCAGGGCCAATACTGAAGCCACTTCCAGCCAATACATCGAGGACACCCCCATGGCCAAGCAAGCGCTCATCGTAGTCGATATCCAGAACGACTACTTCCCCCAAGGCAAGTGGCCGCTGGCCGGTGCTGATGCCGCCGCCGACAACGCCGCCCGGCTGATAGCCGCGTTCCGCGAGGCCGGCGATTCGGTGGTACACATTCGCCACGAATTCACCTCAGCGGACGCGCCGTTTTTCACCCCGGGCTCCGAGGGCGCCAAGCTGCATCCAAAGGTACTCAACCGTGCCGATGAACCGGTGGTGCTAAAGCACTTCGTCAACTCGTTCCGCGAAACCGAACTGCAAGCGATCCTCAACCAACAAGGCATCAAGGAACTGGTGGTGGTCGGCAGCATGAGCCACATGTGCGTTGACGGCATCACCCGTGCGGCGGCGGATCTGGGTTATGCCGTCACGGTGATTCACGACGCCTGCGCCAGCCGCGATCTGGAGTTCAATGGCCTGACGGTGCCGGCCGCCCACGTCCACGCCGCGTTCATGTCAGCGCTGGGTTTTGCCTACGCCAGCGTGGTATCCACTGACGAATTCCTCGCCGCCACGCGCTGAGTAATATCCTGCAAGAAATCCGGGCCCGCGCTGCAGCGGGCCTTTTTTCGTCTGTCATAAAAATCTCACGCGTGAGCCATTGATGGCACTTTGAATTGGTTGTAGTGTGGCTCACGCGTGAGATGTCCATAACCGAGCTACTGCCATGAAAAGCCGTTCCCCCACCGCGAAGTCAGAGAGCCCCAAGGGAGAGCGCGCGAAACCGTCGGCGAAAAAACCGTCGAGCTTCTATATGAAGCAGATGCGCGCAGGCCTGGCCGCTGCCGGTTATGTGAAACACGAAACTTGGGTGCTTCCCGAAAACCGAAGCTTGCTCAAGCAAATGGAGCAACAGCTACGCCAACCGATTCTGGCTGGCTCTTTCATGTCGGAGAATTACATGAGCGCAGGCAACAACTGGACCATCGATAGCCTCTTCAACGCCCTCAAGGCACTGGACGAGGTGGCTTCGCAAGAGATCACGCTGTCGCTGATCCAGAGCTCCGAACCCAGCATCAAGCTGGAAATGAACGAATTCGGCGGTCTGCCGATTCACATCGCTCTGGCCGGCCAGCAGATCATCGTCGACACCGTGCTGGTGGACATCGATTCGATCAGCGACGTGCACGCCTTCAACGATGCCGTGTTGCGCAGCCGGGAAATGTTCCCGCTGTCGTCGATCGGTATCGAGTCGATGCCGAATGGGCAGACCGTTTACAACATGTTTGGCGCCCTCAGCGCCGACTCGAGCCTGACCAACGTCGTCACCGAGGTGAAAACTCTGGTCGACAACGTGCAGCGCGCGAGCGAAGCCTTCGAACACTTCTTCAAGTAATCAACAGGGAATATCCAATGACTCAGTCCATCTGGAGCAAGTTGTTCACCGCACTGCGCGGCGGCGCCAATGAAGTCGGCGAAGCGATTGCCGACCAACAGGCCCTGCGCATCCTCGATCAGGAAATCCGTGACGCCGACAGCGCACTGTCGAACGCCCGTCGCGAATTGGTCACCATCATGGCCAAACACAAACTGGCCGCCGACCGCGTAAGCGAGTACGACGCCAAGATCAGGGATCTGGAAGCCAAAGCCGTCTCGGCGCTGAACGCCGGCCGTGAAGACCTGGCAATGGAAGTGGCCGAAGCGATTTCGACCCTGACCAACGAGCTGGATGTCGAGAAAAAGCAGAGCGACGAGTTCGGCACTTACGCCGAAAACATGCGCAAAGACATCAGCAAAGCCGAGTCGCGCATCAAGAGCCTGCGCCAACAAGTGGACATGGCCAAGGCCCGCGAAAGCGTGCAGAAAGCCCAGGTCAGCGCCTCCATCGCCAGCGGCGGCGCCAATGGCAAACTGGAAACCGCCGTCGGTACGTTGAACCGTCTGCAGGCCAAGCAGCAGCAACGCGCGGCTGAACTGAGCGCTGCCGACGAACTGGCCGACGCTTCGACCGGCAACGATCTGGAACGCAAACTGCGCGACGCCGGCATCACGCCGAACGAAGGCAGCGCCAATGCGATTCTTGAGCGTCTGAAGCAAAAGTCCGCTCAGTAAGCACTGCGCAAAAAAACCGTGGGAGCGAGCTTGCTCGCGAAAGCGGCGTATCAGTCGACATCGTTGTTGACTGATACGCCCTCTTCGCGAGCAAGCTCGCTCCCACATGGTTTGCGGCGTGTCGTTCGCCGCTGAGCCCGGTACACTAGCGACGCTTTTTCGCCGACGAACACTTCCACCCGCTTCAAGGAACGTACCCATGGGATGGTTTAAAGACTTGCTGGGCACCAGCAACTGGCAGACCGCTGCGCCAACACCGACCGTTGCCAGTGGCCCACTCGGCATGGCCCAAGGCAAGGCTGTCAGGTTCGATACGACGCTGGCGCTGTTGCTCGATGGCTCGACCACAGTGCGAGTACCCTTCGATCAGGCGATCTGGAGCCACGGCTGGGTCGACCTCGGCCAGTCCAATAAACTGCACCGCTATTACATGAACGACGAGGATTTCTGGCTGCAGATCCACGTCACCGGTGACGATCAGATCGAATCCGTCACCCTGTTCAACTACCTCAGTTACGTGACCGTCAACAGTGACGCCGAACTGCAGCGCCTGGCCGGCCCCGACAGCCAGATCGGCTTGCCCGGTTACAACCACGACGGTGTCGAATACAGCCGTGAGTGGGGCACCGAACAAGGCCAGACCGAACTTGTGCCGATGACCGAACAGGTGGTCAATCCGGACGAGAGCTACACCATCGAACATCACTCAATGCTTTATGCGCGCGAGACCGGCCTGACCGATCGCCGCGAATTGCTGCTGTTCTCCGTCGAACAGGACGAAGAAGGCACCGTCAGCCTGAGCACCTCGCTGGGCATTTCGCTGTACACGACAGATCTGAGCACCATTTAAAAAAGGAAGTTTTTCATGCTGGAAGTGCTGGCCGTTTCCCTGAACAAAACCGCACTGGTCGGTTTCGTCGTCTATCTCATCGGCGCCGTACTGCTGTTCATGCTGTTTCAATTCGTCTACACGCGCATCACCCCGCACAAGGAATTCGAGCTGATTCGCTCCGGCAACGTTGCCGCTGCCATCGCCCTGTCCGGCGCGATCATCGGCTTCGCGATTCCGGCCAGTAACGTGATTGCGTTTTCGGTCAACGTCCTCGACTTCGTACTCTGGGCAGTGATTGCCGCCGTGGTGCAACTGCTGGCATTCCTCGCCACGGGTCTAGTGCTCAAAGGCACCTCCCAGCGCATCGCCAACGGTGAAGTGGCTTCGGGTATCTATGTTGCTGCGGTCGCGATCAGCGTCGGCATGCTCAACGCCGCGTGCATGACACCGTCCAACTGATCGGCAGGAAGCCTTAGATGAAACGCAGCAAATACGTTCAGTTGTCCCTCGCCGCCTCGGTGGCCATGGCCATTTCCGGCCAGGCGGCAGCCGCAGATCAACCACGCAGTTTCCAGAATGTGGAACAGTGCGTCGACGCCGAAGTGGCCGCCGATGTCTGCTCCAACGCCTACGTCGCCGCCCTGACCGAACACCGGCGCATTGCCCCGGCGTACGACGACAAGGCCAAGTGCGACGCGGACTTTGCCGCTGACTGGTGCCAAAAGAATTCTGACGGCCGCTTCGTGCCGAAACTCGGCGGCTTCAAAGTGCCTGCGAGCGGTGAGCCGGCGCAGAACCTCGACGCCATCGCCGATGCTCAAATGCCTGCCGGTGACACGACAGCGCAGCATGTGCAAAGCACTTCGCATGTCTCCAGCGGTGGTGGCGGCGGAGGCGGAAATGGCTGGCTGACCGGTTGGCTGATCGGCAACGCGATGAGCAACAACGCCGAGCGCACGGTTTACCGCGATCGCGAAACGCGCCAGCCGTACAACACCTCGACGCAGTACCGCAGAGCCGAAACCACGACGCGCAGCCAAACGGATTACGAAAGCAGCAAAAGCAAACCGGTCAATGTGGCCTCATCGACGTCACGCGGCGGCTTCGGCAGCCAGTCCAGTGCCCGCAGCGGCTGGGGTGGTTGGGGCAGCAGTTCTGGTCGTTCGAGCAGCTGACGATGAAGAAGATCCTCTGCGCCGAGCGGCCTGACTGGAAACAGACTGCCGAAAGCCTCGGCTTCATGTTCCACACCATCGACGACGAGCCGTACTGGGACGAAAGCGCGTACTACCAGTTCACGCTCGCGCAAATCGAAAACGATCTTGAGGACCCGACCACCGAACTGCACGAGATGTGCATGGACCTGGTCGACCGCGTGGTCAACAGCGAAGAGCTGCTGGATCGCCTGAGCATCCCGACGCCGTACTACGACATGATCCGCACGTCCTGGCGGGAAGGTCATCCGCATCTGTACGGGCGCATGGACTTTTCCTACAGCGGCGACGGCCCGGCGAAATTGCTGGAACTCAACTACGACACGCCGACCAGCCTCTACGAAGCGGCGGCTTTTCAGTGGGGCTGGCTGGAACAATGCATCGAGCGCGGCACGCTGCCGCGCCATGCCGACCAGTTCAACAGCATCGACACCCAGTTGCATAAGGCCTTCGCCGAGCTGCAACTGAAGCGGCCGTTCTACTTCGCTTCGATGAGAGACTCGGTCGAGGACAAGGGCACCACGGATTACCTGCGCTTGATCGCCGAAAAGGTCGGCATCGAATCACGGCACATCGATATCGAAGACATCGGTTTGACCGCTGAAGGGCGTTTCGTCGACCTGGAAGATCGCTGGATCCCGCACCTGTTCAAGCTGCACGCCTGGGAATTCATCTTCCACGAGCCGTTCGGCGCGGCGATTGCCGAGTGCGATACGCAGTTTTTCGAACCGGCGTGGAAGGCGATCCTGTCGAACAAGGGCGCGTTGCCGCTACTGTGGGAGCTGCACCAGGGCCATCCGAATCTGCTGGCGGCGCATCTCGATCCGAATCCGGCCAGCGCCGTGCCCAAGGGATGGGTACGCAAGCCGTACTTCTCCCGCGAAGGCGCCAACATTGAGCTGCAAACGGCAGACGGTCTGATCGTCAAAGAGGATGGGCCCTACACGGATGCGCCATTTATCCTGCAGGAATTTGCACCGCTGCCGAAATTCGGCGACAGCTACACGCTGATCGGTTCCTGGGTGATTGGCGATCAGGCTGCGGGGATTGGTGTACGGGAAGACAACAGCCTGATCACCAAAGATTCCAGCCGCTTTCTGCCGCACCTGATCCTCGACTGAACCACTGATATCCCTGTGGGATTTGGGATAACCGCAGACGAAAAAAAGCCCCACAAAAAAGGCCCGTCGCTTCAGCGACGGGCCTTTTTACTTAGAACGGGTGCAGCGACAAATCAGAACGGGATATCGTCATCAAAGCTGTCGAAATCCGGAGCCGGTTGCGGTGCGGCCTGCTGTGGAGCCGGGGCCGAACGCTGCTGTGGAGCCGACTGCTGCGGACGCGGTGCCTGCTGACGTGGAGCTGGAGCCGACTGCTGGTAGTTGTTGCCACCGCCTTGTTGGTCGCCCTGTTGTGGACGGCCGCCGAGCAGTTGCATGGTGCCTTGCATGTCGACCACGATTTCGGTGGTGTAACGCTTGATACCGTCTTTTTCCCACTCGCGGGTCTGCAGCTTGCCTTCGATGTAGACCTGCGAACCTTTACGCAGGTATTCGCCAGCGATTTCAGCAACCTTGCCGAACATCGAAACACGGTGCCATTCGGTCTTCTCGACCTTCTGACCGGTTTGCTTGTCGGTCCATTGTTCGCTGGTGGCCAGACTCAGGTTGGTCACGGCGTTACCGTTAGGCAGGTAGCGAACTTCGGGATCCTGGCCGCAAGTGCCGACCAATATGACTTTGTTAACCCCACGGGCCATAACGTTCTCCTAGGCTTCGCAAGCAGCCCCGGCCGGGTTGTTCACCAGGCGTTCGAGGGTGTCGCGATCCACTAATTCTTTGTCCAGTTTGATGTAAACAGCCGCTTCGTCAGCAACTATCACTGCATCGGTTACCCCTACGAGGGCCTTGAGGCGCTCGACCAGACCCGCTTCGCGGATCGCCTCGGGCGACAACGGCAAGCGCAGGCTCGTCACGTAGGGAGGTTCACGCATGGTAACAGCAAAGGCCAACCAAAGTGCAGCCAGCCCGGCACATCCAAGGAACACAACCGACAGACCGCCATGCTGAAACAGCCAGCCGCCGAGTATCCCGCCGAGTGCCGAACCAAGGAACTGGCTGGTGGAATACACGCCCATGGCCGTGCCCTTTCCGCCCGCCGGTGAAACCTTGCTGATCAGCGACGGCAATGAAGCCTCCAGCAGATTGAACGCGGTGAAGAACACCACCGTACCAATCACCAGAGCCCGCAGGCTGTCGCCGAACTGCCAGAAGAATAGCTCAGTCAGCATCAGCGTCAGGACGGCGCCGAGCAAAACTCGTTTCATTTTGCGTTTCTTCTCGCCATAGATGATGAACGGGATCATGGCGAAGAACGAAATCAGCAGCGCGGTGAGATAGACCCACCAGTGCTGCTCCTTGGGCAAACCGGCTTTTTCGACCAGCGCCAGCGGCAGCGCGACGAAGCTCGACATCAGCATCGCATGCAACACAAAGATACCTAAATCGAGGCGCAGCAAGTCTGGATGCTTGAGCGTTGGCATCAAGGCCTGACGCGCCACGCCGGATTCACGATGCTGCAACGGCCCGGTGGAACGCGGCACCATGAACATGATGATGGCGATACCGACCAATGCCATGGCACCGGTGGCGAGGAACAGTCCGGACAGACCGAAAGCGCGGGTCAGCAAAGGCCCGACGACCATGGCCACGGCAAACGACAAACCGATGGTCATGCCGATCATCGCCATCGCTTTGGTGCGGTGCTGTTCGCGGGTCAGGTCGGAAAGCAGCGCCATGACCGCAGCGGAAATCGCCCCGGCACCTTGCAGGATCCGCCCGGCGATTACGCCCCAGATCGAATCGGCCTGAGAGGCCAGCACGCTGCCAAGCGCGAAGACGATCAGCCCGAGGTAAATCACCGGACGACGGCCAATGCGGTCGGAAATGATCCCGAACGGAATCTGGAAAATCGCTTGGGTCAGGCCGTAAGCGCCGATAGCCAAGCCGATCAGGGCCGGGGTCGCGCCCGCCAGGTCCATGCCATAGGTCGCCAGTACCGGCAACACCATGAACATGCCCAGCATACGGAAGGCGAACACCAGGGCCAGACCGCTCGCCGCGCGGGTCTCGCTGCCACTCATGCGTTCGCTGTGGGGATCGTGCATGGAAAAACCTCGTGTGAACCGGCGGCGATTCTACCAGTCCCATCGGTAGACGGGGTATATCGCGACGCTTTGACGCGTATAGATGAAACTCTCTTCATCCAGGGTAAAAAACCCTTCGTTTGATAGTGTGCATCCATCCAGTATTTGGCCGTATACTCCTACGTTTTCGACGCCCGCCGAGCGAGGCCACTTTGGACAAGATCCTGATACGTGGGGCCCGTACCCACAACCTGAAGAACATCGACCTGACCCTGCCACGGGACAAGCTGATCGTCATCACCGGCCTGTCCGGATCCGGCAAGTCGTCCCTGGCCTTCGACACACTGTACGCCGAAGGTCAGCGCCGCTATGTCGAATCGCTGTCGGCCTACGCCCGCCAGTTCCTGTCGATGATGGAAAAACCCGACGTCGACACCATCGAAGGCCTGTCGCCGGCGATCTCCATCGAACAGAAGTCGACCTCGCACAACCCGCGCTCCACGGTCGGCACCATCACTGAAATCTACGACTACCTGCGTTTGCTTTATGCGCGCGTGGGTACGCCGCGCTGCCCCGATCACGACATTCCGCTGGAAGCGCAGACCGTCAGCCAGATGGTCGACCTGGTGCTGGCGCAACCGGAAGGCAGCAAACTGATGCTACTGGCGCCGGTGATCCGCGAGCGTAAAGGTGAACACCTGTCGGTCTTCGAAGAGCTGCGCGCCCAAGGTTTCGTCCGCGCCAGGGTCAACGGCCGGATCTGCGAACTCGACGAGCTGCCGAAACTGGATAAACAGAAGAAGCACTCGATCGATGTGATCGTCGACCGCTTCAAAGTGCGCGCCGACCTGCAACAGCGTTTGGCGGAGTCCTTCGAAACCGCGCTGAAGCTGGCGGACGGTATCGCCCTGGTCGCGCCGATGGACGATGAGCCGGGCGAAGAAATGATCTTCTCCGCCCGCTTCGCTTGCCCGATCTGCGGGCATGCAATCAGCGAACTCGAACCCAAACTGTTCTCCTTCAACAACCCGGCCGGCGCCTGCCCGACGTGCGATGGTCTGGGGGTAAAGCAGTTCTTCGACATCAAGCGATTGGTCAACGGTGAGCTGACGCTGGCCGAAGGTGCGATTCGCGGCTGGGACCGGCGTAACGTCTATTACTTCCAGATGCTCGGCTCACTGGCCTCGCACTACGGCTTCAGCCTGGAAGTGCCGTTCAACGATCTGCCGGCCGATCAGCAGAAATCCATCCTGCACGGCAGCGGCTCGCAGAACGTCGACTTCAAATACCTCAACGACCGCGGCGATATCGTCAAACGTTCGCACCCGTTCGAAGGCATCGTGCCCAACCTCGAGCGTCGCTACCGCGAGACCGAGTCGGCGAGCGTGCGTGAAGAGTTGGCCAAGTTCCTCAGCACTCAGTCGTGCCCGGACTGCCGTGGCACGCGCCTGCGTCGCGAAGCGCGCCACGTGTGGGTTGGCGAGAAGACATTGCCGGCAGTGACCAATCTGCCGATCGGCGATGCTTGCGAATACTTCGGCCAACTGAAGATGACCGGCCGCCGTGGCGAGATCGCGGACAAGATTCTCAAGGAAATCCGTGAGCGTCTGCAGTTCCTCGTCAACGTCGGTCTCGATTATCTGTCGCTGGATCGCAGCGCTGACACCCTTTCCGGTGGTGAAGCACAACGTATTCGTCTGGCCAGCCAGATCGGCGCAGGCCTGGTGGGTGTTTTGTACATCCTCGACGAACCGTCCATTGGCTTGCACCAGCGTGACAATGATCGACTGCTCGGCACTCTCAAGCACCTGCGCGACATCGGTAACACGGTAATCGTGGTCGAGCACGACGAAGATGCGATTCGCTTGGCTGACTATGTCGTCGATATCGGCCCCGGCGCTGGCGTACACGGTGGGCAGATCGTTGCCGAAGGTACGCCGGCTGAAGTCATGGCGCATCCGGATTCCCTGACCGGTAAATACCTGTCGGGCCGGGTGAAGATTGAAGTGCCGGCCAAACGTACGCCACGTAACAAGAAGCTCAATCTGTCGCTGAAAGGCGCGCGCGGCAACAACCTGCGTAATGTCGACCTCGACATCCCGATTGGCTTGCTGACGTGCGTCACCGGCGTGTCCGGCTCGGGCAAATCGACGCTGATCAACAACACGCTGTTCCCGCTGAGCGCCACGGCGCTCAATGGTGCGACCACACTGGAAGCGGCTGCGCACGACAGTATCAAAGGCCTGGAGCATCTCGACAAAGTCGTCGATATCGACCAGAGCCCGATTGGCCGGACGCCGCGCTCCAACCCAGCGACGTACACGGGGCTGTTCACGCCGATCCGTGAACTGTTCGCCGGCGTGCCCGAGTCGCGCTCCCGTGGTTACGGCCCGGGACGTTTCTCGTTCAACGTCAAGGGCGGTCGTTGCGAAGCGTGCCAGGGCGATGGCCTGATCAAGGTGGAAATGCACTTTCTGCCGGACATCTACGTACCGTGCGACGTGTGCAAGAGCAAGCGTTACAACCGCGAAACCCTTGAAATCAAATACAAGGGCAAGAGCATCCACGAAACCCTCGAAATGACCATCGAGGAAGCCCGGGAGTTCTTCGACGCGGTGCCGGCACTGGCGCGCAAGCTGCAAACGTTGATGGATGTCGGCCTGTCGTACATCAAGCTCGGACAGTCGGCGACCACGTTATCCGGCGGCGAGGCACAGCGGGTCAAGCTGTCTCGCGAGCTGTCCAAGCGCGACACAGGCAAGACCCTGTATATCCTCGATGAGCCGACTACCGGTTTGCACTTCGCAGATATTCAGCAGTTGCTCGACGTCCTGCATCGCCTGCGCGACCACGGCAATACGGTGGTGGTGATCGAACACAACCTCGACGTGATCAAGACGGCCGACTGGCTGGTCGATCTCGGACCCGAGGGTGGTTCCAAAGGTGGGCAGATCATTGCCACCGGTACACCGGAAGAAGTGGCCGAGATGAAGCAATCTCATACTGGTCATTACCTCAAACCGCTGCTGATCCGCGATCGGGCGTAAACGCCAGACATGAAAAAGCCCCTGTCACTTCATCAGTGACAGGGGCTTTTTTGTATCGATTGCAATCAGGAAGTGTGAGATTGCAGGTAGTTCTCAAGGCCGATCAGCTTGATCAGGCCCAACTGCTTTTCCAGCCAGTAGGTGTGATCTTCTTCGGTGTCATTGAGCTGAACCCGCAGGATCTCGCGGCTGACATAGTCTTTGTGCTGCTCGCACAACTCGATGCCTTTACACAGGGCAGCGCGGACCTTGTACTCAAGACGCAGATCGGCTTCGAGCATCTCCGGCACCGTGGTGCCAACGTCCAAGTCATCCGGACGCATGCGCGGCGTACCTTCGAGCATCAGAATGCGGCGCATCAACGCATCAGCGTGACCTGCTTCTTCTTCCATCTCGTGATTGATTCGCTCGTAGAGCTTGGTGAACCCCCAGTCCTCATACATCCGCGAATGAACGAAATATTGGTCACGCGCGGCCAGTTCGCCGGTCAGCAACGTGTTGAGGTAATCGATAACGTCTGGGTGGCCTTGCATCGCCCTACATCTCCCTACTTGAAAGTCTGTAGTTTGAACCAAGCTGACCGGAAGGTCACCCGATTAGCGCAATAAAAGCGAAGATATTCTTAGAAAAGCAGCCTAAATAACGCAAAAACCGCCCAAATGAGGGCGGTTCTGCTTCTCGTTTAGACTTCGTTAAGCTGTACGTTGAGCAGCGTTGCGATTGCTTCTCCATACGCCGGATCGGCTTTGTAGAAATGCTGCAACTGACGATCAACGACGTCACTGGAAACACCCGACATCGCGCCAGCGATGTTGCTGACCAGCAATGCTTTCTGCTCATCGCTCATCAGACGGAACAGCGCACCGGCGTGGCTGTAGTAATCAGTGTCTTCGCGGTGATCGTAGCGATCAGCGGCACCGCTCAAGGCCAGCGCAGGTTCTGCGTAACGCGGAGCTTGTTTCGGTGCTTCGGTGTAGCTGTTCGGCTCGTAGTTAGGTGCTGCACCACCGTTACTGCCGAATGCCATCGAGCCGTCACGCTGGTAAGTGTTAACCGGGCTGCGTGGAGCATTCACCGGCAGTTGCTGGTGGTTGGTACCGACACGGTAGCGGTGCGCGTCGGCGTAAGCGAATACACGACCTTGCAGCATGCGATCTGGCGACAGACCAACACCCGGCACCATGTTGCTTGGGCCAAACGCCGCTTGCTCGACTTCAGCGAAGTAGTTCTGCGGGTTGCGATTCAGTTCCAGCTCACCGACTTCGATCAGCGGGAACTCTTTCTGCGACCAGGTTTTGGTCACGTCGAATGGGTTCTCGTAATGCGCCGCTGCTTGAGCTTCGGTCATGATCTGGATGCACACACGCCATTTCGGGAAGTCACCGCGCTCGATGGCTTCAAACAAATCACGCTGCGCGTAATCTGGATCAGTGCCTGCCAAGCGCGCTGCATCGGCCGGCGCCAGGTTCTTGATGCCTTGCTTGGTCTTGTAGTGCCATTTTACCCAGTGACGCTCGCCTTCAGCGCTGATCAGGCTGTAGGTGTGGCTGCCGAAGCCGTGCATGTGACGGTAGCCGTCCGGGATGCCTCGATCGGAGAACAGAATGGTGACCTGGTGCAGCGCTTCAGGCGAATGCGACCAGAAGTCCCACATCATCTGCGCGCTTTTGAGATTGCTTTGCGGCAGACGTTTTTGCGTATGGATAAAGTCAGGAAATTTCAGTGGATCGCGAATGAAGAACACTGGCGTGTTGTTGCCAACGATGTCCCAATTGCCTTCTTCGGTGTAGAACTTCAGCGCGAAGCCGCGTGGGTCACGCTCGGTATCCGCCGAACCACGTTCGCCGCCCACTGTGGAGAAGCGCAGGAAAGTCGGAGTTTGCTTGCCGACGGATTCGAACAGCTTGGCGCTGGTGTATTCAGTGATATCACGAGTAACGGTGAACGTGCCATAAGCACCCGAGCCCTTCGCATGTACGCGGCGTTCAGGGATGTTTTCACGGTTGAAGTGCGCGAGCTTCTCGATCAGGTGGAAATCGTCGAGCAGCAAAGGGCCACGCGGGCCGGCGGAGCGGGAATTCTGGTTATCGGCGACAGGTGCGCCACTGGCGGTCGTAAGCGTTTTGATCTGGCTCATACGGTCTTCTTCCTCTGTCAGTCTTGAAACTGCCGGCTAATCGGCTTGCTGGGAAGTATTGATCATCCATGTGACAGCCACAAATTCATTAACTTGCAGGCATCGATAGATAATTACTAATCATGTATCCCGGCACATAGTGACAACAGAACAGTGTCAGAAGCTTGTACGAACGGCGCGTTTTTCTGCGGACACAAAAAACCGGGCGCTAGGCCCGGTTCTTCGTTTCAGACTGACGTCTTACTCGGCGGATACAGCTTCGCCAGCAGTAGCACGATCAACCAACTCGACGTACGCCATAGGCGCGTTGTCGCCAGTGCGGAAACCGCACTTGAGGATGCGCAGGTAGCCACCCTCACGGGTAGCGTAACGCTTGCCCAGGTCGTTGAAGAGCTTACCAACGATAGCTTTCGAACGAGTACGGTCGAAAGCCAGACGGCGGTTAGCCAGGCTGTCTGTCTTGGCCAGAGTGATCAGCGGCTCAGCAACGCGGCGCAGTTCTTTGGCTTTTGGCAGAGTAGTTTTGATCAGCTCGTGCTCGAACAGCGACACCGCCATGTTTTGAAACATGGCCTTGCGGTGCGAGCTGGTGCGGCTCAGGTGACGACCACTTTTACGATGACGCATGGTTCATTCCTTACCAAACACTACGTTCGGTGATTACGACGATCAGGCAGTCGCCTTGTCGTCCTTCTTAAGACTTGCAGGCGGCCAGTTGTCGAGGCGCATGCCGAGGGACAGACCGCGGGAGGCCAGAACGTCCTTGATTTCAGTCAAGGATTTCTTGCCCAGGTTCGGAGTCTTCAACAGCTCCACTTCGGTGCGCTGAATCAGGTCACCGATGTAGTAGATGTTTTCCGCCTTAAGGCAGTTAGCCGAACGTACAGTCAGTTCCAGATCGTCAACCGGGCGAAGCAGGATCGGATCGATCTCGTCTTCCTGCTCGACAACCACTGGCTCACTGTCACCTTTGAGGTCGACGAACGCAGCCAACTGCTGTTGCAGAATGGTTGCAGCGCGGCGGATAGCCTCTTCAGGATCCAGAGTACCGTTGGTTTCCAGATCAATAACCAGCTTGTCCAGGTTAGTACGCTGTTCGACACGGGCGTTTTCCACCACGTATGCGATACGGCGAACCGGGCTGAACGAAGAGTCGAGCTGCAAGCGACCGATGCTGCGGCTTTCGTCTTCATCGCTCTGACGCGAGTCTGCTGGTTCATAACCACGACCACGAGCTACGGTGAGCTTCATGTTCAGGGCGCCGTTAGACGCCAGGTTAGCGATTACGTGATCGGGATTAACGATCTCGACATCATGATCCAGCTGAATATCGGCAGCGGTAACCACCCCCGAACCCTTCTTCGACAAGGTCAGCGTAACTTCGTCACGACCGTGCAGCTTGATGGCCAGACCTTTAAGGTTCAACAGGATTTCAATTACGTCTTCCTGTACACCTTCGATGGCGCTGTACTCGTGGAGCACACCGTCAATCTCGGCCTCGACTACTGCGCAGCCGGGCATTGAGGACAACAGGATGCGTCGCAGCGCGTTGCCCAGGGTGTGGCCAAAACCACGCTCGAGAGGCTCGAGAGTGATCTTGGCGCGGGTTGGACTGACAACCTGCACATCAATATGGCGGGGTGTCAGGAACTCATTTACCGAAATCTGCATGGATGCACCTATTTTCTAGCCCTTACTTGGAGTAGAGCTCGACAATCAGGCTTTCGTTGATGTCGGCGGACAGATCACTGCGAGCAGGAACGTTCTTGAAAACGCCCGACTTCTTCTCAGTGTCTACTTCTACCCATTCTACGCGGCCACGTTGGGCACACAGATCGAGAGCTTGGACAATGCGAAGTTGGTTTTTTGCTTTCTCGCGAACTGCAACCACGTCACCAGCACGAACCTGATACGACGGAACGTTTACGGTCTGACCGTTAACGCTGATCGACTTGTGCGATACCAGTTGACGGGATTCGGCACGAGTCGAACCAAAGCCCATACGGTATACAACGTTGTCCAGACGGCATTCGAGCAGTTGCAGCAGGTTTTCACCGGTTGCACCTTTCTTGCCAGCAGCTTCTTTGTAGTAGCCGCTGAACTGACGCTCGAGAACGCCGTAGATACGACGGACCTTCTGCTTTTCACGCAGTTGGGTGCCGTAGTCGGACTGGCGACCGCGGCGTTGGCCGTGGATACCAGGTGCTGCTTCAATGTTGCACTTCGATTCGATCGCGCGCACGCCGCTCTTCAGGAAGAGATCGGTGCCTTCGCGACGAGCGAGTTTGCATTTTGGACCAATGTAACGAGCCATTCTTTACAATCTCCTGGATTACACGCGGCGCTTCTTCGGCGGACGGCACCCGTTGTGCGGGATTGGCGTCACGTCGGTGATGCTGGCGATCTTGTAGCCACAGCCGTTCAAAGCGCGGACTGCGGATTCACGACCTGGACCTGGACCTTTGACGTTGACGTCGAGGTTTTTCAGGCCATATTCCAGCGCAGCTTGACCAGCACGTTCAGCAGCTACTTGAGCAGCAAACGGGGTGGACTTGCGGGAACCGCGGAAACCCGAACCACCAGAGGTAGCCCAAGAAAGCGCGTTACCTTGACGGTCGGTGATGGTCACGATTGTGTTGTTAAAAGAAGCATGGATGTGGGCGATGCCATCAACCACTGTCTTTTTAACTTTTTTACGAGGACGAGCAGCAGGTTTTGCCATGATTAATTTCCTGTCGATTCGCGTGGGCGATTACTTGCGGATCGGCTTACGCGGACCTTTACGGGTACGCGCGTTAGTCTTGGTACGCTGACCGCGTACTGGAAGACCACGACGATGACGCAGACCACGGTAGCAACCGAGGTCCATCAAACGCTTGATTTTCATGTTGATTTCGCGACGCAGGTCACCTTCAGTGGTGAACTTCGCCACTTCGCCACGCAATTGCTCAATCTGCTCGTCGCTCAGATCTTTGATCTTTGCGGCTGGGTTTACCCCAGTCTCTGCGCAAATTTTCTGCGCAGTAGTGCGACCAACACCATAGATGTAGGTCAGCGAGATAACAGTGTGCTTGTTATCTGGAATGTTAACGCCTGCAATACGGGCCATTCAGTGGGACTCCAATTGACAGCTACCTACGCCCCGGAAGCCAAGAAATAGGGCGCGAGATAATATCGCTGTAATAACAAATAATCAACCCGGCAGCGCACTAGCTGCCGGGCTTCAAGCGGATCACACTCAGCCTTGGCGCTGTTTGTGACGCGGTTCCGCGCTGCAAATTACTCGAACAACACCTTCGCGGCGAATAATCTTGCAGTTACGGCACAGCTTTTTCACCGATGCACGAACTTTCATCACCAACTCCTCGAACCTTATGGGTACTCAGCGCAACATGCCGCTGCCGTAACCCTTCAGGTTGGCTTTCTTCATCAGGGATTCGTACTGGTGCGAAACGAGGTGCGATTGTACTTGGGACATGAAGTCCATCACAACCACGACCACGATCAGCAACGAGGTCCCGCCAAGGTAGAACGGAACGTTTGCTGCAACCACCAGGAACTGGGGCAACAGGCACACGGCCGTCATGTAAAGAGCACCGAACATGGTCAAGCGGGTCAGAACGCCATCAATGTAGCGCGCAGACTGCTCACCTGGACGGATGCCCGGAATAAAGGCACCGGACTTCTTCAGGTTTTCCGCTACGTCTTTCGGATTGAACATCAACGCCGTATAGAAGAAGCAGAAGAAAATAATCCCTGCACTAAACAGCAGAATATTCAACGGCTGACCAGGAGCGATCGACTGCGAGATGTCCTGCAACCAGCCCATACCTTCAGACTGACCAAACCAGGCACCCAGCGAAGCCGGGAACAGCAAAATGCTGCTCGCGAAAATAGCCGGAATAACACCGGCCATGTTCACCTTCAGCGGCAAGTGGCTTGTCTGCGCAGCAAAAACCTTGCGGCCCTGCTGACGCTTGGCGTAGTGAACAGCGATACGACGCTGACCACGCTCAATGAACACCACAAAACCGATAATCGCTACTGCCAGCAAACCGATGGCAACCAAGGCGAAGATGTTGATATCACCCTGACGCGCAGACTCGAAAGACTGCCCGATTGCTCTCGGAAGACCGGCGACGATACCCGAAAAAATCAACATCGAGATACCGTTACCTACACCACGCTCAGTAATCTGCTCACCCAGCCACATCATGAACATCGCACCAGCCACAAAAGTGGATACCGCGACGAAATGGAAGCCAAAGTCACCAGTGAACGCAACGCCCTGCCCCGCCAGACCAATGGACATGCCAATAGCCTGAACGAGAGCGAGGACGACGGTGCCGTAGCGGGTGTACTGGCTGATCTTGCGACGGCCAGCTTCACCTTCCTTCTTCAACTGCTCCAGCTGCGGGCTGACGGCGGTCATCAGTTGCATGATGATCGATGCCGAAATGTACGGCATGATCCCCAGTGCAAAGATGCTCATCCGTTCCAGCGCGCCGCCGGAGAACATGTTGAACAAGCTAAGAATGGTCCCCTCATTCTGTCGAAACAGGTCTGCGAGTCGGTCCGGGTTGATACCTGGAACCGGGATGTGTGCGCCTATTCGGTAGACGATAATCGCCAGGAACAGAAAACGCAGACGAGCCCAGAGTTCAGACATACCGCCTTTGCCGAGCGCAGAGAGAGCACCTTGCTTAGCCATTTATTCCTCGAACTTGCCGCCAGCTGCTTCGATAGCCGCACGCGCACCTTTGGTGGCGCCGATTCCCTTGCCGATAGTGACAGCGCGAGTCACTTCACCGGACAGCATGATTTTCACACGCTGTACGTTGACGTTGATCACGTTGGCATCTTTCAGGGACTGCACGGTGACGATGTCGCCTTCCACTTTAGCCAACTCGGACAAACGCACTTCTGCGCGATCCATGGCTTTCAGGGAAACGAAACCGAACTTCGGCAGGCGACGATGCAGCGGCTGTTGACCGCCTTCAAAGCCTGGAGCGATGGTGCCACCGGAGCGGGAGGTCTGACCTTTGTGACCACGGCCACCAGTCTTACCCAAACCGCTACCGATACCACGGCCCGGACGATGCTTTTCGCGACGGGAACCCGGCGCTGGACTCAGATCATTGAGTTTCATCGATTAACCCTCGACACGCAGCATGTAGTAAGCCTTGTTGATCATCCCGCGATTCTCGGGAGTATCCTGGACTTCTACAGTGTGACCGATGCGACGCAGACCCAGACCCTTAACGCACAGTTTGTGGTTAGGGATGCGGCCGGTCATGCTTTTGATCAGCGTTACTTTAACGGTAGCCATGATCAGAAGATCTCCTTGACGCTTTTGCCACGCTTGGCGGCAATGGATTCAGGAGACTGCATAGCTTTCAAACCTTTGAAAGTGGCGTGAACCACGTTTACCGGGTTAGTCGAGCCGTAGCACTTGGCCAGAACGTTCTGAACACCAGCAACCTCGAGGACAGCACGCATAGCGCCGCCAGCGATGATACCGGTACCTTCAGAAGCAGGCTGCATGTACACCTTCGAAGCGCCGTGAGCGGACTTCATTGCGTACTGCAGAGTGGTGCCGTTCAGATCAACTTGGATCATGTTGCGGCGAGCAGCTTCCATTGCCTTCTGGATCGCAGCAGGCACTTCACGCGACTTGCCACGGCCGAAGCCAACACGCCCTTTACCATCACCAACCACGGTCAACGCGGTGAAAGTGAAGATACGGCCGCCTTTAACGGTTTTGGCTACGCGGTTAACTTGAACCAGCTTCTCAATGTAGCCTTCGTCGCGCTTTTGGTCGTTATTTGACATAACTTAGAACTCCAGCCCAGCTTCACGAGCAGCATCAGCCAGCGCTTTAACGCGGCCGTGGTACTTGAAGCCAGAGCGGTCGAAAGCCACTTGCGAGACGCCAGCGGCCTTAGCACGCGTAGCGACCAGCTGGCCAACCTTTGTGGCCGCGTCGATGTTGCCAGTGGCGCCATCACGCAGTTCTTTATCCAAAGTCGAGGCGCTTGCCAGGACTTTGTTGCCGTCGGCCGAGATGACCTGGGCGTAGATGTGCTGCGACGAGCGGAACACGCAGAGACGCACGACTTCGAGTTCGTGCATTTTCAGGCGTGCTTTGCGAGCGCGACGCAGTCGAGTAACTTTTTTGTCGGTCATTTGCTATGCCCTACTTCTTCTTGGCTTCTTTACGACGGACGACTTCGTCCGCGTAGCGCACACCTTTGCCTTTGTACGGCTCTGGTGGACGGAAGTCGCGGATCTCAGCGGCCACTTGACCTACCAGCTGCTTATCGATGCCCTTGATCAGGATATCGGTCTGGCTAGGAGTCTCAGCGGTGATGCCTTCCGGCAGTTCGTAATCCACTGGGTGCGAGAAGCCAAGGGCCAGGTTCAAAACCGTGCCTTTTGCTTGCGCCTTGTAACCAACACCGACCAGCTGGAGCTTGCGCTCGAAGCCTTGGCTTACGCCTTGGACCATGTTGTTTACCAACGCACGCGTGGTACCGGCCATTGCGCGAGTTTGTTGATCGCCATTGCGAGCAGCGAAACGCAGCTCACCAGCTTCTTCAACGATCTCAACGGACGAATGGATGTTCAGTTCAAGAGTACCCTTGGCACCCTTCACCGAAAGCTGTTGGCCTGCGAATTTTACTTCGACACCGGCTGGCAGCTTAACGGGGTTCTTAGCGACGCGAGACATGCTTATCCCCCCTTAGAACACAGTGCAAAGAACTTCGCCGCCGACACCGGCAGCGCGCGCAGCACGATCCGTCATCACACCTTTGTTGGTGGAGACGATAGACACGCCAAGACCGCCACGAACTTTCGGCAGATCTTCAACGGACTTGTACTGACGCAGGCCTGGACGACTAACGCGCTTCACTTCTTCGATAACCGGACGGCCTTCGAAGTACTTCAGCTCGATGGACAACGACGGCTTAGCGTCGGTGGTGATCTGAAAATCCGCGATGTAACCTTCGTCCTTCAGGACTTTTGCTACAGCCACCTTCAGCGTGGAAGACGGCATGCTTACGACAGACTTTTCAGCCATCTGGGCATTACGGATTCGAGTTAGCATGTCCGCTAACGGGTCCTGCATACTCATGGGCTAGACGCTCCTAATACAGAAAAATTAGCCTTGCGGCTACTACTTGTCGCCGAGAACTTCCGGGCATGAAAAACACGGGCTCAGGCGAGCCGGTCATTCTAGACACACCCCAGAAATGAATCAAGCCCCAAAAGGGGCTTGATTCAGATTCAAGGCCACCGATGGTCAGGTTCTTGCGAACCCGAACATCGAGACTTTGACAACAATTACCAGCTGGCTTTAACCAGACCTGGTACGTCACCACGCATTGCAGCTTCACGCAGCTTGTTACGGCCGAGGCCGAACTTGCGGTAAACGCCGTGCGGACGACCAGTCAGGCGGCAACGGTTACGCATGCGCGCAGCGCTTGCGTCACGTGGTTGCTTCTGCAGAGCTACGGTAGCTTCCCAACGCGCTTCTGGACTTGCGTTCAGATCGACGATGATAGCTTTCAGCGCTGCACGCTTGGTGGCGTACTTGGCAACAGTGAGCTGACGCTTCAGCTCACGGTTCTTCATGCTCTTCTTGGCCATTTTCCTACTCCAATCAGTTGCGGAACGGGAATTTGAAAGCACGCAGCAGAGCGCGGCCTTCATCATCGTTCTTGGCAGTGGTGGTCAGGGTAATGTCCAGACCGCGGAGAGCATCGATCTTGTCGTAGTCGATTTCCGGGAAAATGATCTGCTCTTTTACGCCCATGCTGTAGTTACCACGACCATCAAAGGACTTGGCATTCAGGCCGCGGAAGTCGCGAACCCGAGGCAGGGAGATCGACAGCAGACGATCCAGGAACTCATACATACGCTCACGGCGCAGGGTCACCTTGACGCCGATCGGCCATCCTTCACGGACTTTAAAGCCAGCGATGGATTTACGAGCGTAGGTCACAACGACTTTTTGGCCGGTGATCTTTTCCAGGTCAGCAACAGCATGCTCGATGACTTTCTTGTCACCAACAGCTTCGCCCAGACCCATGTTCAGGGTGATTTTTGTAACGCGTGGAACTTCCATCACGTTCGAAAGCTTAAGTTCTTCCTTAAGCTTCGGTGCGATTTCCTTCCAGTAAATCTCTTTTAGTCGTGCCATGGTCTTCTACCTAGCAGTGTTCAAGCATCAACCGCTTTTTGGGTCGACTTGAAGACACGAATTTTCTTGCCGTCTTCTACTTTGAAACCAACGCGGTCAGCCTTGTTGGTTTCGCCGTTGAAAATGGCGACGTTAGAAGCGTCCAGTGGAGCTTCTTTTTCGACGATACCGCCTTGCACGCCCGACATCGGGTTAGGCTTGGTATGACGCTTAACCAGGTTCAGACCACCAATAACCAGACGGTTATTAGCAAGAACCTTAAGCACCTTACCGCGCTTACCTTTGTCTTTGCCGGCGATCACGATGATCTCGTCGTCACGACGAATCTTTTGCATGTCGGATCTCCTTACAGCACTTCTGGGGCGAGCGAGACGATCTTCATGAACTTCTCAGTACGAAGTTCACGGGTCACTGGCCCAAAGATACGGGTGCCGATCGGCTCTTGCTTGTTGTTCAGAAGAACAGCAGCGTTGCCATCAAAGCGGATAATGGAGCCATCAGCACGACGTACGCCGTGACGAGTGCGGACTACAACAGCAGTCATCACTTGGCCTTTTTTCACTTTACCGCGAGGAATTGCTTCCTTCACGGTAACTTTGATGATGTCACCGATACCAGCGTAACGACGATGGGAGCCACCCAGCACCTTGATGCACATAACGCGGCGAGCGCCGCTGTTATCGGCCACATCGAGCATGGATTGAGTCTGAATCATATAATTTCTCCGACCCCTAGTCCTTAGACTTCCACAGCGCGTTCGAGAACATCAACCAGCGCCCAAGACTTGGTCTTGGCCAAAGGACGAGTTTCACGAATAGTGACTTTGTCGCCGATGTGGCACTGATTGGTTTCGTCGTGCGCGTGCAGCTTAGTCGAACGCTTAACGTATTTACCGTAGATCGGGTGCTTAACGCGACGCTCGATCAGTACGGTGATGGTTTTGTCCATCTTGTCGCTGACAACACGGCCAGTCAGCGTACGGACAGTTTTTTCGGCTTCAGCCATGATTACTTACCTGCCTGCTGGTTGAGCACAGTCTTCACGCGAGCGATGTCACGCTTAACTTGCGAGAGCAGATGAGACTGCCCCAACTGGCCAGTTGCTTTCTGCATACGCAGATTGAACTGGTCGCGCAGCAAGCCGAGCAGTTGCTCGTTCAGCTGCTGTGCGGATTTTTCACGAAGTTCATTCGCTTTCATCACATCACCGTCCGTTTAACAAAGGCGGTGGCGAGCGGCAGCTTTGCAGCAGCCAGGGCAAAAGCCTCACGCGCCAGCTCTTCAGAAACACCCTCGATTTCATACAGGACTTTGCCTGGCTGAATCTGGGCAACCCAGTACTCCACACTACCCTTACCTTTACCCATCCGAACTTCGAGTGGCTTCTTGGAAATAGGCTTGTCCGGGAATACACGGATCCAGATCTTGCCGCCACGTTTAACGTGACGGGTCAGAGCACGACGCGCTGACTCGATCTGACGAGCGGTGAGACGACCACGAGCTACAGACTTCAGCGCGAACTCGCCGAAGCTGACTTTGCTACCGCGCTGAGCCAGACCACGGTTGTGGCCTGTCATCTGCTTGCGGAACTTCGTACGCTTAGGTTGCAACATTTGGCGTACCCCTTACTTAGCAGCTTTTTTACGAGGCGCTGGTGCTTGTGGTTTCAGCTCTTCTTGGCGACCACCAATTACTTCGCCTTTGAAGATCCAAACCTTTACACCGATCACACCATAAGTGGTGTGAGCTTCGTAGTTGGCATAGTCGATGTCGGCACGCAGGGTGTGCAATGGCACACGACCTTCGCGATACCATTCAGTACGTGCGATTTCAGCACCGCCGAGACGACCGCTCACTTGGATTTTGATGCCTTTGGCACCAATGCGCATGGCGTTCTGAACGGCGCGCTTCATAGCGCGACGGAACATTACACGACGCTCCAGCTGCTGAGCTACGCTCTGCGCAACCAGCATACCGTCGAGTTCCGGCTTGCGGATCTCTTCGATATTGATGTGCACAGGCACACCCATTTGCTTGGTCAGGTCCTGACGCAGTTTCTCAACATCTTCACCTTTCTTCCCGATAACGATACCTGGGCGAGCGGTGTGGATGGTGATACGTGCAGTTTGGGCCGGACGATGGATATCGATACGGCTTACGGACGCGCTTTTTAGTTTGTCTTGGAGATACTCACGCACTTTCAGATCTGCGAACAAATAGTCCGCATAAGTCCGACCGTCTGCGTACCAGACGGAGGTGTGCTCCTTGACGATTCCCAGGCGAATGCCAATGGGATGTACTTTCTGACCCATCTCTTCGACTCCGTTACTTGTCAGCAACCTTGACAGTGATATGGCAAGACCGCTTGACGATGCGATCAGCACGGCCTTTGGCACGTGGCATGATGCGCTTCAGCGAACGCCCTTCGTTGACGAAAACGGTGCTGACCTTCAGGTCATCAACGTCTGCGCCTTCGTTATGCTCGGCGTTGGCTACGGCCGACTCCAGCACTTTCTTCATGATCTCGGCGGCTTTCTTACTGCTGAAAGCCAACAAGTTGAGCGCTTCGCCCACCTTCTTCCCGCGGATCTGGTCGGCGACCAAGCGGGCTTTCTGGGCGGAGATTCGAGCGCCCGACAACTTAGCGGCTACTTCCATTTCCTAACCCCTTAACGCTTGGCTTTCTTGTCAGCCACGTGCCCACGATAAGTGCGGGTACCGGCGAACTCGCCCAGTTTATGGCCGACCATGTCTTCGTTCACGAGAACTGGGACGTGCTGACGACCGTTATGTACGGCGATGGTCAGACCGACCATCTGTGGCAGGATCATCGAACGACGCGACCAAGTCTTAATTGGTTTGCGATCGTTCTTTTCCGCCGCCACTTCGATCTTCTTCAGTAGGTGAAGATCAATAAAAGGACCTTTTTTCAGAGAACGTGGCACTGTCGTATCCCTCTATTTACTTGCGACGACGGACGATCATTTTGTCGGTACGCTTATTACCACGAGTCTTCGCGCCCTTAGTCGGGAAGCCCCATGGCGATACCGGATGACGACCACCAGAGGTACGACCTTCACCACCACCATGTGGGTGGTCAACCGGGTTCATGGCAACACCACGAACGGTTGGGCGAACGCCACGCCAGCGTTTGGCACCAGCTTTACCCAGCGAACGCAGGCTATGCTCGGAGTTCGAGACTTCGCCCAGGGTCGCACGGCATTCAGCCAGGACTTTACGCATTTCACCGGAACGCAGACGCAGGGTAACGTACACACCTTCACGAGCGATCAGCTGAGCCGAAGCACCAGCGGAACGAGCGATCTGTGCGCCTTTACCTGGCTTCAGTTCGATGCCGTGTACAGTAGAACCCACTGGAATGTTGCGCAGTTGCAGAGCGTTGCCTGGCTTGATTGGAGCCAGAGCGCCTGCGATCAGCTGGTCGCCAGCACTCACGCCTTTAGGGGCGATGATGTAGCGGCGCTCGCCGTCTGCGTAGCAGAGCAGTGCGATGTGAGCAGTACGGTTTGGATCGTATTCGATACGCTCAACAGTGGCGACGATGCCATCTTTGTCGTTGCGACGGAAATCGACCATACGATAATGCTGCTTATGACCACCACCGATGTGACGCGTGGTAATACGGCCATTGTTGTTACGACCACCAGTCTTCGATTTTTTCTCGAGCAGCGGTGCGTGAGGAGCGCCTTTATGCAGCTCCTGGTTGACCACCTTGACCACAAAACGGCGGCCAGGGGAAGTCGGTTTGCATTTAACGATTGCCATGATGCACCCCTTCCTTACTCAGCACTGCTGCTGAAATCGAGATCTTGGCCTGGCTGAAGGGAGATAACTGCCTTCTTCCAGTCATTACGCTTGCCCAGACCGCGAGCAGTGCGCTTGCTCTTACCCAGAACGTTCAGGGTAGTGACGCGCTCTACTTTCACGCTGAACAGGCTTTCGACGGCCTTCTTGATTTCCAGCTTGGTTGCATCAGTAGCAACCTTGAAAACGAACTGGCCTTTCTTGTCTGCCAGAACCGTAGCCTTCTCGGAAACGTGCGGGCCAAGCAGAACTTTAAATACGCGTTCCTGGTTCATCCCAGCAGCTCCTCGAATTTCTTCACGGCCGACACGGTGATCAACACCTTGTCGTATGCGATCAGACTAACTGGATCGGAACCTTGAACGTCACGTACATCTACGTGCGGCAGGTTACGAGCAGCCAGGTACAGGTTCTGATCAACAGCGTCCGACACGATCAAAACGTCGGTCAGGCTCATGTTGTTCAGCTTGCCCAGCAGGTCTTTGGTTTTCGGAGTTTCAACAGCGAAATCCTGAACCACGACCAGACGATCAGTACGCACCAGCTCAGCAAGGATGGAACGCATTGCTGCGCGATACATCTTCTTGTTCAGCTTCTGGGAGTGATCCTGTGGACGAGCTGCGAAAGTGGTACCGCCGCCACGCCAGATTGGGCTACGGATAGTACCGGCACGAGCACGACCAGTACCTTTCTGACGCCATGGGCGCTTGCCGCCACCACGAACGTCGGAACGGGTCTTTTGCTGCTTGGTACCTTGACGGCCGCCAGCCATGTAGGCCACGACTGCTTGGTGAACCAGCGTCTCATTGAACTCGCCGCCAAACGTCAGTTCGGAAACTTCGATCGCTTGAGCGTCATTTACATTTAATTGCATGTCAGCTTCCCCTTAACCGCGAGCCTTGGCTGCTGGACGTACAACCAGGTTGCCGCCAGTAGCGCCAGGAACAGCACCCTTGACCAACAACAGATTGCGTTCAGCGTCCACGCGCACTACTTCCAGGGACTGCACGGTCACGCGCTCAGCGCCCATATGACCGGACATTTTTTTGCCCTTGAATACACGACCAGGAGTCTGGCACTGGCCGATAGAGCCTGGGACGCGGTGGGATACGGAGTTACCGTGGGTGTTATCTTGCCCGCGGAAATTCCAACGCTTGATCGTACCCTGGAAGCCTTTACCCTTGGACTGACCGGTTACATCAACCAGTTGACCAGCGGCGAAGATTTCAGCGTTGATCAGATCGCCAGCCTGGTACTCGCCTTCTTCAAGACGGAATTCCATGGTGGTGCGACCAGCGGCAACGTTCGCCTTGGCGAAGTGGCCAGCCTGAGCTGCTGTTACACGCGAAGCACGACGCTCGCCGACAGTGACTTGCACTGCACGATAGCCATCGGTCTCTTCAGTTTTGAACTGGGTGACGCGATTCGGTTCGATCTCAATGACCGTGACCGGAATGGAGACACCTTCTTCGGTGAAAATACGGGTCATACCGCATTTACGACCGACTACACCAATAGTCATGTTGTAAACCTCATGAGTGTACGGGGCTTTCACCCGCTATGGCCGCCCATTTCAGAGCGTTACACGACTAAGACCGAGTCTTAGCCGAGGCTGATCTGCACTTCCACACCGGCCGCAAGATCAAGCTTCATAAGTGCATCAACGGTTTTATCCGTTGGCTGGACGATGTCCAGAACGCGCTTATGAGTGCGGATTTCGTACTGGTCGCGCGCGTCTTTGTTGACGTGCGGAGAAACCAGAACGGTAAACCGCTCTTTACGGGTAGGCAGTGGAATTGGACCACGCACTTGAGCACCAGTACGTTTCGCGGTTTCCACGATTTCCTGGGTTGATTGGTCGATCAGGCGATGGTCAAAAGCCTTCAACCTGATACGGATTTGCTGATTTTGCATTGGATTTCAGACTCCGGCTGCTATTCCCACCGAGCGCAATACGCCCGTTAAAAGGAGGCGCAATTCTATAGACGCCCCAGATAGGTGTCAACCCAATAAAAAAGCCCCCGCTGAGCGGGGGCTTTTTCACATCATCAAGCAATCTCTATAAAAGAGAATTACGCGATGATTTTGGCTACGACACCGGCGCCGACGGTACGACCGCCTTCACGGATAGCGAAGCGCAGACCATCTTCCATTGCGATGGTTTTGATCAGGGTAACAGTCATCTGAATGTTGTCACCTGGCATTACCATTTCAACGCCTTCTGGCAGCTCGCAGTTACCAGTCACGTCAGTAGTACGGAAGTAGAACTGTGGACGGTAGCCTTTGAAGAACGGAGTATGACGGCCGCCTTCTTCCTTGCTCAGAACGTAAACTTCTGCGGTGAAAGTGGTGTGCGGCTTAACCGAACCTGGCTTAACCAGAACCTGACCACGCTCAACGTCGTCACGCTTGGTGCCACGCAGCAGAACGCCGCAGTTCTCGCCAGCACGACCTTCGTCGAGCAGCTTGCGGAACATTTCAACACCGGTGCAAGTAGTAACGGTGGTGTCACGCAGACCAACGATTTCCAGCGGATCTTGAACGCGAACGATACCGCGCTCGATACGACCGGTCACAACAGTACCGCGACCCGAGATCGAGAATACGTCTTCGATTGGCATCAGGAACGGCTTGTCGGTTACACGCACTGGTTCTGGGATGTAGCTGTCCAGAGTTTCAACCAGCTTCTTGACGGCAGTGGTGCCCATCTCGTTGTCGTCTTTGCCTTCCAGAGCCATACGAGCCGAACCGATGATGATCGGAGTATCGTCGCCTGGGAAGTCATAGGTGGACAGCAGGTCGCGAACTTCCATCTCAACCAGTTCCAGCAGCTCAGCGTCGTCTACCAGGTCAGCCTTGTTCAGGAAAACCACGATGTACGGAACGCCAACCTGACGGGACAGCAGGATGTGCTCACGGGTTTGTGGCATCGGACCATCAGCGGCCGAGCAAACCAGAATAGCGCCGTCCATTTGAGCAGCACCGGTGATCATGTTCTTCACATAGTCAGCGTGACCTGGGCAGTCAACGTGAGCGTAGTGACGGATCTTCGAGTTGTACTCAACGTGTGCGGTGTTGATGGTGATACCGCGAGCCTTCTCTTCCGGTGCGCTGTCGATCTTGTCGAAGTCAACGATTGCGGAACCGAAAACTTCGGAGCAAACGCGAGTCAGAGCAGCAGTCAGAGTGGTTTTACCGTGGTCAACGTGACCGATGGTGCCAACGTTGACGTGCGGTAGGGAACGATCAAATTTTTCTTTAGCCACGACAATTAACTCCTAGCCTAAAGGGGCTGAATCAGCCTTGTTTTTTGGTTACGGATTCGACGATGTGCGACGGAGCCGTATCGTATTTTTTGAATTCCATAGAGTAGCTTGCGCGACCCTGGGACATGGAACGAACGTCGGTCGCATAACCGAACATCTCACCCAGTGGAACCTCGGCACGGATAACCTTGCCGGACACTGTGTCTTCCATACCCTGGATCATGCCGCGACGACGGTTAAGGTCGCCCATCACATCACCCATATAGTCTTCAGGCGTAACAACCTCTACAGCCATGATCGGCTCAAGCAACTCACCACCGCCCTTCTGGGCCAGTTGCTTGGTCGCCATGGAGGCAGCCACTTTAAACGCCATCTCGTTGGAGTCGACGTCGTGGTAAGAACCATCGAACACGGTAGCCTTCAGGCCGATCAGCGGATAGCCGGCAACAACGCCGTTCTTCATCTGCTCTTCGATACCTTTCTGGATAGCCGGGATGTATTCCTTAGGAACCACACCACCTACAACTTCGTTCACGAATTGCAGACCTTCCTGACCTTCGTCAGCAGGAGCAAAACGAATCCAGCAGTGACCAAACTGGCCGCGACCACCGGATTGACGAACGAACTTGCCTTCGATTTCACAGTTCTTCGTGATGCGCTCACGATACGAAACCTGAGGCTTGCCGATGTTGGCTTCGACGTTGAACTCACGGCGCATCCGGTCAACCAGGATGTCCAGGTGCAGCTCGCCCATGCCGGAGATGATCGTTTGACCAGTCTCTTCATCAGTTTTAACGCGGAAAGACGGGTCTTCCTGAGCAAGTTTGCCCAGAGCGATACCCATTTTTTCCTGGTCATCCTTGGTCTTAGGCTCTACGGCAACCGAAATAACCGGCTCCGGGAAGTCCATGCGAACCAGAATGATTGGCTTGTCAGCGTTGCAGAGGGTTTCACCAGTGGTGACGTCCTTCATGCCGATCAGGGCCGCGATGTCACCAGCGCGCACTTCCTTGATCTCTTCACGGGCGTTTGCGTGCATTTGCACCATACGACCCACGCGCTCTTTTTTGCCTTTAACCGAGTTGATCACGCCGTCGCCGGAGTTCAACACGCCCGAGTAAACGCGGACGAAGGTCAAGGTACCCACGAATGGGTCGGTAGCGATCTTGAACGCCAGAGCCGAGAACGGCTCCGCATCGTCTGCATGACGCTCCAGCTCGATTTCCTCGTTATCCGGGTCAGTACCCTTGATAGCAGGAATGTCGGTTGGCGCAGGCAGGAAGTCGATAACGGCGTCGAGAACCAGGGGAACACCCTTGTTCTTGAACGAAGAACCGCAAACAGCCAGTACGATTTCGCCGGCGATAGTACGCTGACGCAAAGCAGCTTTGATCTCTACGATCGACAGCTCTTCGCCTTCCAGGTACTTGTTCATCAGCTCTTCGTTGGCTTCGGCAGCAGCCTCAACCATGTTGTTGCGCCACTCTTCAGCCAGCTCTTGCAGCTCAGCAGGAATGTCCTTGCGAACAGGGACCATACCTTTGTCAGAGTCGTTCCAGTAGACAGCTTGCATGTTGATCAGATCGATCTGACCCTGGAAGTTGTCTTCGGAACCGATAGCCAACTGGATTGGCACCGGAGTGTGACCCAGACGCTGCTTGATCTGACCGATCACGCGCAGGAAGTTGGCGCCAGCACGGTCCATCTTGTTTACGTAAACAAGACGTGGAACACCGTACTTGTTGGCTTGACGCCATACGGTTTCCGACTGAGGCTCAACACCCGAAGTACCGCAGAACACAACGACAGCGCCGTCGAGTACGCGCAGGGAGCGTTCAACTTCAATAGTGAAGTCAACGTGGCCCGGGGTATCGATTACGTTAAAGCGATGCTCGTCTTTGTACTGCTTCTCGGAACCTTTCCAGAAGGCGGTAATAGCAGCAGAAGTAATGGTAATACCACGCTCCTGCTCCTGAACCATCCAGTCTGTGGTCGCGGCGCCGTCATGCACCTCGCCCATTTTGTGACTTTTGCCGGTGTAAAAAAGGACGCGCTCAGTGGTGGTGGTTTTACCAGCATCCACGTGAGCGACGATACCGATGTTACGGTAGCGGCTAATCGGAGTAGTACGAGCCATAAAGCCCTCGCAAAATTAGTGAAGCTAAAATTAGAAGCGGTAGTGCGAGAAAGCTTTGTTAGCTTCAGCCATACGGTGCACGTCTTCACGCTTCTTAACAGCAGCACCTTTACCTTCAGCAGCATCCAGCAGTTCGCCAGCCAAACGCAGAGCCATAGACTTCTCGCCACGCTTACGGGCGAAGTCTACCAACCAGCGCATTGCCAGAGCGTTACGACGGGAAGGACGAACCTCGACCGGAACCTGGTAAGTAGCACCACCAACGCGGCGCGACTTCACTTCGACCAGCGGAGCGATGGCGTCGAGTGCTTTTTCGAAGAGTTCCAGGGGATCGGTGCCAGCCTTACGGGTCGCAACGGTTTCCAGGGCACCATAAACGATACGCTCGGCAACGGCTTTCTTGCCGCTTTCCATAACGTGGTTCATGAATTTGGCGAGGATCTGGCTTCCGTATTTCGGATCGTCCAGAATCTCACGCTTTGCTGCTACGCGACGTCTTGGCATGATAAGCCCTCAAGCGGTCTTCAGGTTAGCTCGGGACAGATCCAATGGATGCGTGCCCGACCTTACTCTTATCGACTCAATAAAATGAAAATCTGCAAAACGGCCGATTACTTCGGACGTTTGGTACCGTACTTCGAACGACCCTGGTTACGACCTTTAACGCCGGAAGTATCCAAGGAGCCGCGAACGGTGTGGTAACGAACACCTGGCAAGTCTTTTACACGACCGCCGCGGATCAGTACCACGCTGTGCTCTTGCAGGTTGTGACCTTCACCACCGATGTACGAGGAAACCTCGAAACCGTTGGTCAGGCGCACACGGCATACTTTACGCAGTGCCGAGTTAGGTTTTTTCGGCGTAGTGGTGTACACACGGGTGCACACGCCACGACGTTGCGGGCAGTTCTGCAGCGCAGGTACGTCGGATTTCTCGACGATACGCTTACGCGGCTGACGTACCAGCTGGTTGATAGTTGCCATCTACTAGCTCCACTGTTGTCTTGCGACGCTATTGTCTTGCAAGAAAAGCAAAATGGCAGGAACGAATTCCCGCCAAATTTAGGGGATCAAGAGTCTAAAGAGGATCTTGTCCCCAGTCAAGGCAAGGCCCCGACCTCCCCGCCCCTCGAACCTCGACAAATTGTCTCGATTCGATGAACGGAGCGACCAGGGCCTTACGCTCATTTATCGCAGAACTCAGTTACCGCTCGAGTTCAGCGCTTCGGTCAGTGCAGCTTCCACTTCACTGGCGCTTACGCGCAGCGGCTTGTCTGCTTCACGACGACGCTTGCGCTCGCTGTGATATGCCAGGCCGGTACCTGCCGGGATCAGACGACCCACGACAACGTTTTCTTTCAGGCCGCGCAGGTAGTCGCGCTTGCCGGTGACTGCCGCTTCGGTCAGTACACGAGTGGTTTCCTGGAAGGAAGCCGCCGAGATGAACGATTCGGTGGACAACGACGCCTTGGTGATACCCAGCAGAACGCGAGTGTATTTGGAGACGAACTTGTCTTCGCCGCCCAAACGCTCGTTTTCTACCAGTACGTGAGTCAGTTCCATCTGGTCGCCCTTGATGAAACTCGAATCGCCGGATTCAGCGATTTCAACTTTACGCAGCATCTGACGCAGGATGGTCTCGATGTGCTTGTCGTTGATCTTCACGCCTTGCAGACGGTAAACGTCCTGGATCTCGTTGACGATGTACTTGGCCAACGCGCTCACACCCAGCAGACGCAGGATGTCGTGCGGATCGCTTGGACCGTCGGAGATAACTTCGCCGCGGTTTACCTGTTCGCCTTCGAAGACGTTCAGGTGACGCCACTTCGGAATCAGCTCTTCGTACGGATCGGTACCGTCGTTCGGGGTAATAACCAGACGGCGCTTGCCTTTGGTTTCTTTACCGAACGCGATGGTGCCGCTGACTTCAGCGAGAATCGACGCTTCTTTCGGACGACGAGCTTCGAACAAGTCGGCAACACGCGGCAGACCACCGGTGATGTCACGAGTCTTCGAAGTTTCTTGCGGGATACGCGCGATAACATCACCGATCGCGATCTTCGCACCGTCAGCCACACCGACCAGGGCGTTGGCTGGCAGGAAGTACTGAGCGATAACGTCAGTGCCTGGCAGCAACAGATCCTTGCCGTTGTCGTCGACCATCTTCACTGCCGGACGGATTTCTTTGCCCGCAGCTGGACGATCTTTCGCGTCAAGGACTTCAATGTTGGTCATACCGGTCAATTCGTCAGTCTGACGCTTGATCGTGATGCCTTCTTCCATGCCCACGTAGGTCACGGTACCTTTCATTTCGGTAACGATTGGGTGAGTGTGCGGATCCCACTTGGCCACGATTGCGCCAGCGTCGACCTTGTCACCTTCTTTAACCGAAATCACAGCACCGTACGGCAGCTTGTAACGCTCACGCTCACGACCGAAGTCATCAGCGATGGCCAGCTCACCGGAACGGGACACAGCAACCAGGTGACCATCCACTCGCTCAACGTGCTTCAGGTTGTGCAGACGGACGGTACCGCCATTCTTCACCTGAACGCTGTCGGCTGCGGAAGTACGGCTTGCCGCACCACCGATGTGGAACGTACGCATCGTCAGCTGGGTACCCGGCTCACCGATGGACTGGGCAGCGATAACGCCGACCGCTTCACCGATGTTCACCTGGTGACCACGAGCCAAGTCACGGCCATAGCACTTGGCGCAAATGCCATAGCGGGTTTCGCAACTGATCGGCGAACGCACGATCACTTCGTCGATGCTGTTCAGCTCGATGAACTCGACCCACTTCTCGTCTACCAGAGTACCGGCTGGAACGATAACGTCCTCGGTGCCTGGCTTGAATACGTCACGGGCAATAACACGACCCAATACGCGCTCACCCAACGGCTCTACAACGTCACCGCCTTCAATGTGCGGAGTCATCAGCAGACCGTGTTCGGTGCCGCAATCGATCTCGGTTACAACCAGATCCTGCGCCACGTCTACCAGACGACGAGTCAGGTAACCGGAGTTCGCAGTTTTCAACGCGGTATCCGCCAGACCTTTACGAGCACCGTGAGTCGAGATGAAGTACTGAAGTACGCTCAAACCTTCACGGAAGTTCGCAGTAATCGGCGTTTCAATGATGGAACCGTCCGGCTTGGCCATCAGACCACGCATACCGGCCAGCTGACGAATCTGTGCTGCGGAACCCCGCGCACCCGAGTCGGCCATCATGTACATCGAGTTGAACGACTCTTGATCAACTTCAACGCCGTGACGGTCGATAACCTTCTCTTTCGAGAGGTTGGCCATCATTGCCTTGGAAACTTCGTCGTTCGCTTTCGACCAAAGGTCGATCACTTTGTTGTACTTCTCGCCCTGGGTTACCAGGCCGGAGGCGTACTGGCTCTCGATCTCTTTCACTTCGTCGGTGGCAGCACCGATGATGCGGGCTTTCTCGTCCGGGATAACGAAGTCGTTAACACCGATGGAAACGCCGGAGATGGTCGAGTAAGCGAAACCGGTGTACATCAACTGGTCAGCGAAGATCACGGTCTCTTTCAGACCAACCACGCGGTAGCACTGGTTGATCAGCTTGGAGATCGCCTTTTTCTTCATCGGCAGGTTGACGACGTCGTACGACAGGCCTTTTGGCACAACCTGGAACAGCAGCGCACGGCCGACAGTGGTGTCGACGATACGGGTACCGCTCACGCTGTTGCCGTCACGGTCGTTGACGGTTTCGTTGATACGTACTTTAACCTTGGCGTGCAGTGCGGCTTCGCCGGCACGGAACACACGGTCAACTTCCTGCAGATCCGCGAACACACGACCTTCGCCCTTGGCGTTGATCGCTTCACGAGTCATGTAGTACAGACCCAATACAACGTCCTGCGACGGAACGATGATTGGCTCACCGTTGGCTGGCGACAGAATGTTGTTGGTCGACATCATCAACGCACGCGCTTCCAACTGGGCTTCCAGAGTCAGCGGTACGTGCACGGCCATTTGGTCGCCGTCGAAGTCGGCGTTGTACGCGGCGCAGACCAGAGGGTGCAGCTGGATAGCCTTACCTTCGATCAGTACCGGTTCAAACGCCTGGATACCCAGACGGTGAAGGGTCGGTGCACGGTTGAGAAGAACCGGGTGTTCGCGAATCACTTCAGCGAGAACGTCCCAAACCTCTGGCAGTTCGCGCTCGACCATTTTCTTGGCCGCTTTGATGGTGGTCGCGAGACCACGCATTTCGAGCTTGCCGAAAATGAACGGCTTGAACAGCTCGAGAGCCATCTTCTTCGGCAGACCGCACTGGTGCAGACGCAGGGTCGGGCCTACGGTAATTACCGAACGACCGGAGTAGTCAACACGCTTACCGAGCAAGTTCTGACGGAAACGACCTTGCTTACCCTTGATCATGTCAGCCAGGGATTTCAGAGGACGCTTGTTCGAACCGGTGATAGCGCGGCCACGACGACCGTTGTCGAGCAGAGCATCGACAGCTTCCTGCAACATACGCTTTTCGTTGCGCACGATGATGTCCGGAGCGGACAGATCCAGCAGGCGCTTCAAACGGTTGTTACGGTTGATCACTCGACGATACAGATCGTTGAGGTCGGAAGTCGCGAAACGACCGCCGTCCAGCGGGACCAGTGGACGCAGATCTGGCGGCAGAACCGGCAGAACGGTCAGCACCATCCACTCTGGCAAGTTGCCGGAACCCTGGAAGGCTTCCATCAACTTCAGACGCTTGGACAGCTTCTTGATCTTGGTTTCAGAGTTGGTTTGCGGAATTTCTTCGCGCAGACGGCCAATCTCGTGTTCCAGGTCGATAGCGTGCAGCAGTTCACGAACAGCTTCAGCACCCATACGGGCGTCGAAGTCGTCACCGAACTCTTCCAGCGCTTCGAAGTACTGCTCGTCATTCAGCAACTGACCTTTTTCAAGGGTGGTCATGCCTGGATCGATAACGACATAGCTCTCGAAGTAGAGAACGCGTTCGATATCACGCAGGGTCATGTCCATCAGCAAGCCGATACGGGACGGCAGCGATTTCAGGAACCAGATGTGGGCAACCGGCGAAGCCAGTTCGATGTGCGCCATGCGCTCACGACGAACCTTGGCCAGTGCAACTTCAACGCCGCACTTCTCGCAGATCACACCACGGTGCTTCAAGCGCTTGTACTTACCGCACAGGCACTCGTAATCCTTTACCGGGCCAAAGATCTTGGCGCAGAACAGGCCATCACGTTCAGGTTTGAACGTACGGTAGTTGATGGTTTCCGGCTTTTTAACTTCACCGAACGACCATGAGCGGATCATCTCAGGCGAGGCCAATCCGATACGGATGGCGTCGAACTCTTCGACTTGACCCTGGTTTTTCAGCAAATTCAGTAGGTCTTTCAAGGCCTTTCCTCCTGGCGGAGCAGAGAGCGGGCAATCCTGCCCCGCTCTCGATTCGCGTCACGTGTTATTCGGTTTCCAGATCGATATCGATGCCGAGGGAACGAATTTCCTTGATCAACACGTTGAAGGACTCGGGCATGCCCGGCTCCATACGGTGATCGCCATCCACGATGTTTTTGTACATCTTGGTACGGCCGTTCACATCGTCCGACTTCACTGTGAGCATTTCTTGCAGAGTGTAAGCAGCACCGTATGCTTCCAGTGCCCAGACCTCCATCTCCCCGAAACGCTGACCACCGAACTGTGCCTTACCACCCAGCGGCTGCTGGGTAACCAGGCTGTACGAACCGGTAGAACGCGCGTGCATCTTGTCGTCTACCAAGTGGTTCAGCTTCAGCATGTACATGTAGCCAACGGTAACTGGACGCTCGAACTTGTTGCCGGTACGGCCGTCAGTCAGCTGCATCTGGCCGCTTTCCGGCAGGTCTGCCAGTTTCAGCATGGCCTTGATTTCGCTTTCCTTGGCGCCGTCGAACACTGGAGTGGCCATTGGAACACCGCCACGCAGGTTCTTCGCCAGATCCAGGATTTCCTGATCGGAGAAGCTGTCCAGATCTTCGTTACGACCGCCGATCTGGTTGTAGATCTCGTCCAGGAAGGTACGCAGTTCAGCGACTTTACGCTGCTCTTCGATCATCCGGTTGATCTTCTCGCCCAGACCCTTGGCGGCGAGGCCCAGGTGGGTTTCAAGGATCTGACCAACGTTCATACGCGAAGGTACGCCCAGTGGGTTGAGGACGACGTCGACCGGGGTGCCATTGGCATCGTGCGGCATGTCTTCAACCGGCATGATCACGGAGACCACACCTTTGTTACCGTGACGACCGGCCATCTTGTCGCCCGGCTGGATGCGACGACGGATTGCCAGGTAAACCTTGACGATTTTCAGCACGCCTGGAGCCAGGTCATCGCCCTGCTGCAGTTTGCGCTTCTTGTCTTCGAACTTGTCGTCCAGCAGACGGCGGCGATCAACGATGTAGGCCTGAGCCTTCTCGAGCTGCTCGTTCAGAGCATCTTCAGCCATGCGCAGTTTGAACCACTGACCATGCTCAAGACCGTCGAGCACTTCGTCGGTGATGTCCTGACCTTTCTTCAGACCTGCGCCGCCTTCAGCCTTGTGGCCTACCAGAGCGGAACGCAGACGTTCGAAGGTCGCGCCCTCAACGATACGGAACTCTTCGTTCAGATCCTTGCGGATCTCGTCGAGTTGAGTCTTCTCGATCGACAGTGCACGAGCATCACGCTCAACGCCGTCGCGGGTGAAGACCTGTACGTCGATAACAGTACCTTTGGTACCGGTAGGTACGCGCAGGGAAGTGTCTTTAACGTCGCTGGCTTTTTCACCGAAGATTGCACGCAGCAGTTTTTCTTCCGGAGTCAGTTGGGTCTCGCCTTTCGGAGTGACCTTACCGACCAGGATGTCGCCTGCGCCAACTTCAGCACCTACGTAAACGATACCGGCTTCGTCCAGTTTGTTCAGTGCAGCTTCACCCACGTTAGGGATGTCCGCAGTGATCTCTTCAGGCCCAAGCTTGGTGTCACGGGCCACACAGGTCAGTTCCTGAATGTGGATCGTGGTGAAGCGGTCTTCTTGAACAACACGTTCGGACAGGCAGATGGAGTCTTCGAAGTTGAAGCCGTTCCATGCCATGAACGCGATGCGCATGTTCTGACCCAGTGCCAGTTCACCCATGTCGGTGGACGGGCCGTCGGCCATGATGTCGCTACGCTGAACACGATCACCCTTGCTCACCAGCGGACGCTGGTTGATGCAGGTGTTCTGGTTCGAGCGGGTGTATTTGGTCAGGTTGTAGATGTCGACACCAGCTTCGCCGGTTTCAACTTCGTCATCAGCAACACGAACCACGATACGGCTGGCGTCGACGGAATCGATCACGCCGCCACGACGAGCCACGACGCAAACGCCGGAGTCACGGGCTACGTTACGCTCCATGCCAGTACCTACCAGCGGCTTGTCAGCGCGCAGGGTTGGTACAGCTTGACGCTGCATGTTCGAACCCATCAACGCACGGTTGGCGTCGTCGTGCTCGAGGAACGGAATCAGCGACGCTGCAACCGAAACTACCTGTTTCGGCGAAACGTCCATCAAGGTGACTTCTTCAGGCGCCTTAACGGTGAATTCGTTCAGGTGACGTACGGCTACCAGTTCGTCGATCAGGACTTTCTGGTCGTTCATGGTCGCCGAAGCCTGCGCGATCACGTGATCGGCTTCTTCAATAGCGGACAGGAACACGATCTCGTCGGTGACCACACCCTCTTTCACCACGCGGTACGGGCTTTCCAGGAAGCCGTACTGGTTGGTGCGAGCGTACGCAGCCAGGGAGTTGATCAGACCGATGTTCGGACCTTCCGGCGTTTCAATCGGGCAAACACGACCGTAGTGAGTCGGGTGTACGTCACGAACTTCAAAGCCTGCGCGCTCACGAGTCAGACCGCCAGGGCCGAGTGCAGAGACACGACGCTTGTGGGTGATCTCGGACAGCGGGTTGTTCTGGTCCATGAACTGCGAGAGCTGGCTGGAACCGAAGAACTCTTTCACCGCCGCAGCCACTGGCTTGGCATTGATCAGGTCTTGCGGCATCAGGCCTTCGCTTTCAGCCATCGACAGACGCTCTTTGACCGCACGCTCAACACGTACCAGGCCAACGCGGAACTGGTTCTCGGCCATTTCGCCTACGCAGCGAACACGACGGTTACCCAGGTGGTCGATGTCATCGACGATGCCTTTACCGTTACGGATGTCGACCAGAGTCTTCAGTACCGCGACGATGTCTTCCTTGCACAGCACGCCCGAACCTTCGATCTCGGTACGACCGATACGACGGTTGAACTTCATCCGGCCGACCGCAGACAGGTCATAGCGCTCAGGGCTGAAGAACAGGTTGTTGAACAGGGTTTCGGCAGCGTCTTTGGTTGGCGGCTCGCCTGGACGCATCATGCGATAGATCTCGACCAGCGCTTCCAATTGGTTGCTGGTGGAGTCAATCTTCAGCGTGTCAGAAACGAACGGACCGCAGTCGATGTCGTTGGTGTACAGAGTTTCGATGCGAACAACGCCGGATTTGGCAATTTTTGCCAGGACTTCGGTGTTCAGTTCGGTGTTGCACTCTGCCAGGATTTCGCCGGTAGCCGGGTGCACGATGACCTTGGCGGTAGTACGACCGAGGACGTAGTCCAGGGGTACTTCCAGAGTCTTGATGCCGGCTTTTTCGATCTGGTTGATGTGGCGCGCGGTAATACGGCGGCCCGCCTCAACAATCACCTTGCCCTTCTCGTCCTGAATGTCCAGAACCGCAATTTCACCACGCAGACGCGAAGCAATCAGTTCCAGGCTGAGGGTTTCGCCGCTCAGGTGGAAAACGTTGGTGGTGTAGAAAGCGTCCAGCACTTCTTCAGTGGTATAGCCGAGCGCGCGCAGCAGTACCGATGCCGGCAGCTTGCGGCGACGGTCGATACGCACGAACACGCAGTCTTTCGGGTCGAACTCGAAGTCCAGCCACGAACCGCGGTAAGGAATGATGCGCGCGGAGTACAGCAGTTTGCCGGAGCTATGCGTCTTGCCGCGGTCGTGGTCGAAGAACACGCCCGGGGAACGGTGCAGCTGGGAAACGATTACACGCTCGGTACCATTGATTACAAAGGTACCGTTCTCAGTCATCAGGGGGATTTCACCCATGTAGACTTCTTGCTCTTTGATGTCCTTGATCGCTTTGTTCGACGATTCTTTGTCGAAAATGATCAGGCGCACTTTTACCCGCAAAGGTACGGCGAAAGTTACACCGCGCAATACGCATTCTTTGACATCAAATGCCGGTTCGCCCAAGCGATAACCGACGTACTCCAGCGCAGCATTGCCGGAGTAGCTGATGATCGGGAAAACGGATTTGAAGGCCGCATGCAGGCCCACGTCGCGGAACTGATCTTTAGTCGCTCCCGCTTGCAAGAATTCACGATACGAATCCAGCTGGATGGCCAGGAGGTAAGGCACATCCATGACGTCCGGCAACTTGCTAAAGTCCTTGCGGATACGTTTTTTCTCAGTATATGAGTAAGCCATCAGCGTTCCCCAGCTTGGTCACCTGCTTGTTTGGCCCCTCCCGACGGGAGCAGCCAGAAAATCGTGCAAACCCCATGGTTTGCGCCACCGCATCGGGTGGTTACAGCGCCTTTATCAGCACCGACCCAGTCGGCTGCCAATAACGGAAAAAGGCCGGTGGCAAGAGCCACCAGCCATCAGCCTGTCGCTTGACGCTCGGGCTGGAGGAGCAAAGTCGATACTTATTTCAGCTCGACTTTAGCGCCTGCTTCTTCCAGCTTCTTCTTAGCGTCTTCAGCCGCTTCTTTCGAAACGCCTTCAGCTACAACCTGAGGAGCGCCGTCTACTTTCTCTTTGGCTTCTTTCAGGCCCAGACCAGTCAGTTCACGAACTGCCTTGATCACGTTAACCTTCTTCTCGCCAGCTTCCAGCAGAACAACGTTGAACTCGGTTTGCTCTTCAACAACAGCGGCAGCAGCAGCTGGACCAGCAGAAGCAGCGGCAGCGGATACGCCGAACTTCTCTTCCATTGCCTTGATCAGCTCAACGATTTCCAGAACCGATTTTTCGCCGATTGCGTCGATGATTTGTTCGTTAGTCAGAGACATGACTTATTTCCTGAATTGGGGGATAGCCTGGAGGCCATCGAAATAAACAAAAATACGCGAGAGAGGAAACGCTCAGCCTCAGGCTGCAGCAGCTTCTTTCTGGTCGCGAAGTGCCGCCAGAGTACGAGCCAATTTGCTGGTAGCGCCTTGAATCACGCTCATCAGCTGGGAAATTGCTTCGTCACGGGTCGGCAGGCTTGCCAGAACGTCGATCTGATTAGCTGCGAGGAACTTGCCCTCGAACGCAGCTGCCTTGATCTCGAACTTGTCCTGACCTTTAGCGAACTCTTTGAACAGACGAGCAGCAGCGCCCGGGTGTTCGTTGGAGAATGCGATCAAGGTCGGGCCGGTGAACACGTCGTTGAGAACACTGTATTCAGTGTCAGCAACAGCGCGCTTGAGCAGGGTGTTACGTACAACACGTACGTAAACGCCAGCTTCACGAGCCTCTTTACGGAGTCCGGTCATTGCGCCTACTGTTACGCCACGGGCATCAACCACGACAGCGGACAGAGCGACTTTGGCAGCCTCGTTGACTTCAGCGACGATGGCCTTCTTGTCTTCGAGATTAATTGCCACGGGTTTAACTCCTGCTTGTTACCGTTTCATTCGATCGAAACCGAATGTCGTTTTGGTGTCTGATTCGGTAAGGAACCGGGAGCACCATCTGCGTAGGCTGGTGGTTTAAGACTTGCGTCGCCTACGGTCTTGGATAGCCCCCGCCAGGCAGGGACCCCAATATTTCAACTGGCGCGAATAGTCGCGCCAATTTTTGTCTTAAGCGTCCAGCGAGCTCTGGTCGATAACCAGACCTGGGCCCATAGTGGTGCTCAGGGTAACGCGCTTGACGTAGATACCTTTCGAGGAAGCTGGCTTGATACGCTTCAGATCAGCGATCAGGGCTTCAACGTTTTCCTTCAGCTTGACGGCATCGAAGCCCATCTTGCCAACGGAAGTGTGAATGATGCCGTTTTTGTCGGTGCGATAACGAACCTGACCAGCTTTAGCATTCTTGACCGCAGTCGCTACATCTGGAGTTACGGTACCAACCTTAGGGTTAGGCATCAGACCGCGCGGACCAAGGATCTGGCCCAGTTGACCTACAACGCGCATGGCATCCGGGGATGCGATCACTACGTCATAGTTCAGGTCGCCGCCTTTCATTTCGGCAGCCAGGTCGTCCATACCTACACGGTCAGCGCCGGCAGCCAGAGCGGCCTCGGCAGCTGGACCCTGGGTGAACACAGCAACGCGAACAGTCTTGCCAGTGCCGTGTGGCAGCACAGTAGCGCTACGAACAACCTGGTCGGATTTACGCGGGTCTACACCCAGGTTCACAGCAACGTCAAACGACTCGCTGAACTTGACAGTCGACAGCTCGGCCAACAGGGCAGCGGCGTCTACAATGTTGTAGGCCTTGCCTGCTTCGATTTTGCCGGCGATAGCCTTTTGACGCTTGGTCAGCTTAGCCATTACACACCCTCCACGTTAAGGCCCATGCTACGAGCAGAACCGGCGATAGTACGCACGGCTGCATCCATATCAGCTGCAGTCAGATCCGCGTTTTTGGTTTTCGCGATTTCTTCCAGCTGAGCACGGGTAACAGTGCCAACCTTAACGGTGTTCGGACGAGCGGAACCGCTGGTCAGACCGGCCGCTTTCTTCAGCAGAACCGAAGCAGGGGTGGATTTTGTTTCAAAAGTGAAGCTACGGTCGCTGTAGACAGTGATGATCACTGGAGTCGGCAGACCTGCTTCAAGACCCTGAGTACGGGCATTGAAAGCCTTGCAGAATTCCATGATGTTCACGCCGTGTTGACCCAGAGCAGGACCAACAGGTGGGCTTGGGTTAGCCTGAGCGGCCTTCACTTGCAGCTTGATGTAAGCGGTAATTTTTTTGGCCATGAGGCACTCCAATTACGGGTTCGATCGCCTCGAAAGGCTCCCCGGTTACTTGCGCGTTTATCCCAGTGACGACAAAACCCCACAGCCTAGGGCTGCGGGGTTGGGATGCTTGTTCAGCTAGACCTTTTCGACCTGACTGAACTCCAACTCTACCGGGGTAGAGCGACCGAAAATAAGCACAGCCACTTGGATCCGGCTCTTTTCGTAGTTAACCTCTTCAACAACGCCATTGAAATCAGCAAATGGACCGTCATTGACTCGCACCGTTTCACCTGGCTCAAAGAGAGTCTTCGGCTTCGGCTTGTCGCTACCATCAGCAACACGACGCAGAATTGCTTCTGCCTCTTTATCGGTGATTGGCGCAGGCTTATCAGCGGTACCGCCAATGAAACCCATCACCCGAGGAGTATCCTTGACCAAGTGCCAAGTACCCTCGTTCATATCCATCTGAACCAGCACGTAGCCTGGAAAGAACTTACGCTCGCTTTTGCGCTTCTGGCCGTTACGCATTTCAACCACTTCTTCAGTGGGAACCAGAATCTCGCCGAAGCCATCTTCCATGCCAGCCAGCTTTACGCGCTCGACCAGCGAGCGCATCACATGCTTCTCGTAACCCGAGTAAGCATGCACAACATACCAACGCTTAGCCACGGGACACCCTTAGCCGACAATCAAGGAAACAAGCCAGCCGAGCAGGGAGTCAAGACCCCACAACAGCAACGCCATAACCAGAACAACAGCCACCACAATAAGGGTGGTCTGCGTGGTTTCTTGGCGAGTTGGCCAAACGACTTTACGAATCTCGGTGCGAGCTTCCTTAACCAGTACAAAGAAAGACTTGCCCTTCGCAGTCTGCAGGCCTACAAAGGCAGCTACAGCAGCAATGACAAGCAAGGCGAGTACACGGTACAGGATCGGCGAAGCAGAGTAATACTGATTGCCAACAACGCCAACAACCACCAAAGCGACAACTACAAGCCACTTGAGCAGATCGAAGCGAGAGCCTTGAGCTTCAGCTTTAGGAGTCATCTTTGAAGATCCTGTGAAAAGAAAGCCAGACACACCAAGTGAATCTGGCAGGTCAGGAGGGAATCGAACCCCCAACCTACGGTTTTGGAGACCGTCGCTCTGCCAATTGAGCTACTGACCTAAAACAAAATCAGGCCGACCATTATGCCGGCCCGAAAAATACATTACAACTACTTACTCGATGATTTTAGCTACGACACCGGCGCCGACGGTACGACCGCCTTCACGGATAGCGAAGCGCAGACCGTCTTCCATTGCGATGGTTTTGATCAGGGTAACAGTCATCTGAATGTTATCACCTGGCATTACCATTTCAACGCCTTCTGGCAACTCGCAGTTACCAGTCACGTCAGTAGTACGGAAGTAGAACTGTGGACGGTAGCCTTTGAAGAACGGAGTGTGACGACCGCCTTCTTCCTTGCTCAGAACATAAACCTCTGCAGTGAACTTGGTGTGCGGCTTAACCGAACCCGGCTTAACCAGAACCTGACCACGCTCAACGTCGTCACGCTTGGTGCCACGCAGCAGAACGCCGCAGTTCTCGCCAGCACGACCTTCGTCGAGCAGCTTGCGGAACATTTCAACACCGGTGCAAGTAGTAACGGTGGTGTCACGCAGACCAACGATTTCCAGCGGATCTTGAACGCGAACGATACCGCGCTCGATACGACCGGTCACAACAGTACCGCGACCCGAGATCGAGAATACGTCTTCGATTGGCATCAGGAACGGCTTGTCGGTTACACGCACTGGTTCTGGGATGTAGCTGTCCAGAGTTTCAACCAGTTTCTTGACGGCAGTGGTGCCCATCTCGTTGTCGTCTTTGCCTTCCAGAGCCATACGAGCCGAACCGATGATGATCGGAGTATCGTCGCCTGGGAAGTCATAGGTGGACAGCAGGTCGCGAACTTCCATCTCAACCAGTTCCAGCAGCTCAGCGTCGTCTACCAGGTCAGCCTTGTTCAGGAAAACCACGATGTACGGAACGCCAACCTGACGGGACAGCAGGATGTGCTCACGGGTTTGTGGCATCGGACCATCAGCAGCCGAGCAAACCAGAATAGCGCCGTCCATCTGAGCAGCACCGGTGATCATGTTCTTCACATAGTCAGCGTGACCTGGGCAGTCAACGTGAGCGTAGTGACGGATCTTCGAGTTGTACTCAACGTGTGCGGTGTTGATGGTGATACCGCGAGCCTTTTCTTCTGGCGCACTGTCGATCTTGTCGAAGTCAACGATTGCAGAACCGAAAACTTCGGAGCAAACGCGAGTCAGAGCAGCAGTCAGAGTGGTTTTACCGTGGTCAACGTGACCAATGGTCCCAACGTTGACGTGGGGCAGGGAACGATCAAATTTTTCCTTAGCCATCGATATCACCCTCAACAGAAGAAATTAGACAAACAATATCAACCATTAAAACAAAGGCAGATATTTTCATATCTGCCTTGTTATATGGAGCTCTTGAGCGGATTTGAACCGCTGACCTCACCCTTACCAAGGGTGTGCTCTACCAACTGAGCTACAAGAGCAAAACACTTTGCACAACCTGCAAACTTGGAGCGGGTAGCGGGAATCGAACCCGCATCATCAGCTTGGAAGGCTGAGGTTCTACCACTAAACTATACCCGCGGAGCCTGCAGCTCACGCTTAAATCTGGTGGAGGGAGAAGGATTCGAACCTTCGAAGTCGTAGACGTCAGATTTACAGTCTGATCCCTTTGGCCGCTCGGGAACCCCTCCTAATCAGGCCGGCATTCTATACTATGCCAAACCCCTGTCAAGCATTTTCTCATTTAAAAACCTGAGGTTAGCTGCGCTGACATCGCCTCACACTGAAAACCTGTTTGGGTCTTCGCTGTGGAGCGGGCGCCATTCTATGCAAACTACTCAGCAGGTGCAACCCCCTCACACAGCATTATTTTATGTTTTAACTCATTGAATTCGTTGGAAAGGTTCTGCAGCTGAGCATCACCCAACAAACGCTGGCCCTGAGGCGCGACAGACAACCAATAACCAGCCCCGGAAGCATCCTTCGATGAAGATTGCGCGTCGACCCCCATTTCGGCCAAACGCTGCTGAAGGGCTGAAAGCGAGTCCTGCCGGGAAAAACCACCGAGAAACAGACATTCCTGCCGTCGCCCTCCCCGCCCCTCCCGAACATCACCTGTCGTTTCACTAAGCAAGCGAATGTCTTGCTGGGGACCTCGATACAAACTGAGAGGCGTTACGTCCTTCGCCCGCAAAGGTGCTTCCTGCTGGTGCCAGACATAATAGAAGCCATTAAGAACGATAAGCAGGAGGAACAACCAACGCATACAAACCTCAGGAAAAAGGACATGCCATAGCCAGCCCCACAAATACCAGGTCAGGAACAACCTTGGCCCTGGGCGCGACATCTGCAACCAATACAGCATCACCACCAGTTATAAAGACTGCAAAATCTTCCCCCCAGTAGGCGCTCGCCATTTCCAGCTGCGTCAGCACAAAACCTCGCAACATTAACGAACACCCACGTTCCACCGCCTCAACGGTGGTGCGCCCAGGTGCATTGCTGGACAGCGCGCGCTCAGCCGCCAGATCTCCATAGCGAATCTTACGGGTATGTGTACGTAACTGATTGCGCATCAATGGCATACCAGGACAAATGAAACCTCCCAGATGCTCACCATCAGCAGCAATAAAGTCAGCCGTTACCGCCGTACCGAAATCGAGTACCAGGCAAGCGCTGCCCGATGCAAGATGAAACCCGCCTAGCATGGCCAACCACCTATCAAGCCCTAGACGCTCATAGTCTTCATAACCATTTTTGACACCAGACATTTCACGGGCGGACTTCGCACACACCACCGAAATACCGAACTCCCGCTTGATCGCATCGATTAATACATCAGTTTCTTCCGCAGTCCTGACACTGACCACGCGGCACTTGCGCAGCACAAGCCCGTCCAGGGATCTCAAACTTTCAAGTAACGCTAGATCAGAGTCGACAACCCCTTCAGAAAAGAGAACCCCGGGCGCAGCTTTCAGCACTCGCCACTTAATAAAGCTGTTCCCGCAGTCGAGCTCAAGAATCATCACGCAACCTCAGGCTGAGCTCACCACCACTAAAGACTTTTTCCACGCCATCCACCTTCAGGCGCAGCGCACCCTGACTATCTATTCCGAGCACAACGCCGTCTATCTGACTGGAGCCCGCAATCAACGATACAGGCCGACCCTGCCACAAGTGATTGGCCTCCCATTCTGACTGGAGAACCGAGAAACCATCCGCCTGATGGCGCTTGATGTGAGCACTTAACTGTTTACTCAGCTCAACCACCAAGGCATTACGATCACTGCTTTTGCCTGACTCAAGACGGATAGAGGTCCATTCCTGATCGACCTCATCCGATAGCTGCATATTCACGTTAATGCCAATGCCCAGCACAACATGGCAAACGTCGGCGGGGTCTCCGACGAGCTCAAGGAGAATGCCAGCGATTTTCTTGTTACCTACCAAGACATCGTTGGGCCACTTCAATCCGGTACTTTGCACTCCAAAATTTCGCAGAGCCTGCAAAACAGCCAACCCCACGACAAGACTCAACCCCTCGAGTTGCCGCATTCCGCCATCAATACGCAGGACAAGACTGTAATAGAGATTCTCAGCAAACGGACTCACCCACTTGCGACCTCTTCGCCCACGTCCAGAGACTTGTCGCTCCGCGAGTACCAAAAAGGGGGCCAAACTACCTTGGCCGATCGCACGCAAGGCCTCAGCATTTGTCGAGTCGACTGAATCCAGAACGGTCACCGGCCAACCTGGCGCCATTGCCGATATCGCCCGAGAGTCGAGAAGCGTTAATGGCGCAGCCAATTGATAACCCCGCCCACGAACTTTATGAATGGACAAGCCAAGCTCAGCCTCTAGATGCTGAAGCTGTTTCCATACAGCACTTCGACTTATTCCCAGGGCAGCCCCCAGATCCTGACCAGAATGGAATCGACCATCCTTCAGAAGGTTCAACAACGTCAGCATGCAGGTCTCGCCTCACAATGAGGCCCGAATAATAGCCATGCTCCGGGCCGTTGCATAGAAATCAAGCAGACGCT